>NZ_LGDD01000122.1 GCF_001279695.1 Streptomyces sp. WM6378
GATTTTCCGTTCAGTAGTTGGGGCCGCTGCGCTGGCCGCCGTGATGGCGGGAAAATCGGCCTGTGTCCGTCCGGGACGCCGATGAGTCTGTGATGCGTTCGGGCTCGTCGTTCAGTATGGCGTTGGGGGCCGCTCACAGGGACCGTCAATTGTTGCAGCAGCACGCGGACCAGACTCTTTGCCCTGTGGTCTCTCCGGACGGCGCCTGCCCCTGCGTCGTTCCGGGAGGATCTGATGGACGTACTACACGAGCGATGTGCCGCACTCGACATCGGCAAGAGAGACCTCAAGGCGTGTGTGCGTACTCCCAGCCCGAGCGGGCGGCGGTCGCGGCGCCAGGAGATTCGTACGTATCCGACGGTGACCAACTCTCTGCTGGAGCTGCGGGAGTGGCTCCTGGTCGAGAAGGTCACCCTGGTGGTGATGGAAGCCACTGGGGACTATTGGCGGCCGGCTTTCTACCTGCTGGAGGACTGCCTGAACGTGATCCTGGTCAACGCCGCCCATGCCAAGGGACTGCCCGGCCGCAAGACAGATGTTGCCGACGCCGCCTGGCTTTGCCAGCTGGGCGAGTGCGGCCTGTTGAGGGCTTCGTTCGTGCCCCCGGAGCCGGTCCGGCACCTGCGCGACCTCGCCCGCTACCGGTCCACGCTCACCGGCGAACGCACCCGCGAGGCCCAGCGGCTGGAGAAGGAACTGGAGGACGCCGGGATCAAGCTCTCCAGCGTGGCTACCGACATTCTGGGCGTGTCCGGCCGGGCCATGCTGGATGCTCTCATCGTCGGCGAGCGTGACGTACACGTCCTGGCTGGGATGGCGAAGGCCCGCATGCGGCCGAAGATTCCCGCCCTGGTGGAGGCACTGACCGGGAACTTCGGCGCACACCACGCTTTCCTCTGCCGCCTCCACTTGGAGCGGATCGACCAGCTGACCGCAGCGATCGGGGAGTTGTCGGTGCGGATCGAGGAGGAGATGCGTCCTTTCACCCGCCAGCTTGAGCTGCTGCAGACGATCCCCGGTGTCGGTCGCACTGTCGCCGAAGTGATCATCGCCGAGACCGGTGGCGACATGGCCCGCTTCGCGACCGCCGGACACCTCGCCTCGTGGGCCGGGGTCTGCCCCGGCCACCACGAATCCGCCGGTAAACGTCGCTCCGGCAGACGACGGCATGGCAACCGGTGGCTCGGCGCCGCGCTGGGGACCGCCGCGATGGCTGCCTCCCGCACCCGGGAGACCACCTACCTCGGCGCCCGCTACCACCGCCTCGTGCCCCGGTTGGGCAAGAAGAAGGCCGTCGTCGCGCTGGAACACTCGATCCTCACCGCGGTGTGGCACATGCTCACCCACGACGTCACCTACCACGACCTGGGTGGCGATTACTTCACCCGGCGTGACCCCGAACAAGCGATGCGACGGCTGGCCCGCCGGGCCAACGCCCTCGGCTTCACCGTCCGCTTCGACCCCATTGAGGCCGCATGAACACAGCGCGCCGGTCACCTCGCTGACCTGGGCTCATCCTTCATTTTCGGACCAG
>NZ_LGDD01000123.1 GCF_001279695.1 Streptomyces sp. WM6378
GCTCACTAGAGGACCATCCCTTCTGCAGCCCTGGTGGATAGGGTTGTGACCTCTCGGTCCCGGTGGGGTACGGCCAGCCATGCGAGCCGCTCGACGGCCATCATGAGTTCCGCCGGCCCCGCCGGGCCCGAGGCCGTCTGATCGGCTTCAGGAACACGCCCCTTTGAGGGCCGATTAGTGAGCTCCCGGCAGACGTCCTCACTACCGAGCAGGTGCTCCGCGAACGACACAGGAGTACTTCCTTCGTGTACATCGGCTGGGACTGGGCGACCGCGACCCACGACGTCACCGTCATGGACAACACCGGGGCCCGCGTGGACCGGTGGGAACTCGCCCACACCGCAGAAGGACTGGACAAGACCCTGGCCCGACTGCGGCGATACGGCGCTCCCGCAGACCTGCCGGCGGCCATCGAGACCACCCGCGGCCTGGTCGTGGACCGGCTGCTGGCCGCGGGGCACCCGGTGGTGCCGGTCCATCCCAACGCCTTCCACGCCATGCGCCCGCGCTGGGGCGCCTCCAAGGCCAAGACCGATGCGGGAGACAGCCACAAACTCGCCGACTACCTGCGCACCGACGGCCATATGCTCCGCCGTCTGGTGCCCACCGACACGGCAACCCTGGAACTCCAGGCCCTGACCCGTCAGCGGGCCGATCACATCGAGGCCAAGGTCAGCGCCGTCAACCAGCTCGCAGCCCTGCTGGACGTGCACTGGCCCGGCGGCAAGACGGTCTTCGCAAGCCTGGACAGCGACATCGCCCTGGACTTCCTCGACCGCTACCCGACCCCGGCCGCAGCCGCAGCCGCCAAACTCACCGCCGGACGACTTGAAACCTGGTGCAAGCGCCGCCGTTACTCCGGAAAGAAGGCCGGCAGCGAGCTGATCGAGCGGCTGCGCTCGGCCCCGACCGCCGCCTCCCGGCTGAGCGACACCATCGTCACCCAGCTCGTCCGCGTCCAGGTCCAGGTGGTCCGCGCCCTGCGCACCGCCATCCGGGAGCTGGACACCGCGATCAAGACGGCGCTCGCGGTCCACCCCTACGCACCGTTGCTGGCCTCGATGCCCCGCATCGGCCAGGTCAACCTCGCACAGGTCATCGGTGAGATCGGCCCGATTCTCGAACGCGCCGAATCCTGCGAACAGTTCATCGCGGAGACCGGTGTCGTCCCCGTCACGCGGGCCTCCGGCAAAGCCCACGCGGTGACCTTCCGATACGCCACCAACCGCAGAGCCCGCGTCGCCATTACCATCTTCGCCGACAACAGCAGGCATGGCAGCGACTGGGCCGCGAAGATCTACAACGATGCCCGGGCCCGCAAGAAGCGCCACCCTCACGCCATCCGGATCCTCGCCCGGGCCTGGCTGCGCGTGATGTGGGCCTGCTGGCGCGACGGCGCCTGCTACGACCCCGCCATCCACCGAACCAACGGGAAGATCAATACGCCCGCCGACCCGCCCCAAGCGCCATAGAGGTTGACTCAGGGAACTCATGA
>NZ_LGDD01000124.1 GCF_001279695.1 Streptomyces sp. WM6378
CCGTGATCAGGACCGTACCGGACGAGTCCCAGGCCATCGCCTGCTCGGACCGGGCACGAGCCAACCGCGGCACCAGCACCTCACCACCACGCACCAGCAGTTCGGGCTCGTCGGTAGCGAGCCCTTGCGCCAGCACGGTCATATCGAAGTCGTCGGCCACATCCACCAGACCGAAACGGCCCGGATTCTCCGACTGCGCCGACCGCACCAGACCCCGCACGGCGGCACCCGCGAGATCCGCGCCAGCGACGTCCCCGCGGGTGACGAACACCAGGCGCGAGGTGGCGAACCGGTCGTCGGCCAGCCAGGACTGCACCATCTCCAGCGCCCAGGCAGCCGCGCGGTGTACGGACTCCACCACTCCGGCGGCGCCGGCGGGCGGCGTGACCAGGACCGTACCGGGCACGGTCGCCCCGGCCAGCGACTCCAGATCCGCGAGAGTTCGCCATGGTTCGCTCTCCGGACCGGTGCCGAGCTCGACACGCTCGTCCGTGAGCGGGACGGGAACCCAGTCGACCTTGAAGAGGGCGTCACGGTCGGCGGCCTGCAACTGCCCGGCCGAGAGCGGACGCACCACCAGCGACTCCACGGAGGCGACCGGCGCACCGGAGGTGTCCGCCATCGCGATCGACATTCCGTTGGCCGTGCCTCGGATTCGAACGCGGAGGTGGGAGGCTCCGGAGGCGTGCAGGGACACTCCGCTCCACGAGAAGGGGACTCCGCCCGCCTCCACTCCACCCCGTGCCGCCGCGTGCAGGGCGGCGTCGAAGAGCGCAGGGTGCAGCCCGTAGGCGTGGCCGTCCGTGCCCTCCGGCAGCCCCACCTCGGCGTAGACGTCCTCACCGAGCTTCCAGGCCGCGCGCAGGCCCCGGAACACCGGGCCGTACGTGAGCCCGGCATCGGCGAGTTCGTCGTAGCAGTCCGCCACGTCCACCGACTCCGCGCCCTTCGGAGGCCATACCGCGGCGTCGAAGGAGACTATTTCGGCCCCCGTGGTCACCACACCGCTGGCGTGCAGCGTCCAGGGGCCCTCGGCCTCACGCGCATGCACCGACGCCGGGCGGCGGCCCGAACCGTCCGGCTCCCCCAGCCAGACCTGTACCTGCACACCGCTGTCCGACGCGGGCAGCACCAGCGGCGCGGCCAACGTCAGTTCCTCCAGCAGGTCGCAGTCGACCTCGTCGGCTGCGCGGAGGACCAGTTCCACCAGTGCCGTCCCAGGCACCAGCACGGACCCCCGCACCACATGATCCGCCAGCCACGGGTGCGAGGACACCGACAACCGCCCGGTGAACAACACCCCACCCGAGCCCGCCAGTTGCACCGCCGCACCCAGCACACATCACCGGAACGCGCCACCCGACCCGACGGCCAGAACCGCTCCCGCTGGAACGCGTACGTCGGCAGCTCCGCCCACCGCGCACCCGTACCGGCGTACAGCGCCGCCCAGTCCACGCTCGCGCCCCGGACGTACAGCTGCGCCAGGGCACCCAGCAGTGCCGTCTCCTCGGGCCGGTCCTTGCGCAGTACGGGAGCAAGCACGGCGTCGTCCGGTAGCGACTCCTGTGCCATCGCGGACAGCACACCGTCCGGGCCGAGTTCGAGGAAGCGCGTCACCCCTTCTGCGTGCAGAGCCCGTATGCCGTCCGCGAAACGCACGGCTTCGCGGACGTGCTGGGCCCAGTAGTCGGCGTGGCCGAGCTGTTCGGGTTCGGCGAGCCGGCCCGTCAGGTTCGACACGACAGGGATCGTCGGCGTGCCGAAGGACAGCCGTGCCACCACCGCGCGGAAGTCGGCCAGCATCGGTTCCATCAGCGGCGAGTGGAAGGCGTGCGAGACCCGCAGCCTGCTGGTCTTGCGGCCCTCGGCTGTGAAGCGCGCCGCGATGGCCAGTACCGCATCCTCGACACCGGAGACCACCACCGACGACGGACCGTTGACCGCCGCGATCGACACCCCACCCATCAGATGCGGAAGAACCTCCTCCTCCGTCGCCCTGATCGCCACCATCGCCCCACAAACGGGCAGTTGCTGCATCAACCGGCCGCGGGCGGCGACCAGCGCGCAGGCGTCCGGGAGGGAGAAGACGCCCGCCACGTGCGCCGCGGCGACTTCACCGATCGAATGCCCCGTCACGAAATCGGCGCGCACGCCCCACGATTCCGCCAGCCGGTACAGCGCCACCTCGATCGCGAACAACCCTGCCTGGGCGTACACGGTCTGGTTCAGCAGCTCCGCGTCCTCACCCCATACCACGTCCCGCAGCGGACGGTCCAAGTGCTCGTCCAAGGAAGCGCACACCACGTCGAACGCCGCCGCGAAGACCGGATAGCGACCATACAACTCCCGCCCCATACCCAGGCGTTGCGACCCCTGGCCCGAGAACAAGAAGGCCGTCTTCCCCGCACCGGACGAGCCCTCCGCCAGTCCGGCGTCGGCCTCGCCCACCGCGAGTGCGGACAAGGCGAGCACCAGTGCCTCGCGGTCCTCACCCCACACCACCGCGCGGTGCGGGAAGCTCGACCGTCCTGTCACCAGTGAGTGGCCGATGTCCCGCGCGGACCGCCCGTCGCGGCCGGCGACGAGGGGCAGCAGGCGCGCCGCCTGGCCACGCAGCGCGGCCTCGTTCTTGCCGGAGAGCACCCACGCCAGCGCGCCGGGCTCGATCACCGGGGTGTCCGATTCGGTGTCGGTGTCGGCGGGTTCGGGCTGTTCCAGGATCACGTGCGCGTTCGTACCACTGATCCCGAAGGACGACACACCCGCACGACGCGGCCCATCC
>NZ_LGDD01000125.1 GCF_001279695.1 Streptomyces sp. WM6378
CCGACTCACCAACAACAGACTCCGCACCCCATGCACCACCACCAAATGCCGAGCCACCACACGCCCCAGACCACCCGTACCACCCGTGATCAGGACCGTCCCGGACGAGTCCCATTCGACGCCGGCTGCGGGAGTGTCCTGCCGCTGCACTCGGGCCAGCCGCGCGGCGAGGACCTGTTCGCCGCGCACCAGCAGTTGCGACTCGTCCGATGCCAACGCCGTCGGGATGAGCGTTACTTCGGCGTCGCCCTCCACATCCAGCAGGCCGAAACGGCCCGGATGCTCCGACTGCGCCGACCGCACCAGACCCCACACTGCCGCACCCGCAAGATCCGCACCAGACACCGCACCCCGCGTCACGAACACCAGACGCGACGACACGAACCGGTCCTCCGCCAACCACGACTGGATCACCCCCAGCGCCCCCACCACCGCGGCATGCACCGACTCCACCGTTCCGGCGGCCCCGATGGCCGGCGGGACGAGCACGATCTCGTGGGCGCCCGCTTCCGCGATGTCGTCGAGATCCGTGTGGGGCTGGAGCGAGAGTCCGTCGAGGATGCCTTCGGCGTCCTTGCCGAGCATGGTGAGGGAGCCCACAGGCTCGCCTGCGAGGTGGATGCCGGTCCAGTCGACCTTGAAGAGGGAATCGCCGGCCTGCAACTGCCCGGCGCTGATCGGACGCACGGTCAGGGACCGTACCGAGGCCACCGGCGCGCCGGTGGTGTCCGCGATCGCGATCGACGTGTCGTTCCCGGTGGCACGAATGCGGACCCGCACCCGGGAGGCACCGGACGCGTGCAGGGTCACCCCGCTCCACGAGAAGGGGACACCCCTCTCGCCCGGTCCTTCGCCACCCAGTAGCGCCGCATGCAGCGACGCGTCGAAGAGTGCCGGGTGCAGCCCGTAGGCGTCGCCGTCCGTGCCGTCGGGAAGCCCGACCTCCGCATAGACGTCATCGCCCACCTTCCAGGCCGCCCGCAGGCCCTGGAACACCGGACCGTAAGCGAACCCGGCGTCCGCGAACCGCTCGTAGCAGCCCGCCACGTCGAGCGGCTCGGCGCCCTGCGGCGGCCACACCGCGGCATCGAACGACGGCGCTTCGGCAGCCGGGGCCAGGACACCACTGGCGTGCAGCGTCCACGGTTCCGCTCCGTCACGCGCGTGCACCGACACCGGCCGGCGACCCCCGTCATCGGACTCACCGACCCATACCTGCACCTGGACCGCGCCGTCCGACGCGGGCAGCACCAGCGGCGCGGCGAGCGTCAGCTCCTCCACCTCGCCGCAGTCCACCTCGTCGGCCGCCCGCAGCACCAGTTCCACCAGTGCCGTGCCGGGCACCAGCACGGACCCCAGCACCACATGATCCGCCAGCCACGGGTGCGAGGACACCGACAACCGCCCGGTGAACAACACCCCACCCGAGCCCGCCAGTTGCACCGCCGCACCCAGCACCCGCGAACCGCACATCACCGGAACGCGCCACCCGACCCGACGGCCAGAACCGCTCCCGCTGGAACGCGTACGTCGGCAGGTCAACCCACCGCGCACCCGTACCGGCGAAGACGGCGGACCAGTCGACGGGCACGCCGCGGGCGTGCAGACGTGCCACAGCCGTGAGGAGTGCCGGTGTCTCCTCCCGGTCCTTGCGCAGTACGGGGGTCAGTACCGACTCGTCCGCCGCGGACTCCGCGGCGAGCGCGGAGAGGGCGCCGTCGGGGCCGAGCTCCAGGTACGCCGAGACGCCCTGCGCTTCCAGTGCGCTGACCCCGTCGGCGAAACGCACTGCTGCGCAGACGTGACCGACCCAGTATCCCGCGGAGCACAGTTGCTCCGCGGTGGCGGGTTCGCCGGTGACGTTCGAGATCACGGGGATGCGCGGCTCGCCGTAGGACAGGCCCTCGGCGACGGCGCGGAAGTCGGCCAGCATCGGTTCCATCAGCGGCGAGTGGAAGGCGTGCGAGACCCGCAGTCGGCTGGTCTTGCGGCCCTCGGCTGTGAAGCGCGCCGCGATGGCCAGTACCGCATCCTCGACACCGGAGACCACCACCGACGACGGACCATTGACCGCCGCGATCGACACCCCACCCATCAGATGCGGAAGAACCTCCTCCTCGGTGGCCTGGAGCGCCACCATCGCACCGCTGGCGGGCAGGGCCTGCATGAGCCGTCCGCGGGCCGCCACCAACGTGCAGGCGTCAGCCAGCGTGAAGACCCCGGCGACATGCGCGGCGGCGATCTCGCCGACGGAGTGTCCAGCCACGTACTGCGGCCGGACACCCCAGGACC
>NZ_LGDD01000126.1 GCF_001279695.1 Streptomyces sp. WM6378
ACGGTCTGGTTCAGCAGCTCCACGTCCCCACCCCACACCACGTCCCGCAACGGACGGTCCAGATGCTCGTCCAAGGAAGCGCACACCGCGTCGAACGCCGCCGCGAAGACCGGATGACGGTCGTACAACTCCCGCCCCATACCCAGGCGTTGCGACCCCTGACCCGAGAACAAGAAGGCGAGCTTGCCGGCGCGGGCCCGGTCCTGTGCCACGACGGCCGCTTCACTGCGGCCCTCGGCCAGGGCTGACAGCGAGCGCAGCAGCTCCTCCCGGTCCCCGGCCAGGATCACCGCGCGGTGCTCGAACACCGCGCGGCCCGTCGCCAGTGAGTAGGCGACATCCGTGACGCGCGGCGCCGGCTCACCGTCCAGTCGGGACAGCAACCGCCCTGCCTGGGCGCGCAGCGCCGACTCGGTCCGGCCGGACAGCGGCACCAGCACCGGCAGCGCGGCCCTGGCCGTCTCGTCCTCGGCGGCGTCCGATGCAGCGCTGGCGTCGGTGTCGGTGTCGGCGGGTTCGGGCTGTTCCAGGATCACGTGCGCGTTCGTACCACTGATCCCGAAGGACGACACACCCGCACGACGCGGCCCATCC
>NZ_LGDD01000127.1 GCF_001279695.1 Streptomyces sp. WM6378
AACGACCCTGCGCTCTGGCGGCACGAACGCGAGATCATCGAGCAGCAGGAACGCGCCTACGCGGTTCTCGCCGCGCACTGGCAGCCGCCCCGTCCCGAGCGAGCCGATTCAGGCTGAACTCGCGGCGGGTATTGCCGATTTCATCCGTCGTGTAGATGACGCGGCGGATGTCCTGGTCGAAGTCGAGGAACGGGATGAACCGGGCCCAGGCGTTCTCGAACACGCTGATCGTTCCGGGATACTGCCGGCCCCACTCGTCGCGGACGGTTTCGAGGGCCGCGAGGGCCGCGGTCTCGTCGACGGCGGTGTAGACGGGCTTCAGTGCGGCGGCGACCTTCCTGCGGTCGGTATAATCGAGATGGTCGCTCATCTCGGCCTGCAGGGCCCGCTCGATGACCTGCTTGTCCTTCGGCTTCCCGGCCCGGGCCGGGTCGACCAACGCGCCGTAGTGGGAGGCGAGTTCGGCATACGCCTTGTTGATTTTGGGGTCGTAGAGGTCGGGCTTGTCAACGCCGGTGCGCAGGTTGTCCGGCACGAGCCGGCGCGGGACACCGCCGAAGAACGTGAAGGCGGCGACGTGGGCTTCGGTCCAGGCGTGCTGGTCCAGGGTGAGCACCGGGCGGATGAACATGTGCCGGGAGGCGGGCAGCACCATCACGAAGGCCCAGACCCGGTGCCGTTTGCCGGTGCGTGGGTTGGTCCACTGGCCCAGGAAGCCGTAGTCGATCTGGGCCTCCGTGCCGGGCTCGACCTCATCCCGCAAGACGGTGACCTGCGATCTCTTCGTCTCTCCGGGCAGGGTGGCTTCGATCCAGCGGTGGAGCGAGGACCGGGATGCCCGCACTCCGCGGTCGTCGCGGAGCCGCTGGTGGATCGTGGTGACGGTGACGGTTCCGAGCAGGCTGCTGATGTAGTCGCGGTGTTCGTCGAACTGGTCCCAGGTGATCTGCCGCAGTCGCCGGTCAGCGAGCTCCGGGAACCAGCTCTTGATCAGTTTGGCCCAGTCGTCCTCGCTCATGGGCGGGCCGCCCGGGGTGATCCCGGACAGTTCCGCCGGGGCCAGGTACTTCCTGACCGTCTTGCGGTCCACGCCGAGCGACGTGGCCAACTCGCTCTTGGAGCGGCCCGCGTACCAGTGGACGTAGATCTCGATGATGTCGACCACGGTGAATGATCTCCTTGCCATCAGGTGCGTCCATCGACCTCTCGTGCTGCAGGTCGAGGGACATGTGCGTGTTCGTGATGGCCAGGACCCTCAAGCCCAACTTCGTCATCCCCATGGGGAATTCGGCGAAATCGGGATGGACCATTACATGAGACTCAAACCACCCGAGGGTGGGGAAAACCGTGGTTCTGGCCGCGATTCCGTGAATCGCCGGGTCGCCGTGCGACTGCGGGAACGTTTCTTGCGGGGATTGCCCTGTCATGGGGGCTATCGCGATCGAGG
>NZ_LGDD01000128.1 GCF_001279695.1 Streptomyces sp. WM6378
GGCCCTCGAGTACATGCCGCAAGCGGCCGTGGCAGGAACGATGAGAACGCGGCCGACGAAGTGAGACCAAGCCACCTGACCGAGACAAAAGGCCCCGCCCGGCACGCGAAAGGAAAACCTTGCCCGTGAAGCCCAGGTCAGCCACGCCACCGTGCACCGCGCCCACGACGTGCTGACGCAGTGGAACGCCAAGGTCGCAAGCCCCGTGCTGCGTACCCTGGGCGAGGTCGCCCGCGACGAAACGATCGCGGGATTGCACAGCCGCCTTCGGGAAGCGAATACGCAAGTGAGTCAAGTGCAAGGCAAGCTGGACGCGCTGGCAGCAGTAACTGCAAACCTCTACCACGAGAACCTCGCGCTCAAGCGCAGACTTGGCAGTGAGCGCAGGCTGTCACCCTTGCCAGACCAGGTCTGACCGAGGAACTCCCGGGCTACCCGGTGCCCCCGGACGACCTGGGCCTAGAGGGCGAGAGCGCCGAGTTCGGGAGCGTCAGAGGGGGCGGAGGGCGGTGAGTCTTCGGTGCAGGGCGGCGCGGGCCGTGGTCGGGGTCTGGCGGGAGAGCAGGAGCTGCATGTTCAGACCGTCGGCGTAGGTGATCAGGAATTCCGCTTCTGATCCGGCGTCCAGGTCGTCGGCCAGTTGGCCGGCGTCCTGGGCGACGCGGATCAGCAGGGTGATCAGCTCGGCCAGGCCCTCGTACTGTTCGCGCTGCACGGCGGCGAGCTTGGGGTCGACGGCCGCCTGGGCCGAGAAGGCCAGCCAGACCCTGGCCTCCGCGCGGCCCTGTTCGTCGGTGGGGCAGATGCCGAGGAGCGTCTGTTCCAGGATCGTGAGCGTCGACCCGGGGTCGTCAGAGTCGGCGATCTGGGCCTGGATGCGGGCGGTGACCTGCTGGTTCATGTGCTCCAGTGCGTAGAGGAGCATGTCCTGCTTGGTGCGGAAGCAGCGTTGCGCCGCCCCCATGGAGACGCCCGCCCTCGCGGCGACGTCGCGCAGGGTCGCGGCTTCGAGGCCGCGTTCGGCGATGAGCTCGAAGACGCCCTGGGCGATCTGTCGGCGTCGGCCCTCGTGGTCCACCTGTCTTGGCATGGCCGGGAGTCTACGGGATCTGATGCGCTTGCATCAGTACGGTGTTACGGTCATACCGATGCGATCGCATCAGAACGATGGAATCCTTTGATCCTTTGGGGAAGGTGGACGTACCGATGACTTCGGGGCGGGCAGTGAGCAGGTCGGGCGGGCAGACGGCGTTGTGGATCGTCGGGACGCTCTTCTTCGTGCAGGGCTTTGGTTCGGCCCTTACGGAGCGGGTGTGGGACACCAGCTTCGGAGTCGCTGCGCTGCTGCGGGAGGCGGGGGTGCCGGCGGCTTCGGACTGGGTGGTCGGAGGGCTGGGGGCTGTGATGTTGGTGGGGGCGGCGGTGCTGCGGAG
>NZ_LGDD01000129.1 GCF_001279695.1 Streptomyces sp. WM6378
TAGGACTCCGTTAGGTCTTCCCGTGGGGCCTGTTCCGGAGGCATGTTGGGCATGTGGACGCACATGAAGTGATGCGTGTTCGGGCGAAGTTGGCGCTGTTCGTGGCGGATGTGTTTGCCTCGGTGCCGCGCAAGGACCAGCGGGCCAAGGGCGACTGCTATCTGCGGGGCCTGATGCTGGACGGACGCCGCAAGTCCATCCAGGCGATGGCCGCGCGGCTTCCGGACGGCAACGAGCAGAACCTGCAGCAGTTCGTTAACCAGTCCACCTGGGACCCGATGCCGGTGCGGCGCCGGATCGCCGAGCGGATGACGGCGGTAATCAGCCCCGATGCCTGGGTGGTTGACGACGTGTCCTTTCCCAAGGACGGCCGGAGGTCGGTCGGCGTCGCACCTCAGTACTGCGGCGCGCTGGGGAAACGGGCCAACTGCCAGGTCGCCGTGAGCGTGCACGCCGTCACTGCCTCGGCCTCGTCCCCGTTGCAGTGGCGGCTGTTCCTGCCCAAGGAATGGGCCGACGACGCCGAGCGTCGCACGGCGTGCAGAGTGCCGTCCGGCGTCAGGCACCGCGAGAAGTGGCGGCTCGCCCTGGACATCCTCGACGAACTCGCCGGCTGGGGGCTGCCACCGCGTGTCATGCTCGCCGACGCGGCCTACGGGACCAACGCAGCCTTCCGCACCGCACTCACCGAGCGCGGCATGGGCTACGTGCTGTCCGTCCGCTCCGACGTCACCGCCCACCTCTTCGACGCGGTGCCCGAAGCCCCCGACCGCAAAGGCACCAACGGGTGCTGGCCCCAGCCCCGCTACCGACAGGCGCCCTTAGCCGTGTCCGTCCACGCCGCCAGCCTGGGATACCACGGCTTCACCGACATCACCTGGCGCGAAGGCACCCGTGGCCAGATGCGCTCGCGTTTCGCGGCCCTGCGTGTTCGCCCGGCAAGCAATTCCCTCGTCCGCCCGCTCAGGTCCCGGGCCTCGGCAGAGCAGGGCTGGTGGGACGGCGTCCTGCCCGACCTGTGGCTGCTGGCCGAATGGCCCGCCGATGCCAAAGAGCCCACCGAGTACTGGTTCTCCAACCTGCCCGCCGACACCCCGCTCAAGGACCTGGTGGGCTGGGCAAAGCTGCGCTGGCGGGTCGAGCACGACTACCGGGAACTCAAACACGGCCTGGGACTGGACCACTTCGAGGGACGCTCCTGGCCCGGCTGGCACCACCACGTCACCCTCGCCACCGCCGCCCACGCCTTCCTCACTGAACAGCGGCTCTCCCCAAAAGCCCCCACGCCGGTCTCACCCTCTACCACCTCCTCGACCTCCTCCAGGACACACTGAGGTGCTGGACCGGCATCTGCACCACCTGCCACCGCCCGCTACCTAGCCCACGGAAACCAACAAGATCGCCTGAGACTTAACGGAGTCCTA
>NZ_LGDD01000130.1 GCF_001279695.1 Streptomyces sp. WM6378
AGTTCGCCGTCTTCGACTGGGCGTAGGCGATCTGCGGGTCGTAGCTGCGCCGCTCGAAGTGGAGGTCGTCGAAGTCAATGCCGGAACGCATGTGCGCCGTCGAACTGACCGAGACGATCCGTACCCCTCCGCGGTCGGACGCCCCGAGGGCCAGGGCGTCGTGCAGGCCGATGGCGAGTGCGAGGTGCCCCAGATGGTTTGTCGCGAACTGCAACTCCCAGCCCTCGCGGGTTCGTTCGAGGCCACCGGTGACCACGCCCGCGTTGTTGACCAACAGGTGAAGCGGACCGCTCCACGCGGCGACGAACGACGTGACGGTGGCTCTGTCAGCGAGGTCCAGCCGGACGATTCGAGGCCGGACCGCTCCGGTCGAGCTCTCGATCGATCCAGCGACGACGTCACCCGCAGCCGTGTTCCGCACGGCGAGCGTCACCTGCGCCCCAGCTGCGGTCAGCGCGCGAGCCGTCTCGAACCCGATTCCGGAGGAAGCTCCCGTCACGATCGCGCGGATACCGGTGAGGTCAACGCCCCGCACCACCTCGGCCGCTGTGCTGGAAGCGGTGAAGGAGGTGGAGAGGGGTTCGCGAGCCTTCATACAGCAAGGCTATACACATTGGACTGGACTTGTATAGCTAGGATCCCGCTCCTATGCTCGCCCCATGAGCAGCCCCGAGGCCGGCCCCCTGTCGTCGCCAACCATCGATACCGACCGTCGGACCACGGTTCTGGACTCCGCTCTCGCGACGTTCGCTCGATTCGGCTACCGGAAGACCTCGATGGAGGAAGTGGCGCGGGCTGCGCACATCTCCCGCCCCGGGCTCTACTTCCTCTTCTCCTCGAAGGAGGCTCTGTTCCGTGCCGCCGCGACCCAGGCCCTGGAACGCGACATCGCAGTGGTCGAAGACGTCTTGGCGGATGCCGACCGTCCTCTTCCGGAGCGCCTCGTCGAAGCCTTCGACCAATGGGCGGGCCGCTACGTCGGCCCGCTGGCGCGCGATGTCGCCGTAGTCATAGCGGACAACCCCAACCTCCTCGGAGAGATCGCACAGACCGCTCCACGACGTTTCGAGGAACTGATCACAGACGCGATCGCCGTCGAGTCAGGACAAGAGACGGCCGCCCCCGTCGCACAGACGATGATCAGCACCTCGATCGGCCTCAAGCACCAGGCCGCAACGCGGGCGTCCTACCTCGAACGTCTGAAGGTCGCCATCAAACTCCTGGTGCACTGAAGACACGCGGCGTGCCGCTTGTACCCAGAGCCGGCACCTCCGGCCCTCGAGTACATGCCGCAAGCGGCCGTGGCAGGAACGATGAGAACGCGGCCGACGAAGTGAGACCAAGCCACCTGACCGAGACAAAAGGCCCCGCC
>NZ_LGDD01000131.1 GCF_001279695.1 Streptomyces sp. WM6378
TCGCGAGGCGTTCGGCTTGTTGGGCTTCGATGGCGGGGTCGACACGCAGGGGTTCGTAGGGGTCTTCGGTGTCGTTCTGGAAGCGGTTGACGCCGACCACGACGCGTTCGCCGGAGTCGGTCTGCTGGGCGATGCGGTAGGCGGAGCGCTCGATCTCGCCCTTCTGGAAGCCGTGCTCGATCGCGCTGACCGCGCCGCCCAACTCCTCGACCCGCTCCATCAGTTCCAGAGCCGCCGCCTCCACCTCGTCCGTCATCCGCTCCACGACATACGACCCGGCGAACGGGTCAACAGTGGCGGTCACATCCGTCTCGTACGCCAGAACCTGCTGCGTACGCAGAGCCAGGCGCGCGCTCTTGTCCGTCGGCAGGGCGATCGCCTCGTCGAAGGAATTGGTGTGCAGCGACTGGGTCCCGCCCAGCACCGCCGCCAGCCCCTGCACCGCGACCCGGACCAGATTCACCTCCGGCTGCTGCGCCGTCAGCTGCACACCCGCCGTCTGCGTATGGAAACGCAGCATCAGCGACTTGGGATCCCTCGCACCGAACTCGTCCCGCATCACCCCCGCCCAAATCCTGCGCGCGGCACGGAACTTGGCGACCTCCTCCAGGATCGTCGTACGCGCCACGAAGAAGAACGACAGACGCGGCGCGAAGTCGTCCACATCCATCCCGGCCGCCACCGCCGTGCGGACATACTCGATGCCGTCGGCCAGCGTGAACGCGATCTCCTGCGCCGGCGAAGCCCCCGCCTCCGCCATGTGATACCCCGAGATCGAGATCGTGTTCCACCTCGGAATCTCAGCCCGGCAATACTTGAAAATGTCCGCGATCAGCCGCAGCGACGGCTTCGGCGGGAAAATATAGGTACCCCGCGCGATGTACTCCTTCAGCACATCGTTCTGGACCGTGCCCGTCAACTGATCAGCCGCCACCCCCTGCTCCTCAGCCACCAGCTGGTACAACAGGAGCAGCAGCGCCGCCGGAGCGTTGATCGTCATCGACGTCGACACCCTGTCCAGCGGAATCCCACGGAACAGCACCCGCATGTCATCGATCGAATCGATCGCCACCCCCACCTTGCCGACCTCACCACTCGCGACCGCCGCATCCGAGTCGTGCCCCATCTGCGTCGGCAGATCAAAAGCCACCGACAGACCCATCGTGCCGTTCGCGATCAACTGCTGATACCGCGCATTCGACTCAACAGCCGTACCAAAACCCGCATACTGCCGCATCGTCCACGGCCGACCCGTATACATCGACCGATACACACCACGCGTAAACGGAAACGCCCCCGGCTCACCCAACTTCTCGACCGGATCCCAGCCCTCCAGAGCCGACGGGCCGTACACCGGCTCGATGGGCA
>NZ_LGDD01000132.1 GCF_001279695.1 Streptomyces sp. WM6378
GTGCCGCTCGGGGGCGGCCATGCCCGCGTTGTTCACGAGGACGTCCAGGTGCGGATGCGTCTCGATGACCCGGCGGGCCATGGCCTCGACCTCGTCGAGCCGGGTGAAGTCGGCCCCGTATGCGCAGAGTTGACCGGCTTCGACACCGGCCGTGGCGACGAGGCGGTCGGTGGCTGCCTGGGCTTCTTCGGTGGTGCGGCCGTGGACGAGGACGGTGGCGCCGCGCTCGGCGAGCTGGCGCGCGGCCTCGTAGCCGATGCCGGAGGTGGCTCCGGTGACGAGGACCGTGCGGCCGGTCAGGGATGCGGAAGTCATGGCGGACTCTCTGGATGTGGGCACGGCAAAACCGCCCCGGATCGGGGGCGGTGGGGCGTGCTGCGGGAATGAAGGCGCGCGTACGCTGCCGGGCCGTGGGCGCGACGGTTGCGTACGGCGCGGGAGGCGCGGCTCAGTGAGCCGACGCGGGGGCAGCGCGCACTATCGGCAGCACCGGATTCGGTGGCCGGTCGTCATAGCGCGGACTGCTGTTCACAGCCTCCATACAACTCCCCTCCGGACACGCCCTCAAGAGAACCGGGCGATCCTTGACGACCCTCTGATACCGGTCGGTTACGCGGATATCGGTCAGCCGAGCCCGGGGGCCATCGCCACGATCACGTCGATGAGGCTCGCGAAGATCACCGTGAGCCACAGCCAGTCACCGCTCACCGACGTGAAGACGGACGGGCGGACGGGCGCGAACGGCGATGAAGCCGGGCAAGTCGGCTGGGAACCCTGCCGGCGCCGGGGCCCCGGCGCCGGCAGGGAGCGAGCGGACGCGATGCGGCGGGACGGCGCCGCAGGTCACCGCGTAGGCCGGGCCGGTGAAGGAACACGTCCCGACCATGGGTTCGGCCGCTGCTGTCCGCGATCGTCACTCAGCGGCAGCATCAGGAATCTAGGCGATGGAGAAGCCGTGCTCCGATGATCGGGGCGATTATTTACGCCCCTCTGACCGTGCTTCGCCGGGGGTTGTCAGCATTTCGTCAGGAACCCGCTCACGATGGTTTGGCTGAACTCAGTGCATCCGGCTGGAAAGCATCGCGACCTTCGCGGAAAAATGCCCCTTTTGGGCTAATGAGGGCCAATATATTCGCAGGTCGGTAAGTACCTGTCTCCGCCAGCGTAAGAGTCCCGTTAAAGGGGCGCCAATGGCCGTAAGAGGCCCGTCAACGGAACGCGCAAACACAGGCAGAGGCGGTTTCCTCATGGCGTCCGTTCTTTTTCGAACCTCTCTCCAGGAGTTCACGATGGCCGACGTGGCCTTCGTCGTCACCACGATCGCGGTTTTCGCGTTGGTGGCGCTCATTGCCAAGGGGGTGGCA
>NZ_LGDD01000133.1 GCF_001279695.1 Streptomyces sp. WM6378
ACAGCGCCAACTTCGCCCGAACACGCATCACTTCATGTGCGTCCACATGCCCAACATGCCTCCGGAACAGGCCCCACGGGAAGACCTAACGGAGTCCTACTAAGGGCTGTCCTGTAAATGATCGCCGAGCCACCGCGGGGCGGGTAGCCGTGCGGCTCTTGCCTATTCGACGAGGGCAAGGTTGTGCATGCGGGCGATGCCGAGCATCGCGTGGCCCGTGGTTCCCTGCTGTTCCCCGCTCGACCTGGTTCGGTATTGGTGCAGAGCGGTGTCGCCCGGGAAGCGGTCAGCCGGGCAAGTGCTGCGTCCAGTGAGACAACCAACTCTTGTGCGTCAGAGCGGGCTCCGACACCTGGCGTGCCCGCGCGCGGTCAGCGCTACTGGTACCTGGTGGCGCCAGAGATGAATGGGCATGATGTCCCTCCGAGCAAGAGTGTGCTCTCGCTGGGTTACTCGTAGCTCTGCGCCGTGTCAGGCAAGGGGGATGCATGTCGGAACCGTCCTTCGGGGGTTCTAGCCGAGCGGGACGAGAGGCGACCCCTCGTGCAGTGCCCGGACCCGCTCGTGGTGTATCCGATCCGGAGGTTTTGCGGCGAGCCGCGGCCGTTCTGGGTTGGCGAGGACTCGTCGTGCCTCGCCGATCTGTGACCCTACGTGTCGACGTTGATTTCCCTGGCTTTGGCGATCATTTCTCAGGTGTCCTGGAGATAAGTGGCTCGGATGGCCGCCTATCGCATGCAGAAGCAGAGAAAATTCAGCATGCGAGGACCGCAGTCGACGTCGGCCGTCTCCCGCTCCCTAGGAAATCCGCCACCTCTGTTCAGAATAACGTTCGTGTATTCGAGGGCATGAGCGAAGCGATCGACTTGTTCATCTCGCTGACTTCAGACCTGCATGGCGGCCTTTCGTCGGACCGTGAGCGCCAACTCGTTGACCTGCTGTATAGCGGCGAGGCCTTGGTTCCGAGCTTCAACTCCCCGCCCTCTGCATGGGTGCCCTTGAGGAATGCTGCGGAGCAGGCCTCCGCAATCGGTATTGGTGTCACATGGGGTGGTGGTAATGTCCCAGTTCTGCTTGGGGCTTACATTGGGGGGATCTTTCTCGTTAAGTTTGTTACCCCAATAGTTACCGAAGCTGGTAACGCTACAGCTGCCGGAGTTGGAACGAAAATCCGAGCTGCCTTTGGTGTGGCTCCGTCGTTATACCCGGAGACAGCAGCCGAGGAAGACGCGGATGATTCGGCGTCGCCACCTGAGACGCCGGCCGGTGGAGCGCAGGAAGGCTCAAGCGGACAGTGAGTGGGCACTACCTCGGTGCCCAGCTCGCACGTGTGGCCGAGTGCCCGCGACCGCAAGGCAGCCGACGTGAGGTGGCTGGGGCGGCTGATGTCAGGAGACGCCTCATCGCGTCCGTGCGGCGGGCTCGACCCGGATGGTGTCAAAGCGTCATCATCTGGCGTGCGTGAGAGCTCAGCTTGGGAGGCCAAGGTGAGCTAGGGGTGATTGGCAGGCCGACTTGCGGTGAGCCGGTTCGGCGCCCGGTTGCCACTGACCTGGTCACCGATGATCCCCGCACGGCCCGCATCGAGGACGGCCGCAAGGCCGTTGTCCGTGGCGGACGTTAGCTCGCTGGGCACAGGCGTACCAGTTCGATGTTCTCGATCAGGAGCACGATGGTCCAGGGGGCAGATGGAGTTCCCGGACTCCTCGTCTCCCGGGAGTCGGAAAGGTTCCGAATCCACCGGCATTCATTCTTCGCTGACTCGTCCCTTCGAGGCTCAACAGGTCGTATCCTCCGTCCATGACTCACCCCGGCGACGAGTGGCCTCGCTACTGTCCACGCACCCGCACGGAACCCGTCCTGATCTTGGATGGGCGGCGGAGTATTCACGCCGGGTGGCCCCCTACTGCCCGGTGTGACACGTGTGGCGCGTCAACAGGCGAAGGCTACGTGGGCCTAGCGCCGGAAGACGCGATTACATACCCGAACCCTGCGGTTCGCTTCTGCTGCAAGGATTGCGCGCGCCGAACTCTCGGCCTGGGACCGACCGAATTGACGGGCCATCTCTGTGCCACTTGCCCCAGTGACGATCTACACGTCGATAGTAGTTACCACCCGCGCGGGCTATCTGGAGTCGATGACCAAGGAGCAGCAAGTAGCCCACGTCGTGGCTAACACCGACTACGAAGCGCGGGGGTGGCATGTCTTGGAGGCCGAGCCTGCGCCCCATCTCCCCAAGACGACGGGAACGGCTTGGTCCGTCATCTTCGAGCGAGCAAGAACCCCTTGGTGAGTATGTGCCCGGCGAATGCCTGACGCCGCGCTATTACACCTGGGGTAGATACGCGCGCGCTGGCCGCTGTCTGGCCCAAGATCGACATGCAAGTGCCGATGTGGCTGGAGCGGACCCGAAAGCCGTCATGGCGGAGGCGCCACCGTTTGGTGTTGACGGCAGCGCTGACGGCAACGACGCACACGGAGCCCATTGATCGCTATCGTCTGCAATTAGCCCGAAGGAAGGCGGAGCCCCCTCCTGACGCCGTGCCCGATCCTACGGATCAGAAGGTTGCAGGTTCGAATCCTGCCGAGTGCACAGCAGGCCAGAGGCCCTCAGGAGAAATCCTGAGGGCCTCTGGTGTTTTCCGTGGCGAGAGCGGCCAGCCCGTTCGCGGGGGTGCGTTGACGCGTGAACGGGGCCCAAGGCTCAGCTCAACGCCTTGAGTCCGCCGCAGCTGTGCACCTGGCCGTGGAAGCGTTGTGGTGCGAAGAGCGCACCAAGCAGCGAGGAGGCGGTTGGTACCCCGCTCGTTCCGGCCACGTCGGCAACCGCCGTGTCCTACCGTGGCCGACACGCACAGCGAGCAAGGGGGGCAGCATCGTGGGTACTCCGCAACAGCCGCAGAGGCCACCGCGTCCGGATGAAGTGCTTGCCTTTCACAACGGCGACACGCTGGGGAACATCCCTGTCATACGGGAGGCCCCGCCTCAGCGCTTCCCCTGGAAGGCCACGATGGCTGTGGGAGTCGGCGCGGTCGTCGTTGGCTTCTGTGCTGCGCTGGTCCTGGACCACCCCGCGGCGGACGGCCGCGGATCCGGTGCCGAAGCGCATGCCAGGCCCAGGCCCAGTGCCGCACCCACCGGGCGTGTTAAGGCCGCCGTCGCTTCCCCTTCCGCGACGCGGACTCCTTCGCTGCGGGTGGCCCCGTCCCCCTCCACCGACGGAGCGGCGTCCTGCCTTCACGTACGGTTCAAGCTGCCCAACGGCCCTGCCGGCTGTAAGCCGAAGGCGGACATCTGCGCCCCCGGGGCACCCTGGTACGTAGCCGACATCCTGGCCCTGTGCGGGGGACCCACGCCTCTCCAGGCCGTTCACATCATCTCGGAGCCGGCCACCGGGGGAGATCCCGGCTCCAGCTACTGCCTCGCCTGGACGGGCAGTGGCGAGGGCACCGGGAAGGGTGCCGCTCTCCTGATGAACGCACCGGGATACCAGTGCGGGGCTGCTCTCGTCGGTGCGGACGGGCAGGCGATTCAAGCGGACGGCACGTCCGTCTTCACCGCCATCCCCCCGGACTGCGCGGACTCCTACCCAGACACCAGGATGACCTACCCGGCCGTCCTGGACTTCCCGAACGATCGCGGTGCGCAACCCCCTGAGTACGTCTGTGTGCTGGCCAACGTGGGTGCCTGAGCCAGGGCTCGGATCCGAGGGCGGCGAGGGCGGAGTGATCCGGGGGCCTCTCGCGTTCCTCCGCGGCCGTCCCGTTGTCAGTGGTGGGAGGTAGCTTCGGAACGTGGCTGGGTTGTGGCGGTGTGCGGGGGTTCGGTGGGGTGAGGGGGTGCCTCGGCTCCTTTGGGAGGAGGGGCGGAGCAGTTCGCTCGGTTATGGGCGGGGCCTGGCGTTTCGGGTGGTGGGGGAGCGGAGCTGTGTGGGGGCTCGGGGGAATCGGTGTCCTGTGGCGGCGGGCGTGCCGGGGCGCAGCACTCAGGCGCGGTGTGCCGAGTGCGCGCGGCTTGATCGGGCGCACTCCGTCGCCGCCGATACGTACCTCGACGATCCGCGGATCTATCGCGTCTACCTCGCCTGGTTCGGGAGCGGCATGGTCAAGGTCGGGATCACCGCCGAGGAGCGGGGTTCGGCCCGGCTGCTCGAACAGGGGGCGGTGGCCTTCGGCTGGCTCGGGCGGGGCCCGCTGATGGCGGCCCGGCGCTGCGAGGAGCTGCTCAGGGCCGCGCTCGGGGTGCCCGACCGGATTCCCTACGCCGAGAAGCGGGCCGTACGAGCCCGGCTTCCCGGGGTGGACGAGCGGGCGGCCGAGGTCGCCCAACTGCATGCGCGGGCTCTCGCGCTCGCCGGCTGGCCCGAGTCGCTGGAGCGGGTTCAGTGTCAAGTCGTCGACCACGCACGGGAGTTCGGGCTTGCCGGGCTCGGGCCGGCCTCCGGGGTGGTCACTGAGCTCGTCGACGGCGGGGTCGTGGGTGGGCGGCTCGTCGCTGCCGCCGGGCCCGATCTCCACCTGGAGGTGGGGCAGGGGAGCGGCATTCTCGTACTGGATACGCGGCTCATGAGCGGGTGGGATCTTGCCGCCGTAGGCGCGGATGCGGGAGCGGACGGGGGCGTCACTGTGCCTGTGCGGGCGGTGCCCAAGGAGGGTGAGGGCGGGGTGCAGGATCTGTTGTTCTGAAGGGTTGAGGTTCTGATGGGCTGTGGGGCTTAGGGGCCGCTGCCCGAGGTCCATGCCGGCCGGGCTGTGCGGGCCGGTCATCCCGGTCGTGCCGGTCGTGCCGGTCGTGCCGGTCGGGCTGTGCGGGACGCGGGGCTTGTTGTTTTGAGTCTGAGGGGGCGAGGCCCTGCCGTTCGGGGGGTGCGGGTGCGCGTGCCGGCGCCCTCTGTCAGTGATGGTCAAGAACTGGATCCCCTTTGGATCCCTTCCGGTAAGGGATCTGGACAGCGTCCGCGGGGGCGGTCGAGGGTGGGGGCATGAGCGATCAAGGGCATGTACACGGGCTCGTCTCCGGCATCCAACCTCCTTACTACGCCGTCGTGTTCACCTCCCTCCTGAGGGAGGACAGGGAGGACGGCGGCGGGTATGAGGAGACCTCCGTCCTGATGCGGGAGCTCGTCACCGAGATACCCGGTTATCTCGGGTACGAGACCGCGCGGAATCCCGGTGGGCTCGGGATCACCGTCGGGTACTTCCGGGACGAGGAGGCCGTCGCCGCCTGGCGGGGGCGCGTCGAGCATCAGCAGGCGCAGCGGCGCGGGCGGGCCGAGTGGTACGACGGCTACAGCGTCCATGTCGCCAAGGTCGAGCGGAGTTATGGATTTGAGCGGAAGCAGTAGCGGGGCCGCCGTTCGGGCGTTCTGGGGGCGGCTCGGGGTGCCGGGGCTCGTCGATGTGCACACCCATTTCATGCCCGAGCGCGTGCTCAACAAGGTGTGGGAGTACTTCGACTCCGCAGGGGAGCTCGTCGGCGGGGTCGAGTGGCCCATCACCTATCGGGAGGAGGAGGCCGAGCGGGTGCGGCTGCTCCGGGAGGAGTTCGGGGTGCTCGCCTTCACCTCGATGATCTATCCCCACAAGGCAGGCATGGCCGAGTGGCTCAACGGGTGGAGCGCTGGGTTCGCCGACCGGACTCCCGGCTGTCTTCACACCGCTACCTTTTACGCCGAGCCCGGGGCCGCCGCGTACGTGCGCGACGCCCTCGACGCCGGCGCCCGCGTCTTCAAGTCCCATGTGCAAGTGGGGAGTTATGACCCGGGAGACGCGTTGCTCGATCCCGTCTGGGGGGTGCTCGCCGAGGCCGGGGTGCCTGTCGTCATTCACTGCGGGTCCGGGCCCGCGGCCGGGAAGTACACCGGGCCCGGCCCGGTCGGGCGGGTGCTCGCGCGCCACCCCCGGCTGCGGCTGATCGTCGCGCACATGGGGATGCCGGAGTACGCCGACTTCCTCGACCTCGCCGAGACGTACGGCTCGGTCATGCTGGACACCACCATGGCTTTCACCGACTTCAGCGAGCGTAGTGCGCCCTTCCCGGTGCGGGAGCGGGGGCGGCTGCTCGATCTGGGGGAGCGGATCCTCTTCGGGTCCGACTTCCCCAACATTCCGTACCCCTATCTCCATCAGCTGGAGGCGCTGGAGCAGCTCGGGCTCGGGGACGAGTGGCTTCGGGCCGTTTGCCACGGGAACGGGGCCCGGCTCTTCGGTCTGCCGGGCCGCACCCTGCCGGGCCGCACCCTGCCGGACCGCACCCTGCCGAGCCCGAGCCGGCCGCCCGGCTAAGTCCCCTTACGGCTGAGCCCCCTCGTCGCACCCGCGAGGGAATTTCTCAGGCAAATCACAGGATCGGGCAAGGATGTTCTCACCGCCCGCTCACAGGGTGGGGCCATGACCGTTACCTCCTCGCCCCAGGGGCGGACCGAAATGCTCAGGCCGGACGGCAGTCCCGTCCGAGTGCTCGTCGTCGACGACGAGGCGCCGCTCAGCGAGCTGCTCTCCATGGCACTGCGCTACGAAGGCTGGGAAGTGCGCAGCGCCGGCGACGGGGCCGGGGCGGTGCGCGACGCCCGGGACTTCCGGCCGGACGCCGTGGTCCTCGACATCATGCTGCCCGACATGGACGGGCTCGCCGTCCTCGGGCGGCTGCGCCGCGAGCTCCCCGACGTGCCGGTGCTCTTCCTCACCGCCAAGGACTCCGTGGAGGACCGGATCGCCGGGCTCACGGCGGGCGGCGACGACTACGTCACCAAGCCGTTCAGCCTGGAGGAGGTCGTGGCTCGCCTTCGCGGACTCATCCGCCGCTCGGGCACGGCGGCCCTGCGGAGCGAATCCGTGCTGGCCGTGGGCGACCTCACGCTCGACGAGGACAGCCACGACGTGACCCGGGGCGGGGTCAACATCCACCTCACCGCGACAGAGTTCGAGCTGCTCCGCTTCCTGATGCGCAACCCGCGCCGGGTGCTCAGCAAGGCGCAGATCCTCGACCGCGTCTGGTCGTACGACTTCGGCGGCCAGGCCAACGTCGTCGAGCTCTACATCTCCTACCTGCGGCGGAAGATCGACGCCGGGCGCTCCCCGATGATCCACACCCGGCGCGGCGCGGGATATCTGATCAAGCCCGGCGAGTAGCGGCGCGTGGGCAGGTTCCGGCGGCCCTGGTCGCTCCGTACCCGGCTCGTCGTGTCGGCGGTGGCGCTGCTCGCGGTGGTCGGCGCGGTCATCGGCACGGTGACCGTGCTCGCGATGGGCGCCAACCTCCAGCGGCAGCTCGACGACCAGCTGCGGGCCGGGCTGCCCATGCGGGGGCTCGGGCACGGAGGCCTCGGGCAGGTTCAGCCCGACGGTGACCGGCTCGACTTCATCGTGTCCAAGCCGGGGCAGCCGCTGCACACCGTCGGCGCGGGCGCGCCGCCCGGCGGGACGCCGCTCTCGGGGCTGCAGAGCACGCAGCCGGAGCGGGAGGGCGAGAGCCGCACCCAGCCGATGTCCGACGAGCAGGTCCGGGCGCTGGCCGCCGTCCCCAAGGACGGCCATGTGCACGCCGTCACGATCCCCGGCCTCGGCGACTACCGGGCCATGTGGGATCAGGACCACACGTTCGTCCTGGGCTTCCCCACCGACCGGCTCGACGCCACCGTCAACACCCTTGTCCTCGTGGTCATTTGCGTGACCGCCGCCGGGCTCGTGGCCGCCGGGATCGCGGGCGCGGCCATCGTCGGGGTGGCCCTGCGGCCGCTGCGGCGGGTCGCCGCCACCGCCACCCGGGTGTCCGAACTCCCCCTGCACAGCGGGGAGGTGGCGCTGCACGAGCGCGTGCCGGGGGCCGAGGCGGATGCCCGGACCGAGGTCGGCCAGGTCGGCGCCGCGCTCAACCGGATGCTCGACCACGTCCACGAGGCGCTCAGCGCGCGGCAGGAGAGCGAGACGCGGGTACGGCAGTTCGTCGCGGACGCCAGCCACGAGCTCAGGACGCCGCTCGCCTCCATCCGCGGCTACGCCGAGCTCACCCGGCGCGGCCGCGAGGACGTCGGGCCCGACACCAGGCACTCCCTCGGCCGCATCGAGTCGGAGGCGGCCCGGATGACCGGGCTCGTCGAGGACCTGCTGCTGCTCGCCCGCCTCGATGCCGGACGCCCGCTCTCGTATGAGAGCACTGATCTCTCCGCCCTGGTGGTGAACGTGGTCGGGGACGCGCATGCCGCGGGCCAGGACCACAAGTGGCTGCTCGAACTGCCCGGGGAGCCCGTCGCCGTACGCGGGGACCGGGAGCGGCTCCACCAGGTCCTGGTCAATCTGCTCGCCAACGCTCGTACGCACACGCCGCCCGGGACGACCGTCACCGCCCGGGTCGAGGTGCGCGGGCCCCGGGTCCTCGTCGAGATCGAGGACACCGGACCCGGCATCCCGCCCGAGCTGCTCCCGCACGTCTTCGAACGGTTCGCCCGCGGCGACGCGTCCCGCTCCCGCAACGCCGGGTCCACCGGCCTCGGCCTCGCCATCGTGCAGGCCGTCGTCGCCGCGCACGGGGGACGGGTCACGGTACGAAGCGGGCCCGGGCGGACGGTGTTCGGGGTCCACCTGCCGGGCGCGCCCGACGCCGGGAGCCTGCCCCCGACGCTCCCCTCACAGGCCGAAGGCCCGGCCCGGACACCGTTCTCACAGGCTGGGCACAGGCCGACCACACAGGTGTGACAGCGGCCCTCGCGAGGGTCGCGGTATGCGAACCGAACCCTCTGCCACGAGCGCCGCCGGTACGGCCCGTGCCGGTTGCGCCCCGGGCGCCGCGCCCGCGCCGCACGCGGTGAACCCGGCGCATCCGGCGGCTCTCCCGGCCCGCCGGCACCTGCCCGTGCAGCCCGCCGGCACCGCCGTACTCGACGTGACGATCCCCGTCTACAACGAGGAGCAGGACCTGGAGCGGTGTGTGCGGCGGCTGCACGAGCACCTCGCGCGGACCTTCCCGTACGGCTTCCGGATCACGGTCGCCGACAATGCGAGTACCGACTCGACTCCTTTGATTTCAGCGCGACTTGAGCGTGAGATTCCCGAAGTGCGGGCCTTCCGGCTTGAGGAGAAGGGGCGCGGGCGGGCGCTGCGTACCGTGTGGTCGGCCTCGGACGCGCCGGTCCTCGCGTACATGGACGTGGACCTGTCCACCGACCTCAACGCCCTGCTGCCGCTGGTCGCGCCGCTCATCTCCGGGCATTCGGACCTCGCCATCGGCTCGCGGCTGGCCCGTTCCTCGCGGGTGGTGCGCGGCGCCAAGCGGGAGTTCATCTCGCGTACGTACAACCTGATCCTGCGCGGCTCGCTCGCGGCGCGGTTCTCCGACGCGCAGTGCGGGTTCAAGGCGATCCGGCGCGATGTGGCGCAGCGGCTGCTGCCGATGGTCGAGGACACCGGGTGGTTCTTCGACACCGAGCTGCTGGTGCTCGCCGAGCGGGCCGGCCTTCGGATCCACGAGGTGCCGGTGGACTGGGTCGACGACCCGGCCAGCACCGTGCACATCGTCAGCACCGCGATGGACGACCTCAAGGGGGTGTGGCGCGTCGGCCGGGCGCTCGCCGTCGGGGCGCTGCCGCTCGACCGGCTGTCGCGGCCGTTCGGCGACGACCCGAGGGACCGGCAGCTCAGCGGGGTGCCGGGGGGCCTGGCCCGCCAGGTCGTCGGGTTCTGCGTGGTCGGCGCGCTCTCCACGCTCTGCTACCTCCTGCTGTACTCGCTCTCGCGCACCGCGATGGGCCCCCAACTCGCCAACGCCGTGGCCCTGTTGGTGTCGGCGGTCGCGAACACCTCGGCCAACCGACGGCTCACCTTCGGGGTGCGCGGCCGGGACCGGGCGGTGCGCCACCAGGCGCAGGGCCTCGCGGTCTTCGCCATCGGCCTCGCGCTCACCAGCGGCTCGCTCGCGGCCCTGGACGCCGCCAACCCGGACGCCGCGCACTCCACCGAGGTGGCCGTCCTGGTCGCGGCGAACCTCGCGGCGACCGTCCTGCGCTTCCTGCTGTTCCGCGCCTGGGTCTTCCCCGACCGGCCGGAATCTCCCCACCACCCCCACTCGAAGGACGACGCACGATGACCACGACCTCCCGTCAGGCCGATCCGCACGAGGGGGTCGCGGCGGCCGGCCCCCGGGCCGCCCGGAGCCGGCTGTGGCGCGGCCGCCCCGACGACCCGGCCTGGGTGCGGCCCGCGCTCCTCGCGCTGCTCGCCGCCACCTTCGCCGGCTACCTGTGGAACCTCAGCGCCTCGGGGTACGCGAACTCCTTCTACTCGGCGGCCGTCCAGGCGGGCAGCCAGAGCTGGAAGGCCTTCTTCTTCGGCTCGCTGGACGCGGCCAACGCGATCACCGTCGACAAGCCCCCGGCGTCGCTGTGGCCGATGGCCCTGTCGGTACGCCTCTTCGGCCTCGGCTCCTGGCAGATCCTGCTGCCCGAGGTGCTGATGGGTGTGGGCACGGTCGCCGTCCTGTACGCGGCGGTGCGGCGCCGGTTCAGCCCGGCCGCGGGTCTGATCGCGGGCGCGGTGCTCGCGCTGACCCCGGTCGCGGCGCTGATGTTCCGCTTCAACAACCCGGACGCGCTGCTCGCGCTCCTCATGACGGTCACCGTGTACTGCGTGCTGCGCGCGCTTGAGGAAGCCCGGACGAAGTGGCTGGTGTGGGCCGGGGTCGCGATCGGCTTCGCGTTCCTGACGAAGACCCTCCAGGCCTTCCTGATCCTGCCGCCGCTCGCGCTCCTGTACTCGGTGTGCGCACCCACTTCGGTACGTCGCCGCCTCGGCCAACTCGCCCTGTCCACCGGCGTGTTGATCGTGTCGGGCGGCTGGTGGGTGGCGGCCGTGGAGCTGTGGCCCAAGTCGTCGCGCCCGTACATCGGCGGCTCGCAGCACAACTCCTTCCTTGAGCTGACCTTCGGCTACAACGGGCTCGGCCGGATCAACGGCGACGAGACGGGCAGCGTCGGCGGCGGGGCCGCGAGGGCCGCCGGAGGCATGGAACTCCCGGCGGGAATGCGGCAGGGCGGCGGCGGTGGCGGAGGAGGCGGCTGGGGTGCGACCGGCATCGGCCGCATGTTCAACTCCGAGATCGGCAGCCAGATCTCGTGGCTGCTCCCCGCGGCCCTGCTCCTGCTGATCGCGGGCCTCGTCGTCACCTGGAGGGCCAAGCGCACCGACACCGCGCGCGCCGCGTTCCTCGCCTGGGGCGGGGCGCTCCTGATGACCGCGGTGATCTTCAGCTTCATGGCCGGGATCTTCCACCAGTACTACACGGTGGCCCTGTCCCCCTACGTCGCGGCGCTCGTCGGCATGGGCGTCACGGTCCTGTGGGAGGAGCGCTCGCGCCTCTGGGCGGCGCTCGCGCTCGGGCTGACGGTGGCGGTCACGGCCGTCTGGTCGTACGTGCTGCTGGGACGCACCCCGGACTATCTGCCGTGGCTGCGCTGGGCGGTGCTGATCGGCGGCCTCGCGACGGGGATGGGCCTCGCGCTCGCGAGTCGGCTGAACCGCAGGGCGGCGCTCGGCGTCGCCGGGGTCGGCCTCGTGGCCTCGCTGGCCGGCCCCGCCGCGTACTCGGTGAGCACGCTCAACACCGGCCACACCGGCTCGATCGTCACGGCGGGTCCCGCCGGGGCGAGCGTGGGCGGGCCCGGGGGAGGCGGCCGGATGCGGTTCGGCGGCGGCGCGAACGGCGGCCGGACCGGGGGCCAGAACGGCGGCCAGAACGGTGGCTGGCCGGGCCGAGGGGCGAGCCAGGGTCAAGGCCAGGGCCAGGGCATGCCCGGCGGCGGCATGGGCCAGGCGCCCACGGCACCGGGCCAGACCGGCCTGCCCGGCGGAGGCGCCGGGGAGCGCGGCGGCATGCGGGGCATGGGCGGCGGCATGGGCGGTCTGCTCGACGGCGCGAAGGTGAGCGCCGAGGCCGAGGCGCTCCTGGAGAAGGACGCGGGCCGCTACACCTGGGCCGCGGCCGCCATCGGCTCGCAGAACGCCGCGAGCTACCAACTCGCCACCGAGAAGCCCGTGATGGCGATCGGCGGCTTCAACGGCAGCGACCCGTCGCCGACGCTGGAGCAGTTCAAGAAGTACGTGGCCGACGGAAAGATCCACTACTTCATCTCCAGCGGGGGCGGCATGATGGGCGGCGGCGGAGGCGAAGGCCGGGCCGGTGGCAGCGCGATCAGCAGCTGGGTGGAGTCGTCCTTCAAGAAGGTGACGGTGGGGACGGCGACGTTCTACGACCTGACGGTGCGGGTGAGCTAGGCGCTCGGCGGGGTGCGGCGCGGGGCGGGCTCCCCTGGGCTGCGCCCCGGACCCCCGACGGCCGTCAGTCTGCGGACCGTGGGTGGCTGGTCGCGCAGTTCCCCGCGCCCCTAAACCCGCCTTCGACTGCGGACCGTGCGTGGCTGGTCGCTCCCCCAAGTTCTCGGCTTCGCTCGAACAGGGGGGACCCCCATCGCGGCGGAGCCGCACGATGTCACAGCCCCGCGCCCCTAACAGGGTTGGTGCTGGCCCGCACGGGCATCTTCAGCCCGTCATGGGGTCCCCCCTGGCCCTTGAGGCCTTGGGGGAGTTTGAGGACGAGCGCCCTTTAGGCGCGATCGGGGTCTGGGGCGGAGCCCCAGGAAAACCGGCTTCCCCCTTTCCAACCCCCGGTGGGTTTCGGGAAGGGGCGGGGTGGGGGCTCCCCGGCGCTCGGGGCGCATGTGCGCCGGAGGCGCGAGCGTGGGCTTCAACAAGCCGGTTGTTGCGGCCAGTTGAGGCATTCGACCGTTTGGTTCGGCAAGCCTTCAACCCACCGCGCCCATAAATCGCTTTACGGCGTACAAGAACTTCCCTTACGGTGTACATCGCTCGCCCACTTACGCCGTATAAGGAGTCAGGGAGCCGCAATGACGGCAACGACAGCCGAGAATCCGACCACCCCCACCGGGCACCCGCAGCGCTGGCTGATCCTCGGCGTCATCTGCGTGGCCCAGCTCACGGTGCTGCTCGACAACACCGTCCTCAACGTAGCCATCCCCTCGCTCACCACCTCGCTCGGCGCGTCCACCGCCGACATCCAGTGGATGATCAACGCGTACTCGCTGGTCCAGTCGGGCCTGCTGCTCACCGCGGGCAGCGCGTCCGACCGCTACGGACGCAAGAAGATGCTCGCGGCGGGCCTCGCCCTCTTCGGCATCGGCTCGCTGGCCGCAGGCCTCGCGCAGAACTCGGGGCAGCTGATCGCCGCCCGCGCGGGCATGGGCGTCGGCGGGGCGCTCCTCATGACCACCACGCTCGCGGTCGTCGTCCAGATCTTCGACGACGAGTCCCGGGTCAAGGCGATCGGCATCTGGGCCACCGTCAACTCGCTCGGCTTCGCCGCGGGGCCGCTGATCGGCGGGGTCATGCTCGACCACTTCTGGTGGGGCGCGATCTTCCTGGTCAACATCCCGGTCGCGGTGCTCGGCCTGATCGCCGTCGTCGCCCTCGTACCGGAGTCGAAGAACCCGCAGGGCGACCGGCCCGACCTGCTCGGGGCGCTGCTCTCCACCATCGGCATGACCGGTGTCGTGTACGCGATCATCTCCGGGCCCGGCCACGGCTGGCTCTCCGGCCACGTGCTGGCCTCGGCGGCCGTGGGCCTGGTGTTCCTCGCGGCGTTCGTACGCTGGGAGCTGTCCATCGAGCACCCGATGCTGGACATGCACTTCTTCCGCAACCAGAAGTTCATCGGTGCGGTGGCCGGCTCGATCCTGGTCGCGTTCGGCATGGGCGGTTCGCTGTTCCTGCTGACCCAGCACCTCCAATTCGTGCTCGGATACGGCCCGTTGGAGGCGGGTGTGCGCACCGCGCCGCTCGCGCTCAGCGTCGTCGTGCTCAACATGTCCGGGGTCGGCGCGAAGCTGGTCACCAAGGTCGGCACCCCGCGCGCCATAGCCATCGGCATGACCGCGAACGCGGCGGGGCTCGCCTCGATCGCGCTGCTCGGCGGGCACAGCTACGGCGGCACGCTGCTCGGCCTGGTCGTGATGGGCGCGGGCATCGCGCTCTCCATGCCGGCCATGGCCAACGCGATCATGAGCGCGATCCCGCCGGAGAAGGCGGGCGTGGGCGCGGGCGTGAACGGCACCCTTGGCGAGTTCGGCAACGGGCTCGGCGTGGCGGTGCTCGGCGCGGTGCTCAACTCGCGGTTCGCGGCGCTGGTGCCGGTGGCCGCGGCCTCGCTGCCCGCCGCGCTCGCCGCCGCGAAGAGCGACGCCGAACGGGGCCGGATCGCGGACGCGTTCGCCTCCGGTCTGGAGACCAGCCAGCTGGTCGGCGCGGTCGCGGTGCTCGCGGGCGGGCTGCTGGCGGCGGTCCTGCTGCACCGCGCGGAACGAACCGCGCCCGCTCCCGCCGAGGCGGCCACCGCCGCATAGCATCGAGGGGGGTGAGATCCCCGAATTCCGGACATACCCCCTGAGGGGCGTGGCCCTTACGAACAGGACCCCGAGGGGTCGGCAGGACCAAGGCCCGAGGAGGGCGGCGATGGTGTCGGCGGCGGACCGTACGAAGGATGCGGCGCGTACCAGCGTGTGGCTCGGGAGCAAGGCGGGGAACCGGGCGCGGCGGGCGGAAGCCCCCGCGTCCGCCGAGGGCGGCCCGGCCCTCGACCGGGACCGGATCACCGCCGAGGCCGTACGGCTGCTCGACGCCGAAGGGTCCGCCAAGTTCTCCATGCGGCGGCTCGCGGGCGAGCTCGGCGTGACCGCGATGTCCCTGTACTGGTACGTCGACACCAAGGACGACCTCCTCGAACTCGCCCTCGACTCGCTGTTCGCCGAGATCGAGCTGCCCGACATGGAGGACGAGTCGGCCGACTGGCGCGACCAGCTCCGCGCGATCGCCGTCGGCTACCGTGCGATCTTCGTCCGCCACTCGTGGGCGTCCGCGCTGATCGGCCGCTACCTCAACATCGGGCCGCACTCGATGGCCTTCTCGCACACGGCCCAGCGGATCCTGGCCCGCACCGGGCTGCCACCGCACGGGCAGATGGGCGGGCTCTCGGCGGTCTTCCAGTTCGTGTACGGGTTCGGCACGATCGAGGGGACGTTCGTGCGGCGCTGCGAGGACGCGGGGGTCACGCAGGACGAGTACTTCGCCCAGGCGATGGGGGCGCTGAACGAACGGCCCGAATACCGGGCGCAGTTCGAGGACGCGGCGGAGTTGATGGCGGCGCGGGGTGGGGAGACGGTGGCGGAGATGCGGCAGCGGGACTTCGACTTCGCGCTGTCGCTGCTCGTGGCGGGGATCGAGGCACTGAGCACGCGGGGCTCCGCCTGACCCGGGGAATCCCCCACCCCGCCCCTTCCCGAAACCCGCCGGGGGCGATGGAGCTTCTGGGGGCTCCGCCCCAGACCCCGTTCGCGCCTCAAGGGCGCTCGTCCTCAAACTCCCCCAAGGCCTCAAGGGCCAGGGGGACCCCCATGGCGGGCTGAAGATGCCAGTACTGGGCCGACACCAGCCCCGCCAGGGGCGCGGGGCTGTGACATCGTGCGGCTCCGCCGCGATGGGGGTCCCCCCTGTTCGAGCGAAGCCGAGAACTTGGGGGAGCGGCCAGCCCGCGACGGCCCGCAGTCGAAACTCACCGCACCCCCCGACCCGTCAGGGTCAGACGCCCGGCAGGGTCTCGCCCTGCACGGTCTGGATGTCCAGCTCCACCCGCAGCGTCGTGCCGATCGCCGAGATCCCCGCCTGCACCACCTGGTTGTAATGCATCGCGAAGTCCTCGCGCCGCAGCTCCGCCGTCGCCCGGTAGGCGGCTCGCACCCCGCCCCACGGGTCCGGACCCGTACCAAGGTAGGAGAGGTCGAGGTCTACCTCGCGGAGGACTCCGTGCAGGGACAGCGAACCCCGTACCGTCCAGCGGTCCGGCCCGGCCGGGACCAGGTCCGTGCTGCGGTAGGTGATCTCGGGGAAGCGCTCGACGTCCAGGAAGTCGGGGGACTTCAGGTGCCCGTCGCGCATCGCGTTGCCCGTGTCGATGGAGGCCGCGCCGATGACCGCCTCGACCCGCGACTTCTCCAGGTCCTCCGCGATCTCGATCCGCCCGCCGAACTCCCCGAACCGCCCGTGCACACTGGAGATCCCCAGGTGCTGGGCGACCGCGCCGACCGACGAGTGCGCCGGGTCGATCGTCCACGGGCCCGGCGGAGGCAGCTCGACGCCGCCGGACCGGGCCAGTACCACCGTGCCGACCGCGGCCCGGCCGCTCGCCGTGACCAGCGCGGTCGAGGCCGCGGGCGCGTACCCGACGGCCGTCACGATCACCGTGTACGGGCCCGGCGCGAGCGCCACGTCCGCCGACACCGAGCCGTCCTCCGCCGCCGAGGCGCGCAGCACCTGCGTGCCGGTCATGTCGGTCATCGTCACCACGGCGTGCGAAACCGCCCAGCCGTCGCGCGTCCGTACCTGTGCCCGCAGTCCCATCCCGTTTTCTCTCCTCAAGTGCAACTCAAGTGCAAAAGGCCAAGTGCAAAAGGCCATGTGCAAAGGCCGGGCCCCGGGGGCGGGACGGCCGGCCGTCCCCTGCCCGCCGCCCCTTCCCCGGGGCCCATTTCCACGCCGGGTGCGAACACCGCGTCCGCTCGAAGCGGCGCCGCACCCGGGGGTCTGTGAACCGCTCGCCGAACTACTCGCCCGGGTGGGCGAGTTCGACGTCGTGGCCGTCCACGCCGCGGCCGGCCACGGTCAGCGAGCCGGCCACCGGCGGGTAGCCGGTCGCGATCAGCGTGTACTCGCCGGAGTTCAGGTCGGCGAAGGCGTACGCGCCGTCGTCGCCCGTCGTCGTGCCCGCGACCACGTTGCCCGCCGCGTCGAGGAGCGTGACCCGGGCATCCGCCAGCGGACGCCGGTCGCCGCCGCCCCGGATCGTGCCCTGGACCAGCGCGCCGGCCTGGAGCGCGGCCTCGATGCGGGTCACGCCGTAGCCCGCGATCTCCACCGGCAGCGCCAGCGGGCGGAACCCGTCGGCGTTGACCGCCACCGTGACCTGGCCGGGAACCAGCTCACCGAAGGTGAACTCGCCCGCCGCGCCCGACTTGCCCGTCGCAAGCAGATCGCCGCGCACATCGGTCACGATCACCATCGCGCCCTCGACGGGCGCCCCGGTCTCGGCCGCCTTCACCGCGCCGGTGAGGCCGCTGGTGCCGGACAGGAGGATGTCGTACGCGAGCGGTTCGGTGCCCACGACCACGGTCGAGGCCTGCGGCTGGAAGCCGTCGGCGGCCGCGATCAGGACGTACGAACCGGCGCCCGGCGCGGCGAGCAGGTACCCGCCGTCGGGGCCCGCCACCGCGCGGCCGAGCTGGCTGCCGCCGAGCGAGATCAGCGTGACGGCTGCGGAGGCCACGGGCGCCCCCTCGGCCGCCCGGACCGTGCCCCGCACCGGAGTGCCTTCGAGTATCGCGGTGCTGGCCGCAGGCGTCTCAACTGCCGTCGCCTGGGCGGGAATTGAAGCCGTGGCCGGAGTCGGGGTGGCCGCGGGCGCCTGCTCGGTCTCGGTCTTGGCCGCTCCGACCGCGTTGGTACGCAGCGGAATCTCCTTGATGAACAGGGTGATGAAGAACGCGAGCAGCGCGCACGGCGCCGCGTACAGGAACACATCGCCGACACCGTGCCCGTACGCGCTCTCGATGACGGTACGGATCGGCGCGGGCAGCGTGGCCAGGTCCGGGATGGTGCCGGAGCCGCCGCTCTTCGCCGCCGCGGCACCCTGCGGGCCGAGCGCCGTGAGGCCGTCGGTGACGTAGTGGGTGACCCGGTTGGCCATGACCGCGCCGAGCGCCGAGACGCCGACCGCGCCACCGAGGGAGCGGAAGAAGACGACGACGGAGGAGGCCGAGCCGAGGTCGGCGGGGGAGACCTGGTTCTGGGTGCACAGGACCAGGTTCTGCATCATCATGCCGATGCCGAGGCCCATCAGCGCCATGTAGACCGCGAGGTGCCAGTACGGGGTGTCGTAGCGCATCGTGCCGAGCAGACCGAGGCCCGCCGTCACCAGCACACCGCCGCTGACCAGCCAGGCCTTCCACTTGCCGGTCTTGGTGATGACCTGCCCGGAGACGGTGGACGCGATGAAGAGCCCGCCGATCATCGGGATCGTCATGACACCGGACATCGTCGGCGTCCTGCCGCGCGCCAGCTGGAAGTACTGGGAGAAGAAGACCGTGCCGGCGAACATCGCGACACCCACGAAGAGCGAGGCGAGAGAGGCCAGCGTGATGGTGCGGTTGCGGAAGAGGCGCAGCGGGATGATCGGCTCGCTGGCCTTCGACTCGGCGAGCACGAACAGCGCGCCCAGCACGATCGAGCCGCCGACCATGGCGTACGTCTGCCACGAGATCCAGTCGTACTTGTTGCCCGCGAAGGTCACCCAGACCAGGAGCAGCGAGACCGCGGCGCTGATCAGGAAGGCGCCGATCCAGTCGACCTTGACGTCCCGCTTCACGACGGGGAGCTTCAGGGTCTTCTGCAGGACGATCAGCGCGATGATCGCGAACGGCACGCCGACGTAGAAGCACCAGCGCCAGCCGAGCCAGTCGGTGTCGGTGATCAGGCCGCCGAGCAGCGGTCCGCCGACCGTCGCGACCGCGAACGTGGCGCCGAGGTAGCCGCTGTAACGGCCGCGCTCACGCGGCGAGATCATGGCGGCCATGATGATCTGGGCGAGCGCGGAGAGACCGCCGACGCCTATGCCCTGGACGACTCGGCAGGCGATGAGCATGCCCGAGCTCTGGGACAGACCGGCCACGATCGAGCCGGAGACGTAGATGACCAGGGCTATCTGAACCAGCAGCTTCTTGCTGAAGAGGTCCGACAGCTTGCCCCACAGCGGGGTGGTCGCGGTCATCGCGAGCAGCGAGGCCGTCACGACCCAGGTGTACGCGGACTGGCCGCCGCCCAGGTCGTTGATGATGTGCGGCAGGGCGTTGGAGACGATCGTCGAGGACAGAATGGCGACGAACATGCCGAGCAGCAGCCCGGACAGCGCCTCCATGATCTGCCGGTGAGTCATCGGCGCGCCGTCACCGGCGGGCGCGTGCCCGCCGTGCTTGGCGTGGCCGCCCCGCACACCGGCTGGTGTGGTCGTAGCCATGAAGTTCCTTGTCTTGTACGTCTGTTGGGCAGGTGTACGGGTGTGGTGCTGGTGGTGCTAAGCGGGCGGACGGGGCTCGGGGGCCCGGACGTGGGGAGCCCGGCAGTCCCCGAATGAGTCGCGCAGGCGGGCCAGCATCGTGTTGAGCTGCCCGACCTCGTCGTCGGTCCAGTCCTTGAGGGTGTGCGCGAACATCTCCGTGGTGCGCAGCCCGAGATCGTCGATCATGACCTGGCCGGCGGGGGTGAGCCGCAGGATCCGCGAGCGCTTGTCGGCGGGGTCGGCGGACCGCTCGATCCAGCCGCGCTGCGCTACGTGCGCGACATGACGGCTCGTCACCGACATGTCCACCGCGAGGAGTTCGGCGAGCCGGCTGATCCGCATCTCGCCGTGTCGCTCCAGGAGGGTGAGCACGGCGGCGGACCCGCCGGGGCACTCGGGCGGCAGAATCCGCGCGAGCCCGCGCTTGACGGCCCCGATGGCGCTGAGCTGCCGGGCGAGCTCCTCGTAAAGGCTCTGTGCGGCCATGGACGACACCTCCCGACATCTTGTTGCTTCGGGCAACCATAAGATTGTTGGTTGCCGAAGGCAAACTAAATGCGGGTACGGGCGGCAAAAGAAAGGCAAAGCCTTTGCATACGAAAACCCAAGCTGCAGGTGAGGCGTGTTGCGGCCGTCTTCGCGGAGTCTTCACGAGGGTGTGGGGGTTGGCTCGCGGGCGTGTTCGCGCGGGGGCGGGGGTTGGGCCGGACCCCCATCTTCGCTAGGGTCCTGCCCCATGGCACACAACCCCCACGCGCCCCAGGGTCCCGAGGGCAACTACGACCCGGCGGGCTCCACACAGATGTTCCGCGCCTTCGTCGACGAGGGCGCCCCGCAGGGCCGCCAGGCGGCAACCCCGGCGGCGGCTCCGGCAGGCCCGCGCGTCGGCATGATCGTCGGAGTGGTCGCGGTGATCGTCATCCTCGCGGCGGTGGCCTGGCTGGCGCTGGGCTGACCGGCGGATCCGGGCGAGGTCACTTCCAACTGGCCGTCACCGACCGCGTCTCCACGTGCATCCCCAGCGGCACTCGCCAGGCCTCCACGCACACCCCGTACGTATGTGAGGAAACCGCCCCCGCGGCAATCGGCACCGGGAGCGGCTGGCTGGACGCAATGGTCGCCCAGTCCACCCCGAGCAGCCCGATGATGTGCGTCGCGAACATGACGCTGCCCGACTTCACCGCCGTACCCCCGCTGTTGCGGAACTGGACGGTCACGTTCTCGCACCAGCGGTGATCCCCCGCCGAACGGCTTGGCGCCCCGAGGGTGAGCACCGCGGGCCCGGCGGGCCCGCCGGAGCCGGAAGGCGTACCGGACGGAGCAGTGGGACTGCCCGGCGCATTGGGCGCGCCCGGTGAGCCGGCCGAGGGCGAACGCCCGGGTGCGGCTGGGGACTTGGCGGGGCCCGGAACCACCGGGGTCGCGGGCGTCTGCCCGGCCGGAGCGCCGGGCCCCGGCGGCGCCGAAGGCGTACCGGTACCGGTACCAGGGCCCGCACCGTGGCCCGTACCCGAAGATCCGGACGGGCCCGGCGCGGCCGAACCGTCCAGCGGGACCAGCTGAACCCCGTCCCGCGGCGGCACCGCGTGGTCCGGGGCCGAGGGGCCGGGACCCGCGGCCCCGACCGCCACGTACCCGGACCGCTCCCCGCCGCCGGCACAGGCGGCGAGGGTACCGCCCAGGCCCAGTACCACCACCGCCGAGACGCCGATCAGCGCAGCACGTCGTCGCATCGCGCCAGTGTGTCTGACGGAGCGTCAATTAACCAGAGGGAAACGGGAGTCGGCGAGGGCTCAGTCGGAGATGAGGCCCTCGCGGAGCTGGGCCAGCGTGCGGGTGAGCAGGCGCGAGACGTGCATCTGCGAGATGCCGACCTCCTCGCCGATCTGCGACTGCGTCATGTTCGCGAAGAAGCGGAGCATGATGATCTGCCGTTCCCTGGGCGGGAGTTTGGCGAGCAGCGGCTTCAGCGACTCGCGGTACTCGACGCCTTCGAGCGCCGTGTCCTCGTAGCCGAGCCGGTCCGCGAGCGAGCCCTCACCGCCGTCGTCCTCGGTGGCCGGGGAGTCGAGCGAGGAGGCGGTGTAGGCGTTGCCGACCGCGAGCCCGTCGACCACGTCCTCCTCGGACACGCCGAGAACGGCGGCCAGTTCGGGGACGGTCGGCGAGCGGTCGAGCTTCTGGGCGAGCTCGTCGCTGGCCTTGGTGAGGGCGAGCCGCAGCTCCTGGAGGCGGCGCGGCACCCGCACCGACCAAGAGGTGTCGCGGAAGAACCGCTTGATCTCACCGACGACCGTGGGCATCGCGAACGTGGGGAATTCCACGCCCCGTTCGCAGTCGAAACGGTCGATCGCCTTGATCAGGCCGATCGTGCCGACCTGGACGATGTCCTCCATCGGCTCGTTGCGGCTGCGGAACCGGGCCGCCGCGTACCGCACGAGCGGCAGGTTGAGCTCGATGAGCGTGTCGCGTACGTACGTGCGCTCCGGGCTGTCGGTGTCCAGCGTGGCGAGGCGCAGGAACAGGGAGCGGGACAGCGTGCGGGTGTCGATTGCTGCGGTGTTTGCGGCGTGTCGGCGCACGGTCGGTGCGGGTGCGCTCTTGGTGAGCGTGAGCACCTTCGAGCTGCCCTGTTCTGCGGACATGCCACCCCCTTGAGGTCGCGGACGGTCGCGTTGGGCCACGACCATCGGAGGAAGCAGCCTCCACCTGAATACCGGAGGCGGGGCTGCGGCAAACGCGGTTTCCGCAGAATGTCACATGTCGGCAACACGCTGTAGTGACATGTCGACAAGGTGGGCCCGAGTACGTGCAGGAAACAGGGGGTGTGGGGTTTTTCGGTCGGAAATTTTTTACCGGCCCGAGACGGGAGCCCGGCTCACTCGAACCGGTTATGCCTCGATTCGATTTGCGGATCGAAGTCGGGCGAAGCTCCTGGCCAGGAGCCTTGACACATGCATCTGCGACACTCCCAATTCCTGGCTGATCTGGGACTGCGTCAGATTGCTGTAATAGCGGAGCATCAAGATCCGCTGTTCGCGTTCGGGCAGTTGTACGAGAAGGTGGCGGACCAGATCGCGGTGTTCGACGCCGGCGAGCGCGGGGTCCTCGTAACCGAGCCGGTCGAGCAGGCCGGGCAGTCCGTCGCCCTCCTGGGCGGCCTCCAGGGAGGTCGCGTGGTACGAGCGGCCCGCCTCGATGCAGGCGAGCACCTCGTCCTCGCCGATCCTGAGCCGCTCGGCGATTTCGGCGGTGGTGGGGGAGCGGCCGTGCAGGGTCGTCAGGTCCTCGGTGGCGCCGTTCACCTGCACCCAGAGCTCGTGCAGGCGGCGCGGGACGTGCACGGTGCGGACGTTGTCGCGGAAGTACCGCTTGATCTCTCCGACGACGGTGGGCATCGCGAAGGTGGGGAACTGGACGCCGCGGTCCGGGTCGAAGCGGTCGATCGCGTTGATCAGGCCGATCGTGCCGACCTGGACGACGTCCTCCATGGGCTCGTTGCGGCTGCGGAACCGGGCGGCCGCGTACCGCACCAGCGGCAGGTTGGCCTCGATCAGCGCCCCGCGTACCCGGCCGTGCTCCGCGGTGCCCGGCGTGAGCCCCTTGAGCTGGCCGAACAGGACCTGGGTGAGGGCGCGGGTGTCGGCGCCCCTCGTGGAGGTCCTGACGGGGCCTCTGGGGCCCTCCGAGGAGTCCTGGGCGGGCACTTCGGGGGCGTCCTGGGGCTCGTTCTGGGGCGGCACTTGAGGCGTAGTACTGGCCGGCACGGTCACGCCACCCCTTAGTCTTCGGTCAACTCATCCGTCAAAAGCGGTCATAGCATCACAAGACATGTCCACTGTGTGCAAGCACCGTATAACCACGTGTTGAGGGCAAGTTGGGGCAGATGGCCCCGGTCGGAGGGTCGCGGGGGCACGAAAAAGCCCCGCACCTCTCAGGCGCGGGGCCGGGCTGCGTACCGGATCCGTCGAGGGATCGGGCACCGGCTCAGAACGGGTAGTCGGCGATCACCCAGGTGGCGAACTCGCGCCACTGGCCGGCTGCGGCCTGGTGCGCGGGGTGCTCGATGTACCGCTTGAGCGCGTCCGCGTCCGCCACGGCGCAGTTGATGGCGAAGTCGTACGCGATCGGCCGGTCGGTGATGTTCCAGGCGCACTCCCAGAACTCGATCTCGGGCACGAGGCCGTCGAGCTCCTGGAAGGCCTTCACGCCGGCGACCACACGCTCGTCGTCGCGCCCGACGCCCTCGTTGAGCTTGAACAGGACCAGGTGGCGGATCATCGCTTCTCCTACGACTACGTCTGTGACGACAGGGTGGACGGGCTCAACGGACCAGGTTGGTCATGAACTCTCCGACGCCCTTGGCCGCGCTGGATATGCCCTCGAACCCGGTCTGGACCATCCCGGCGGCCTGCACCGGCGACGTGATGATCGTGTACAGCACGAAAACCACGGCGATGTAGAGCAGGACCTTCTTGACGTCCACTGTGCCTTGCCCCTCCCCGGCGACGGCGTTACCCCTGTGCGGTCGGGTGAGTCTAACCGCCACTTGGCCGGTACTCACCCGGCCTTTAAGGACCAAGGGCCCGGTGATCGGGGCCCTTTGCCCGACGGTACGGACGTGACGGGAGAGCAGGATGGTTCTTGAGCCCACCACATCTGGCAGGAATGCGGCGGGCGAGGAACAGGGCCTCACTGCGGGGTCCGCGCCGCGAGCTTCCCCCCTGACTGCGGCGCAGGGCTTGCAGGTTCTGTTCTCATCGGGGGGAGCGGCTTGTCCCCCCGATGCCGCTCCCCCCGTCCTGACGTCGAAGCCCCGGTCACTCCCCCCGACCGGGGCTTCTTCGCGTCCTGTCCCGTCCTGCTCGATCGGGGTCCGTGTGGACGTGTCCACACGGACGGCGGACCCTTTGGACGGGTGCAGCGGCTGGTGCTCCACGCCTCAGTGAAGACCCTCCTCCACCTTCGACCTGACGCTGGTCGCCATGCTCGTAGTGCCTGTCGACGGCCTCATGCGGTTGTTCCCGGGCCGGTTCGGTCAGCGGGTGCCGGTCTCCGGCTCGGGGCGGGGCAGCTCGTCCAGGTCGAGCGTGTAGGTGCGCCCGTCGGCCAGCTCGATAGGGAGCTTGCCCGTGCCGTACTTGTGGGTGTGGGCCGTGATGTAGCCGGTGCCGGTGGGCTGGGTGTGGACGACGACCTCCGCGGCGTACGGGTCCACGATCACGTAGACCGGGATGCCGTAGCGGCCGTATTTCGCGGTGCAGTCGTCGTAGTCCTTGCGAGCGGAGGAGGTCGAGACCACCTCGGAGATCAGCAGCACGTCCTCAAAGCTGTAACGCTTGCCGTGCTTCTGGGCGTCCTCCCGCAGGATCGCCAGGTCGGGAGCGGAGTTCTCGTCGGCGGGGAAGTCGATGTAGACGTCGGAAGTGACCTTCGCGTGCCGGCCGAGGGCGAGGGAGTCGATCTGCATCGAGCGGATGGTGCTGGAGTGTTCCTCGCTCTGCGGGGTCATGATCACCTTCCCGTCGGCACCGAAGAAGACCGTGTATCCGGCGGGGAACTCGGTGTGCATGATCGCATCGACGCTCATCAGCGGCTCCTTCCCATGTGTTATTCAGCATACGGGGGCGATGTCTACGAGCGCGGACTGCCGGTGTGACGCACAGGGCTCACCCGGTCCACCGGTGCCTGGTGGCCCGGTCCACAGCCACCATCGCGCACACGAGCACGGTGATGGCGACTCCCAGACTGCCGATGATGTCGAACGTCGTGCCGCTGTGCGGACCGGCCACCAACAGCGACGAGGCTGTCCCCTGGGGCTTGACGGGCCCGCTGTCCAACAGCACGGATCCGTCGGTCGACGAGGGCGCTTTCGCGGAAGGTTGCCTCCCTCTCGGGATGCGGTGGACAGATCCCTCGGTAGCTGCACGTGAAGCCACATGAATCGCAAGGGAGTTGGAGGCTCGGAATCCCCGCCGGTGTGGACTCGTCCACACCGCGTCCACACGCAAAACACCCCCCTGACCACGTTTCCGCAGATCAGAGGGGTGTTGAAAGCGGTAGCGGAGGGATTTGAACCCTCGGTGAGTTTCCCCACACTCGCTTTCGAGGCGAGCTCCTTCGGCCGCTCGGACACGCTACCGAGAGAGAGCTTAGCCCAAGGTGGGCCGTGGTTTGAAATCGGTTCGGGGAGAGCTGGGTCACCGCTGCCGGAAGAAGGCCGTCAGCTGCGCCGAGCACTCCTCTTCGAGGACGCCCGCGATCACTTCGGGGCGGTGGTTGAGGCGCTGGTCGCGCACGAGGTCCCACAGCGAACCGGCCGCGCCCGCCTTCTCGTCGCGGGCCCCGTAGACGACCCGCTCGATCCGGGACTGCACGATGGCGCCCGCGCACATCACGCACGGCTCCAGGGTGACGACGAGCGTGCAGCCGGTCAGCCGCCACTCGCCCGTCCTGCGCGCCGCGCGCCGGATCGCGAGGACCTCGGCGTGCGCGGTCGGATCGCCGGTCGCCTCGCGCTCGTTGTGCCCGGCCGCGAGGAAGGCGCCGTCCGGGGCGAGCAGGACCGCGCCGACCGGCACATCGCCGGCCGACTCGGCCTGTGCGGCCCCGGCCAGGGCGGAGCGCATCGGCTCCGCCCACCGTTCGCGTACGGGATCGTGCGGGTGGAGCACTAGCGGACGGCCTCCAGGACCTCGGCCGCGCCCAGCGCGTCCGCGATCGTCACGAGGGCGTCGCCGTCGAGCGCCAGGAGGCGGCGCTCGCTCACTCCGAGGTCGGCGAGGATCGCGCTCTCGCCGAGCGGCCCGGCCGGCGCGGCGCCGTCCGACGCGCCGCCGCCGTCCGGCTCGTCCGCGGCCCCGGCCGCTTCGTCCTCGTAGCCGTCCTCCGTGCCGTCGAGGTCAAGGGTGTCCAGCTCGTCCTCCTCGTCGTCCTGGTCGTGGCCGAGCAGTTCGTCGGTGAGCATGGCCCCGTACGAGGAGCGGGCGGCGACGGCGGCGTTGGAGACGAAGACGCGCGGGTCCTCCTCGCCGTCGACGCGGACGACGCCGAACCAGGCGTCCTCCTGCTCGATGAAGACGAGCACCGTGTCGTCGGCCCCGTCGGCTGCTGCTTCCCGGGCCAGGTCGGCCAGATCCGACAGCGTCTCCACATCGTCGAGCTCTGTGTCGCTCGCTTCCCACCCGTCTTCGGTGCGCGCGAGCAGTGCGGCGAAGTACACCGTGACTCTCCCACTGGTCATAGGCGTGCCGGTTGGGGGTCCCCCCGGCTGTGGCTTCATTCGGAATCGTGGCAGAAAACACCGCCGTTGCGAGAGTTCTTCCGCGGTTGCGTTTTTCCGGTCGTCGCGAACGCGGGGTTCGACCCCTCGTGATCACGGTCTCCGACGCACCGTGATCACGGGGTCCGACGCGCCGGGACCACGCCTTCGGGCCGCCGCCGTCAAGGGTTCCCGATCGCCGTGATCACGGGCCCGGCGCGCCGTTTCGCGGGGTCACCAGCGGAAGGTTCGCATGCGCATGGCCTGGCGCATCCGGGCGGCGCGGGCGCGCCGGGGCTGGACCCGGTCGCGCAGCGCTTTCGCCTCGTGCAGTTCGCGCAGGAACTGGGCGCGCCGCCGTCGCCGGTCCGCGTCGCTCTCCGGTTGTCGCTCCGTGTCGTGCTCGTCCGGCATTGGCTCACACCGCCCCGGGTCGTCTCCTGCCTCCCACCTTCCCCCCGTTCGGGCGCTTGACGCCAGTGCGTAAGGGCACCAGGTGGGACGCGGGGCGGCTACGCCCCGGCTACTGTGGACGTCATGCGGATCCATGTCGTCGACCACCCTCTCGTGGCGCACAAGCTCACCACGCTGCGCGACAAGCGCACCGACTCCCCGACCTTCCGGCGGCTCGCCGACGAGCTGGTCACCCTGCTCGCCTACGAGGCCACCCGGGACGTGCGCACCGAGCAGGTGGACATCGAGACCCCGGTGACGCCGACGACGGGCGTGAAGCTCTCGTACCCGCGTCCGCTGGTGGTCCCGATCCTGCGGGCCGGCCTCGGCATGCTCGACGGCATGGTGCGCCTGCTGCCGACCGCAGAGGTGGGCTTCCTCGGCATGATCCGCAACGAGGAGACCCTGGAGGCCTCCACGTACGCGACCCGCATGCCCGAGGACCTCTCCGGCCGCCAGGTGTACGTCCTGGACCCGATGCTGGCGACCGGCGGCACGCTGGTGGCGGCCATCCGCGAGCTGATCAAGCGCGGCGCCGACGACGTCACCGCCGTGGTGCTGCTCGCCGCGCCCGAGGGCGTCGAGATCATGGAGCGCGAGCTGGCGGGCACGCCGGTGACCGTGGTGACCGCCTCGGTCGACGAGCGCCTCAACGAGCACGGCTACATCGTGCCGGGCCTGGGTGACGCGGGCGACCGGATGTACGGGACGGCCGACTAGCGGTCTCCCGTACGGGACCGCCGGCGCGGTCCCGTCAGAGGGTTCTCAGCACTTCCCCGAGGGCGCGGGTGCGGGCTTGGCCAGAGCGGCCAGGGCCGTGTCCGCGTCCTTCGGCGTGTTCAGGTCGGCGAACGTCGTGCCCAGAATCAGATCGATGTCCGGCGTGTTGCGCGTGTCGGTCTTCGGCGTTGCGCCCTTGAGCTGTGCGCCCAGTACGGAGAAGGGGCCGCCGGCGGCCGCCGGGGCGCCGAGCAGTATCCCGTTGCCCGGGACCTTCTTGTCGTACGCCTCGGGCGCGTTGCCGACCTTGCCGATCGCGAAGCCGCGCTTCTTCAGCTCGTCGGCGACCGTCTTGGCCAGGCCCGCGCGCGGGGTCGCGTTGTAGACGTTGACGGTGATCTGCGCGGGCTTGGGCAGCGCCTGGGGGGCGCCCGAGGCGCCGGGCGAGGGGCAGTCCTTCTGGTGGGCTGCCGCTTTCGCCTTCCCGCCGCCGCCGAACACGTCGATGAGCTGGATCGTCCCCCAGCCGATCAGGCCGAGGGCCACGATCGCCCCGACGAGCGCGAGGACCAGCCGGCCGCGCCTACGAGGACGTCGCATCCGCGGGTACGTGTCACCCTTGATGCGGTACTTTCCGCCCATGCCGGGGGGAGTGAGCATGCTCATAGGCGCAGGGTAGTGCCGACCCGGGACGATGCCTACTAAATGATCAACGGTTGGCGCGCGTGTGCGCCCGTATGCGCCTCAAAGGGTCCGAAAGGCTCACCCGGCTGTCGCACTCAGTCCATTTCGAGTACGCGGGCGTGCAGAACCTGGCGCTGCTGGAGCGCCGCCCGAACCGCCCGGTGGAGCCCGTCCTCCAGGTAGAGGTCGCCCTGCCACTTCACGACGTGCGCGAAGAGGTCGCCGTAGAACGTGGAGTCCTCCGCGAGGAGGGTCTCCAGGTCGAGCTGCCCCTTGGTGGTCACGAGCTGATCGAGCCGGACCGGGCGCGGCGCGACATCCGCCCACTGCCGGGTGCTTTCCCGGCCGTGGTCGGGGTAGGGCCGCCCGCTTCCGATGCGCTTGAAGATCACACGGAAAGCCTACCGGGCGAGCGGCTCCGGGCGCAGCCATGGAGGGCGAGTGCAATCCTGGGCAAGAGCCAGCAAATCCGACGCAACCCGACGCGGGGGCCCGTCATGACCGACAGCGACCAGACCGCGGCCGCTCCCGAGCCCATGGGTGCCGCCGGGCCGGACGAAACCGGAGCGCGGGATCGGACTCCGGCGCCCGCCGCCGCGTCCGCGCCCCCTCCCGGCTCCGCCTCCTTGCCGCCGGCCGCCGCCGAGATCGCCGCCGGATACGGCTTCACCGGCCCCGCGATGGAGCTGGGCGCCCTCCTCTGGGACGGCCAGTGCCTGCCCGGCGCGCCGATCCGCATCCCCCTCGCCATGCTCAATCGGCACGGCCTGGTCGCCGGGGCCACCGGCACCGGCAAGACCAAGACCCTCCAGCTCATCGCCGAACAGCTCTCCGCCAACGGCGTGCCGGTCTTCCTGGCCGACGTGAAGGGCGACGTGTCGGGCATCTCGGCCCCGGGCAAGGCGGGCGACAAGGTGGCCGAGCGGTCCGCGCAGGTCGGCCAGGACTGGGAGGCGGCGGGCTTCCCCTGCGAGTTCTACGGCCTCGGCGGCATCGGCCCCGGCATCCCGCTGCGCGCCACGGTCACGAGTTTCGGCCCGGTTCTCCTGTCGAAAGTGCTCCAACTCAATCAAACCCAGGAGCAGTCGCTGGGCCTGATCTTCCATTACGCGGACAGCAAGGGCCTGGAGCTGTACGACCTGAAGGACCTGAAGGCGGTGGTCGGCTTCCTGGTCTCGGACGTGGGAAAGGCGGAGCTGAAAGGAATCGGCGGTCTGTCGTCCACCACCGCCGGGGTGATTCTGCGGTCGATCACCGCCTTCGAGCAGCAGGGAGCGGAATCGTTCTTCGGGGAGCCGGAGTTCGACACGAGCGAACTGCTGCGGCTGGCTCCGGACGGGCGGGGGCTGGTGTCGGTGTTGGAGCTTCCCGCCGTCCAGGACAAACCCCAACTCTTCTCCACGTTCCTTATGTGGCTGCTGGCCGACCTCTTCCAGAAACTGCCCGAGGTCGGGGACGTGGACCGGCCCAAGCTCGTCTTCTTCTTCGACGAGGCGCATCTGCTGTTCAGCGGCGCGTCGAAGGCGTTCCTGGAGTCGATCACGCAGACGGTACGGCTGATCCGCTCCAAGGGCGTGGGCATCTTCTTCGTGACGCAGACCCCGAAGGACGTCCCCGGAGACGTCCTCGCCCAGCTCGGCAACCGCGTCCAGCACGCGCTGAGGGCCTTCACCCCGGACGACGCGAGGGCCCTGAAGGCGACGGTACGGACCTTCCCGAACTCCCCGTACGACCTGGAGGAGCTGCTGACCGGGCTCGGCACGGGCGAGGCGGTCATCACCGTACTCAGCGAGAACGGCGCGCCGACCCCGGTCGCGGCGACGCGCCTGCGGGCCCCGCAGTCTTTGATGGCCCCCATTGACGCGGCGGCTCTTGAGGCAGCGGTCAAGTCCTCTCTTTTGTACGGCCGTTACGCGGAACCGGTGGACCGCGAGTCGGCCTTCGAGAAGCTGTCGGCAGCGGAGCGGACGAGACAGGCGGCGTCGGTGGAGGCCGCCCTGAACACCCCCCTCGGAAAAGGGTTCGGCGCGCCCCAAGAAGCAGGACGCGTCGCTTGCGGAGCAGGTGGTGGGCAGCGGGATCTTCCGCTCGCTGGCGAGGTCCCTGGGGACGCAGTTGGGGCGGGAGATCTCGCGATCGCTCTTCGGGACGCGGAGGCGTTAGGGGGTCTGCTGGGGGTTCCCTGCGCCCTGCCCTGCGCGGCGCGGCGCTGGGCCAACGAACGGGTCGGCGCCCCTGTGGGCCTGTGCGCTGGGCAACCCCGAGCCCCGGGGTGCCCCGGGCCGCTCACTTCGCCGGTTTCGCCGCCCGCGCCGCGGCCTTCGCCTCCTGCTTGTACGCCCGTACCTTCGTCAGCGACTCCGGCCCGGTGATGTCGGCCACCGAGCGGAAGCAGTTCGCCTCGCCGTAGGACCCGGCCGCCTCGCGCCACCCCTTGGGCCGGACCCCGAGCTGCTTGCCCAGGAGCGCGAGGAAGATCTTCGCCTTCTGCTCGCCGAACCCGGGCAGCGCCTGGAGGCGGGCCAGGAGCTCGGCGCCGGTCGCGACGCCCGTCCACACCGCCGCCGCGTCGCCTTCGTACTGCGCGACGAGGAACTGGCAGAGCTGCTGGATCCGCTTGGCCATGGACCCCGGGTAGCGGTGTACGGCCGGCTTCTCCTTGAGGAACTCCGCGAAGGCCTCCGGGTCGTACGCGGCGATGGCCCCGGCGTCGAGATCGTCCGCCCCCATGCGCCGGGCGATCGTGTACGGGCCGGAGAACGCCCATTCCATGGGGACCTGCTGGTCGAGCAGCATGCCGACCAGCGCGGCCAGCGGGCTGCGGCCGAGCAGCTCGTCGGCCTCGGGCTGCTGGGCGAGCCGAAGGGTTGTGTTCATGCCTAGATGATCGACGGCCGAAGACCGCGACGCACGCGGACACCGCCGGATGCGGGCGCCTCCGGACGTGGCCCCCCGGACACGGACCACCGCCGGACGCGCCCCCTGTCCGGCGGCGGAGGGCCCGTTCGAATCGGCTCTCGCCACGACTCACGCTTTCGTATGACAGACGTACGGCCCCCGAATGACCCCGGCCCGGCGGGGTAGCTCGGCTCGGACCATCACGTGCGTACCAAGCATGTGCGTCCCAGCCATGTGCAGATCGGGCACGTGCGTATTCAGGAGGGGCCGCCGCAGTGAGCCAGCCTTTTGTCCTGCCGGATTTCTATCTGCCGTATCCGGCCCGGCTCAATCCCCATCTGGAGTCCGCCAGAGCGCATTCCCGCACCTGGGCCCGGCAGATGGGCATGCTGGAAGGCTCCGGAATCTGGGAGCAGAAGGACCTCGACGCGCACGACTACGCGCTGCTCTGCTCGTACACCCACCCCGACTGCGACGCGGAACAGCTCGCCCTGGTCACCGACTGGTACGTGTGGGTGTTCTTCTTCGACGACCACTTCCTGGAGATGTTCAAACGGACCCTGGACCGCAAGGGCGGCAAGGAGTACCTGGACCGGCTGCCCGCGTTCATGCCGATGGACCTCGCCGACGGGTTCCCCGAGGCGACCAACCCGGTCGAGGCCGGCCTCGCCGACCTGTGGGCGCGCACCGTCCCTTCGATGACGGGGGCGTGGCGCGAGCGCTTCGCGATCAGCACCCGCAACCTGCTCAACGAGTCGCTGTGGGAGCTCGCCAACATCAACGCGGGACGGATCGCCAACCCCGTCGAGTACATCGAAATGCGCCGCAAGGTGGGCGGCGCGCCCTGGTCGGCCGGCCTCATCGAGTACGCCGCGAACGCCGAACTCCCCGCGTCCGTGGCGGAGTCGAGGCCGCTGCGGGTCCTCACCGACGCCTTCGCCGACGCCGTCCACCTGCGCAACGACCTGTTCTCCTACCAGCGCGAGGTCGAGGACGAGGGCGAACTCAGCAATGGCGTACTGGTACTTGAGACCTTTCTCGGGTGCACGACACAGGAGGCCGCCGAGGCCGTCAACGACCTGCTGACCTCGCGGCTCCAGCAGTTCGAGAACACCGCGCTCACCGAAGTACCGGCCCTGTGCCTGGAGAAGGGCCTCACGCCGGAACAGTGCGCGGACGTCGCCGCGTACGTCAAGGGGCTCCAGGACTGGCAGTCCGGCGGCCACGAGTGGCACATGCGCTCCAGCCGTTACATGAACGAGGACGCCGTCACCGGTCCCTCCCTCTTCGCGGGCGTGCTCGGCACCTCGGCGCTCGACATCACGACGCTGTTCGGGCGCCCGGCCGCGGCCCGGCAGCGCAGCTTCACACACGTGCCGATGCAGAAGGTCGGCCCGTCACTGCTGCCCGAGTTCGATGTGCCCTACCCACTGTCGCTCAGCCCCCATGTGGCCCGCGCACGTGTGGCGTCCGTCGACTGGGCGGAGCGTATGGGGCTGCTCCACGACGTCTGGGACAAGGAGAAGCTGGCGGGCTACGACTTCGCGCTCTGCTCCGCCGGACTCGACCCCGACGCGACGCCGGAGGAGCTCGAACTCAGCGCCCAGTGGCTGACCTGGGGCACGTACGGCGACGACTACTACCCCCTGTTCTACGGGCGCCCGCGCAACCTGGCCGGGGCGCGGGCGAACAACGAACGGCTCTCCGCCTGCATGCCGGTCGACGAGCCCGAAGCCGGGCTCGCGGCGGCCCGGACCCCCATGGAGCGCGGCCTCGCCGACCTGTGGGCGCGCACCGCCGGGCCGATGCCCCCCGAGGCCCGCACGGCCTTCCGCCGGTCCGTCGACGCGATGCTGGAGAGCTGGCTCTGGGAGCTGCACAACCAGGCCCAGCACCGCATCCCCGACCCCGTCGACTACATCGAGATGCGCCGCAACACCTTCGGCTCCGACCTCACTATGGGCCTGTCCCGGCTCCGCCACGCGGGCCAACTGCCGCCCGGGATCTACGAGAGCGGCCCCATCCGCAGCATGGAGAACGCGGCGGCCGACTACTGCTGCCTCCTCAACGACGTCTTCTCGTACCAGAAGGAGATCGAGTACGAGGGCGAGCTGCACAACGGCGTCCTGGTCGTCCAGAACTTCTTCAACTGCGACTACCCGACGGGCCTGCGCATCGTCGACGACCTGATGCGCTCGCGGCTGCGCCAGTTCCAGCACGTCATCGAGAACGAACTGCCCGTTCTTTACGAGGACTTCGAGCTCGACGAGCGGGGGCGGGCGGCGCTCGACACCTATGTGGCCGAACTCCAGGACTGGATCGCGGGCATCCTGAACTGGCATCGCTCGGCACGCCGGTACAGCGCCGAGGACCTCCCGGACGCCCTGCCGCACGGCAGCCACCCACAGACCGCCGCTCAGACGGGGGCGGCCCCGGGGTGGATGCGGCCCACCGGGACGGGGACCTCGGCGGACCGGGTGCGGCTGCCCGAGGTGCCGACGGCGGTCGTGCCTTCAGTGGCGGGAGCCCACACCTCGTGATCCTCTAATGTGCGGGGGCCACACCCGCACGAGGAGGCGCGCATGGGACACGACCACGGCGCGCCCTCCGCCGCATCCGGCACGCTCAGCGGCACCTACCGCAAGCGGCTCCTGTGGACCATCGGGATCAGCGCGTCGATCACCCTCATCCAGGTGGTCGGCGCGCTGCTCTCCGGCAGCCTCGCGCTGCTCGCCGACGCCGCGCACAGCCTCACCGACGCGATCGGGGTGTCCCTCGCGCTGGGCGCGATCACGCTCGCCCAGCGCGCCCCGACACCGCGCCGGACCTTCGGCTTCTACCGGGTGGAGATCTTCTCGGCCGTCCTGAACGCCCTGCTCCTCGCCGCGATCTTCGTCTGGGTGCTGTGGTCGGCGATCCGCCGCTTCAGCGAGCCGGTCGAGGTCAAGGGCGGTTTGATGTTCGCGGTCGCGGTGGGCGGGCTCGCCGCGAACCTCGTGGGCCTGTGGCTGCTCAAGGACGCCAAGGACAAGAGCCTCAACCTGCGCGGCGCCTACCTGGAGGTGCTCGGCGACGCGCTGGGCTCGGTCGCGGTGATCGTGGGCGGCCTGGTCATCCTGTTCACCGGCTGGCAGGCCGCCGACCCGATCGCCTCCATCGTCATCGGGCTGCTGATCGTGCCGAGGACGTACGGACTGCTGCGCGACGCCCTGCACGTGCTGATGGAGGCGGCCCCGGACGACGTCGACCTCGCCGAGGTGCGCCGCCACCTCCTCGACGAGCCGAGTGTGGTCGACGTACATGATCTGCACGGTTGGACGGTCACTTCGGGGATGCCTGTGCTCACCGCACATGTGGTGGTGAAGGAGGCCGCCCTGGACGGTGGATACGGTGCGCTGCTCACCCGGCTCCAGAGCTGTGTGGGGGACCATTTCGACGTGGCCCACTCCACGATCCAGCTGGAACCCGAGGGCCACAGCGAGGCCGCGGAGTCCCTCCACACCTGATGGTCACCGCCCATGTGTCACAGATGGCGGGGCTGTCCCGTCCCTTGGACATGAACCCCATAGACCCCTTGGGCATGAACCCCATGGACGCGAACCACACCAATGGCGCCGGCCACACGCACCCGCTGGACATCGCCGTCGCCGGAGGCACCGGCACGCTGGGCCGGCATGTCGTCGAGGAGCTGCGGGCGCGCGGGCACAACGTGCGCGTATTGAGCCGGAGTTCGGCCCAGTACCCGGTCGACCTGTCCACGGGCCAGGGCCTGGAGGCCGCGCTCGCGGGCTGCGACGTGGTGGTCGACGCGGCGAACTCCGTCTCCCCGCGCACCATGCGCGCCACCCTCGTGGACGGCACGAAGCGGCTGGTCGCGGCGGAGCGCGCGGCGGGTGTGGGCCACCACGTGTGCGTGTCGATCGTGGGCTGCGACCGGGTGCCGATGCCGTACTACAAGGTCAAGGTCGCGCAGGAGGAGGCCGTGGCGGCGGGCCCGGTGCCGTGGACGATCGTGCGGGCCACACAGTTCCACGAGCTGGTCGCGGGGGTGTTCACGGCGACGGCCCGGGCCCGCTTCCTGCCCGCCTCGAAGAACGTGATCATGCAGCCGATGGCCGCCGTGGAAGCCGCCCGGGCCGTGGCCGACGCCGCCGAGGCCGCCCCGCGCCACGACCGTATCGAGGCCGCGGGCCCGGAGCGGACCGATCTGCGCACCCTGGCCGCGACCTGGCGCACCGCCACGGCGCGCCGGGCCGCCCTGCTGCCCGCTCCCGTCCCCGGCCGCATGGGCCGGGCCCTCCGCGCCGGCCACCTCGCCTCCGCCCGCCCCGACGCCCAGGGGGTCACGGCCTTCGCGGAGTGGCTGAGGGAGCGGGCAGCCACGGCCGGCTACGGAGCGTGAGTGCGGCCCGGCGAGCGGGTTCCGGCGGCGGTGTCTAGCCTGAACGAGGGACTTGGCCTCCTGGAAGGGTGAGTCGATGCTCGCTCGACATGCGATCGCGGCCGGGGCCACTGCGGCGGCCCTGGCGCTCATCGGCCCCGCGGCCGTCACCCGCGCCGCCGGGCCGGAGCAGGACCTGGGGCAGTTCTACCGGCAGAAGATCGGCTGGGAACCGTGCAAGCCCACCGAGGGTCAGACCGGCGAACTCCTCGATTCCGTACGGGAGATGGAGTGCAGCACGCTCAGTGTGCCGATCGACTACGGGGACCTCGGCAAGGGAGCCATCTCGCTGGCGGTGTCCCGTTTCAGGACCACGGCACAAGGTAAGGACCGCAAGGGCTCCGTAGTCTTCAACTTCGGCGGGCCCGGCGCCTCCGGGGTCGACGGCCTGGCCGCGTTCCGGGCCGAGGCCGCCGGGATCGGCAAGCACTACGACCTGGTGAGCTTCGACCCGCGCGGGGTCGCGCGCAGCTCCCCCGTGCGGTGCGGCGGCGAGGACGAGCCGGCGCGACTGGAGGGCCAGAGCCAGGGCGCGCCGGACACGGGGGCCGCCGCGGTCGCCGAGGCAGAGGCGATCGCGAAGGCATGCCGCGAGAAGACCGGCCCGCTCCTCGACCACGTCGGCACCATCAACGCCTCCCGCGACATGGACATACTGCGCCAGGTGCTCGGCGACAAGAAGCTCAACTACCTGGGGATTTCGTACGGGACACGGCTCGGCGCGGTCTACGCGAGCCAGTTCCCGAAGAAGACCGGGCGGATGGCCCTCGACGCGGTCGACACCCTGCAGGGCACCGCCGAGCAGGACGCGCTGGCGCAGGTCAAGGGCTTCCAGCGGGCACTCGACGCGTTCTTCGCGGGCTGCGCCCAGCAGAACTGCGAGCTCGGCACCAGCCCGGCGGAGGTCAGGGCGACCTTCGAGACGGCGGTCGCGAAGCTCGCCGACGGCAACGTGGTGACGGGCGCCGACAACCAGGACTTCACCGGCGACGACCTCCAGAGCGCGGTCCAGGCCGCCCTCTACAGCCAGGCCGCCTGGCCCACGCTGTCCGCGGGGATCGCCGCCCTCCTTCAGGAGGACGACCCCACCGTCCTCGCCTCGCTCAACGAGGACATCGACTACGCGCCCGCCGACAACTCCAATGAGGCGATGCTCGCGATCAACTGCGCTGACGACCCGGTGCGGCCGGCCGACCCGGCCAAGGAGTTCGACGCCGTACAGAAGCAACTCACGCGGGAATCCCCGTACTTCGGGGCGGGATCGGCCGGGCGGGCCGTGGCCTGCGCGGGCTGGCCGGCGGGCACCGACTACATCCGGCGGATAGACCACCCCGGCGCGCCCAAGATCCTGGTGGTCGGCGGCAAGGGCGACCCGGCGACGCCGTACCCATGGGCTCAGGACACAGCCAAACGGCTCGGCTCCGGTGTCCTGATGACATACGAGGGTGAGGGCCACGGGGCGTACTCGGCCTCCCAGTGCATCCGCGCCAAGGTGGACGCCTTCTTCGTGAACGGCACGGTGCCGGAGGCGGGGACGAGCTGTCCGGCGGAGGTCCCGGACGAGTAGACGGGTGGGCGAGTAGGCGCCCTGCGGGGGTGGGGAGCGAGTCCGGCGGGGGCGGAGCGTGACCCGTGACCGGTGCTGGACTGGCCCTTGACCGGTGCTTGGGCGGTAATTCGATGGCCGGGGCCTGGGGTAAATGGAAGGATTGGCAGCATATGGATACCCCACATATGCCTTCCGGCCACACGTCGTCCTCGCCCGAGTCTTCCAACCGCATGTCGCCCTCGCACATGTCGCCCTCGCACATGGCTTCCGGCCCCGTGTCTTCCGCGCAGCTGTCCTCCGGCACCACCTGGACCACGCGGCCCGAGACGCCCGCCGGGGCGGCGGACAGGGCAGCCGTACGGGCCGTGAACCTGGCCGCGTTCCCCACCGCGCACGAGGCCGACCTCGTGGACGCGCTGCGGGACGACCAGGCGTGGATCCCCGGCTTGTCGATCGTGGCCGAGGCACCGGACGGCACGGTCGTGGGCCACGCCCTGCTGACCCGGTGCCGGGTCGGTGAGGCCCCGGCGCTGGCGCTCGCGCCGGTCGCGGTGGCGCCCGAGTATCAGCGCACGGGCGCCGGTTCCGCCGCTGTGCGGGCCGCGCTCGATGCCGCGCGAGAGCTGGGCGAGGACCTGGTCCTGGTGCTCGGCCACCCGGACTACTACCCCCGCTTCGGCTTCACCCCGGCCTCCGGCCTCGGCATCCGGGCCTCCTTCGACGTACCGGACGAGGCGATGATGGCGCTCCGGCTGCGTCCGGACGGGGCGCCCGCTCCGACGGGCGTGATCCGCTACCCGGCACCGTTCGGGGTGTAGGGGGGCGTCGTGCCTCGGGGGAGACTCGGCATGGCTGGGGGCGCAGGCCCGGCCGCCCGGCCTCTGTATAACGGCCCCCATATGGTCAGCCCCCATTATGGTCGGCCGCTGTGTGGGCGGTCGTTATATGGGCACTACGCCCACATAACGGCGCTGCCCGCCCTGAGCTGGGACTCCGTCGGGCGCCTGAGAGCGCCCAACACCCAGGCTGTGTAGCGCTGTTCGGTCACCACATACACCGGGGTCGCCCCGTCCCGGCACTCCACCACCTGCGCGCCGGGGGCGGGCCGGGGGCCCGGGTCGGTCCAGTACGGCGGGCGGACCCGGACGGCCGTGAGGGTGCGGGGCACCGGACGGCGGGCGAACCGGCCGGCCGGATCGGGGGTGGCGGCGAGCAGCCCCGGGGCGGCCACCAGATGGCCGAACCCTTCGTGGCTGTAGGGGACTTCGCCGAGGATCGTGCCGGGGAAGCACGCCTCGCCGAGGGGGACCAGCGGGGTCACCTTGATCGTGTCGGTGGTGCGGCGATGATGGCGGCGCGCCAGCCAGACGGCCCCGGCGAGCACCGGCACGGCCCCGATCGCCGTGAGCAGCAGGGCGGTCGGCACCCCGCCGGTGACCCACGGCGTACTGAAGGCGAAGCACGAGATGAGGAGCACCGACGCCAGCGGCACGGTGAGCCGCCAGGGCTCGTGCGCGGCCGGGTCGGCGCGGCGAACCCAGCAGTAAGCGCTGCGCAGGCACGCCCCTCCTACGGAGAGCAGCACGAGCGCAGCGGCCAGCGGCAGCCGGTAGCCGCCCCGCGGATCCGCCGCCGTGTACTGGCGCAGGCCCTGGAACCCGACGTACCTGATCTCCCCGTGCCAGTAGGTGAGTTGGAGCGGGGCGCCGGGCCGCACGGCGGCGAACACCGGGGTGCGGCCCTCCATCTTGACGCGGCGCGGCGCCGCCTCGGCGGCCCCCGTCACCGAACCGCTCCTCACCGAACTGCTCATCAGAGGGCCGGACTTGAGCCGCCCGGGCAGCGCACCGGGCCCGTCCTGTACGTGGCCGATGCCCAGCCAGTAGTACGTCGAGCGGTGTTTGTGGTCGGCCGCGGCGGAGGTCACCGTGGCCGCGACGGTGTATCTGCACTCCGTGGAGACCTCGGCGACCGGGCAGTCGGCCGACGACGCGAACGCCCGGTCCTCGTCGAGCGCGCGGGGCACGGTGGCGAGGAGCAGCCAGCCGGCGACGAGCACGAGCACGGCGCCGATCACCGCGGGGGTGAGGGCGGCCGAGCGGTCGTGGACCGAGGGGGGTCCCCCCTGCTCGAACGAAGTCGAGAGGTTGGGGGAGGCGGGTGTGTTCATCGCTCGCCGTTCCTGGCCACGTACCGTGCGAAAGGGGATGACGGGATCATCATCCGGTCATTCTGACGGTTGATCGGGATCAAGTTCCGCACGGTGAACGGTGGTTCAGACCACAGGAAGCCGGGATTCCGCGTCCGATGGGAGCGGATCTTGGGGTTTTCGCAGCTCCGACGGGCTCCGGAGCGGGGTCCCGGGGGTTCACCCGTAGGTGTGAGCGAGGCGGGACATGGGCCAGTGGCACGTGCGTGTCGGCACCCGATGTCGCCAAGGGAGGCGGAACCGGCATTGTCGACACCCTGATGTTCCGGGGCGCCCGGTGCGAGAATTCGGTCCACACAAGCCAGCCGAAGACTATGTGCGGACCGACCCGGCACATGCATGCCACATGTGCATCCCCCACATGCACGCCACGGTGGTGCTCCACGACTGCGTACGAGCGGCCGCGAACGGGCATATGCCTATCCGGCGCTCCCGAGTGAAGGTGATGGGGCCATGTCCGCGGACATGAAGGTGCTACTGGTCGACGACCATGAGGACAACCTGTTCGCCATGGAGAGCATCCTCGCGCCGCTCGGATATCCGCTGGAGCTCGCGACCAGCGGGGACGCCGCCCTCAAGGCCGCGCTGCACGGGGGGATAGCGGTCGCGATCCTCGACGTCGTGATGCCGGGCGTGAGCGGTCTGGACGTGGCCCGCTATCTGAGCCGTCTGACCCAGACCCAGCTGATCCCCGTCATCCTGGTGACGGGCATGGGCCAGGACAGCGAAATGGCGGCCCAGGCCCTGCACTTGGGCGTCGCCGACTACCTGATCAAGCCCCTCGACCCCTGGGCCCTGCGCATCAAGGTCCAGTACCTGTACCGCACGAGCACCCTCCTGGCCGGCCCTGCGCCCCGCGGCCGCGGCCCCCGCAACCACCCGGCGGAACCCGCTCAACTCCCGGCCAGGCGACGCCAGTTGCGCCCTACGGAAACGATTCGCGTGCCCCGCCAGTCGGAGGAGCCGCCACTGTGAGGATCCGGCCCGGGGTGGTTCTGGGCAGAACTGTGATGTTTCGGGGTTCTTTGGGGGCACGCCGGAACGAAGCGCCATGAATCGGGTACGTCCGGGTACGCAACTGGCTGGGCAGGTCCGGTCAACTCCGGTCGGAAGCGGGTCTGATGGGCGATAAACGGGCATGATGGAAGGGCACCACGAGCAGTGCGGCCCCGGACCCTGGTGGCTCTGTTCTGCTCCGGCATTGAGGAGTGACCGGCCGGTCCGTGTGCTGTCTGTCCGTCCCGAGGGATCGTTTTCCCGAGGGGGTCGTTGGGGGTTCCTCATGTGCGCCGACGTGTCCGGGTTCGGCCTGTGGGATCGGGCGGTGGAAGCGACCACCGTCCTGGAGTTGTTCGGGGAGATCGACATCGAGGCCCAGCTGGTCCTCGGCCCCGCGGTGCAGCGAATAATCGACCGGGAGGCGCCGGAAGTAGTGGTCGATCTGCGGCCGGTCACGTTCATGGACGCGGGCGGCCTGCGGCTCCTCGGCGAGGTCCAGGACGGCGTGGCCGCACGAGGCGGCACCCTGCGGCTGGTCCGGGGGACGCGCGGCGTCATGCGGCTGTTCCGGCTCACGGGCCTGGACTCCGCCTTCGTCGTCCTCGACCGGCTCCCGCCGACCCTGGCGGACGGCGACCACGAACTCGCCCTGCCCGGCGGGCCCTGAGGCCCGGTTTCCCGCCGGGGACCGGCCGACGCCTGACGGCTCCCGGCGGGTCCTGGACGGGGCCGGATATCGCCACCTTCCTGAGCCGCGCACCTATGGGGGGTCGTCAAGCCCCCGGCGTGACCAGGAGGCTGCCCCGTGCTTGTTCGCGGCCCTGGTCTCCTCCACCTGCCGGCGCTCCGCCGCGAGGCCAGGCCCGCCCTCGACCGTGGGGCGCCGAAACAGCGGGAGTGTTCCGGCGCCCCATGGGAGTTCTGGGAGCTTCGGTGCGGCTGAGTGTTGTCCTGGGCCCGGTCTTGGTCCCGGTCCAGGGGCGGCCGAGGTGTGGGGGCGCACCACGTGGCCGCGCACCATGTGGTCCCGCGCGATGTGGCCAGGCCACACAGGGCGGTGCGACATGTGCCCGCGCACCATATGGCGGCAAGCGCGGGATCGGGGGAGCTGGAGAGGGCAGGGAGGACGCGAGGGGCGCGGATCGCCCCGGGCTCGCTCCGTACCGTCGGCCAAGGGCCGCGTCCAACGAGCAGCGCACCGCCCGCAGCGTGCGGCTGCTGTCGCAATGCCCCCACCCCTGCTTCGGCCGCCGGATCGACGTTCCACGTCTGAGACATGGCCGGGGTCCGGGGCCAGGAGAAACGCTAGACCGCACCTTCACCCCTGGAAAGACGGCCTTCGGCCAGGAAGGGGCCGGTAGCCGCACGGGGGTGTGCGGGAGCGTTCCGACCTACGGTGCAGTGGGTGTGGGTGGGGCTTCTGGACGGTGCAGTACGACGGTGAAGCAACCAGAACTGCAACCAGAACTGCAACCAGAACTGCAACCAGGTATCTCTACTTGCCGGGCTCAGGCCCGTACCACTGGAGTGCCTGCCCGGTGACAGCCGCGATGCATTCGAAGTCCCGGTCGCGGTGCAGCAGCGTCAGCCCTTGGAGCTCAGACGTTGCAGCCACGACGAGGTCGACGGCGCCCGCGTTCCGATGCTGCCCTCGTTTGGTGAGGACTTCCTGGACCTGCCAGGCCCGGTCGTACGCACGATCATCGACCGGAACCCAGCTGAACAGCAGCCGCATGTCCTCGATGCCGTTTGCCCTGTCCTCAGCGGACCGGGCACTGTGGAAGAACTCCAGCTCGGTGACGGGGCAGGTCGCGATGAGTCCTGCGGCAGCGGCCTGGTCCCAGCCGTACTGCTCTGCGTCGGGGCGCATGAAGCGTGCGAGCGCGCTGGTGTCGATGAGGAATTGGGCCGCGCTCACCGGCGGTAGTTCCGCTTGTCGTCGAGCAGATCCAGGTCGAAAGCGCCTTCGTCGGCTGCCGCGCGGAGGCGAGTGAGGGCCAGCGCCCGGCGGCGGTTCTCCAGCACCTCGCGGAGGGCGGTGTTGACGGTTTCCTTCTTGGTGCTGGTGCCGAGGGCCTGGGCCACGTCGGCGAGCAACTCGTCGTCGAGGTCGATCACGGTCCGACTCATTGAGACACCTCCTTTGATATCAACTTGTGTGCTGAGTATATCTCGCGTGATGGCCCTTGCTTAGGGCTCCCGAAGGTCCGCGCGGTCCAACTTTTGTCGAGAGGTGGGAAGGCGTTTCCAACTCGCGACGGCCGGTCGAGATGTGAGTGCCGGGGTGCCGGTCGGCGTCGAACGACGTGCAGCCACGCGCTGATCCTGCGGAGTGGGGCTGTCTGCTGTACGCGTTCGGGCTGAGCGCTGACCGTCGGTGTGCCTGTGCCTGCCTGTGCCTGGGAAGGCGGGTGTGCCACCGGGCCGGCACCGGAACTGCAACCGCGAACGTCGAAGGGCCCCACCGCGAACGGTGGGGCCCTTCGACATCGTGCCCGGTGAGGCACTGGCGGAGGATACGAGATTCGAACTCGTGAGGGGTTGCCCCCAACACGCTTTCCAAGCGTGCGCCCTAGGCCACTAGGCGAATCCTCCGCGGCAAACAATACAAGACGTTGAGGGGTGCTCGCGAACTCGTTCCCACGTCAGGGATCGGGTACCCTGTGCGGAGCCCCTCACGTGGCGCTATCTGACTGAACTCCCCCAGGGCCGGAAGGCAGCAAGGGTAGGTTGGCTCTGGCGGGTGCGTGGGGGGCGCTTGATTTTGTGGGGCGGGGGACTTCGTTTCCCCTGCGTGGGTCGCTGTTTCGGCGGGCGCACGGCGGCCGGGACGCCGTCGGCGGGGCCGGTTGTCAGTGGGCCCCGATAACCTCGTATGTGTGTCGTCCCTTGCGCTGTACCGCCGCTACCGCCCCGAGTCGTTCGCCGAGGTCATCGGGCAGGAGCATGTCACCGACCCGCTGCAGCAGGCGCTGCGGAACAACCGGGTCAATCATGCGTACCTGTTCAGCGGGCCGCGTGGCTGTGGCAAGACGACCAGTGCCCGCATTCTTGCCAGATGTCTGAACTGTGAGCAGGGTCCGACGCCCACGCCCTGCGGGGAGTGCCAGTCCTGCCGGGACCTCGCGCGCAACGGGCCGGGTTCCATCGATGTGATCGAGATCGACGCCGCTTCGCACGGTGGTGTCGACGACGCCCGTGAGCTGCGCGAGAAGGCCTTCTTCGGGCCCGCGTCCAGCCGGTACAAGATCTACATCATCGACGAGGCGCACATGGTGACCTCGGCCGGCTTCAACGCCCTCCTGAAGGTCGTCGAGGAGCCGCCGGAGCACCTCAAGTTCATCTTCGCCACGACCGAGCCCGAGAAGGTCATCGGGACCATCCGGTCGCGCACCCATCACTATCCCTTCCGGCTCGTGCCGCCGGGGACGCTTCGGGAGTACCTCGGGGACGTCTGCGGGCGCGAGGGCATTCCCGTCGAGGACGGCGTGCTGCCGCTCGTCGTGCGGGCCGGGGCCGGGTCCGTGCGTGACTCCATGTCCGTCATGGACCAGCTCCTCGCCGGCGCCGCCGAGGACGGTGTGACGTACGCCATGGCCACCGCCCTGCTGGGGTACACCGACGGGTCGCTGCTCGATTCCGTCGTCGATGCGTTCGCCGCGGGGGACGGGGCCGCCGCCTTCGAGGTGGTCGATCGCGTCGTCGAGGGGGGCAACGATCCGCGCCGCTTCGTCGCCGATCTTCTGGAGCGGTTGCGGGATCTTGTCATCCTCGCCGCCGTTCCCGATGCCGGGGAGAAGGGGCTCATCGACGCCCCTGCCGATGTCGTCGAGCGGATGCAGGCGCAGGCCTCGGTGTTCGGGGCCGCCGAGCTGAGCCGGGCCGCCGATCTCGTCAACGCCGGGCTCACCGAGATGCGCGGGGCCACCTCGCCCCGGCTCCAGCTCGAATTGATCTGCGCCCGGGTGCTGCTGCCCGCCGCGTACGACGACGAGCGCTCGCTCCAGGCCCGTATCGACCGTCTGGAGCGCGGGGTCAACTTCCAGGCGGCGCCCGCCGGCGGGCCCGCCATGGGGTACGTGCCCGGGCCCGAGGCGCATGCGCCGATGCAGGGCGGACCCGGCGGGCCCGAGGCCGCTCGGGCTGCCGTGCGGGGTGCGGGGGCGGGGGGGCCGGCGCCGGTGGGCGGGCCCGCCCATCCGGGACCCGTCGCGCCTCCCGTGCCGCCGGTGCAGCAGGCGCCTGTGCAGCAACCCGCCGTTCAGCAGCAGCCCGTTCAGCAGCAGCCCGTTCAGCAGGCGCCCTCCGCTCAGCCCCAGCCAGCTCAGCCCGCTCAGCCTCAGCCCGCTCCGCCCGCGGAGCAGCCCGCCGGGGCCTGGCCGTCCGCTGCCGCGCCCGGGCAGGGGGGCGGCCGTCCCGGAGCGTGGCCCGGCGCATCGGCCCCCGCTCCCGCCGCCGGCGCCTGGCCCTCGGCCGCGCCCGCTCCCGAGCCCGCCCCGGCCCCCGCCGCCCCCGCCGAGCAGGCGCCCGCCCCCGTCGCCCAGGGGAGCGCTGCCCAGGGCAACGCCATGCAGGTGCGCAACATGTGGCCGGACATCCTGGAGGCCGTCAAGAACAAGCGGCGCTTCACCTGGATCCTGCTCAGTCAGAACGCGCAGGTGGCCGGGTTCGACGGCACCACCGTCCAGCTCGGCTTCATCAACGCGGGCGCCCGGGACAACTTCGCGAGCAGCGGCAGTGAGGACGTGCTGCGCAGCGTGCTCTCCGAGCGGTTCGGGGTGCAGTGGAAGGTCGAGGCGATCATCGACCCGTCGGGCGGCGTCCAGCCCCCGCCCGCCGCGGGCAACTTCGGCGGCGGCGCGCCCCGGCCCCCGTCCCCGCCCGTTCAGCAGTACCAGCCCCCGCAGCCGCCTCCGCAGGCCCCCCGGCCCGCGACCCCGGCCGCGCCCGCTCCCGTACAGCCCACGCAGCAGCAGCCGCAGGCCGCCGCTCCCGTACGGCACGACGTGCGGCAGGAGGAGCCCCCGCCGGTGCGGCTGGAGGACGACACTCCGGAGGACGACGACCCGGACCTCGTGGACAACGCGCTGTCCGGGCACGACCTGATCGTGCGCGAGCTCGGAGCGACCGTGGTGGAGGAATATACGAACGAGGGGTAGGGGTCCACCTGGTGGCCCGCACAAAGATCACGCCATCGCGGCGGCTAGGCTGGCTGCCGTGAAGGTCCTTGTCATCGGCGGCGGTGCCCGTGAGCACGCCCTGTGCCGTTCCCTGTCCCTCGACCCCGACGTGACGGCGCTGTACTGCGCCCCCGGCAACGCCGGGATCGCGGAGGTCGCCGAGCTCCACCCCGTGGACCCGATGGACGGGGACGCGGTCGCCCGCCTCGCCGCCCAGCTGAAGAGCGACCTGGTCGTCGTCGGGCCCGAGGCCCCCCTCGTCGCCGGGGTCGCCGACGCCGTACGCGCCGCGGGCATCGCCTGCTTCGGCCCCTCGAAGGCGGCCGCCCAGCTGGAGGGCTCCAAGGCCTTCGCCAAGGACGTGATGGCGGGGGCGAACGTGCCGACCGCCCGCTCCTACGTGTGCACCACCCCCGAGGAGATCGACGAGGCGCTGGACGCCTTCGGTGCCCCGTACGTGGTGAAGGACGACGGTCTCGCGGCCGGCAAGGGCGTCGTGGTGACGGACGACCTCGCCGCCGCCCGGGAGCACGCGCTGGCCTGCGAACGCGTCGTCATCGAGGAGTTCCTCGACGGCCCCGAGGTCTCGCTCTTCGCGATCACCGACGGCGTCACCGTCCTGCCGCTCCAGCCCGCGCAGGACTTCAAGCGCGCGCTCGACGGCGACGAGGGCCCCAACACCGGTGGCATGGGCGCCTATTCGCCGCTTCCGTGGGCCGACCCGAAGCTCGTCGACGAGGTCATGGCGAGCGTGCTCCAGCCGACCGTCGACGAGCTGCGCCGCCGCGGAACGCCGTTTTCCGGCCTTCTGTACGCGGGCCTCGCGATCACCTCGCGCGGGGTGCGGGTCATCGAGTTCAACGCCCGGTTCGGCGACCCCGAGACGCAGGTCGTGCTCGCCCGGCTCAAGACGCCGCTCGCGAGCGTCCTGCTGCACTCGGCCAACGGCACGCTGGACGCCGAACCGCCGCTGACCTGGCGCGACGACGCGGCCGTGACCGTGGTCATCGCCTCGCACAACTACCCCGCGACGCCCCGCATCGGCGACCCCATCGAGGGCCTGGCGGACGTCGCGGCCCAGGACGCGCCCACCGCGTACGTCCTGCACGCCGGGACCAGGCGGGACGGAGACGCGGTCGTCAGCGCGGGCGGCCGGGTCCTCTCGGTCACCGCGACCGGCAAGGACCTCGCCCAGGCCCGGGAGCGGGCGTACACGGCGGTCGGCCGGATCCGGCTCGACGGCTCGCAGCACCGCACCGACATCGCGCGCGAGGCGGCCGGGGCACAGGGCTGAACTCCGCCAGAATTCCGCGGGTCCCGGTGCACGCCGGGGCCCTCGTGTTTTCCCGCCGGAGCCCCGCGGCGCCCGGCCCACGCCCGCAGCAGCCGCGCGAAAGCCCATGGAAGCCGGTAGTAGCCCGTATTGGCTCCGTGGAATCCCGGTGGGAGGCCCGCAGCGGCCAGGCCCGGAACAACCGCACCTTTGCCCAAAGCCATTCCATCGGGTGACGAGTGGCCCATCCGGATGACTCCTGCCGACGCCCCAACTAGGGTGCGGCGAAGGCGTTCCGGCACTTGGCCCACCGGCATTGCGATGTCAGTGGCGGGTGCCACAGTGGGGGAGTGAGCAACGCCGCCGCAGGGCAGAGGGGGTGAAGTCCGGCCGTGTCCGGTACCGGAATGGGTGGAGAGGCGGGTGCGCAGCATGCGCGCTCGCGGGCTCTCGCCGTGCTGCGCATCCGTAGCAGGGCGCTGGCCGTGGCCCTGCTGCCGGCGGCCGTCGCCGTCGTGCTGATCGTCGCGGCCGCGCAGGGCCGCATCGATGGCAGCGGCTGGGACAGCGCGCGCTGGGCGGTCATCGCCACCGCGCTGCTCGTGCTGCTGCTCGCGGCCGCCGTGGCGGCGGTGATCGTACGGGCCAGACCGGCCCTGTCCCCGACGGTGGACCTCGCCGAATCGGCCGCCCCCGACCTGTACCGCCTGGTCAGGGACCTGGCCGAGCGGCTCGATGTGCCCCCGCCCTCCGCGATAGCCCTGACGCCGGACTGCGACAGCTGGCTGGAGGACCGTACGCATCCGGCGCACGCGGCCGCCGAGCAGGGGGCGATGCCCGCTCGCTTCATACGCGGCGGCGCCGATGTGCGCTCCGGTCGCGCCCGGCGGGTGCCGGCCGCGCCGGTCCTGGTCATCGGCTCGCCCTTCATGTGGTGGATGCGCGTCGGCGAGCTGCGCGCGATCCTCGCCCCCGTCGTCGCCGGTACGGGCCCCTCCGCGCACCCGGACATAGCCGCCGCCCGCCGGTTCGTACGGGGTCTCGACGCGGCCGTCGGCGTGGCCACCAGGCCCGGGCTCGGCCCGCTGCGGCGCATACCGCTCGGCTTCGTCGGGTCGATCGCCCGGCTGCTCCTTCGCGGGTGCCGGGTGCACGCCGCCGAAATGGAGCGCGGGGTCGCCGCCGCCGCCTCCGAGCGCGCACAGGCGGTGGACTACGGGGTCCGCATCGTCGCCCAGGAGCAGGTCGGGCTCGCCTACGCGGGCTGGGACCGGCTGCTGACGCGGGTCGCGCTGCCCGCCTGGCGGATGGGGCGCTGGCCCTCCCGGCTCGATGCGGGAGTGGTCTCGGCGCTCACCGAGCTGTCCCGGCGCGACCGCCTGGCCGAGGGCTTCACGTCCCGGCTCGGTGAGCGCCCGGCCTGCGACCTCCTGGAGGAGCCCGGGGCCGCCGACGAGGCGACCTCGCTGCTCGCCGCGCGGCTGTTCCACGGCGGCCCCGCCGAGCCCGGCCCCGCCTGGGCGCCGGTCGACTGGGCGGCGTACCCGGAGGAGGTCGTCGACCGCAAATGGCGCACCGAGGCGGCCCGGCTGCACCGGGTCCTCGACGCGCTGGGCGAGCGCCGCGACACGGAGCCCGCCGCCCCGACGCTGGCCCGCGTCATCGACCATCTCACCGCCGCCGACGACGAGGCCGGGGAGCGCCTGGCCGCCGGGATCGCCGCGGAAGTGGCCGGCGAGGAGGCCGCGTCCGCGCCGCCCGCGCCGGGCCCGGAGTCCTGGGGAGCGGACGCGATGCCGCTCTTCCCGCTCCAGCCGCCCCGCACCGGCCGCGAGCTGCTCGCCGACCACGTGACGGCGATGGTGTGCTGCGCCGCGGTCGACACGGCGGGCGCGCTGCCCGGGCTCGACTGGCTGGACGGCCCCTCGCTCCTCGTCGACGACGTACGCCGCTCGGACCTGGCCTCGCCGGTACTGACCCTGGTCGAGGACGGCGACGCGGAGGCGCTGCGCGTCTGGCTGTCCTCCGTCGGCATCCGCCCGGAGAAGCCGGTACGGCTGGTCTGACGGGTCCCCGCCCAAGGCCGGTCTGGCTGTCCGAGGTCGCCCCCGGCCGACGTGGGTGCCCCGCCCCCAACAGGCCCCCCACTACGCCGAGTTGGCCCCGCGCATCCGTAATACATCCGGAATGATGCCTTCCCCTTAACGTCAATTCGCGACGAACGGTGACGGAGTGCGTGCGTTATGTGATGTGCTGGGGACCGGTAGCTGTCAGACGGCGCACCACAGTCGCATCACTGTTGTCTCGGGGGATCGAGGGAGGGGAGTGACATGGGGGTGGAACGGTCGGACCACATCCGGCGCTGGGAGTCGGGTGCCCTCGCGCACGCCGTCTCGGACCCCTTCGGACAGGGCCCGCTGCCCTGGCTGCGCGGCAGCGAAACCTATTTCGACGACACCGGGCACGTGGTGCCCTGGTACGTCGACCACGTTCCGGCCCAACGCGGCACCGCCCGGGTCGCCGGGCCGCGCACCGCCGACGACGTACGCCAGCAGATCAAAGGGTTCGCCTCCAGCGGGGCCGTCGAGCCCGGCGAGGCCATCGACTTCCACATCACCGTGGACCCCCCGCAGCAGTTCACCGTGGACGTCTACCGGATCGGGCACTACGGCGGCGACGGAGCCGCGAAGATCGCCACCAGTCCCCGGCTCTCCGGCATCGTCCAGCCGCCCCCGCTGGCCGCCGACCGCACCGTCTCCTGCCACCACTGGTGGCAGTCCTGGCGCTACCAGGTCCCCTCGCACGCGTCGATCGGCGCCCATGTCGCCGTGCTGACCACCGCCGACGGCTACCGCTCGCACATCCCGTTCACCGTCCGCGACAGCCACCCCGCCGATCTGCTCCTGCTGCTGCCCGACATCACCTGGCAGGCCTACAACCTCTTCCCGGAGGACGGCCGCACCGGCGCCAGCCTCTACCACGCCTGGGACGAGGAGGGCCGGCTGCTCGGCGAGGAGGACGCGGCGATCACCGTCTCCTTCGACCGGCCGTACGCGGGCGCGGGCCTGCCGCTGCACGTCGGCCACGCCTACGACTTCATCCGCTGGGCCGAGCGCTACGGCTACGACCTCGCCTACGCGGACGCCCGCGACCTGCACGCGGGCCGCGTGGACCCCTCCCGCTACCGGGGCCTCGTCTTCCCCGGCCACGACGAGTACTGGTCGGCGCCGATGCGCCGCACCGTGGAGCTGGCCCGCGACGGCGGCACCTCGCTAGTCTTCCTGTCCGCCAACTCCCTTTACTGGCAGGTGGAGTTGGGGCCGTCCCCGTCCGGCGTGCCCGACCGGCTCCTCACCTGCCGCAAGCGGCGCGGCCCCGGCCGCCCCGCCCTGTGGCGCGAGGTCGCCCGGCCCGAGCAGCAGCTCCTGGGCATCCAGTACGCGGGCCGCGTCCCCGAGCCGTACCCCATGGTCGTGCGCAACGCGGACCACTGGCTGTGGGAGGCGACCGGGGCCGGTGACGGCGACGAGATCGACGGCCTGGTGGCGGGCGAGGCCGACCGCTACTACCCGCGCACCGCGCTCCCCGAGCACCAGGACCGCATCCTGCTCGCCCACTCCCCCTACCGGGACGGCGAGCAGCACGCCCGCCACCAGGAGACGTCGCTGTACCGGGCCCCCTCCGGCGCACTCGTCTTCGCCTCGGGCACTTTCGCCTGGTCACCGGCGCTCGACCGGCCCGGCCACGTGGACAGCCGCATCCAGCGCGCCACGGCCAACCTCCTCGACCGCATCTGCAAGCGGGACTGACTCCGAAGAACGCCGCCGCGCAAGACCCGCGACCTGGGTACCCGGCCGCATGCGAGAGAATCGGAATCGCTCCTGGATCAACCTACGCGGAGGAACCGTGTCCGGATTCGTAGAAAAGCCCGAGCCGCTTCAGGTTCCCGGCCTCACCCACCTGCACACGGGCAAGGTGCGTGACCTCTATCAGAACGAGGCCGGCGACCTCCTGATGGTCGCCAGCGACCGGATGTCCGCGTACGACTGGGTGCTGCCGACCGAGATCCCCGACAAGGGCCGCGTGCTCACCCAGCTCTCGCTGTGGTGGTTCGACCTGCTGGCCGACCTGGTGCCCAACCACGTCATCTCCGAGGAGCTCCCCGAGGGCGCCCCCGCCGACTGGGCGGGCCGCACCCTGGTGTGCAAGTCGCTCGCGATGGTCCCGGTGGAGTGCGTCGCCCGCGGCTACCTCGCCGGCTCCGGCCTGGTCGAGTACGACGAGTCCCGCACGGTGTGCGGCCTCGCGCTGCCCGAGGGCCTTTCCAACGGGTCCGAGCTGCCCGCGCCGATCTTCACGCCCGCCACCAAGGCCGCCGTCGGTGACCACGACGAGAACGTGAGCTACGAGGAGGTGGCCCGCCAGATCGGCGCGGAGACCGCCGCCCAGCTGCGCCAGACCACCCTCGCCGTCTACGGCCGGGCCCGCGACATCGCGCGCGAGCGGGGCATCATCCTCGCGGACACCAAGTTCGAGTTCGGCTTCGCGGGCGAGGAGCTCGTCATCGCCGACGAGGTGCTCACCCCGGACTCCTCGCGCTTCTGGCCGGCCGCGACGTGGGAGCCGGGCCGCGCCCAGCCGTCCTACGACAAGCAGTACGTGCGCGACTGGCTGACCTCGCCGGCCTCCGGCTGGGACCGCGAGAGCGAGCAGCCGCCCCCGGCGCTGCCGCAGCAGATCGTGGACGCGACCCGGGGCAAGTACATCGAGGCGTACGAGCAGCTCACCGGCAGCAGCTGGTCGTAAGCGAAAAGAAGCCCCCGGCCAGTGGCCGGGGGCTTCTTCCTTCTGAGCGAACGACGAGGTTCGAACTCGCGACATCCACCTTGGCAAGGTGGTGCTCTACCAGCTGAGCTACGTTCGCATGCGCCGTGGCGCGGAGACCACTATACCCAACCTCGCTCGCGGGCGAGACGCACCGCCGTGTGACGGTTCTCGGCGCCCAGCTTGGCGGCGGCCGATGAGAGGTAGTTCCGCACCGTCCCCTGCGACAGCGCGGCCCGCTCGGCGATCTCCGCGACGGGCGCCCCGTCGGCCGCGAACCCCAGGACTTCGGCCTCGCGCACGGTCAGCGGGGAGTCCCCGGCGGAGATCGCGTCGGCCGCCAACTCCGGGTCGACGTAACGGTTTCCGGCATGTACGGACCGGATGATCTCGGCGAGCCGCCGGGCGCTCACGGTCTTCGGCACGAAGCCCCGCACCCCCGCCGTCAGGGCCCGCTTGAGGTGGCCGGGGCGCCCGTGACTGGTCACGATCATGGTCCGGCAGGACGGCAGTTCGGCCCGCAGTTTTGTGGCCACTGTCACACCGTCCGCACCCGGCATCTCCAGATCGAGGACCGCCACATCGGGCCGGTGGGCCCGCGCCATCGCGAGCGCCTCGGGCCCGGACGCGGCCTCCGCGACTACCTCCAGGTCGTCCTCCAGGCCAAGGAGCGCGGCGAGCGCACCCCGGATCAGGTGCTCGTCGTCGGCGAGCAGCACCCGTACGCGGCTCATCTGGGCACCTCCGCGGTCAGCCGGAAAAGTCCTTCGCCCGCCGGGCCCGCCTCCAGGGTGCCACCGAGCGCGGAAAGGCGTTCGCGCAGGCCCGCGAGGCCGGAGCCGGGGGCGGTGTTCGGCCGCTCCGGTACGCCGTCGTTCTCGACGACCAGCCTCGCGGTGCGCCCGTCGACGGCGAGCCTGATCGCCACGCTGCGGGCGTCGCCGTGCCGCAGCACGTTGGTGGTGGCCTCGCGCACCACCCAGCCGAGCGCGGACTGCACCTCGACGGTCAGCGCGTCGGAGGGGCCGCTGTAGGCGCAGCCGATCCCGGCCGCCTCAAGGACCCCTCGGGCGCCCTCGATCTCCACGCCGAGGTCCGCCTCGCGATAGCCGCGCACCACTTCCCGTACCTCTTTCTGCGATTCCTGGGCGATGCGCTGCACCTCCACCATCTGCGCCACCGCCTCGGGCCGGCCGCGCTGGGCGAGCTGCACGGCGAGCTCGGCCTTCAGGGCGATGACGGCGAGGTTGCGGCCGAGCACGTCGTGCATGTCCCGCCCGAAGCGCAGCCGTTCCTCGGCGACGGCGAGCCGGCCCTCGGTCTCGCGGGCCCGGTCCGACTCCCACAGCACCGACAGCGTCCAGGCCCCGCAGCGCGACACCATCAGGGCGTACGTGCCGGACAGGGCCACCCCGATCGCCAGGCCGATCAGCTGCGCGCCCGGCACTCCGGCCGGCGCGAACACCGTCACGGCCGCGATGCCGAGCAGCGCGAACCGCCACAGGAACGTGCGGGGCGGGACGAGCAGGCAGTACGTCATTCCGAGCGGCATCATGATGTACATCACGACGAGCAGGAGCGTCGGATCCGTGATGCCGTGCGCCGCCCGGAGCCCCGCGAGCAGGGCGAGCGAGAGCGCGCAGAGTGCCCCGGCCACGAACAGTGCGCGCCGCGGCGCCTCGACGCGCCCCAGGTAGTGGTCGACGGCCATCCGGTGGACCTTGTTGCCCTGGAAGGCCTGCACCGCGCCCGTCACGACCGTCGCGGTGCCGAGGGCCAGCGGCAGCGGATCGTTGCGCAGGCCCTCCAGGATGAACGGGACGTCCCAGCTGAGGAAGAGGAACCAGGTCGAGCACCGCCAGATCAGCCGGCTCTGCACCTCGACCTTCTCGACCCTGCTGCGGTCGCGCCAGTGCCGTCGGTGCCACGCCCGTATCCGCCCGAACACCCTGCCGTCCCCCCTGTCTCAGCGCCGCGGCTCCCAGCGGAAGCGCTTGCGCACGACCAGTACCGCGATGAGCGTCCAGACAACCATGACGAGCAGTTCCCGCAGTACGTCGCCGACGCCGGCGCCGCCGGTCCAGCCGCTCCGGATCAGTTCGACCGCAGGGGTCAGCGGCAGCATCTCGCAGACGGTGGCCAGCTTGTCCGGCATGACGTCCAGCGGTACGACCATGCCCGACCCCGCCATCGAGAGCATCATCATCGGCATGACCGCGATCTGGGCGCCCTCGGCGGATTTGGTGATGGCCGAGGTCGCCGCGGCGAGGGCGGCCATCATCGGTGCGCCGAGCGCGAGCCCGACGACCGCCAGCCATGCCGACCCCGGCATCGGAACGTGCAGCAGGACCGAGCAGGCGACCGCGAGCAGCGCGGACTGCGCAAGGGCGATGAGCGCCGAGGGCAGCGCCGCTCCCGCCAGGATCTCCAGGTCCCGCAGCTCCCCGGTGCGAAGGCGCTTCAGGACGAGTTCCTCTCGGCGTACGACATAGACGCCGACCAGCGGTGAGTACACCGCGAACAGCAGGACGTAGCCGAGGGCGCCCGGCAGCACCACGGTGCCGACGCTGAGCCCGGTCTGCTTCAGGTCGAGACCCTGCACGGCCGAGTACATGGCGTAGCTCATGAGGCTCGGCAGTACGAGGACGGTGAACAGGGCGGACTTGTTCCGGCCGAGCAGGGTGAGTTCGGCCCGCGCCAGTGCCTTCATGCGGTCCGCCGCGGTCTTCAGGGACCGCGCGGGCGCCAGAACCGGGCTCCGCACCGCGTCCAGGGTGGTGCTCATCGAGCGGCCTCCATTTCTCCGCGCTGGTCCTGCGCGATCTTCAAGAACGCCTCTTCGAGCGAGGCCGAGCGCACATCGAGCCCCCGCAGCTCGACCCCGCTGTCCCTGGCCCACAACAGCAGCCCGGTGGCGGCGTGTTGGAGCGCTGTGGTCCTCAGCCGTACGGTGCGGCCGCTCGTCTCGTGGCTGCTGACGCCGAGCCGGTCGAGCGGCGGCAGATCGCCGAGGTGGTAGCCGTCGGGCAGTTCGAAGGCGATGTGCGAGGGCTGGGCGGCGACGACTTCGTCGACCCGGCCGCTCGCCGCGATCCGCCCTTCGTGGAGGATCGCGAGCCGCTCGGCGAGCGCCTCGGCCTCCTCCAGGTAGTGGGTGGTCAGGAGCACGGTGGTGCCGCCGTCGCGCAGTGCCCGCACCAACTCCCAGGTGTCGCGCCGCCCTTCGGCGTCCAGGCCCGTGGTCGGCTCGTCGAGGAAGAGCACCTCGGGCCGCGAGAGCAGCGCGAGCGCCAGGTCGAGCCGCCGCTTCTCGCCCCCGGAGAGCTGCTTGACCCGTACGTCGGAGCGCCGCTCCAGGCCGACGAGCTCCAGCGCCTCGTCCACGGCCCGGGCCCCACTGGTGCAGCCCGCCCACATCCGTACCGTCTCGGCGACGGTGAGCTCGGAGGGGAAGCCGCCTTCCTGGAGCATCACGCCGGTCCGGGGGCGCACGGCGGCCCGTTCGGTGTACGGGTCGTGCCCGAGCACCCGGACGCTGCCGCCGCTGGGCGGGGCGAGACCTTCGAGGAGTTCGACGGTGGAGGTCTTGCCCGCGCCGTTGGTGCCGAGCAGCGCGAAGAGTTCGCCCCGACGCACCGAGAAGGAGATTCCGGAAACGGCCTCGAAGCCCCCGGCGTAGGTCCGCCGCAGCTCCTCGGCCTCGATCACATTCGCTGTGCCTGCCATGACTTCAGCGTTCCGCGGGAAGCGGGGCGCGGGCAGTGCGCGGTGTCATCACCGCACATGACAAATGTCAGGAGGGGAGCGGCACTTGGCCGGGTACATGACTAAAGGCCCCAGTTCGATGAACTGGGGCCTTTAGTGCTTCCTGAGCGGACGACGAGATTCGAACTCGCGACCCTCACCTTGGCAAGGTGATGCTCTACCAACTGAGCCACGTCCGCATGCCGCCACACAGCTTTCACCGCGTGGTGCGAGCACTACTCTACCTGATCCACAAGATGGATCGGTACGCAATGCAGAGCGGGTGACAGGAATTGCACACTGCGCCTTCCCCCTGGAAGGGGGATGTTCTACTACTGAACTACACCCGCACGCTCCGGTGGACCGGGCCTTTCGGCCTTGCCCCTCGGCGTGCTCCAGACTCTAGCTGATCAGCAGGGGGGGATTGCAACTCCGGTGTCCGGGGCGGGTGCAGGGCCGCCCCGGACGGGAGGTCAGCTCGCCTCGGCGAAGGCCTCGTAGACCTTCTTCGGGATCCGGCCGCGGGCCGGCACGTCCATCTTGTTGGAGCGCGCCCAGGCGCGGACGGCCGCCGGGTCGGGCGCGACGGCCGTGTGCCGGTAGGTCTTCCCGGACTTCGCATGCTTGCGTCCCGCTGTCACGTAAGGCGCGAGCGCCTTGCGCAGTTTCTTTGCATTGGCGGGATTGAGGTCGATCTCGTAGACCTTTCCGTCCAGGCCGAACGTGACCGTTTCCGCCGCTTCTCCGCCGTCGATGTCATCGGAGAGTGTGACCACTACGCGCTGAGCCACGGATATCGGATCCTTCCTACGGCCTCGCCGCCCCCACGTGCCTGACGTGCGGCGATACCGGCCTTCCGGCTGTTATGGAGCAATGTTGCTTTCGCTGGGATTCCTTTGTACAGCGGCACCCATTGCAATGTGAAGCCCAGCCAATTGCATCAGCGTGTCCCGACGCAATGACTTCGGCGACTTTTTCTCGGGATTTTTCCCACGTGTTGTCGCGGCCGAAACCGGAACGTGATCGGAGGTCAACTATATCTACCCGCGTAGATTTTTTGGGCGGGTACTCTGAGGGAACCGCCTTCGCACCACACCACACCGGGAGTGCCAGTGGCACGCGTCGTAGTCGACGTCATGCTCAAGCCGGAAATCCTCGACCCGCAGGGACAGGCGGTGCAGCGCGCACTGCCCCGTCTCGGCTTCGAGGGGATCGGCGACGTACGTCAGGGAAAGCGTTTCGAGCTGGAGGTGGAGGGACCGGTCGACGAGGCCGCCCTCGCCCGCATCCACGAGATGGCCGAGACCTTCCTCGCCAACACCGTTATCGAAGACTTCACCGTCAAGGTCGAGGAGCAGTCCAAGTGACTGCACGCATCGGCGTTGTCACCTTCCCCGGCACGCTCGACGACCGGGACAGTCTGCGGGCCGTGCGCATCGCGGGCGCCGAGCCGGTTTCGCTCTGGCACCGCGACAAGGACCTCAAGCAGGTCGACGCCGTCGTCCTGGCCGGCGGGTTCAGTTACGGCGACTACCTGCGGGCCGGGGCCATCTCCCGGTTCTCACCGGTGATGGAGACGATCATCGAGCAGGCGAAGGCCGGCCTTCCGGTCCTCGGCATCTGCAACGGCTTCCAGATCCTCACCGAGTCGCACCTGCTGCCGGGCGCCATGCTCCGCAACAACCACCTGCACTTCATCTGCCGCGAGCAGAAGCTGCGGGTGGAGAACGCGGAGACCGCCTGGACGGCCGACTACGAGGCCGGCCAGGAGATCCAGGTTCCGCTCAAGAACATGGACGGCCGGTACGTCGCCGACGAGCGCACGCTGGACGAGCTGGAGGCCGAGGGCCGGGTCGCGTTCCGCTACCTGGACGTCAATCCCAACGGCTCGCTCCGTGACATCGCCGGCATCACCAACGCCGCCGGAAACGTCGTCGGCCTGATGCCGCACCCCGAGCACGCCGTGGAGCCGCTGATCGGTACGGGCCGTACCGACGGCCTCGGATTCTTCACCTCGATCCTGAAGAAGCTGGTCAACGCATGACTCTGGACACCGTCAAGCACGCCGCCGAGACCCCGGACGTCGAGCAGCCCTGGAAGGAGCTCGGCCTCAAGGAGGACGAGTACGCGCGCATCCGGGAGATCCTCGGCCGCCGCCCGACCGGTGCCGAGCTCGCCATGTACTCGGTCATGTGGTCCGAGCACTGCTCGTACAAGAGCAGCAAGGTCCACCTGAAGCAGTTCGGCGACAAGGTCCCCGCCAACGACGCCATGCTGGTGGGCATCGGCGAGAACGCGGGCGTCGTCGACGTCGGCCAGGGGTACGCGGTCACCTTCAAGGTCGAGTCGCACAACCACCCCAGCTACATCGAGCCCTACCAGGGCGCGGCTACCGGCGTCGGCGGCATCGTCCGCGACATCCTCGCCATGGGCGCCCGCCCGGTCGCGGTGGTGGACCCGCTGCGCTTCGGCGCGGCCGACCACCCCGACACCAAGCGCGTACTGCCCGGCGTCGTCGCCGGCATCGGCGGCTACGGCAACTGCCTGGGCCTGCCGAACATCGGCGGCGAGGTCGTCTTCGACGCCTGCTACCAGGGCAACCCGCTGGTCAACGCCGGATGCATCGGCGTGATGAAGCACGAGGACATCCACCTCGCGAAGGCCTCCGGGCCGGGCAACAAGGTCATCCTGTACGGGGCCCGCACGGGCGGCGACGGCATCGGCGGCGTGTCCGTGCTCGCCTCCGAGACCTTCGAGTCGACCGGTCCGGCCAAGCGCCCGGCCGTCCAGGTCGGCGACCCCTTCCAGGAGAAGCTCCTCATCGAGTGCACCCTGGAGATCTTCAAGGAGAAGCTCGTCGCGGGCATCCAGGACCTGGGTGGCGCGGGCCTGTCGTGCGCGACCTCGGAGCTCGCGAGCGCCGGTTCGGGCGGCATGCGCGTCGAACTGGACACCGTGCACCTCCGGGACTCCTCCCTCTCGCCCGAGGAAATCCTCATGAGCGAGTCGCAGGAACGCATGTGCGCGGTCGTCGAGCCGCAGCACGTCGACCGCTTCATGGAGATCTGCGAGAAGTGGGACGTCATCGCCACCGTCATCGGTGAGGTGACCGAGGGCTCCCAGCTGGAGATCTTCTGGCACGGCGAGCAGATCGTGGACGTGCCGCCGCGCACCGTGGCGCACGAGGGCCCGGTCTACAACCGGCCGTTCGCGCGCCCCTCCTGGCAGGACGCGCTGCAGGCCGACGACGCGGGCAAGCTGCCCCGCCCGTCGACCGGCGACGAGCTGAAGGACCAGGTCCTGAAGCTGGTCGGCTCCCCGAACCAGGCCTCCAAGTCCTGGATCACCGACCAGTACGACCGCTTCGTGCAGGGCAACACGGTGCTCGCGATGCCCGAGGACGCGGGCATGGTCCGGATCGACGAGGAGTCGAACCTGGGCGTGGCCATGGCGACCGACGGCAACGGCCGGTACGCCAAGCTCGACCCGTACACCGGCGCCCAGCTCGCGCTCGCCGAGGCCTACCGCAACGTGGCGGCCTCCGGCGCGAAGCCGCTCGCGATCTCGGACTGCCTGAACTTCGGCTCCCCCGAGGACCCGGACGTGATGTGGCAGTTCGCCGAGGCCACCCGTGGTCTCGCGGACGGCTGCCTCCAGCTCGGCACCCCGGTGACCGGCGGCAACGTCTCGCTCTACAACCAGACCGGTGAGACGGCGATCCACCCGACCCCCGTGGTCGCGGTGCTCGGCGTGATCGACGACGTGAACCGGCGCACCCCGATCGCGTTCGCCGAGGAGGGGCAGCTGCTCTACCTCCTCGGTGACACCCGCGAGGAGTTCGGCGGCTCGGCCTGGTCCCAGGTCATCCACGACCACCTGGGCGGTCTGCCGCCCGAGGTCGACCTGGACCGCGAGAAGCTGCTCGGCGAGATCCTGATCTCGGGCTCGCGCGACGGCATGATCGACGCCGCGCACGACCTGTCCGACGGCGGGCTCGTCCAGGCCGTGGCCGAGTCCTGCCTCAAGGGCGGCAAGGGCGCGCGCCTGGTCGTGCCGGACGGGCTCGACGCCTTCACGTTCCTGTTCAGCGAGTCGGCCGGGCGCGCGATCGTGTCCGTGCCGCGCTCCGAGGAGCTGCGCTTCACCGACATGTGCGGCGCGCGCGGCCTTCCGGCGACCCGGATCGGTGTCGTGGACGGCGAATCCATCGACGTCCAGGGCGAGTTCACCCTGGAGCTGACCGAACTGCGCACGGCCCACGAGGCGACCATCCCCGCCCTGCTGGCCTAGCACGCGCCAACTCCTCGGCCCCGTACCTCGGTTGACGAGGTACGGGGCCGAAGCGCGTTCAGGCGTCGACGAGTTGCCTGGTCTCCGCTCGGGCAGCGGCCGCCGGCCGGGTCTCGGCGGGGAGGCGGGCGGCCAGAGCGGCGGCGAACGCCATGATCCCGGCCGCGGCCAGGAAGACCACGTCCAGCGCGGAGATGAAGCCGTGCACGGCGGTGTCGCGGGCGGCGCCCGGCGAGTCGGCCGTGGCCGCCGTGCGCCGCCAGTTGCTGGAGATGATCGAGCTGCGCGACCCGTCGGTCGGCCTCAACGACGACCCGCGCTCCCTCCAGGCCCGCCAGCTCATCCAGAACACACCGGTGCTGCTCCAGCGCGCCTCCCTCGCCTTCGGTGAGGCGTAGCGGGAGCTGGCCGAGCTGCTCGCCGCCGTCGCGGCCGCCCAGCTGACCGGCGCCCGCAACGCGCTGATCAACGAGCACCACCGCCGCATTCTCGGCGGGGAGTCCGCGCGATGGGTCGCCACCGATGCAGCGGAGCGCGCCGAGCGGGCGTTCGCGCAGGTCGAAAATGGTCTGGGGAGCTATCCCGGCCCGGCGTAGGCTCGGATTCATGTCCCCGGCCAAGAAGCGCGCCCGCAAGTACGACCCGGCGAAGACCCGGGCCGCCGTCCTCGCCCAGTTCGGCCACGTACGCCAGGCCGTCGGCACGCTCACGCCCGAGCAGCTCGCCCGGCCCACCCGGCTCGGCGACTGGACGGTGCGCGAGCTCGCCGTGCACCACACGATGGCGCTCGGCATGCTGGATCGCTACCTCGCCGAGGACGAGCCGCCGACGCAGCAGGTCGCGCTGCTCGACTGGCCGTTCCGCACAGCGGACGTGGGTGGCCAAGTGGCGGATGGAACAAGGGAGTTGGCGTCCTCTGTCGCCGATCTCGACGCGCTCTTCGAGCAGCGGGCGGCCCGAGCCGAGGAGCTCTTCGCGGCCACCCCCGACACCCGGCTCATGCCGACCCGGTTCGGCGCGATGACCTTCGCCGACGTCCTGGTGACCCGGACCGTCGAACTCGTCGTCCACACCGACGACTTGAACGACGCGCTGCCCGAACTCGGCGTCCCCTACGACCGGCAGGCGCTCGCCGCGTGCACCAGGCTGCTCGCCGACGCGCTCGCAACGAAGGTGCCCGGTGGCTCGGTCGAGGTGCGGATCCCGCCGTACGCGGTGGTGCAGTGCGTGGCCGGCCCCAAGCACACCCGGGGCACCCCGCCGAACGTCGTCGAGACCGACCCGCTCACCTGGATCCGGCTCGCCACCGGCCGGACGGGATGGGCCGAGGCGCTGGACTCGGCGAAGGTCGCGGCGAGCGGCGAGCGGGCGGACCTGGCGGCGGTGCTGCCGGTGATGTCGTGATGGCGTGGCGGCACGGACATCGCGGTCGCGCAGCCGCCTAGTCCGATGCCGTAGCCGTACCTACGCCGACGTCGTAGCCGTACATACGTCCACCCGCGCGGAACCGGGCCCCCGCCCGCCCCGTCCCATCCGCATGGGAAAGCCCAGCTGCAAGCTCAGCACCACCGCGGCCGTCCTCGCCGGGCTGCTCGCCGTCTCGGCCTGCGACGCGGACCCCGGGCGACCCCAGCCTCCGAGGGAGCACGTGCTACGGAGCGCCGAACCGGACGCACCGCTCACCACCACCCGGTGGACCGTGAACGGACTCCTCGACGCGGACGTCACCCGGCCCCTCCCGGACGGCACCGCCGGCAGGGCGTATCTGACCTTCGGCAAGGACGGGCAGGTGCAGGGCAACGCCGGGTGCAATGCGGTCCGCGGTGCGGCGACGGTCTCCGCAGACGAGCACACCATCACCTTCGGCCCTCTCGGCACCACGCGGATGATGTGCGCGGGCCCCGAGATGCAGCTCGAACAGGCCGTTCTGGGCGTCCTCCGGGGCAAGGTCGGCTATCGCCTGGACCACCGCACGCTGATCCTCACCGCCACCCCGGGCGGCAAGGGCCTGTCAGCGACCCCGGACTGAGCGCGGGAGTGGCCTCACGCAGCGCACGCACGCCCCTACCGGCCGCCCTTCCCGGCTCGGGGCGTGAAGCGAACTCCGTCACACTCGCACCGTTCGCACATCCGCCGTCGCAAGCACGCGCAAACATCGCGACCGGTCCAGGCGCACCCGGGCCCACCTGCACGGACGTGTCCGAGGGGCCGGCGGGGACACGCCGCGAGGGGGCGAGGCGCGAAAGCTACAAATGCGGGCAGGGCGCCCGGCTGTCCGTATCCCCAATTCGGACCAGTGGTCGATCTCGCCTACACTCGGTGGCGTGCCACGTGGTGACGGACGACTCAACCACGACCTGCTCCCCGGTGAGAAGGGCCCCCAGGACGCTTGCGGCGTCTTCGGTGTCTGGGCTCCGGGTGAAGAGGTCGCGAAGCTCACTTACTTCGGGCTCTACGCCCTCCAACATCGGGGCCAGGAATCCGCGGGCATCGCGGTCAGCAACGGCTCCCAGATCCTCGTCTTCAAGGACATGGGACTTGTCTCCCAGGTCTTCGACGAGACCTCGCTCGGTTCCCTCCAAGGTCATATCGCGGTCGGTCACGCCCGCTACTCGACCACCGGTGCCTCCGTGTGGGAGAACGCTCAGCCGACCTTCCGGGCGACCGCCCACGGCTCGATCGCGCTCGGCCACAACGGCAACCTGGTGAACACCGCGCAGCTCGCGGAGATGGTCGCCGAGCTGCCCAAGGAGAACGGCCGGGCCACCCAGCTCGCCGCCACCAACGACACCGACCTGGTCACCGCGCTGCTAGCGGGCCAGACGGACGACGACGGCAAGCCGCTGACCGTCGAGGAAGCGGCCGCCAAGGTCCTGCCTCAGGTCCAGGGCGCCTTCTCGCTGGTCTTCATGGACGAGCAGACGCTGTACTGCGCCCGTGACCCGCAGGGCATCCGTCCGCTGGTGCTCGGCCGCCTGGAGCGCGGCTGGGTCGTCGCCTCGGAGAGCGCCGCGCTCGACATCTGCGGCGCCAGCTTCGTCCGCGAGATCGAGCCGGGCGAGCTCGTCGCCATCGACGAGAACGGCCTGCGCACCTCCCGATTCGCAGAAGCGAAGCCCAAGGGCTGTGTCTTCGAGTACGTCTACCTGGCGCGCCCGGACACCGACATCGCCGGCCGGAACGTCTACCTCTCCCGAGTGGAGATGGGCCGGAAACTCGCCAAGGAAGCACCGGTCGAGGCCGACCTGGTGATAGCGACTCCGGAGTCCGGCACCCCCGCCGCGATCGGATACGCGGAGGCCAGCGGCATCCCGTACGGCTCGGGCCTGGTGAAGAACGCCTACGTCGGCCGTACGTTCATCCAGCCCTCGCAGACCATCCGCCAGCTCGGCATCCGGCTCAAGCTGAACCCGCTGAAGGAAGTCATCCGGGGCAAGCGCCTGGTGGTCGTCGACGACTCGATCGTCCGCGGCAACACCCAGCGCGCCCTGGTGAAGATGCTCCGCGAGGCGGGCGCCGCCGAGGTCCACATCCGGATCTCGTCGCCGCCGGTCAAGTGGCCCTGCTTCTTCGGCATCGACTTCGCGACCCGCGCGGAGCTGATCGCCAACGGCATGACCATCGAGGAGATCGGCACGTCCCTGGGCGCCGACTCGCTCTCGTACATCTCGACCGACGCGATGATCGAAGCGACGACGATCCCCAAGGACGACCTCTGCCGCGCCTGCTTCGACGGCGTGTACCCGATGGAGCTCCCCGACCCCGAGCTCCTTGGCAAGCAGCTCCTGGAGTCCGAGCTGGCGTCCGGCCCCGCCGCGACCGCGGCGGCCGACGCCCTGCGCCGCCCGTAAAACCCTGCAGTACGACACGAAAGTTCTCCAGAGCCATGTCATCTGCTGAACCCAATGAGCGTGCTCCGCACGCGGGCACCGGTGCCAGCTACGCAGCCGCGGGTGTCGACATCGAGGCGGGCGACCGCGCCGTCGAGCTGATGAAGGAGTGGGTGAAGAAGACGAAGCGCCCCGAGGTCCTGGGCGGCCTCGGCGGATTCGCCGGACTCTTCGACGCCTCGGCCCTCAAGCGCTACGAGCGCCCGCTGCTCGCCTCCGCCACCGACGGCGTCGGCACGAAGGTCGACCTCGCCCGCAAGATGGGCGTGTACGACACCATCGGGCACGACCTCGTCGGCATGGTCGTGGACGACCTGGTCGTGTGCGGCGCCGAGCCGCTGTTCATGACCGACTACATCTGCGTCGGCAAGGTCCACCCCGAGCGGGTCGCGGCCATCGTGAAGGGCATCGCCGAAGGCTGTGTCCTGGCGGGCTGCGCGCTGGTCGGCGGCGAGACCGCCGAGCACCCGGGCCTGCTCGGCCCCGACGACTTCGACGTCGCGGGCGCCGGCACCGGCGTCGTCGAGTACGACCAGCTCCTGGGCGCCGACCGCATCCGCGAGGGCGACGCGGTCATCGCCATGGCGTCCTCCGGTCTTCACTCGAACGGGTACTCACTCGTCCGGCATGTGGTGTTCGACCGGGCCAAGATGACCTTGGACCAGCACGTCGAGGAATTCGGCCGCACGCTCGGCGAGGAGCTCCTGGAGCCCACCAAGATCTACTCGCTGGACTGTCTGGCGCTGACCCGCACCGCCGAGGTGCACGGTTTCAGCCACATCACCGGCGGCGGTCTTGCCAACAACCTGGCCCGGGTCATCCCCGACCACCTGCACGCCACGGTCGACCGCTCGACCTGGACGCCGGGCGCGGTCTTCGACCTCGTCGGCACGGCGGGCAACGTCGAGCGGCTCGAACTGGAGAAGACGCTCAACATGGGCGTCGGCATGATGGCGATCGTCCCCGAGGCCTCGGTGGACGTCGCGCTCCAGACCTTCGCGGACCGGGGTGTGGACGCCTGGGTCGCCGGCGAGATCGTCGAGCGGGGCGACCACCGCGACGGCGCCGAGCTGACCGGTGACTATTCCAAGTAAGCCGCTACAGGCAGCACGAAACCCGGTCGGGGGCGAAGGCCCCGGACCGGGTCAGTGTGCTCAGAGCAGCGAAGAGAAGCGTTGCTGCGAAAGCGGGATCAGCGAAGTCAAGCGCCGCGGCGCTGCGACGACGGACCGGACTCTTCGTCCTCGTCGTCGTCATTCCCGTACAGATCCGCATAGCGGGCGTACGGGTCGTCGTCCTCGTCGTCCTCCAGTGGCTCCGCGTTCGGCGGTTGGCTCACTGTCGGGTTCGGAGTAGATGCGCCCAGCTCGTTGGCCAGACGCGACAGGTCAGTCCCGCCGCTGCTGTACTTCAGCTGGCGGGCGACCTTCGTCTGCTTGGCCTTTGCCCGGCCGCGCCCCATGGCTCGACCCCCTCGGTGACGGGGCTCGACGGCCCCAGAGTCTTGACACGCGTTCATGATCCGGAACGGACTCTCCGTAGAGAGACCGCGTCCGTAGGGCTTCAACGGTACCTGCTTCCGCGGCCATACGGTACGCCGCCCGCATGACGCGCCACTTGGCAGAACCAACAAAGCGCCCTGTCCTCGCTGGTCAACCGCGATTTTAACCTCTTCTTGGCGTCCGACCCGCCGACCGGCGTGAGGCATGTCTCTCAGCGCGGCCGACGGGTCCTCCGGGGGGCTCAGTGTTGACGTGCCTCCGCCATGCGCTGTTCGGCGATCCGGTCGGCCGCGGCGGCCGGCGGAATGCCGTCTTCCTTCGCACGAGCGAATATGGCCAGCGTGGTGTCGAAGATCTTCGAGGCCTTCGCCTTGCAGCGGTCGAAGTCGAAGCCGTGGAGCTCGTCGGCCACCTGGATCACGCCACCCGCGTTCACGACGTAGTCGGGTGCGTACAGGATCGCGCGGTCCGCGAGGTCCTTCTCCACACCCGGGTGCGCGAGCTGGTTGTTGGCCGCGCCGCACACCACCTTCGCGGTGAGCACCGGCACGCTCGTGTCGTTCAGGGCGCCGCCCAGCGCGCACGGGGCGTAGATGTCCAGGCCCTCGGTGCGGATCAGCGCCTCGGTGTCGGCGGCGACGGCGACCTCGGGGTGCAGGTCGGTGATGGTGCGCACCGACTCCTCGCGCACGTCCGTGATCACGACCTCGGCGCCGTCCGAGAGGAGGTGCCCGACGAGGTGGCGGCCGACCTTGCCGACACCCGCGACGCCGACCTTGCGGCCGCGCAGCGTCGGGTCGCCCCACAGGTGCTGGGCCGAGGCCCGCATGCCCTGGAACACGCCGAACGCGGTGAGCACGGACGAGTCGCCCGCGCCGCCGTTCTCGGGGGAGCGGCCGGTCGTCCACTGGCAGGTGCGCGCCACGACGTCCATGTCGGCGACGTAGGTGCCGACGTCGCAGGCCGTCACGTAGCGCCCGCCCAGCGAGGCCACGAACCGCCCGTAGGCGAGCAGCAGTTCTTCGGTCTTGATCGTCTCGGGATCGCCGATGATCACGGCCTTGCCGCCGCCGTGGTCGAGCCCGGCCATGGCGTTCTTGTACGACATTCCGCGCGACAGGTTGAGCGCGTCGGCGACGGCCTCGGCCTCGGTCGCGTACGGGTAGAAGCGCGTACCGCCCAGGGCCGGGCCCAGGGCGGTGGAGTGGATGGCGATGACGGCCCTGAGCCCGGTGGCTCGGTCCTGGCACAGCACGACCTGCTCGTGTCCGCCCTGGTCGGAGCGGAAGAGGGTGTGCAGTACGTCATCGGCTCCGGTCACATCGGTCACGGTGGTGACTCCCAAGTACGAAGCGGTGGTTGACGGCCCGCCTGCGGGTGGGGCAGGCCTGGTTCGGGAGCAGGTTAAGTCCTACGCGCCCGTAGATCAGGCGCAGTGCTGAGGATCACCCCCACCAGGAGCACAGGGGCGCGTGCCCGTGGGACGATGCGGGGCATGGCGGTGGTGTCCTCGGTGATCGTTCCGTACGCGTCCTACCTGCGGGTGTACGAGCCCCTTGCCGCCTTTCCCGAACCCGAGCGCGGCCACTGGCAGCGCTACGCCGAGCGCGGGCGCACCCCAGGAGCCCAGGACGAACTCCGGCGCGCACTGGCCGACTTGGTGCCCACCCCGCCCGTCCCGGTGCCCGTGCACGAGAGCGGGGACGCTTTCGTGGCCGAGGTCGACGGGGTGGTGTGCGTGTGTCCCTGGCGGACCCGGCTGCGCGGCTGGCAGGCCCTGGAGGGCCTCGCGGGCCAGTTCCCCGAGCCGGTCCTGGACGCGCTGCTGCCTCCGGTGGTGCGCAGGCAGGCCGAGGCGGACTACGAGCGCTGGCGGGAGCGGAACCCGGACGCCCGGCCGTGGATCTTGACCAGTGTTTGGCACGTTCCTGTGAGCTGGTTCACGGTCTTTTCGGACGAAGAGCGCGAGTATGCACCGGGTGAGGGTGCGACCGCGCCCGTGCTGCGCTACCGCACCCCGATGGTCCAGGCCCGCCGTCGCCTCGCGAGGGCGCTGCGGACGCTGCGGGACCACATCGACGAGGGGCCGCTGACCGAGGGTCTGGTGGACGTCGGGCGCTGGCTGGAGGAGTTCCATCCGCGCTCGCTGGTCGAGCTGGACTACGGCGGCCTCGTGCACGCCCTCTCGCACGACAGCCTGGAGGCGGACCGCTCGGCGGCCGACGTGGCCGAGGGGATCGCCGCGCTGCGGGCCGGCGACGACGCCGGTGCGGAGGAGGCGTACGGCCGCTTCACGGAGCGCTGGCGGGCCGTCAAGGAACGCCGGATGGCCAACTGAGGTCACCCGGCCGGTTCCGAGGGGCCTTCGGAGGGGCCGACGGGGGGTCTTCATGAGGCCATCCGTGGGATCTTCGGGAGCCTTCCGGGGGGCCTTCGCGGGGTCTCCGCAGGACGTAGGTCCTGATCCGGGCCTTTGCCCTAAGCGTGACGGACCGCACTTATCTCACCCTTGCGCCCAGACCCCACCCTCGTGCCAAAATAGGACAAGGGGTCCGGGGAGGATCCCTTCCGCCCAACTAAGGGCGGATTGCTCGGTATTGCTTGCTATGGGGGGTCTGACGACTCCTGATCGCTCTGTGACTGATCGTCACTGTGGCGTGACTGTCCGCTATGGCATGGTCCATCGGCTTCCGTCGCTGATGAACACCTGGGAGGGCAATTCCATCGGTTTGGCCGACGTGGCTGGACGGATGGTGTAGTTGTAGTGCCGAGGACAAGCCGTTCGTCCTATAACCGACTCGGCTCGCGTCCGCCATTTCGGGCAACGCGGGTCAAGGTGCAGAATTTAGAGGAAAGAACCGAGAAGGTTCGGTTCTCCCGAGGAGGCCGCTCATGACCGCTCGCACCCCTGATGCCGAGCCGCTGCTGACCCCGGCTGAGGTTGCCACGATGTTCCGCGTGGACCCGAAGACGGTGACCCGCTGGGCCAAGGCCGGCAAGCTCACGTCCATCCGCACGCTGGGTGGGCATCGCCGGTACCGCGAGGCAGAGGTCCGCGCACTGCTGGCGGGTATTCCGCAGCAGCGCAGCGAGGCCTGAACAACACCCCAATAATCCGGGCCATCCGGGGCCCCCACCCCGACCCGGCCCGCCTATAGCTCCACATGACGCCCAGCCCGCCCCAACGGGCTGCGTCACTGATCGCGCTGGACTCCGCCGGGTCCAGCGCGATTTTTTATGTCCGGCCTTGTCCGGCACTTCCGGCAGCTTCCCGGGGCCCGCCGCGAGCGCTCCGGAGGGGGGCCTTCCGTCGGCTCCGTGGCCCCACCCTCCAGGGCGGTGCAATTGCACATATTAAATCGGGGCGTTGTATGGGGTGCGTAAGTTCAGTCGTTCCGGAAACTCATTCCGTGACTCCCGTCACACCGTCAGGAGCCATCCATTCAGAGCCTCCCACCGCGCGGGCGGCCATCGGCCCGCCATAGGTCACCGGTTGGGGGGACTTTCGTCCTCGGGGCGCGCGGGCTCGGCGACCTCCATGGCGAGCCTCAGGAGCCGATGGCAGACCGCGCAGTGGCGGGTGAGGTGGCGGTAGCCCAGAGCGGCCGACAGATGGGCGCGCAGCAGCGCCCGCGTCTCGTGCCTCGACGACGCCGTCATGCACCACCTCCTGGGAGGGAGCCCCCGTTTCCCTCCCTTGCAGGGGTACCGGCGGCAGGTGCCCCCGTCAAGACGGCGAGAAGGCCCGGATCCTGGGGGAGCCGGGCCTTGGGTGCCGGGGGTGGGAGGTGCGGCCTCCGGGGGCCGCACCCGACAACGACCGGAGCCCGCATCCGGCGAGGGGCGCGGGCTCGGAAACGGTGGCGGTCCTGACGGGATTTGCTGTGTCCGTTCGCGGCTCCGCCGCGAGGCGCGGCCTCCGGGGGCCGCACCCGGCAACGACCGGAGCCCGCATCCGAGGGATGCGGGCTCCGGTTCTACTGCGGTCCTGACGGGATTTGAACCCGCGGCCTCCACCTTGACAGGGTGGCGAGCACTCCAAACTGCTCCACAGGACCTTGTTTCGCAGCCCGTTGGTGCTTGGCTGCGAATGAGACTGTACAGCAGGTCAGCGGGTCAGGTCGAACTCACTCACAGCGATAGCCGCGCTACGGCGCAGCCGCGTCGATCGCCTTCACGATGCGCTTGTCGGAGACCGGGAACGCCGTGCCGAGCGCGTGCGCGAAGTAGCTCACCCGCAGCTCCTCGATCATCCAGCGGATGTCCAGGACCTGCTGCGGAACGGGCCGCCCCTGCGGCAACTGCTCAAGGAGCCACGCGTACTCGTCCTGCATCTCGTGGACCTTCTCCATGCGCGTCGTGTCGCGCTGGACGGCCGTCGGCATCTGCTGGAGCCGGCGGTCCACCGCGACCAGGTAGCGCATCAGGTCGGCAAGCCGCTTGAGGCCGGTCTTCGTCACGAAGCCGGGCGGCACGAGGGCCGCCAGCTGGTTCCGTACGTCCGTGACGTTGTTGACCAGGGTCAGGCTGTTCGTGGCCTTCAGGCGGCGCTCGCAGGCCTGCCAGGCGGCCAGGATCTGCTGGACCTGCGCGACCGTGCGCACCGTCGCGTCCACCAGGTCCGCGCGGACCTTGTCGTACAGCTTGCGGAACGATTCCTCGTCCCACGCCGGGCCGCCGTGGTCCGCGATCAGCTTGTCCGCCGCCGCCGTCGCGCAGTCGTCGAAGAGTGCCTGGATCGAGCCGTGCGGATTGCGGGACAGGGCCAGCTTCTGCTGGTTGGTCAGCTTGTCCGAGGCGAACTTGGCCGGGTTCACCGGGATGTTCAGCAGGATCAGCTTCCGGGTGCCGCGCCACATCGCCTGCTGCTGCTCGGCCTCGGTGTCGAAGAGCCGTACCGAGACGCTCTCGCCCGCGTCCACCAGCGCCGGGAACGCCTTCACCGGCTGGCCGGCCCTGCGCGTCTCGAAGACCTTCGTCAGGGTGCCGATCGTCCAGTCCGTGAGGCCCGAGCGCTCGATGGACTCGCCCGAGGGCCCGGCGGTCGCCGCGGCGGCCTTGGAGAGGGCCTGACGGGCCTTCGGGCGCAGCTGGAGCTTGAGCGCCTCCAGGTCCTTGTCCTCGGCGAGGTTGCGGCGCCGCTCGTCGACGATCCGGAACGTGATCTTGAGGTGGTCCGGTACGCGGGTGAGGTCGAAGTCGTCGGCCGTGACCGGGACGCCCACCATGCGCTTGAGCTCGCGGGCGAGGGTGACCGGCAGCGGCTCCTGCAAGGGGACGGCCCGCTCCAGGAACTTCGCGGCGTAGTTCGGCGCCGGTACGTAATGGCGGCGGATCGGCTTCGGGAGCGAGCGGATCAGCTCCGTGACGACCTCCTCGCGCAGGCCCGGGATCTGCCAGTCGAAGCCCTCGTCGGTGACCTGGTTCAGGACCTGGAGCGGCACGTGCACGGTCACGCCGTCGGCGTCCGCGCCCGGCTCGAACTGGTAGGTCACCCGGAACTTCAGCGGGCCCTGGCGCCACGAGTCCGGGTAGTCGTCCTTGGTGACGGCCCCGGCCTTCTCGTTGATGAGCATCTCGCGCTCGAAATCGAGGAGTTCGGGCTCGTCGCGCTTCTTGTGCTTCCACCAGGAGTCGAAGTGCGCGCCGGACACGACGTGTTCGGGCACCCGCTGGTCGTAGAAGTCGTACAGCGTCTCGTCGTCCACCAGGATGTCGCGGCGGCGGGCGCGGTGCTCCAACTCCTCGACCTCGGTGAGGAGTTTGCGGTTGTCCGAGAAGAACTTGTGGTGCGTGCGCCAGTCGCCCTCGACCAGCGCGTTGCGGATGAACAGCTCGCGGGACGCCTCGGCGTCGATGCGGCCGTAGTTGACCTTCTGGTTGGCCACGATCGGCACGCCGTACAGCGTCACGCGCTCGTACGCCATCACCGCGGCCTGGTCCTTCTCCCAGTGCGGCTCGCTGTAGGTGCGCTTGACCAGGTGCTGGGCGAGCGGCTCGATCCACTCGGGCTCGACCTTCGCGTTCACCCGGGCCCACAGGCGGGACGTCTCGACCAGCTCCGCCGACATCACGAGCTTGGGCTGCTTCTTGAACAGCGCCGAGCCCGGGAAGATCGCGAACTTGGCGCTGCGGGCGCCCAGGTACTCGTTCTTGTCGGTGTCCTTGAGCCCGATGTGCGAGAGCAGGCCGGCCAACAGCGAGGTGTGGACGGACTGTTCGGGCGCGTCCTCCTCGTTGAGGTGGATGCCCATGGTCTTGGCGACCGTCCGCAGCTGCGAGTAGATGTCCTGCCACTCGCGGATCCGCAGGAAGTTCAGGTACTCCTGCTTGCACATCCGGCGGAAGCTGGAGGAGCCGCGCTCCTTCTGCTGCTCGCGTACGTACCGCCACAGGTTGAGGTAGGCCAGGAAGTCGGACGTCTCGTCCTTGAAGCGCGCGTGCTGCTGGTCGGCCTGCGCCTGCTTCTCGCTCGGGCGCTCGCGCGGGTCCTGGATGGACAGCGCGGCCGCGATGACCATGACCTCGCGGACACAGCCGTTGCGGTCGGCCTCCAGGACCATGCGGGCCAGGCGCGGGTCCACGGGAAGCTGGCTCAGCTTGCGGCCCTGCTGTGTGAGCCGCTTCTTCGGATCCTTCTCGGAAGGGTCCAACGCGCCCAGTTCTTGCAGGAGTTGGACGCCGTCGCGGATGTTGCGGTGGTCCGGCGGGTCGATGAACGGGAACTTCTCGATGTCGCCGAGGCCGGCCGCGGTCATCTGCAGGATGACGGACGCCAGGTTCGTACGGAGGATCTCCGCGTCGGTGAACTCGGGCCGGGTGACGAAGTCGTCCTCGCTGTACAGCCGGATGCAGATGCCGTCGCTCGTACGGCCGCAGCGGCCCTTGCGCTGGTTGGCGCTGGCCTGGCTGACCGGCTCGATCGGCAGGCGCTGCACCTTGGTGCGGTGGCTGTAGCGCGAGATGCGGGCCGTGCCCGGGTCGATGACGTACTTGATGCCGGGGACGGTCAGCGAGGTCTCGGCGACGTTGGTCGCCAGCACGATCCGGCGGCCGCTGTGCTGCTGGAAGACACGGTGCTGCTCGGCGTGCGAGAGGCGTGCGTAGAGGGGGAGTACCTCGGTCGAGCGGAGGTTCTTCTTGATCAGCGCGTCCGCCGTGTCGCGGATCTCGCGTTCGCCGGACAGGAAGACCAGGATGTCGCCGGGGCCCTCGGACTGGAGCTCGTCCACGGCGTCGCAGATCGCGGTGATCTGGTCGCGGTCGGAATCCTCGGAGTCCTCTTCGAGCAGCGGGCGGTAACGCACCTCGACCGGATACGTACGGCCGCTGACCTCGACGATCGGGGCGTCCCCGAAGTGCCGCGAGAAGCGCTCGGGGTCGATGGTCGCCGAGGTGATGACGACCTTCAGGTCGGGGCGCTTCGGCAGCAGCTGGGCCAGATAGCCGAGCAGGAAGTCGATGTTGAGGGACCGCTCGTGGGCCTCGTCGATGATGATCGTGTCGTAGCCGCGCAGCTCGCGGTCCGTCTGGATCTCGGCGAGCAGGATGCCGTCGGTCATCAGCTTCACGAACGTCGCGTCCTGGTCGACCTGGTCGGTGAACCGGACCTTCCAGCCGACCGCCTCGCCCAGCGGGACCTTGAGCTCCTCCGCGATCCGGTCCGCGACCGTGCGGGCCGCGATCCGGCGGGGCTGGGTGTGCCCGATCATGCCGCGCACTCCGCGGCCCAGCTCCATGCAGATCTTGGGGATCTGGGTGGTCTTGCCCGAGCCGGTCTCACCCGCGACGATCACGACCTGGTGGTCGCGTATCGCCTCCAGGATCTCGTCCCGCTTCTGGCTGACCGGGAGCTGCTCGGGGTAGCTGACCTCGGGCACGCGGGCGGACCGCCGGGCGATGCGCTCGGCGGACTTCTGGGCCTCGGCCGCGATCTCGTCGAGCACGGCCTGCCGGGCCTCGGGCTTGCGGATGCGACGGGCGCCTTCGAGACGGCGGCCGAGGCGGTGGGCGTCGCGCAGCGAGGCCCCGTCGAGCAGCGTCTGGAGATCGGCGAAGGAAGTAGACATACCTGGTTCAGGATCTCACCCGCCGAGGACGAGTGGCGAACGCATTTAGGCGCGCTCCGGAGCCCACCCGTACCATTTCGGGCATGCCCCGCTCCCGTGCCCCGCGCCGCCGCCTCACCGCGGCGCTGCTCATGGTGCTCGGGGTGCTCGCGGTGGCGCTGTGCGGGCCGGCCCCGACGGCTTCGGCCGCGCCCGGCGGCGTCCTGGTGAAGAAGGCATCGGCGCCCGCCTTCACGGACGGCTCGGCCGCGCCGGGCTGCAAGCAGGGTGGCTCGCACCAGGATTCCGACCCCGCGGCGCCGGTCCGGGCCCGCACCGCCCACGACCAGGCCCCGGTCCTGGAGGACCGCGTCGCCCCCGGCGCGCTGTGCGGCCTGTACGCGGCCCACCGCAACCCGCCGGTGCGCGGGCCCACGCTCAGCGCGCCCACCCCCGTCGAACTCTCGGTGCTCAGGGTCTAGACGCCGGTCCCGCCTCCCGCGACCGCCGTCCCCTTTCCGTCTCTTCTCGTACGCGATTGCCGTACGCACCGGAGTTCCGCATGCCCAAGAACACGAAGTCCAGCAAGAACAGCAAGCCGAGCAGGACTACCGCGAAGCCCGCCGCCAAGTCCCGCAAGCCGATCCTGATCGGCATCGCCGCGGTGGCCGCCGCGGCCGTCCTCGGGATCGCCTCCTACCAGGCGACCTCCCCGGACACGAAGCCCACCGTCAACGACTCCGCGTCCACCGCCGACCCGGCCGCGGGCGCCCACCCCGAGCTGGAGAAGCTGGCCCGCCGCGACGCCAAGGACCCGCTCGCCCAGGGCCGCGCGGACGCACCCGTCGTCATGATCGAGTACGCCGACTTCAAGTGCTCGTACTGCGGCAAGTTCGCCCGCGACACCGAGCCGGAGCTGGTGAAGAAGTACGTCGACAACGGCACCCTGCGCATCGAGTGGCGCAACTTCCCGATCTTCGGCGCAGAGTCGGAGGCGGCCGCGCGCGGGGCGTGGGCGGCCGGGCAGCAGGGGAAGTTCTGGCAGTTCCACGCGGCGGCGTACGCGGAGGGCTCCAAGGAGAAGGGGTTCGGCGCGGACCGCCTGAAGGAGCTCGCCAAGGAGGCCGGCGTGCCGGACGCGGCCCGCTTCGCGACGGACCTCGACAGCGACGCGGCGAAGGCGGCCGTGAAGAAGGACCAGGACGAGGCGTACGGCCTCGGCGCCAGCTCCACGCCCTCCTTCCTCATCAACGGCACCCCCATCGCGGGCGCCCAGCCGATGGACGCGTTCGCGCAGGCCATCGAGGCAGCGGCGAAGGCGAAGAAGTGACGCCGAACATCGGTTACCTCGCCGCGTTCCTGGGCGGCCTCCTCGCCCTCCTCAGCCCGTGCAGCGCGCTGCTCCTGCCCGCGTTCTTCGCGTACTCGATCTCCAGCCGCACCAAGCTGCTCGCCCGCACCGGCATCTTCTACGCGGGCCTCGCCACCACCCTCGTCCCGCTGGGCGCGGCGGGCTCGTACGCGGGCCGGATCTTCTACGGCCACCGGGACCAGCTCGTCCTCTTCGGCGGCTGGCTGATCATCGCGCTCGGCGTCGCGCAGATCGTCGGCATGGGTTTCGCGAGCCGCCGCATGACGGAACTGTCCGGGAAGATCCGCCCCACGACCGCGCTGTCGGTGTACGCGCTGGGCGCGGTCTACGGCCTCGCCGGCTTCTGCGCGGGCCCGATCCTGGGCAGCGTCCTGACGGTGGCGGCGGTGAGCGGCAGCCCGGTCTACGGCGGCCTGCTGCTCGCGGTGTACGCCCTGGGCATGGCGGTCCCGCTCTTCCTCCTGGCCCTGCTCTGGGAGCGTTTCGAACTGGGCGGCCGCAAGTGGCTGCGCGGCCGGGTCCTGAAGGTGGCCCGCTTCGAACTCCACACGACGTCCTTGTTGTCAGGCCTGTTCTTCATCGCCCTGGGCGCCCTGTTCCTGGCGTACGACGGGGCGACGGCCCTGCCCGGCCTGCTGGACGTGGACGACTCGTACGCGGTGGAGGAGTGGACGAAGGGCATCGCGGACGCGGTCCCGGACTGGGCGCTGCTGACGGCCCTGGCCGCACTGGCAGCGGTCGTCCTGGGCGTACGGGGCTGGCGGGCGCGAACCCGGGAGCCGGAGGAGAGCTGACGGAGTTGAGAGGGGAGGGGCCCGCTTGGGGGGGGGCGGGCCCCTCCCCGGAACGCCCTGGATACGACGAAAGCCCCGTTCGATGAACGGGGCTTTCGGGTGGTGGCTGGGGCCGGGGTCGAACCGGCGACCTATCGCTTTTCAGGCGATCGCTCGTACCAACTGAGCTACCCAGCCACGTAGTCCACCGAAGTGAACTACAGCGGTCCTGACGGGATTTGAACCCGCGGCCTCCACCTTGACAGGGTGGCGAGCACTCCAAACTGCTCCACAGGACCAAGCTTGCGCGAGAACAAGTCTCGCACAGGTTTGTGCGTGCCCCCAACGGGATTCGAACCCGTGCTACCGCCTTGAAAGGGCGGCGTCCTGGGCCACTAGACGATGAGGGCTAATTGGCCCGCCTGGGCGCTTTGCAGCGCGTCGGGGACGTGAGAAGCATATGGGATGCGGGGAGGTATCGCCAAAACGGTTTCCGGGGAGGTCATCGGGGCGTCGGCAGATGGCGGCTGACCTCGGCCGTGGTCAGGCCCAGGCCGCCCAGGGTCACCTCGTCCCAGGCCTGGAGGTGGTGGGTGTTGCTGTCGAGGTAGAGGACCGAGGCGCGGACCTGCTCCGGTTCCTTGTTCTGCAGGGCGCGCAGGCCGCCGCCGCCCGTCGAGCCCTCGACCTTCAGGCGCGTGCCCCGCTTCATGACCTCCGTCTCGCGGCGGTGCAGGTGCCCGGCGAGGACCAGCGGAACCGTGCCGTCGGTCTCGCGCGCGGCGGCCGGCTCGTGGGTGACGGCGATGTCGGCCGGGGTGCCCGCGCGGGCCTGGGCGCGCAGGGCGGCGGCGAGCCGGCCCCCGGCCGCGCGTTCGGCGCCATCGGGGTCGGTGTCCCCCGTCGAGCGGTCCGGGGTGAACTCGGGGTCGCCCATCCCCGCGATGCGTACGCCCGCGATCGTGACGGCCTGCCCGTCGTCCAGGACGTGCGTGTTCTTCAGGCCGGCGACGTAGCGCTGGGTCTCCTCCGAGTCGTGGTTGCCGCGCACCCAGACGTACGGGGCGCCGAGGTCGGGGATCGCGTCCAGGAACCGGTTCTCGGCGGTGCTGCCGTGGTCCATGGTGTCGCCCGAGTCGATGATCACGCCGATCCGGTACTGGGTGACGAGCGAGGCGATGATGTGCCACGCGGCCGGGTTCAGATGGATGTCGGAGACGTGCAGGACGCGCAGGGTGGCCGGGTCCGGCTGGTAGGCGGGGAGGGTGGAGGCGGCGTCGTACAGCTTGGTGACGTTGGTGACGAGCTTCGCCAACTCCTGCTGGTAGACGCCGAATTCGGTCACGATGGAGCGCGCGTTGCCGACGACCTGCGGGGCCGAGGTGAGCAGCCCGGAGTACTTCGGCTCCATCACCGACTCCGGGTTCCAAGTCGCGTACGCCGACACGCCGCAGGCGGCGAGCAGGGCGAGGGAGAGGCCGCCCGCGGCGATCGCGCGGCGGGGGCGGCGGTAGACGGCGAGGCCGAGCGCCATCGCGCCGGAGACGACCGCGACGCAGGAGCGCCAAGCCACGTCCCGGGTGCCGTGACCGACGTCGCGGGCGATCTCCTGCTGGAGGCCGGAGATCCGCTCGGGGTGGCTGACCAGGGCCTGGGCGCGTTCGGGGTCGAGCCGGTCGACGTCGACGTCCAGGCGGAGCGGTGCGAGGTGCGAGCGCAGTTCCAGGGCGCCGAGCGGCGACACGTTGATCTTGGTGCCGCCGGTCAGGGAGGGCCGCAGGGTCATGGTTGTGTCCATGGGGCCCACGGGGGTGCGTACGTTGCCGACGACCAGGAGCCCGAGCCAGGCGCCGATCACTACGACGCAGCACAGGCCCGCGGCCCGTGCCAGGGCCTGGCGAGTCGCGGACATGTGTCGCATTGGGGCCATATGCCCCCGCGGGCGGGTCGGTATGCCGATGCGTGACCGACAATGGCCGGGTGCTGGAGATGACGCGCGAGGAGTTCGAGGAACTGGTCGGCGAGGCGCTGGACCGGATCCCGCCGGAGCTGACGCGGCTGATGGACAACGTCGCGGTGTTCGTCGAGGACGAGCCGGCCGCCGACGACCCCGAGCTGCTCGGCCTCTACGAGGGAACCCCGCTCACCGACCGCGGCGAGTGGTACGCCGGGGTGCTCCCGGACCGGATCACCATCTACCGGGGCCCCACGCTGCGGATGTGCGCGACGCGCGAGGAGGTCGTCGCCGAGACGGAGGTGACGGTGGTTCATGAGATCGCCCACCACTTCGGCATCGACGACGAACGGCTGCACGCGCTCGGCTACGGGTGAGCCTCTGCGGGCCGGTGGCCCTGTGCGCCCGCCCGGCCCCCTGATTCCGCTCGGACGGATGTCGGGCGCAAGCCGGGTGCGGCCCGGGCGTGTCCCCGGCGGGGGGCGGGGAGTTGGAACCTACGTCCCCACCGATCCCGTGTTCCGGAGGTGCCCCTGTGCGCCAGTTGACCACCCCTGTCCGCCTGGCCGAGCTGGCGGTGACCGTCCTGGTGCTCACGGCGTCGGCCGGCTGCATGAGCGTGAGCGACAACCAGGGCGGGCCGAAGCCGTCGGCGTCCGCCGGGCGGCACGGGGACGCGGCCAGGGCCGAGGAGGGCAAGGGTGGCCAGGGCGAGGGCAGGGGGCGTGCCGGCAGGCACGACCCGAAGGCGCCGGGCAGTCCTTCGGGCGCCCCGAGCGCCAGCGGGTCGCCCGGGGCGCCGGGTGCGGCGGCCACGCCCTCGCCGGGTGCCCCGAAGCCGGGCGGCGGTCCGGGCCCGGCCAAGCCTCCGCAGGGCGGGCCCGCGCGGCCGTCGCCGTCGCCGAGCCATCCGGTGCCTCCGACCCCGCCCGCCTCGCCGTCGCCGAGCCCGGTGCCTCCGACCCCGCCGGCCTCGCCGTCGACGACTCCGGGGGCCGACACGCACACCAGCGCGCTGCGCGCCTACCAGGCTCCGATCGACCAGGAGCCGACGGCATCACCGCAGGTGGGACCGGTTTAGGGGGACTCGGTTTGCCTTAGGGGGGTGAGGGTGCGTATGGTAGTAGATCGTTTGATCCCATTGCCCGGCGCCGACACAGAAGAGCGCCGTGTGGCGCGTACTCTCCCTAGCCGTGGCTGACCGCATTGAGGCGGTCGAATTGCGAATTCACGGAGTTGACGGGCGCGTGCCGAGACTCCGGAAGGTTTCGCATTTCGCATGTCCATTTCCAGCACTGATCACTCCGTCCTGCCCGAGAACGAGAACAACGACTCCGTCGCGATCCGCGAGGACGACGTCGTCGAGGCCGTAGCGGCCACCGACGTCATCGAGGTCGTCGAGATCGTCGAGTCCGAGGCGGACGAGAACACCGAGCCCACCGTCACCTTCGCGGACCTCGGTCTGCCCGAGGGCGTCGTGCGCAAGCTCGCCCAGAACGGGGTGACCACCCCCTTCCCGATCCAGGCCGCGACCATCCCGGACGCCCTGGCCGGCAAGGACATCCTCGGCCGTGGCCGTACCGGCTCCGGCAAGACCCTCTCCTTCGGTCTGCCCACCCTGGCCGCCCTGGCCGGCGGGCACACCGAGAAGAAGAAGCCCCGCGCGATCATCCTCACGCCGACGCGTGAGCTCGCGATGCAGGTCGCGGACGCCCTCCAGCCGTACGGCGACGTGCTCGGCCTGAAGATGAAGGTCGTCTGCGGCGGTACGTCGATGAGCAACCAGATCTACGCCCTGGAGCGCGGCGTCGACGTCCTCGTCGCCACCCCGGGCCGTCTGCGCGACCTCATCAACCGCGGCGCCTGCTCGCTCGCCAACGTCCAGGTCGCCGTCCTCGACGAGGCCGACCAGATGTCCGACCTGGGCTTCCTGCCCGAGGTCACCGAGCTGCTCGACCAGATCCCCGGCGGCGGCCAGCGCATGCTCTTCTCCGCCACCATGGAGAACGAGATCAGCACGCTGGTCAAGCGCTACCTGACGAACCCCGTCACGCACGAGGTCGACAGCGCGCAGGGCAACGTCTCGACGATGACCCACCACGTCCTGGTCGTGAAGCCGAAGGACAAGGCGCCGGTCACGGCCGCCATCGCCGCCCGCAAGGGCCGCACGATCATCTTCGTCCGCACCCAGCTGGGCGCGGACCGCATCGCCGAGCAGCTCTGCGAGTCGGGCGTGAAGGCCGACGCGCTGCACGGCGGCATGACCCAGGGCGCCCGTACCCGCGTTCTTGAGGACTTCAAGAAGGGTTACGTCAACGCGCTCGTCGCCACCGACGTCGCCGCGCGCGGCATCCACGTCGACGGCATCGACCTGGTCCTGAACGTGGACCCGGCCGGTGACCACAAGGACTACCTGCACCGCTCGGGCCGTACCGCCCGCGCCGGCAAGTCCGGTGTCGTCGTGTCGCTCTCGCTGCCGCACCAGCGTCGCCAGATCTTCCGGCTGATGGAGGACGCGGGCGTCGACGCCTCGCGCCACATCATCCAGAGCGCCGGCGCGTTCGACCCGGAGGTCGCCGAGATCACCGGCGCCCGTTCGCTGACCGAGGTCCAGGCCGACTCCGCGAACAACTCGGCCAAGCAGGCCGAGCGCGAGGTCGCCGACCTCACCAAGCAGCTGGAGCGCCTGACGCGCCGGGCCGGTGAGCTCCGCGAGGAGGCCGACCGCCTGGTGGCCCGTGCCGCCCGCGAGCGCGGCGAGGACCCGGAGGCCGCGGTCGCCGAGGTCGCAGCAGAGGCCGAGGCCGAGGTCGCGGCTGCTGCCGCCGCCGCTGCCGTGCCGGTGCAGCAGGAGTCCCGCGAGGACCGCGGTGGCTTCCAGCGCCGTGACGACCGGGGCAACTTCGACCGCCGTGACAACCGCGGTGGCGACCGCGGTGGCGACCGTGGCGGCTTCCGCCGCGACGACCGTCCCTCCGGTGGCTTCCGTCGCGACGACCGCCCCTCGGGTGGTTTCCAGCGCCGCGACGACCGTCCGTCGGGTGGCTTCCGTCGCGACGACCGTCCCTCCGGTGGTTTCCGTCGTGACGACCGTCCCTCGGGTGGCTTCAACCGTGACGACCGCGGTGGCGACCGTGGCGGCTTCCGCCGTGACGACCGTCCCTCCGGTGGCTTCCGTCGTGACGACCGTCCCTCGGGTGGCTTCAACCGCGATGACCGCGGTGGCGACCGTGGCGGCTTCAACCGCGGCGGCAGCGACCGTCCGTTCAACCGCGACCGTCGTGACGACCGTCCCTCGGGCGGCGGCTTCCGCTCCGGCGGCCACGACCGTCCGCAGGGCCGCCGTGACGACCACCGTGGTACCGGCACCAACACCGGTTCCTTCGGCCGCCGCGACGACAAGCCCCGCTGGAAGCGCAACGGCTAGTCCCGCTGCCTGACGGCTCCTCAGGGCCCGTACGACACCTCCTCGGTGTTGTACGGGCCCTGTTTGCGTACGTCCCGCCGTGAGCGGCTCGGGGGTGGTTGAACGGGTTCGAAACCGGCTGCTGGTTTCTGTGAGGCTGCTGTTAGGGTCGAGGTGTTCTGGGGGGTTTGGGAAGCCGGGGGGCTTTTCTCCGTGCACCGAGGGTGCCGGACGCACGCAGCGTTCTCCCCTGCGTCGAAGGGTTCTGGGGAGTACCGACGTGAGACGTCAGACCTTGTTCCGCGCCGCTGTCGCGGCAGCCGCCACGATAGGCCTCGCCTCGGCCATCACGCCGCTGACCGCAGGGGCGGCCTTCGCCGCCGACACCCCGCCCGGGGTGACGATCCCCGCCGAGCAGCGGCCGGAACACAACGCGGCGGTCCTGAACGGCGCGGGCGAGACCGGCTATCTGTCCGGCTGGAAGCAGGACGGCTTCAACTGGACGACGTACGCCGACGGCGTCACCAAGCCGCTCACCATGCCGTACGGCATGACGGTGGCCTACGGGACCGGCTCCGACTGGGTCGCCTTCACCGGTGACGACGGGCGCACCGTGGTCCAGCGGAACATGAAGAACGGCTCGTCGCGGAGCCTGACCATCTCGCCGGACCAGAACTTCCTGGCGGTCGTCGGCGAGACCGTCATGACCGAGCAGATCGGCATTTCCGGCCACTCCGTGCACCGGCTGTCCTGGCGCGACGGGACGGTCCGGGACAACTACGTCGGCGGATCCCAGTCCGCGGACATCCTGCCGCTCGACTCCGACCAGGACGGCCTGCTCTTCACTGCCAAGTACGGCGACTTGGGCTGGGTGGAGTGGGCGCCCGCGAGCGGCTTCGGAGGCAGCACCCACCTCGACGACGTCCCGTACGGCACGGTGCTGAGCGGGTCGCACATCGCCCAGTGGCACGACGACGGCCGGATGACGGTCTGGAACAAGGCGGACATCAACAAGTTGGCCCAGGCGGGCGACCCGGGCCTCAAGCCGGCCTTCGACTTCAAGGTCCCGCGCACCGACGGGGCCCGGGTGCTCGGCACGGTCGGCGACAACGTCGTGCTGGCCCGCCGGATCGCGGCGGACGGTGGTACGACGTACTCCTCGCTCAACTACCGCCTCGTCGCGGTGCCGTTCGGCGGCGGGCCGGAGCGGGAGATCCTCGCCCGGACCACGGCGATGCCCCAGTTCAGGACGGACGGGACGATGCTGATCGCCCGGGCCGAGGAAGGCAAGCAGGCCGTCGTCGCGGTCGGGGCGCCGGGCGCCGACGGCACGTTCGCGGTGACCGAGGTCGCGCCCGCGCCGCTGGTGCGGACCGTCACGCTCGGGACGTCCCTCGCGCAGGGCCGGCTGAGCACCCTCGACCACGTGCTGGCCGATGACGAACGCCCCGTCCGGCTGCGCGGCACCGACCTCGCGGTCTCCGGCACGCCGCAGGCCGGCGAGCGCGTCGAGCGCGGCGTGGACGCGAAGGTCTTCGCGAAGGGCTGCGCCGACGACAGCTGCCCCCCGCTCCAGCCCACGGGCGACGGGCGGCTCGTGTACCGGACGGAGGACGGCCTGCGGGTCGTCGGCGAGGGCGCTTCGCTGCCCGGCAGGACCGTGGTCGACCGGAGCCGGTTCGGCTGGCTCGGCCCGCTCGACGTGTCGGGACGGTACGCGGCCACGACGAACTATCCGGCTCTGCGGGTGTTCGACCTCGACAACGGCGAGATGGTCTACAGCGGCCACGACTCCGGCGACGCGTTCGCCCTGAACGGCTCCACCCTCTGGCTGGAGACCGCCACCGGCTCCGCCGAGGCCCTCGACGTGCGTACCGGGAAGACCCTCGCCACCGCCAAGGTGAGCGACTGCGACATCACCTCCCTCCAGGCGAACGGCACCAATCTCCTTTGGGAGTGCGGGAGTTCGGCCTCCGGGGTGTACGACACCGCCGCCAGGCGGAACGTCGCGCTGCCCGCGCACCAGAGTGCCCGGCTCGGCGACGGGTACGTGGCGTGGCAGCAGGGTGGCGTGCTCAGCGTCACCGATGTGCGCGGCGCCTCGGGCACGCGCGCGCTGGGTACGCCCAAGCGGGGCGAGCCGGGCAAGGGCTGGGCCGTGGACCGGTTCGGCGGGCCGGTCGCCTACACGGATGCGGATGACGCCGTTCACATCGCGCCCACCGGCATCCCCACCTCCGCGCTGAGCGTGCTCGACACGGACGCGCCCGCCCGCATGAACGCCAACTCCGGCTCCTGGACGCCCCGTTGGTGGCTCAACAAGCCCGCCGCCTCCTGGCAGCTCACGCTCAAGAACAGCGCGGGCGCCACCGTCCGCACCCTCACCGGCGGTGAGGCGCGCGGCCTGGTGCGGCCCGCGTGGGACGGGAAGGCGGACGGCGGGCAGTACGCCGCCAACGGCGCCTACGCCTGGACGCTCACCGTGACCCCGGCCGACGGGCAGGGCGCGGCGCTGACCCGGACCGGGACGGTCGGCCTGACCGGCGGCGCCCCCGTCGCGCGGGACTTCGTCGGTGCGGGCGGCCCCGACGGCCGCGCCGATCTCCTCGCGCTGACCCCGTCCGGCCGCTTCGACCTGCGGACCGGCCCCGGCGTCGCGGGCGAGGCGCAGGCCCAGGGCGAGGGCTGGACCGGGGCGAACGCGCTGACCGCCGCGATCCCGTACCGCGACGTCAACGGCGACCGGTGCAACGACGTCCTGGTGCGGACGGCGGGCGGCGAGCTGCGGGCGTACACCCCGGGCTGCGGCGCCGCGCTGACGCCCACGACGGCGTACAAGAGCCTGGGCAAGGGCTGGAACGCGTACGACACCCTCGTCTCGCCCGGCGACGTGGACGGCGACGGCCGCGCGGACCTGGTGGCCCGCACGCCCGGCGGTGACCTGTACGTCTACTCCGACAACGGCGCCCTCGGCTTCAAGGACCCGGTCAAGGCGGGCTGGGGCTGGGGCGGGCTCCTGGTCGTCGGCGCCGGCGATCTGACCGGCGACGGCAAGGGCGACCTGCTGGCCCGGGACTCGGCCGGCGTTCTGTGGACGTACCCCGGCAACGGCAAGGGCGGCTTCGCCGACCGGATCCGGCTCGGCGCCGGCTGGGGCAGCTTCGACGCCCTGGTGGGCGCGGGCGACCTCGACGGCGACGGCAGGCCCGATCTGCTGGCCCGCGAGAAGAGCGGAACGCTCTGGCTGTACCCGGGCGCGGGCAACGGCGCGTTCGGTGAGCGGAAGCTGCTCGGTGGTGGCTGGAACATGTACAAGTCGCTGTATTAACAGACACGTTGATCCCCCGGCCGTCCGGATCCAGTCGATCCGTCACCGGCCGACGGCATGTCGGGCCCCCGGTGCGGGCATCACCGGGGGCATGACAAGTGACGTCGGCACCACCAGTGAGGGCGCGCCCGAGGGAGCGCCGGGGTCGGACGAGGAACGCCTGGCGCAGCTGGGCTACAAGCAGGTCCTCGCCCGCCGCATGTCGGCCTTCTCCAACTACGCCGTCTCGTTCACGATCATCTCGGTGCTCTCCGGCTGCCTGACGATGTACGCGTACGGCATGAAGACCGGCGGCCCCGCCCTCATCTCGTGGAGCTGGGTCGCGGTGGGCCTGATGACGCTGGTCGTGGGACTGGCGATGGCCGAGATCTGCTCCGCCTACCCCACCTCGGCGGGCCTCTACTTCTGGGCCCACCGCCTGGCCCCGCCGCGCCAGGCCGCCGCGTGGGCGTGGTTCACGGGCTGGTTCAACGTCCTCGGCCAGATCGCAGTGACGGCGGGGGTCGACTTCGGCGCGGCGTCGTTCCTCGGGGCGTACCTGAACCTCCAGTTCGGCTTCGAGGTCACCCCGGCCCGCACGATCCTCCTCTTCGCGGCGATCCTGCTCCTGCACGGCCTCCTGAACACGTTCGGCGTCCGCATCGTCGCCATCCTGAACAGCGTGAGCGTGTGGTGGCACGTGTTCGGGGTCGCGGCGATCGTGGCCGCGCTGGCACTCGTCCCCGACAAGCACCAGTCCACGTCCTTCGTCTTCACCCGCTTCGTGAACGAGACGGGCTTCACGAACAGCGTGTACGTGGTCCTGATCGGCCTGCTGATGGCCCAGTACACCTTCACCGGGTACGACGCCTCCGCGCACATGACGGAGGAGACCCACGACGCCTCGACGGCCGGCCCGCGCGGCATCGTCCGCTCGATCTGGACGTCCTGGATAGCGGGCTTCGTCCTCCTCCTCGGCTTCACGTACGCGATCGGGTCGTACGACACCCAGCTGAACTCGGACACGGGCGCGCCCCCCGCCCAGATCCTCCTGGACTCCCTGGGAGCGACCGGCGGCAAGCTCCTGCTCCTGGTGGTGATCGGCGCCCAGCTCTTCTGCGGAATGGCCTCGGTGACCGCCAACTCCCGCATGATCTACGCCTTTTCACGCGACGGCGCGCTGCCGTTCTCGCGCCTGTGGCACACGGTGAGCCCGCGCACCCGCACGCCGGTGGCAGCGGTATGGCTGGCGGCCGGCGCGGCGCTCGTCCTGGGCCTGCCCTACCTCATCAACGTGACGGCGTACGCGGCGGTGACCTCGATCGCGGTCATTGGCCTGTACATCGCGTACGTGATCCCGACCCTGCTGCGCCTGTTCCGCGGCGACGCCTTCGCGCGGGGCCCCTGGCACCTGGGCCGCTGGTCCCGCCCGATCGGCATCGTGGCGGTGGCCTGGGTGGCGGTCATCACAGTCCTGTTCATGCTGCCGCAGGTCTCCCCGGTGACCTGGGAAACCTTCAACTACGCCCCGCTCGCGGTCCTGGCGGTCCTGGGCTTCGCGACGGTGTGGTGGCTGGCATCGGCCCGGCACTGGTTCCTGCGGCCGGTGGATGCGGGGGAGTTGCGGGAATGAAGTGCCGGGTGCCGCGACGCCCCGCGGCTCCGCCGGCTTCGGGTGATTCGACCCGCTGTGCCCGGGGCCGGAGGGGCTTTGCGGCCCGGGTGTTCGACCCGCGACGGGCCCGACAGCCGATACCCGATCGGCTGCCGGGCGCCGTCCGGCTATGCTCGGGGGTGACTCGCCAAGGGCCATTAGCTCAATTGGCAGAGCAGCGGACTTTTAATCCGTTGGTTGTCGGTTCGAGTCCGACATGGCCTACATCGAGTGGGGGAGGGGCTACCCCCTCTGACCTGCACAGGAGCGCCCCGGCCGGGGATCATCGGCCGGGGCGCTCCTGTGTTCTGAGGGTCAGTTGGGGCCGGTGCGTGAGCGATGCGTGAGCGGATGCGCCGTCAGGGCCTGGTCAGGAGGCGGACGGGCGGGCACGTCGTGTGCGGGGAATCAGGTTCGCCGCCGCTTCGGCCGCCGCCTGGTCGACCTCGGGGAGCAGGCTCGTGTACGTGTCCGAGGTCAGCGTGATCGTGGAGTGCCGCAGCGTCTCCTTGATCGTGTGGAGGTCGCCGCCGCTTCCGTGTGTGATCGTCGCGGCGACGTGCCGGAGGTCCCGGAGGGTGATCGGCGGCAGGTCGGTGGTGGCGAGGATGCGCCGGAAGGTCGCCGAAGCCGTCTCCGGGTGGAGCCACGAGCCGTCCTCCTGCGTGAAGACCTTGCCGGTCTCCTTCCAGGCGGCGCCCCACTTGTCGCGCTCCGCTTTTTGACGCTCGCGATGTGCCCGCAGCACAGCCACGTTCAGGCTGTCGAGGGCGATGGTGCTCGCGCTGCCGTCCGTCTTGGGCGCCGATTCGTACGGGTCCCAGCCGTCGACGACCAGCTCCTTGGCTGGGGTTATCTGACCGGCGTCGAGGTCGACGTCCGTCCATTCCTGGCCGACGCCTTCGCCGCGTCGCAGCCCGCGAGTACCCATGAGGTGGAAGAGCGGGTACAGCCGGTCGCCCTCGGCGGCGTCGAGGAAGACGCCGATCTGAGCGGGGGTCCACACCATGACGGGGGAGGGCTTCTCGCCCGTCGCCCGCCAGCGTGCCACCCGCTCGTCGGTCCACAGCAGGGGCTTGGGCCGCTTGCCCGACTCCAGTTCGACGTGGGACGCCGGGTTGAAGGTGATGTACTGGCGGCTGATCGCGGCGTTGAGCGCGGCCCGCAGGGTGCGGCGGATGCTCTGCCGCGTCGCCGGTCCGGTCTGCCGCCGGAACGGCTTCATCTCCGCGAGCGCGGCCCGCTCCTTGGCCAATTGCTGACGCTCGGTCGCGACCGGACGCCCCGGCTTGCTCGGCTTGCACCGGGCGATCTGCGCGAGCCGGGCCTCGTTCTCGGCCGCGATCACCTCGTTGTCGTCGGCGATCGCGTCGAACATCTCCACCAGGTGGCCGACGTTCAGCCGGTCCAGGCGGACGTGGCCGATGCGGGGCTTCAGATGCACACGGATGTGTCCTGCGTACCCGTTGATGGTGGTCTTGCGGCTCTTCTTGCCGGCCAGCCAGATGTCCAGCCACTCGCCGACGGTCATCTTGCCGACGAGGTCCTGCCCGGCCCGAAGGCGGCGCCGGGTCTCCTCGATGTCGGGGAGCGGGGCCTTGTCCTCGACGACCTGCTCTAGCAGGGCGACGATGCGCTCAAGATCCTCAGGCTCGTCGGCGTCGGCCAGGGCGACCAAGCCACGGACGTGGTCGAGGTCGGCCTGGGCGGCCTTCAGCGACTCGTAGCCCGCGCGGTTGAATGAACGGCGGGTGCCGTCCTCACGGGGCGGGAGCTCCTGGCGTATGGAGTACGAGCCGTGCTTGCGGCCGGCCAGCTTGGGGCAGTTCCTGCCGAGCGGCTTGCCGGTGTTCGCGTCGCGACAGTAGCAGCGGCGGTGGGTGGAACCCTTCAAATGTCCATCTCTTCAAGGTAAGTGGGCAGTTGGGGCCCGGTGGTTTCAGGGGAGGCACCGATGAGTTGGTGCGGAACGTGGGGAGGGGTTCCGCCCTCCTCCTGGATGCGGCTGCGGGTGACGCGTAGCCGGTACTTGGCGAGGGTTCCCTTTTCGGCGTAGTCGGCCTGGGCGCGCAGGGCCTCGTCCCGTTCGGCAGGGGTGGCTGCGGCTTCCGCCGTCCAGCGCTCGCGGCGTTCGCCCTTGAGCGCGGCGAGGACCGCACGCTGGTCGCGTTCGTGGTCACGGAAGAGGCCGAGCATGAGGTTGACGGCATTGGAGCCGGGGTCGTCGCCGGTGAACCAGCGCATGGCGTCCCAGGTCGGCACGGAGTGCTGTAGCGGAAGCCGCTGAACCCGGCCCACGTATCCGAGCGGGTAGATCAGACAGACCGGCGACACGTGCAGGGCTGCGGCCAGGACGATGACGTCGACCAGGGGCAGGTTGGCACGGCGGCCGGATTCCATGTTGGCGATGACATTGCGCGGGATCGGATGGCCGATCTCTTCGCAGCGGTCCGCCAGGTCCTGCGCGCTCATTCCCAACTCCTTCCTCAGGCGCCGGACTTCGCCCGCCACGGTGGCCATGACCTGGTCCGGCCACTCGGGGACGTCGTCCTCGTCTTCGTCGTCGTATCCAGCATCGGAATCGCGTTGTGTCATGGAAACACAATAGCTTCGCCATCCTGGATTTAGTGGCCTGGAGCCGGACGTGATCGTCGCGTTCGCCGAGGGCTGTGCCATGGATGGAGTGCGTATGCGCGACGACGAGATCGCCGGCCGGTCGAAGGGGATGAGCCGGGAGGAGCTGCTGGCCCTGCCTGCCGCCGTTGACCTGGAGACCGGCAACCGAGCCCTGCGGCTGGGTCGGAGCAAGGGGTACGAGCTGGCGAAGCGCGGCCTGTACCCGTGCAAGGTGCTGCGTCTCGGTAATGCCTACCGGGTGGTGACCGCCGACCTGCTGGATCTGCTGGGCCTGGCCGCATGACCGTACGTGTACGTAGCAGAGGGTTCTGCGCTGAGCTGACACAGAAACGCTGGACTGCGGTGGGTGCTGGACGTACGGTTCGTGGTCCCTCGCTGCGGCCCAGCGTCCGCAGGGCAGGGGGAAGCCCCCGGCGGTGCGACGCCGGAGGCCCCATCAACTCCCCAGAGCGGCTTGATGTTCACCAACCCGGTGGCCAGGGCGTGCGAGCCCGCCACCTCCAGCCGAGGAGCTGCCTAGTGCAACCCACCAACCCCGAGTCCTATTCCACCCCCGCTCCGGCGGTGTGGCCGCCGACCGCTGTCCCCGGCCGGCCCAGCCGCCACACCCCCGAACCCACACCTGAAGCTGCACCCGCCGCCGAGGCCGTGGCGCAGAACCCCGCTCCGGCGGAGGTGCCCGTGGAGGAGGCGGTGTCGGATCCGGAGCCGACGTACGGCTCGGAACTGCTGGACGAACTACGGGCTCAGATAGCGCAGTTCGTGATCCTTCCCTCGCCAGAGGCGCTGGACGCGGTCACGCTGTGGGTGGCGGGGACGCATCTGCAGCCCGCGTGGCAGCACGCGCCGCGCCTGGCCGTGGTCGGACCGGCAAAGCGATGCGGCAAGTCGCGTCTCCTTGACGTACTGACCGAGACGGTCCACGCGCCGATGCTGACCATCAACACCACACCGGCGGCGATCTTCCGGTCCATCACGGAGGAGAACCCGCCGACGCTGCTGGTCGACGAGGCGGACACCATCTTCGGCACGCCGAAGGCGGCGGAGAAGAACGAGGAGATGCGCGGCCTGCTCAACGCCGGCCACCAGCGCAACCGGTACGTCACGCGGGTCGTCGGCAACGACCACACCCCGCACAAGTTCGCCACGTTCGCCATGGCGGCCATCGCGGGAATAGGCGACCTGCCGGACACGATCATGGACCGGTCGATCGTGATCCGCATGCGCCGCCGGGCCGAGGGCGAGAGCGTCAAGCCCTTCCGCTCCCGACGCGACACCCCTGCCTTGCACGATCTGCGGGATCGGATTGCCGGGTGGGCCCGGCCGCTGCTGGACGAGGCGGCCGGTCTGGAGCCGGAGATGCCGGTGGAGGACCGTGCCGCCGACACCTGGGAGCCGCTGGTGATCGTCGCCGACCTGGCGGGCGGGTCCTGGCCGCGCCGGGCCCGCGCGGCGTGTGCGCGGATGGTCGCCGCCGAGGTGGCGGCCGAGGAGGACCACTCCAGCGGGGCGAGGATCCTCGCCGACATCCGCCGGGTCTTCGCCGCCCAGCGCGAGGTCGACAGCCTCTCCACCGACGAACTCCTCCACCACCTGCGCCAGGACCCCGAGGGCCCCTGGGCGGAGTGGGGCCGGAGCGGGCTGACCGCCCGCGAGCTGGGGGCGATGCTGCGCGAGTACGGCATCAAATCCGGCAACGTCCGCCTCGCTGACGGAACCCAGCGCAAGGGCTACATGCGCAACAAGTTCCTCGACGCCTGGCGGCGCTACTGCCCCACCGTCCATTCAGTGGACGCCCCGCCTGTTCCCTGAGGGAACACCTCGCCTGCCCCGTCTAGGGACACGCGCCTTGCCGCTCTCGGCGAGGGCTGAGACCCCGCACCCCTGGTTGCCGTCCTTGCCGTCCCTGCCGTGATCTCGCAGGTCAACCGGCATACAGGCAAGACGGCAGCCGGGGCCAAGACGGCAACGCGATCAAGAACCGCCGCGCCGCCCGCCAGGACGCCGCACGCATCCGTCTTGTGCCGTCCTGAGCGTCCTTGCCGTATCGCCCCAGGCCGCAGCCCTGCCCGCCAGGACGGGAGACGCAACGGCGCCGTCCCGGCCCGCCGGGCCACACCGCGGGGGCCCGGGTTCGACGAGCGGCCTGAGCCCCGCAGTGAAGGACCCAAGGCGCGAGCAGCGCCCGCCGGGACGGGAGAACAGGACTGCTGCCGTACCGGCTCTGACCTGCGCTTGCAACGGCCAAGACTGCCAAGACGGCACCTACGACTACCCCAGGAGTTTCCCGCTTGACCACCCTTTTCCCTCTCCGCCTCACGCGCCGTCAGCCACCGGGCTCCCAGCTCGGCGAAGACCGGCGAGCGATGACGAAGCAGGCCGCCGAGCGGCGCGCGCTCCTCGCGGCTGGGGCCGTCATCGTCGTCCTGACCGCCGGAGCGTTCTGGCTCTCGTACGCGCACCTGGCCGAGGTCGCCGGCCAGCACGGGCTGGGCAGGTCGCCAGTGCGCCGCTGGGCCTGGCCCGCCACCCTGGACGCGTTCATCATCGCGGGCGAGCTGCTCATGCTCCACGCGGGCCTGCGTCGGGTCACCGACAAGGGGGCCATCGCCGTCACCGCCATCGGATCGGTCGGCTCCATCGCGCTGAATGTGGCTGGGGTCAGCGGCAGCCGCGACGTCAGTACCGTGCCGTGGCTCGACTACGTGGTCGCCGCAGTTCCCCCGACCGCAGCGCTACTGGCCTTCGGTGTCCTGATGCGGCAGATCCACCAGCTCGTCGACCACCCCGCCGCGCACCCGGATCCGGTCTCCGATCAGCCGGAGGCAGGTGTCGTTCAGAAACTGAACGCTTCCGGTCCGGAGCTGGACGCCGCATTCACCGGCCCCGGCGATCCACCGGCTGTCACATCCGCCCAGCGGGCGGAACCACCAACCGAGGATACGGAGAGCAAGCCGCGCGGTGGCCGCCCGCCCAAGGCCACGATCGAGGAGCTTGCTCAGATCGGCCGGACCGCTGCCTATAAGCACCGCAGGCTCACCCGGGCCCTTCTCCGAGAGGCCGTGGAGGACAGGGACCTCACGATCGGCAGCGGACGGATGACCAGGGTGATGAAGATCCTCCGGCCGGAACTCGAAGCCGCTGGCATCACCGTTTCCACCAGCGGCTGACCGCCCGCTCCACCGGGTGATCGGAACCCTTCCGGTCACCCGCCCAGCCGGTCACCAACCCACTCGCCGCCCGTATATCCACACCTGTGGACAGGGCGGCGGCAGCCTCCCGCCCAGGCCCCCCGGCCTTGTTCATCCGCCTGCCCTCAGCCCTCCCCGGAGAACCGCCCATGTCACACGACCCGCACCACCCCGAGGACGTTCCAGGCGAGCCGTTGCCACTGACGAAGTCGCCTACGTTGATGGAGCGTTGGCGGCGGGCGTTCGGTCGGGGTGCCCCGGGCGGAGCCAGTAGTACCCCGAGTCCGACTCATGGCCGGTCTTCGGGGATCTCCGCCCCGGGGGTGGCGGAGACGGCCCAGCGCCAGGGGGCGCCAGGCCGAGAGGTCGGGGCCGAGGGCGGCCCCGACCCGGACACGGTGCATGCCGCCCAGCGCGACATCCTGCACCCCGCTCGCGCCGCCGAGAGTGTCGGCGGTGAGCCCGCCGTGAAGAGCGCACAGCCCACGATCCGCCGCTTCACCGGCGACAAGCGCACGGCACGCGTCGGCCCCTTGCGGTTTCTCGATGCGGAGCGTGCCCGCCTCCAGAACGTCGCCGCCGAGCACGGCTACAAGGGCGACTCCGGCTTCGCCGCCGATGTCGTCCTGGCCTTCATGGACGGCCGGTTCACCGCCAACCTGCCGCTGTCCGAGGACCGCCGGCGCACCCACCACTTCCGCGCCCAGGTACTGCGCCAGCTCAACCGGATTGGCGTGAACGTCAATCAGATCGCCCGCGCTCTCAACAGCGACCTCACGCCACCCGACATCCGCCGGCAGCTGACCGAGCTCCAGCAGCTCCTTGAGCTGATCGCCGAGGCCCTGCGTCAGAGCGCCGAGCCGGACGAAGGAGAGGCCGCCGCATGATCGCCGCCATCAAACCGGCCGGGGCCAACACCCGTGGCCTGCTCGCCTACCTCTACGGTCCCGGCCGTCAGGATGAGCATCTTGACCCGCACATCGTGGCCTCCTTCGCGATGCTCGGCATGCCAGACCCCGGCCGCGACGAGAACGCCACGTTGACCGAACTCGGCCGCCACCTCGATGCACCTGTCCACCTTCGGAACAGCGAGTTCGGCAAGCCGGTCACTGACCACGTCTGGCACTGCCCCGTACGGGCGGCTCCCGAAGACCGCTACCTGTCCGATACGGAGTGGGGCGAGATCGCCCGGCGCATCGTCGAGGCCGCCGGTATCGCCCCGGCCGGGGACGACCTGGGCTGCCGCTGGATCGCGGTGCGCCACGCGGATGACCACATCCACATCCTGGCCACCACCGTCCGCGAAGACGGCCGCCGCCCCAAACTCCACGACAGCGGCCTGCGCGTCGGCGACGCATGCCGCCAGATCGAAAAGGACTACGGACTCAGGCAGTTGAAGAAGGGCGACCGCACCGCCACACGCCGCCCCACCCAGGCCGAGATGCACAAGGCGAAACGCCTCGGCTGGGAGGAGACCAGCCGCGCCTGGTTGGAGGACCGCATCCGCGCCGCCATCCCCCACGCCCGCAGCGCCGAGGAGCTCCTGGCTTACCTGGAAGCCGCTGACATTGTGGTCAAGCCGCGGCGGGGTCCGTCCAGCGACCTCCTCGGGTACGCGGTCGGCCGGCCCGGCGATGTGAACAAGGACGGCGAGCAGATCTTCCACCCCGGCGGGAAGATCGCCCCCGACCTCACCCTGCCCAAGCTGAAGGCCCGCCTGGAAAGCGTCGTGCCGGAGGAGCACCCCACCGCCCGCCGCAACCGGCCGACCACCCCCTGGCGGCGAGCCACCGACGCCCTCGACACCCTCCACACCGACCTCGCCAACACCGGCACAGGCACAGATGATGGCGGGGATGCGCGGGCCCAGGCCCACATCACCGCCCTCGGCGAGCTGATCGAAGCCACCGCCCAGCAGGCACCGGCTGCGGTGCGCTCCGAACTCCGGGCCGCCACCAAGGTGTTCGCCCGCGCCCAGCGCTCCCAGATCCGGGCCGAAGACCGGGCCGCCCAGGCCCTGCGCAGCGCGGCCCGCGACATCGTGCACACCGCCACCGGCCCCGACGGCAGCGCCCTGGCCGCCCTGCTAGCGGCCGTGTGTTGGGCAGTGATCGTCACCGGACGGTGGCACGAGGCCAAGGGACATGCCCAGCAGGCCGACGCCGCCCGCCAGACCGTCCAGCACCTCCAAGCAGCAGCCGACGCCGCACTCGTACCGGTGCTCGCCGACCTCGAAGCCCGCCCACCCAGACGGCAAGCGCTCCTGGTGCTCGTCAGTGACGTACGCGCCGCCGTGCCCGATCAAGCCGAGCGGATCCTCGCCGACCCCGCCTGGCCCGCACTCGCAGCTGTCCTCGCCGACGCCGAAGCCCGCGGCCACAAGCCCCACCGGCTCCTCAAGGAAGCCGCTGGCCAGCGCGAACTGGACAGCGCCCGCCAGCCCGCCCGCGTCCTGATCACCCGCATCCAACACACCAGCCACAACCCCGCCCGTAACCGCAGCGCCGAAGCCGCCCGCCTCCGCACGACCAGGACGACCCCGCTCCAGACACACCAGCCCGGAAACCCGCAGCCCGCGATGGCACGCACGACACCCGCGCCCGGCGGCCCGACTCCCCGCACCAACAGCCACCGGAACACCCGATAACCACCAGCCCCTCAGCGCAGCCTGACCCCGGCCCCACCACACCGCAGTACACCCGCCCGCCAAGGAGCCCCTTGAAGATCCACCCCACCACCGCCATGTTCCCGATGCTCGAAGAGGACGAGCTGCACGACCTGGCCGAGTCCATCAAGACCCTGGGCCAGCACCACGACATCGTCCTCGACGCCGACGGCGTCCTCCTGGACGGCCGCAACCGTCTCGCCGCCTGCGAGCTCGCCGGCGTGAAGCCCCGCTTCACCACCTACACCGGCAACGACCCCAAGGGGCTGATCCTCGCCTATAACCTGCGCCGCCGGAGCCTCAGCAAGGGCCAGCGGGCCATGATCATCGCGATGGCTCGTTCCTTTTCGGAACACTCCCTGCGCCACCACGTCAAGCTTCACAGCATCAGCCTGACCCGCATCTCGAACGCGGCCACCGTCCTCAAGCACGCCCCGCACCTGGCCGAACAGGTCCGCACCGGCGCCCTCAAACTCGACGCCGCCTACAACACCGCCCTCGAATACAAGGCCCGCGCTGCCGCTGTCGAGGCCCAGTACCAGCGCCTGCGCGAGCACGCCCCCGACCTCGCCGAGCAGGTCACCGAGGGCCTTCTCACCCTCGACGAGGCGCAAATCCGGCACCACGTACGGGACACCGACGCCCTCCGCCGTGCCGACGGCGACACCGCCCCGCCCGCGGTCCACCTCGTCGAGAAAGGGGACATCACCTGGGACCAGGCCCACCAGCGTGCCGAACACTTCCTCGCCCACCGGCAGAACGCCATCCATCAAGCACAACAGGACCTCCGGGTGATCGCCGAGAACTGGGCCACCGTCCAAGACCTCGCCGCTCGACCCGACACCCCCTATACGCGGGATGTCCTCAACGGGCTCACGCCCCAAGCCCGCGCTCTCATCCAGAGCCTGACCGCTCCGGCCTGACACGACACGCACCCCTGGGGGCCGGCCTTCCTGGCTCCGGCTCCCAGGGGCGAGGACGGTGAAACCCGCACAGATGATGGGGCTCACAACTGCGGGAGAGGACCAGGTACCTCCGTGACCAGGGCGGGTTCCCGTGACGTAGGAGCTTGCTTTGCCCCGTACCTACGGCGCCACCCATGCCGCCCCACCGAACAGGCTCGTCGAAAACGCGCCGCCGAAGCCGTGGCCCTTGTACAAGCCCTCGATCACATAGCCGGGCACGGTCGCGGCGTTGAGGACGGTGCGGTCGATCTTCATGCCCGGCGGCGGCAGCGGCGGCACCGGACGTCTTTGGTGGGGCGCCCAGCAGGCTGCCGGGCGCCCCAATGATGTGTGCGTAGGCCGATCTGAGTCGGGCCCCGGTCAGGAATCTCCGGAATCCGATTCGCCGACCCTCGGAACGGGTTTGAACGGGCCGAGTCGAGGCCGTTGCCGCTTTCGCAGATGCCCGTGCCAGCGCGCGACCAACCACCGGGCGAACACGATGGGCACGAAGGACAGCGCTGTAGGGACCAGCGGCGGCAGCCACGTCCACAAGGACACCGGCCACACCACACCGACGACGATCGGGGCCACGACGCTCAGGCCCATCAAGAGGGCGCCCCACACATCGTCAACCCGCTTCCACCACGAACGGCCCTGCAGATACGGCTCGAACAGCATCATCACGGCCAGTCCGAACCCCACCACCGGTGCCACCAGCCAGGGGGACGCCGGAACGCCCCGGTTGCCGAAGAGTTCGCCGATGAAGGTTGCGGGGATGTACGCGAAAAGCAGGAACGTGACGGTGAGGACCACACCGCTGCCGGCAGCACCCAGCTCGTCAGCCGAGTCCTGCGCGCGCGACGGCTCCGGGGTCCGCTTCATCAGAGGTTCCTCCCTCGTGCGCGTCTACAGGCATGCATGGGCCAAGTCAGGCAGCCCCGTGGAATTGACGATGAGGTTCACGATTTCATCGTCAATTCCCCTACCAGGGTATTGGCCGTGCTTGACGTACGCCCAGATGGCCTGTGCCACCTTTTTGCCGTTCTTGACGAGCCGCCACGCCTTGGCGACGCCGATTCCGTTTTCGGCAGCGAACTTCGCGACCCCGGCCGCGCATCCGAACCACCCGAATGCCTGGATGGCCTGCGCAGCCTGCGGGTTTCGCTCCAGCCAGTCGCTCACCTCGCGAACCGCGTCAGGGTCGCCAGCCTCGACTCTCTGGATCAGCGCCTCGGGGATCGCAGCGATGCGGTCGAGCGCGCGCTGAACCGCGGCAATACCTTCCGCATCGCTCACGCCGTCCAGCCCCGACTCGGCAGGGGTGGACGCGTCAACCTCACCTGACATCTGAGATATCGCCACCGACCTGGCGCCGCCATCGCTCCCGCGATCGGCCGCCTCCGCTGATCCGACCAACCCCGTGCCAACGATTGCCGCGACAACAACTCCGGCAATTGCTGCGCTGAACTTGCGTCGGTGAGTGCTGCTCTGCACGCGCCGTCCTCCTTTGAACAAGCATTTTCAGACATAATTCAACCCTCAAACCCCTGTAGAAAGAGAGGGTGAATCATGCCTTGCGGTCGCGAACGACTTCACCACTCCCTCACCCGCAGAGCCGTGACGGAAGCCACAATTCCCCCTCAGATCTCCCTCAAGTCAAGGAAGTTGGCTTATTCACTCCTATTGAACCTAAGCATTAAGGTGCCTATTCGAGGCTGTAACGGACGCGAAAGTAGCCGTAGACGCTGGCCAGTTGGCACCAGCCGGTGGGGGAAGTGGAGGGTCTCTCGTGGGTAACCCTCTGTTCTTGGAAGCCGCGATGATGTCTCATTCGCCTCGGCCGTGGCCGGCACACCCCAGCAGATGGCGTCCCGCCTGATGCAATGCCGTGACTCTGCGGGTGATGTTGGTAAGTCGCTGACGGCTGGCTGTGTGCGGTGCTTGGCTGGGAGGGTGCGGGGCGATGTCGTCGGTGGAGGGGCTCGCCGACGCAGAGGCCGCCGGGCACAACGCGGCCACCGTCCTCGACCAAGCGCTCGGCCAGCGCCCCCTGGACGATGTCCACAGCCTCGCCTGCGCACTGACCTGGCGCATCCGCCGCCTCGGCGAGCGCCACGCCACGTACCCAGCCCTCGTGCCCAGGCAGCTAAGACCTACGGCGTCACGCAGCGCCGGGCCGCTCCTAATCAACCTGTGGCAGCCATTCCGCTGCCGCAGGCGCCAACGGCGCGACGGCGTTGATCACAGTCGAGCCGCATCCCCTACCGGAGATAGGTCTGCTGCCACTCCAGCGAAGGCATGTTCAGGGCCGCCTCGGCCAGCTCCTTGGCGGAGGCGGTCTTGAGGCTGGCGAGGCTGGTGTCGATCCAGTTCTGGACGTTCTGGTGGCCCTGCTCCCGGTACTCAACGGCCTGGATGAGGCATTCGAGCTTGTCGGCGTCGTGGGCCACGATCACCTCGGGGCTGTCGCCGGTCTCGTACTCCTTGACGATGCGCTGCACGCCGGCGGTGACGGCCGGGTGGGCGGCGGAGACCTGGTCGGCGGTCACCGCTTCGTTGGTCGCGGCTTGTAGGTAGCGGCGGCCGATGCGGGGGATGTCGCTGACGCGGGTCTCCTGGGTGTCGTGGAAGACACACATCAGGGCGACCTTGGCGGGGTCGGCGCCCTCCATCATGGCCAGGACGCTCCCGATGATCGCCGTGCGGAAGCTGTGCTCCGCGATGGTCTCGGGGTCCTTGACGCCGACGATCCACCAGCCGGACCGCTTGGCCCTCTTGAGCATCCCCATCTCGAACAGGAACCCTGCGGTGCCGCGGCTCTGGTCGTCTGCCATGTGTGGCCCTCCATTGCTCATGTGCGGTTGCTTAGCTGGTACTGCACGGCGCAGAGATCGCGCCGGGACCTGGGGGAGATCACGCCGGTGTCGAGGATCTTCCCGACCCTCTCACCGAGTACGCCGGCCACGGAAGGGGCGGCCTGCGGAAGCCACGGATGCGCGTGCACCAGCGCCCAGATCGAGTGGGCGTACAACTCCACATAGGTAGGGGCTTCTTGGAGACCTCGGGCCAGGAGGCGCAGGAGCGTTATGGGGTCCCAGCCGGTGAGTTCGCGGTCCCGCATGAACAGGTCGCTGGGCTGGGGACGGGAAGCGGCACCGAGCCAGTACGCCCAGTAGTTCAGGTTCGCCGCCTCGCCCGCATCGTCGTCCACGAGTGCGCGCTCGATGAAGTCGCGTAGTGGTTGCGGATCTCCCTGGCGGGCAAGGGCGGTTGCGGTCGAGCGGGCTTCGGGCCACAGGGACGACCAGCCGTGAACGGACAGCGCGCCCCGGCCCTTGTGCAGCACGTGAGCCGTCCATGCGGAGGTGTCGGGGCTGTCGTCGTACGAGGTGAGATACGCCGCCTGGCGGCGCAGCAGCACTCCGGTCCCGCTCGTGCTGGATGCGCCTTCCGCGACATCTCGCAGGTGGGTGAAGAGATCAAGTCGCTGTTGGACAGGGATGATTGGCGCCTCCGGCACGGCTCCACGGCGACGCGGCGCCGGCCGGTTCGCCAGCATCGGGGGCGGGGTTCCGTTGACCGCCCAGGCGAACATATGGGCCGTCGCACGGGTATGGACCCACTCCGCCAACGGATGCTGCTCCAGCCGGAGCGGAGGGCTGAGCGCGCCGCTGAGGATGCGGTCCGCGTCCATCGCCGCGTCCAGGAGCTGCACCAGTTCGGTCTCCGCGCCGAGCGCGGGTAAGCGGCGGCGCAGATCGAGCAGGGCGCCAGCCTTCATGTTGGCCAGGGGGCGACGGCCCGACTCCCAGCCCTGGAGGGTCGCGAGGTCGACCTGCAGATCCTCGGCCAGGCCGGTCTGGGTGCGGGGGATGCTCTCGCGGGCAAGGCGCAGCACGTAGCCGGACACGATCCCGCTGATGTCGATCCTGCGTGGCTGCGGTTTGTGGCCCATGACGCCCTCCCGTCCTGGCGTGGCGCTCCGCATAACACGTACCCGGGGTCAGTCCTATCGCATTCCCCACGCTCATACGGTCGTTGTGACCGATCGGATGGCTCGTCGAGGGCCGCTTCGAGGAGGAGCGCGGTGGGCACAGTGACGCATCAGAAAGCAGCGGACAGCGCGCCGACTGCCGTGCCGTCGGCGGGCGAACTGGAGTTGATCGCGCTGGACTGCGACCGGGCGCTGGTCGGGTTCGAGCACCAGCCCGATCCCGAGGAGAACGCCCGCCAGATCGTTGTCATGCTCGGCTGTGGCGAGCAACTGGTCAGTGTCGTAACGAGGTTGCCCGAATCGGGGCGGGACGCACGAGTCGCTGGGGCGCTGCAGGACTGGGCGGAGCTGCTCGACCGTGGTCCTGGCGACGGGCCCTTCGCGAACTGGACGTACCTGCGGGCGCTGGCCCGCGCGGTCCGCTCGTTCACGCAGTTCCTCCAGGCCCGCAACGGGCCGCGTCCGCTCCGGCCCGACCTGTGAGTCCACACCGGGTGGTCACGGCGTACGTCCTGGTCCTCGTCGTACTGATCACCGCCCTCACGATCGCCATCGCCGCCGAGAGCGGCTGACCTCCAGGTCTCCCGCGTGATGCTCCCCGAAGAAGGACAGGGCGCGGGAGGAACGGGGCGCCCTTCCTGCTCGGCGCCCACGCCGGTCACGGCCACGCCTCCCCCGAGAACGGGCGGGCCGTGGCCGGCACCCGCCGAGCGCGTATGCATCGGCCCACCCCGCCGCCCCTGCACCTGCCATCACCCCGCCCACTCGTCCGGAGGACGCCGTGAGCACTACCGAAGCCCTGGCCGCCCCCGAGGCGGTCGACTGGACCGCCTTGCGGAACTTCGCCGCCCTGCGCGGCCAGTTCCGGATCTCCCTGACTCCCCGGTGCAACCTCGGCTGCTTCTTCTGCCACAACGAGGACGACGTTCCGCCGCCCCTGACGCTGCGCGACCGCACCAAGCAGCCACGGCCCCGTGTCGTGACCGCCGAGGACTTCCTGACCTTCATCCGGGCGATGATCAAGGCCGGGTTGCGGCGCGGCTACTTCAGCGGCGGGGAGCCGCTGGTGTCGCCGCTGGCCCGCGAGGTGCTGGCGAACCTCCCGGAGATCGGCGCGGACGGCTCGTACACGCTGATCACCAACGGCACCCGCATCCGCCAAAACCAGGAATGGCTGGCCCAGACCCGCCTCGACAAGGTCAAGGTCTCGCTCCACTATTTCTCCGACGCCTCGCTCCTCGACATCGCCGGGGTCCGCACGGGCATCGCGCCGATCCTCGACGGGATCGAAGCCGCCCGCGAGACCTTCGAACGGGTCGAGCTGAACTGCCTTCTGCTGCGCCAGAACCAGCACGAGGTCCGGGCCATCCTCGACCACGCCCTGGCGCGCAGCCTGCCGGTGCAGTTCATCGAGCTGGTGCCCACCGACTTCAACGAAGGCGACGCCGACAACGCCGTCCCGGCCGAGCAGATCGTCCAGCACCTCCGGACCCTCACCACCGACGAGCACATCGAGGTCGCCGGGGTCGGCCAGGGCCGACGCGTCTTCCGCATCGACGGGGTGGAGATCGACGTCATCGAACGCGGTCTCGGCCGCCACCACGTCGGCCAGTGCGGCACCTGCCCCGTGCGCTCGAACTGCGTCGAAGGCTTCTGGGCCCTGCGCGCCGACCACGCCGCCGGCCTCCAGCCCTGCCTGTTGCGCGGCGATCTGCGCCTGGACATCAAAGACGCGCTGAGCGACCCGGACCGGCTCGCCGAAGCCGTCGCCCGCCACGTCACCGCCTTCACCGAGGGGACCCTGTGAGCCTTCCGCCCGCGTACGCACCTATCCCGTACGACGACTTCCCTCGCGGCTTCTTCGGCGTACTGGAAGGGGTCTCCGGCGTCGGCAAGTCCACCCTCGCCCGCGTCCTGGCCAAGCGGCTCGGCGCGACCGCTCTGCACACGCTGACACTGCCGCACCAGGGATGGGCGGAGGAGGCGAGGCTGCGGCTACGCGCCCTGCCGCAGTTCGGCTTCTACCTGTCCGGCCTGCTCCACACCTCGGACCGGGCCCGACAGGAGCTCACGGCCGGACCGGTCATCGCCGACCGGTACAGGTCGTCCGTGATCGCCTGCCACGCAGCAGCCCACGGCGTCGCAGCGGAGGACGTAACTCGCCTGCTCGACCCGTTCGATGACTACCTGGCCGCCCCGGACCGCACCTTTTATCTCCGCTGTTCCGAGGAGGCATTGCGGGAGCGGATGCGCAGCAAGCAGGACCTGAAGCAGGACGACACAGACCTCTTCGAGGTCCCCCACCGGCTCAAGCAGCTGCTCGCGAACTTCGAGACGGTCGCCGCCGGCGACCCGACCGCCGTGGTCCTGGACACCGACGGCCGAACCCCCGACCAGCTCGCCGACGAGATCCTCACGTACGTGGAGGGCGGCCGTGCTTAACCCCATCAACGCCGACGCGGTGATCCGCGACGGTGGCGCACACGGCCGCTTCCCCGACGAGATCCATGAGGCGGTTGGCTGGTGGCTCGGCGCCTGCCTCGTCACCACCCTCAAGGCCCACCGCATCGCCGTCGCCCACGGCGGCCGTGCCACCAGCGTCCTGTTTCACCAGCGGCTGTGCCGGGGGGCGATCAACGCCCAGCACTACGCCTGCACGGTGCTCACCCTCCGCGTCGCCGACGAGGACACCTTGCTGCGGGCGATGGCCGAGCTGGGCGGCGTGCCGGGAGCCCGCGTTTCCACCACCGGACCGGAGGGCGAGGAGACCGTCTCGATCGTCTTGTACGGGCCCGACGGCAAACCCCTCGACGAGGACACCGGCCTTGCGAGCATCCGGCACCTGATCGCCAGCGACCGTGTCCCCATCCCGGTCAACGAAACGGCCAAGGGCCGCATCGAGCACTACCCGCACCCAGCCGAGCAAGAGAAAGGGGCCGCGCGGTGATCAACGCTGCCGACATCATCGGCAACCGGGACCCGATCCTGTTCATCACCCTGGACTCACTGCGCTACGACAGCGCCCGCACCGCCCTGGAGGAGGGCACAACTCCACACCTCGCCGAGCTGCTGCCCGAGGGAGGCTGGGAGCGACGGCAGACACCCGGCACCTTCACCCTCCCCGCCCACATGGCCTTCTTCTCCGGCTTCCTGCCCAAACTCCCGCAACCCGAACAGCCCACCCGGCTGTGGGAATGCCGCCCGCCCGCCTTCAAGACGGTCCCGCCGGAGACGTTCGTCTTCGACGCCCCGAACGTGCTCGCCGGGCTGGGCCAGCACGGCTACCGCACCGCCTGCGTCGGCGGCGTCACCTACTTCTCGCGCGAGACCCCGCTCGGCTCCGTGCTGCCGGACATGTTCGACGAGGACCACTGGCGCCCCAACTTCTGCTCCCCAGACCCCGACTCGACCCGCCACCAGGTCGACCGCGCCCTGGAGATCGCCGACCTCTTCGACGAGCAAGCCCTCTTCCTGTTCGTGAACGTCTCCGCCACTCACGTCCCCCACGGCCACTACCTCGGAGACAGCCACGACAGCGCCGCCTCCCAGCGCGCCGCCCTGGCCTACGCGGACCAGCACCTGGGCCGCCTCATCACCACGCTCACGGCCCGCCGCCGCTGGCTGATCATCCTGTGCGCGGACCACGGCGACGCCTTTGGCGAGGACGGCTTCCACGGCCGGGGCATCGCCCATCCCGTCGTGATGAACGTGCCGTACGCGGCCCTGGTGCGCGGCTGAACCCCGCTACGCTCGCGGGGCATGAGCGACGAACGCACCCGCCCGCTCCGCGACGCCTCGGTGATCGTGGCACGGGACGAGGAAGGTCAAGTGGCCATCCTGACAGCGAACTTCCCGCGTCAGGGCGGCGAGTACCTGTTCCTGCCAGGCGGGCGCCGGGAGGACCGCGAGACCGCAGAGGAGTGCGCACGGCGCGAGCTGAGCGAGGAAGCCGGCATCACCGCAGACCACTGGCGCCCCCTTGGGACGTACGCGATCACTCTGGACTCGACAGCCCGCATCCACCTCTACGAAGCTCGCGGGCTGACCTTGGGCCCGCAGCAACTCACCCCGACAGAAGAGGACTTCAAACTGTCATGGTGGCTCATGCCGGACGCCATCCGAGCTGCTGGGGAGGGTCGCTTCCTTCTCCAGGCCGGCCCTCTTGCTCTCTTGCTGGCGGATCGTGTCGCAGGCTGACTGCGCAGCCTGTCTCGAAGGACACCTCTACTTCGCGGATGGCCGCATGTTCACGCGCCCAAGGCTGTCCTTGGCACCCGCCCGTGCCCGGTGATTGGCGCTCTAGAGATCCACTCATGGCATCGGCGCCGTCGGGCTCATGCGTGAGCGGACGCGTCGGCATGTGCTGTTCTGGGCCGGACCGGCCAGCAAGCCAACCTCAGCTGACCAGGAAATGGATGGACAGCCCCACGATCCGGTACCGGGCGTCGAGGCCCTCGGGCCACCACAGGTCACGAATCCGGAGCCGGATGGTCGAGCCGAGCAGGGCGGGCGAGAGCGGGGTGCGGTGGAGGGCGACCGTGATTTCGGGGATCGTGGCGGGCCGGCGGGCGGCGGCCCAGTCGGCACGTGCGTGCGCGTCGAGGACGGACTGCGTCGCCACGGTCGAGTAGTCCGATGTCCCGTCGAGGCGCGGCCACCCGGCGGCGAGATCGTCGGCGGCCTCCCGTGACGGCCGAGGTGGGCTGGTTGCGTCGATGGCCGGGAGGGCAGGCAGCGCGTAGAACCGGCACAGCGACTCACCAAGGCACTGGTGGTACTAGCTACACCATCAAGGCTGGCAGCACCGTTATCGTGCCCCGAGACTCACGGAGATAGCGTCCTAGACATGGACCTCCCCTCTGCCGCGCGTGGTGTGCTGCGGCCCTTCAGCGAGTCCCGGCGATACATTGCCTTCCTGGTCGCCGGCATCCCTGTGCAGGCTGTGGCTTTGTTGGTCATCGGGGTCCCCTGGCTTACCGGCGGGCCAAGCCAGGCGCTCAGCGTCCTCATCGCTATTCTCATACCACTCGTTTCTCTTGCCTTTGCGTCACCACTTCTCACTGCTATTCAGCGCCGCCGGTTCAGGGGTCTCGGGGTTGAGCTTCCCTTGCTGGCTAGTGGCCAGCAGGGGGGTACACTCCGGGAGCGCGCGACATCCTGGCTGCAGGCCAGAATGTCCTTGCGGCAGGTGCAATACCATCTGCTGGTCGGACCGTTGGTTGCGCTGGGTGCGGTCCTTCTCATGCTCCTGTGGCTGTCAGGAGTGGGGGCTTCGACCATTTATCTCTGGGTGTGGGCGCTGCCAGCCAACTGGCGGATGAGTGATGTCGGCTATTCAACCCAGGCTGCCTACGTCACGGTTGCGGGCATAACTGCGGTGTACAGCGCTGCGTGCCTGTCGATACGGCTTGCGCGATGTGACATCCGGATGGCAATGAACCTTCTCAGGCCCACCTTCGCCGAACAGTTGGTCGCCCGGGTCGACGAGCTCACCCAGCGCCGCGCTGCCATCATCGAAGCAACGGACGCAGAACGACGTCGAATTGAGCGGGACCTGCACGACGGCGTACAGCAACGCCTTGTGTCACTCGCAGTCAATCTCGGGATGGCCAGGGTCCAGCTCTCCGATCTCCCTGAAGACGCCTGGGACGTCATAGACGAGGCACATCGCGAAGCGAAGGAGGCCATCGTGGAGTTGAGCAACCTCGTACGCGGCCTGCATCCCGCAGTCCTCGAAGACCGAGGGCTGGATGCTGCCCTCTCTGGAATCGCGGGCCGCGTACCCATCCCGGTCAGGCTGATGGTGGACTTGCCGTCGCGCCCAAGCCCGACCATCGAGTCCGCGGCCTATTTTGTGGTCTCTGAAGCGCTGACGAACGTCGTCAAGCATGCCGAGGCCAGTCGGGTTGATGTCACCGTCGAGCGCATCGGCGCGACGCTGCTCGTTGTCATAGGGGACGATGGTTGCGGGGGCGCTGACCCATCAGGCGGGTCGGGTCTCATTGGCCTGTCCAAGCGCGTCGCAGCAGTCGACGGGGGGTTCAGTATCTCCAGCCCGGTCGGAGGCCCGACGGTTATCACTGTGGAGCTGCCATGCGGATCGTAGTCGCCGAGGGTGCCCCCCTCCTGCGGCGTGGATTGCGGAATCTCTTGATCGCCTCAGGCTATAACGTTGTCGCCGTGGTGGAGGATGCAGAATCCGCGCTGAGGGCTGTTGAGCAACACAGACCGGATGCCGTCCTTCTGGATTTCCGTAGACCGCCGGGGGCCACGGACGAGGGACTATATGCTGCCCTGGTGATCCAGCGAGAGTGGCCTTCAACCTCTGTCATGCTGCTGTCACCACTCGTCGATCGCTGCCACGCCATCGAGCTTTTGGGTAACGCCGAATGCGGTCTCGGGTATCTTTCAAACCGGCGGATCGTCGATGGTGCGGAGTTGATGGAAACGCTGAGACGCGTCGTAGCTGGCGGGACGGCGATGGACATCGATCTTGATGCACAGCCTGCCGGAAACAGCCAACTGAAACATCTGACCCGAAGCGAGCGAAGAGTGCTGTCGCTCCTGGTTCAGGGGCATTCGGACGCATCCATGGCTCACTTGCTCGGCCTGGATGAGAGCACCGTCGCAGAGCAAACGAAGGCCGTACTGCGGCGGATCGGAGCCGAACCCACTGGCATCGAACGGGGCCGGACACTTTCCGTACTCCGATTCGTCCAGGGCCTGATGAGCTGAGCAGCTCTAAACGCTTGGTCTGGGGCGTCGACCATCAAGGCTGACTCCCCCAGCCCTCGCTCCCTCCGAGGCGGCCTGCAACTGATAGGTCGCCACTCCTATCACCTCAGCGACGCCGGTGGTTGGCATGTGTGAGAGGGCCCCGCCCATATGGGCGGGGCCCTCTCACACATGCCAACCTGAGAGACTTCCTTAAGGGCGGTCCCAGCATTGGTGGAGCGACCCTACAGCACCCCACTGCTGCGCCCTTGCACCGTTAGCCGTGGTGCCATTATTCACCTCCAAGACTAGGCCACTATTCCTATTTTCAAGGAAGTGATGACCCTGGCATCCGGTCTTCCAATACCATTGCTGGGTTGGCTTGGAGACACAATCCCATTGCTGCACGGGCGCACCCAAATCCGTGCGGGAGTCCGCAACCTCCAGACATTTTCCGCTGTTATTTACGATTACGGAATACGGCTCATTGCCATCCCAACCGGCAATATAGCCCGCCCAGTAGGAGCCAGACTGTCCGTTACAGGACCACTGTTGAACCGGCGCACCGTTGCTCGAACTGGAGTTCTGAACTTCGAGGCATTTGCCAGTACCGACGTTGCGGGTTGTCTCATAGGGACTATCCGCTTGACTGACATTGCTCACCCCAAGGGTGAGTCCGAGAGCTGCGGCCACCACGGCCGAGGTCTTCCAGATTTTCATAGTTCCTCCGAGTCTTGTAGCCCACTTGAGACTCCCCAAAAGGAGGCGAAGGCGATTTCCCAGCGAGATCGACACTACGCACATGCGACCGAGTGTCAACTAAAGGCCCCACTGGGGGGTGTAATCTCGTCGAGCAGTGCACGCACGGCAAGTTAACAAAGTACGGACCCTGAGCCACATAGAAGCGACAGGGAAGAGCGTCAAGAATCGGGAGGGGGGTCCTCCGCCCCCCAGGCCGGGGGGGGGGCAGGCCCTGAATCCTCCCTACAGATTCATGATGTGCTGTATGTGAGGCCAAATATGGCGCACACTACCCAAATCGCCAGCACGCCCCAGATCCCCGGCGACGGCTTTTCGTTCTTGACGGCGCCAATGATGAAGCCGGCTACGATGAAGCACAGAGCAATTCCTTGAAGGCCCCAGGCCCACGCCAGATAGCCAGGGTGATCATGTCGCGAAGCCATACGCAGGATTCCTGCCAGAATGACTGGCAAGGTGCCGAACACTGCTACTGAATCCTGAACAGCCGACCTGCGTGAGACAGTACGAGACATTGGGAATCCTTCCTTGTATAGCGCCGTACCACCGTCCCCCGTACAGGTCGGGGGCGAACTCAGGATATTTGGTGGGCGAGGTAATCAATTACCCAGCTCTGCGCACTGCCATTGAGAGCCCACCATGCGGCACGGATTGCCCAGTTCTGCTTAGACATCCAGCCGTTGAACGCCTTGTTCCCGGCCTTTGCATACCGGATCGCCGCCTTGAAGACCTTCGGGGATTTCTGGAGCAGCTTGATTATTTTCTTGCCCGCGCCTGCGTTTAGGGCCTGCGCGGCAGCCATATCGCCCCGGCCTTCGGCCTGCTGGGTGAGGCTGGCATCGTTCTGGATCTCCTGCGAGAGAGCCTGCACCTCATCGAGCTCGGCCTGCGTCAGTTCAACGGTCTCGTACTCCTCGTCCCCTGCAACAGCCACGACAGGAACTACCGGTTCCTGCTCTGCCGCTGTCGCAACAGGGCCGGCAACCCCAATCGCAATGGCAGCTACAATCGCCGCTGAGGCAAAACGCACACTCTTCCGCACAGAACTCTCCTCATGCGTGATGAAATTGCCGAAACCACTCAACAAGGAGGAAGAATGACCGGCCGACCCACCGGACTTCTCGGCAGGCATGCATGATTCTTGCGGATTGGGATCACAGCCCGATAGTGCACATTGGGGCGGTGTGCTTGAGGCCAGTGTCCGGAAGGACACCTATTGCAGGCAGACCAGGTCATGCTGCACTATGGCCACCAGGGCGGCTTCCAATCGGGAGGAAAGGCCCAGCTTCTCCAGGATATTTGCCACATGCTTTTTAACGGTGCGCTCCGAAATTCCCAGACGGTGCGCTATGCGCATATTACTGCTAGCCACTCCCAGCAGATGCAACACTTCCCGCTCTCTGCCGGTCAGTCGAGATATGTCTACTTCACCGAGGAGCCCCAGAAGTGGCATCCCGGAGCAGCAGTTTTCCTGGTCTGTGGTGTTAAAGTCCTTTGGCACGATCTTCCCCCCGTTGTAGTCCATGCCGCATAAGAGTATGAAACAGCCTGATGCTCGGCACCTCCGGATTCGAGGCGCACTATCGTGACTGATAGCGCGACTTCCTGCCCAGGTGACGGCTCTCGACCGGCGCAAAGAATTACATTGCAATCGCCGCAGATTGGGTCAGAATCTGCATATACATCAGCACTGATGCGCAACGCAATGAGCACGGAAACCTGATGCTACCTACTGCCCGACGGTCCTGAAGAACGCCGGTCCGGCTATATCTACCGATGCCACAGGTAGCTACGCCCCGCAATCACCCTCGGCGTAAACACTTCAGAAATCGAGTGCCCGGCGCTCCGCTAGTGCGAGCTGCGCAGACGGCACACTGAACGACCACATACTGCATCGAATTGACAGAAATCACTACGAGCCTCCCCCTCGGCATGCATCCACTATCAGATGCGTGCAGCGGTACGAGATCTTTGCTGGTTGACCGGCGGGGAATCAAGGAGTTTTGGCCTACTCGAACAAGGAAACGGCTGAAAATAATCGCCAAGTGGAGCCCTCCTCAGGCCAGTCACGTACCGTCCCGAAGAGAGGTCGCGTGGGACACTAGCCAGTAAAACGGGCCAGGTGTCACCATCGGGCACCCCTGCCCTGAACCTTCCTAGGCACCTAACGGAATCATTCGATTGGCACAAGCCTTGGCTCGAAACTGCCACTCGATTCCTGTTGGGTGATCGTCACTCGGTGAAGTGGCGTCTGCTGTCACTGGTTCTTTCTGTACTGATGGTTGCGTGATGCTGCGCTGGTGTTTTCCATCCTGTGGGAGGCACCCTTCGGCAGTGCTTCCGCTAGGGTTTTAGCTGGTCGGGAACGTAGGGTGGGCCATACGGGTTGGGATGGTCGTGAAGCGATCCCGCAACGCGGCTGAACAACTCCTGCTGGCGAGTAGATGGCTAACGCTGCACTGCTGGTCAGCCCCGCTGAATGCGTGAGCGATGCGTGAGCGGACGCGCGAGCACACGCCATCCTGGGCCGGACCGACCAGCAAGCCGGTCCTCGCTGACTAGGCAAAATAGGACGACAGGGGAGCGGTCAAAACCGTCTGGCATGATCTTGCCGGGACTTTTAATCCGTTGGTTGTCGGTTCGAGTCCGACATGGCCTACCGGTCGCGGGAAGGGCTTCATAGCTCCTGACCTGCGCTTCAGTGCCCCGTCTGGCTTTGCTGGGCGGGGCGCTTCTGCGTTCTCGGCCCCCGTGCGTGAGCGAGGTGAGCCCGGGAGTGCGGGCGGCCCGGCGAGGGATGAGTTGGGCGGCCTTCTCAGCGATCTCCCGATCCAGCTCCGGGAGCAGGCTCGTGTACGTGTCCGAAGTGAGCGCGATGGTCGAGTGCCGCAGGGTCTCCTTCACCGCGTGGATGTCGCCGCCCCCACCGTGCGTGAGGGTCGCGGCGACGTGCCGCAGGTCCCGGAGCGTGATGGGCGGCAGGTCGGTGGTCGCGAGGATGCGGCGGAAGGTCTCGGAGACGGTCTCGGGGTGCAGCCACGAGCCGTCTTCCTGAGTGAAGACCTTGCCGGTGTCGTGCCACGTCTCGCCGCGCGCGAGTCGGGCCCGCTTCGTCTCCTCCTGGCGCTGCCGATGCGCCGTCAGGACGGTGACGTTCAGGCTGTCGAGCGCGATCGTGCTCGCGCTGCCGTCGGTCTTTGGCTCGGACTCGTACACGTCCCAGCCGTCGACGACGAGTTCCTTGGCCGGCGTGATGCTGCCGCCGACGAGGTCGACCTCGGTCCAGTCCTGGCCGACCCCTTCGCCTCGACGCAGGCCGCGGGTCCCGACGAGGTGGAAGAAGGCGTAGAGGTCATCGTCCTCGGCGGCGTCGAGGTACTCCCCGAACTGCTCCGGCGTCCACACCATGACCGCGCTCGGGATCTCGCCCGTCTCGCGCCAGCGCCGTACCCGCTCGGCGGTCCACAGCAGCGGCTTGGGCCGCTTGCCGGATTCGAGTTCGACGTGGGCAGCGGCGTTGAAGGTGATCAGCTGCTCGGAGATCGCGGAGTTGAGCGCGGCGCGCAGGGTGCGCCGGATGCTCTGCCGCGTCGCCGGTCCAGTGATCCGGCAGTACGGCTTCATCTCGGCGAGCTTGGCCCGCTCGGCGGCGAGCCGCTCCCGCTCGGCTGCGACGGGTCGTCCCGCCTTGCTCGGCTTGCATCGCACGACCTGTTCGCGCCGCTGCTGGTTCTCGGCCGCGATCACCTCGTTCTCGTCGGCGATGGCCTCGAACATGCGGACCAGGTGGCGGACGTTGAGCCGGTCAAGCCGTATGTGCCCGATGCGCGGCTTCAAGTGCACCTTGATGTGCGAGGCGTACCCGCCGGTCGTCCTGCGGCGGGGCTTTTTTCCCCCGATCCATTTGTCGAGCCCCCCTCCCCCGGGGGGAAGCGGCGCTTGGTCTCGTCGTAGTCCGGTATCGGCTCCTTGTCGGCCGACACCTGGGCGAGTAGATCGCCGATGCGCTGCCTACCGTCGGCGTCGTCCTCGTCCGGGGTCGCGAGTAGCGCGCGCAACTTGTCGAGGTCGCCCTGCGCCTTCGTCTGGGAGTCGTAGCCGCTGCGGCGGAAGATGCGGCGGGTCTTCCCGTCCTCGCCGGGCGGCAGCTCCTGGCGCACGTTCCACAGGCCGTGACGCCGGTTCTTCAACTTCGGGCACGACTGCCCGTACTGCTTGCCTGTCTCCGGGTTCCGGCACGCGCATCTCCGGAAGGTCGAGCCGCTCAACCCCGGCCCTCCTTGCTCGCAGGCTGGTAGACCTGCACGGCCTCGGGGCGCTTGAGCATCTCGAACTGCCGCATGTCATCAACCCACTTGGCGTCATAGGCAGGGGGACGGAGACCGAGGTCGGTCATCTCGTTGAGCACGGTGGCGAGGTCCTGGAGCCGGTCGAGGTACGCCCCGCGGGCCTTCTGAGTCTCTGCCGCGTTCTCGCCGTGCCGCTCACTGGCGAAGTGGTGTTGACCGCTGGCCTTGCGCAGCGCGGTCTGCGCGGCCTGGAGGCTGCGGTACACATCAGCGGGCACGGAGACCTTCTGCCAGACCCCCATGCGGTCCGGCCCGTCCTTGCCTCCGATACTCGTGTCGTCGACGACCATCCGGCCCTCTGCGGTGCGGAAGGCCGGCGGCTCCTCGCCGGTGATCCATCGCCAGGCGTAGTGCGGGTGCAACCCGCCCCAACGAGCAGGCGACGGCACACGGTCCGCGCTGCCGAGCGGCAGTGCCAGCAGGAGCGGCGGCACGCCGAGCGCGTACCCGAAGGTCATCAGCTCGTCGACGGTGACCTCGCGGCGGCGCTTGCCCTCCCTGTCCCGGCGGCCGGTCTCGATGTTCGTGATGGCCGCATACGTCAGCTCTGGCGCGCCGATCCGCGCGCACTCCTCCGCGAGCTGTTCGCGGTTGAGCCCGAGGCGCGTGCGGTGCATCCGGATCTGGTCGGCGACCAGGTCGCTCAAGATCTCGTGGCTGTGCATATCGACACGCTAGCGCATCAGATTGCGTCGTGTCATTCGGTGACGTACTTTGTGATCAAGGTCGATTCGAACCGTCGACTGTGCAAATCGACATGATCGGAGACGTGAGTGGCTCACGCCCAGCACACCCGAGAGATGACCCACACCGAGCTGCTCGCCCTGCCGGTTAGCTTCCCCCTGGAGACAGCCAACCGCGCCCTGGCCATCGGCCGGACGAATGGCTACTTCATGGCCAAGACCGGCACCTACCCGGTACGCGTCCTCCAACACGGCCGCGCCTACCGGGTCACCCGCTACGACCTGCTGCGCTACCTCGGCCTTGAACCCATCCCGGTTGACCACACCAGCCCTGGCGAGACTCAAGCCGCGTGATGCCGTCCCCGTTCTAAACCTCTACGAGAGAACGGCGGCACGGGGTGCGAACGACCAAGCCCGCCCCGTACCGCCGCACGGAGATTTCCTCATGAAGAAGCCTACCCAGCCTCACTGTCTCAAGGTGGTCGTCGCGTGAGCCTCGACGCCATGGACTGGGTGTGGAACCGGTCCGCTGCCAAGGGCAACGCCCGCATGGTCATGGTGGCCATCGCGGACAAGTGCCCCGGCCCCGACTGCACTGCCTACGCCGGTACAGCGATGCTCATGCGATACGTCAACGCGTCACGTACGTCCGTCAGGGAATCGATCGACAAGCTGATTGCCCTGGGCGAGCTGGAGATGGTCGTGGGCGCCAAGGGGCCTCGTGGCGAGACGGTGTACCGCCTTCCACATGCCGTCGGGCACTCTCGTTTCACGTCCCAAGAGCCTGGTCTCCAGGGAGTTGGAATCCGGTCCGGGCCGGATCTCGCCCCGGATCGGAAACCGGCCCGCCGAGGATCGGAATCCGGTCCCGGTGGGGGGCGGAAACCGATCACCGGGGGAGCGGATATCTGCCCCCAGAACGCAAAGAACCAGGAAGAACACAAGGAACAGCAGCGCACGCCCCGTTCGGCCACTGTCCTCCCCTGCAGAGTGCAGCAACTTGACTCCGCCCTGCAGACGGCCGGGATTTCCGTCCGATGGAATGGCGGAACGAGTGAGCAGCGGGAGGCGGAGGGCCTAGTGGAACGGCACGGCGTCGCCGTGCTCGTCAACCGCGCCCTGAACCGAGGTGGCGCAGCCGACATGCCCAAGCCGGCCCGCTATTGGCTGAAGGTCTGGGGCGACCTCGACCACAGGCCGGACAACACCGCAGACCGAGGCGCGAACGTCCTTCATCTGCGCCCCACCACCCCTCACAGCCACACCGACCTCCTGACCGCAGGTCTCGTTCTGCTCGCCGAGCAGGAAGGAATCGCCCAGTGAACCGCCGGGAGGCCGCAGCCTTGTTGAACCACTCGTCGGTCGCCGAAAGCAGCAGGCTGTACGCGCCGATCGACGTCGGGCACCAAGCCGACGATGCCGCCACCGGCGAGGGGCGGGGGGTGGACAATCTCCGAGCCATTGCATCTGCCCTCGGCTGGCCGGGTATCCGCTCTGTGGTCCGCACCTACGCGTCGGAAGGCGGCGCCGAGTGAAGCACGGTGAAATCGCAGCCCTGTTGGCCTATGCAGGCAAGCTGGACGGTCGCATACGACGCCACATGACCAACGAGCAGCAAGCCGCGGAGACCATACGCAACTGGGCCACACCACTGGCCAACGTCCCCTCCACAGTTAGTGCGTGCCACTGGGATGCGGCCCGCGCGGTACGCCGCTATTACGAACAGCGTGAGGGTGATCGCTCGGCGCAGTTCCGGCCGATCGAGCCGGGCGACATCCTCGCCGCGTGGGCGCCTTTCCGGGGAGAACTTCTGAGCCGGCACGTGGACCCCGTGCCGACCGCTGACGCCGACGACGCGGCAGCGTACTGCTCTGAACTGTCAGCCTCCCGCGCTGCGGTGGCCAGCGGACTCACCGCCCCCAGCGGTCAGCGTCGGCTCGGCAGAGGCCCAGGGTGGTCCACATCAGGAAGTGCCGCCGGCGGACCGATTCCAGCCCAGATCCGGCGCGAGCTTGCCCAGCTTCGCCTCAAGGGAGCTCGTGCCGGGCAGTCGCACTTGATCCGGGTGCGCGCCGCCTGACCATGCGCCGGGTACCCAAGGGACGGTTCGCCACCCCTTGGGCACCCGGGATGCGCTCACGATCTCGCGCCGCCAACGGGCAGATGAGGAAACGGGCAGCCTTGCGAGGGGCGGTCTCGCTGGGCGTGAGGCCCTTCGAGCGACGGACGCCCGGCGCCCCCATCGGCCTGTCGGCCGACGTGTCCCGCCGGGGGCTCTCCCGCAGCCGCGGTCGGCCGGTGAGGACGGCTCGCGCGAGGACGTGCTGAGGAAGGGGGGGCATCGATGTGTCCCCGTGCCGTGGCCGCCGCTGGTTGTGCTGCTCCACGTACTGGCAGCTGCCGCGCTCGGACGGCTGAACTACCTGCGGGGCGCGGTGATCCACCGCAGGCGGAGGAACCCAGGCTCCGTCGTCGTGCCGCGAGGGCCGTTGCCGTGCTCGGGCCGAAGGCGCAGCTGAGCCCGGATCCCTGGCGGACACGGACCAGACAGGACGCGCCACGAGGTGCTGCTGTAGCCAGGAATGGCCTTCTTGCGGGCAGAGTCCTCTAGAATTGAAGAGTTCTTCAATTCGCTAGTTGCCGTGGTGAACAAGTCACGGAGGAAGCGGTCAGTAGTGGGCGGGTTCACCGAGGCGCTGCAAGAGCGCGTGCGCAACGCGCGGGAGGCGCTGAAGGCGGCCCTGGAGGCGGAGGATGCCTACGAGGTGTCGCTGGCGCAGGGCGAGCTGGAGGATGCGCTGCGGCTGGCCCGGAAACACGGGATCGACGTCGGGGCGGAGGAAGGGTGATCGGGGTGCCGGTTCCGCTGTATCAGGCGAAGGCGGAGTTCTTCCGGATGCTGGGGCATCCGGTGCGCATCCGGGTGCTGGAGCTGCTGCAGGACGGGCCGCTGCCGGTGCGGGATCTGCTGGCGGCGATCGAGATCGAGGCGTCGAACCTGTCTCAACAGCTGGCGGTGCTGCGCCGCTCCGGCATCGTGACCGCGACCCGGGAGGGCTCGACCGTGGTGTATGAGCTGGCCGGCGGGGACGTCGCGGAGCTGCTGGCCGCTGCGCGGCGGATTCTGTCGGCGCTGCTGGCCGGGCAGCAGGACCTGCTGGCGCAGCTGCATGAGGCGGACGAGGCGGCCACCTCGTGACGGGTACGGGCTGGTTGCGGCCGTGGCGCAGGGGCAAGCCGGTCGCGGCGGTGGAGCATGTGCCGCCCCAGGTGCGGCGGCATGTCGTGTCGGTGCCGGTGGGACCGCAGGCGGTGGCCCGGGCCCGGGAGGCGGTGGCTGCACGCTTCGCGGAGGCCGGGGTTATGGCCCGGTCGGCGTTCGCCGATGTGGTGCTGCTGGTGGTCAGTGAGCTGGTCGCCAACGTGCTGCGGCACGCGCCGCGCTCACCCTTCGCCGGTGTCGGGATAACGGTCGGCTCGGGACAGTTGGTGATCAGCGTGGAGGACACCGGGCCCTCCATGCCTGAGCTGTCCGGTGACGGCATGGGCGCGGGGTTGCGCATGGTGGCCGAGCTGGCCGCGGACTACGACGGGGACCTCAGCTGTGAGCCGGCCTTCCACCACAGCGGGAAGATCGTTCTTGTCCGGTTCGAGGTCCCCAGGTGAGGCTTGCGATGTTCGTGACGACTGTGGAGGTGACGCGATGAGTGACGAGACCACCGACGCGCGGCCGGTACGCGGCAAGAAGGCCGCGAAAGACGTGGAGCAACAGAAGGAGAGCGGCGTCGCGCTGCGGGCCTTCTTCTACATTTTCGGCACGCATTTGTTCGCCGGGTTCGTGTGGCTGCTGTTCTACGTCGGCGAGCACGCCCACAAGTAGGGAACAACCAGTCATGACCGCTGTCGTGGGGCATGGTGACCTCGCCCCGTGGAACCTGGCGCTCCTTGAAGAAGATCTCAGCGCCCGGCTCGTGCGCGACGCCGCCTCCCCCCGCCGGTCCTCCTGCTGCCGCCGACCAATGACAGGCCGTGCCGGGGCTCTTGGCATGTCCAAGGACTCCGATCTGGCTTGAGACACCACAACGAGATCGTGCGCACCAACGTCACGGACTGGACCTGGTATTGGATTCCCATCGCTGCATGGCGAACGGCCCCTGAGGCTCCGCTCCAAGATCAGGGGTTCCCAGTGCGCCGCGCGAGACGGGCGTGGTGGGTCGGCCTGGCCAGTCCAGGGTCGGGGCCCAACAGCGGAGAGTCGTGACAGTTCGCCCCGGCCAGAACACGGCCGAGCGGGATTTCGCAGCCGTCTGTCATGCCGGAGCGTTTCAGGCCCTGTTTTCCCCGGTCGACCGGGGAGCGCCCGGCGGCCTCACCACCGCCGGGGGCCTTGGTGATGGAGCCATCGATGGCGACCTGATCCAGCATTAGGCCGACGATGCGGTCGTAGGAGTCGAGCGGGGTCTGCTTCAACTGGCTGAAAATGCCGAGGCGGATCCACTCGTCGCGACGGCTGCGGATGGTGCTGGCCGAGCAGGCCGTGTCAGCGATCGCCTCGTAGGGGCAGCCGAACCGCAGCAACTGCAGAAGCTTGTCGAACACGATCCGGTCACTGATGCGCGGACGGTGGCAGCGCAGAGGATGGTCCGGGTGGTAGAGCGGCCGCTGAGGCAGCAGCGCCGAGAACTGGTCCCACAGCGGTTCGGTCAGCCATGACGGAAGGACGGGCACAGGTCTCCCCGGTGATCACAGAGCCTCGCGCTGGGGCTGGCGGCAGCGATCGCCTCGACTGCCTGCGTCCGACTGATAGGTCCTTCCCGAACGTCGCCGCATCCTGGTCGCGCCGTTCTGGGGTTGACCATCTCGTATCAGTGTTGTCATCATCGATGACAACGCTGATGACTTGGAGGGTGGGCGGATATGGCTGTGGGCAAGGGCCGGGCGGTGCGGTTGTCGCCGGAGTTGATCGTGGAGGCGGCCGTGCGGATCGCGGCGCGGGCGGAGCCGGACGGGCTGACCGGACGGGCTCTGGGCGAGGAACTGGGCGTGGACCGATCGGCAGTCTGGCGGCATTTCGCGGACCGGGACGCGCTGTTGCTGGCGGTGGGTGACCGGCTGCTGGCCATGGCCGTGGAGCGTGTGCCCGACGGCATGGGGCCGCGGGAGGTGCTGCAGGAGCTGGCCCGTTCCCTGGTGGAGGTCTTTGAGGCCCACCCGTATGTCGGTGCGGCCGTTGCGTGCCGGACCACCTGTGGCCCGGGGGAGTTCGCCGCGATGGAGATGATGCTCGCGGCGCTGGAGGAGATCGGTCTGGACGAGGGCAGTGTGGCCCGGTACCAGCGGATGCTCGCCGACACTGTGCTGGCGTACGCGGGCATGCGTGCCGGGTATGCCGCGCTCCCCCAGGACGTGCGCGCAGCTGACGAGCATGCCTGGGCCGGGGCCTACGCCACCATCTCCCCCGAGCACTATCCGGCGATCACCGCGCACCTGCCCCACCTGGCCGCGCAGGACGACGAGGCCGTCTTCCAGACGCTGATGGAGGCGTTCTGGCTGGCCGTCGACGCGACCGCCGGCAACACCGCCAAGGACGCCGATGCCTGACTACCACCCGGCCGAGGAAGCCGCCGACACGGACCGGAAAGCTCCGCAGGGCAGCGGACCCGAGCCGGCAGTGAACCACCGGACCGCTCCGGCTGACGCCCCCGCCGCCCGGGGAGCCGCGCCGGCCGACCACACCGCGGCCGCCTCGCGGCCAGTGAAGCCGCGGGCACTGCGTGCACTACGGCGCACCCTCATCGCGCTGCCGGTGGCGCTCGGCGTGCTGGTGGCCGGCTCCTACACGGCCACCGCGCTGCTCGACATCCCCTCTCCGCCCATGCTGGCCCAACTGCTGACCACTGAGCCCTCCCGGCAGGGCGACCTGTTCGCCACCCGCACGATCCCCGCCTCAGCCACACCGATACCGCTGCCCGTCCACGACGAGCCGCTTCCTGCCACCGTGCCGTGGAAGGGCGAGCGGATACCGGTCGAGCAGTTCCTGGCGACCACTCACACCAACGCCTTCCTCGTCCTGCGGGACGGCCGGCTGACCCACGAGTGGTACCGCGACGGGATAGGCCCCACCACCCGCCTGTCCTCCTGGTCGGCCGCCAAGTCGGTGGTGTCCCTGCTCGCCGGGCAGGCCATCGAGCAGGGCCGACTCCGGGAGAGCGACCGGCTGGTCGACATCCTGCCCCGGCTGAAGACCGGCGGGGCCTACGACGCCATCACCGTGCGCGACCTGCTGGACATGACCTCGGGCGTGGACGTCCCGGAGAACTACAACGAGTACTACCCGCTGACCGGCACCGCCCGGATGTACCTCACCCGTGACCTGCCCGCCTTCGCACACGACCATCGCGACCTGCAGTTCCCGCCGGGCAGCCAAGGCGCCTACCGCAGCATCGACACCGAACTCCTGGGCCAGGTCCTGGCCAAGGTCCAAGGACGGCCGCTGGCCGACCTCCTGGCGGACACCATCTGGGTACCGATGGGAGCACAGGACAGCGCCACCTGGAACCTCGACCACGAAGGCGGCGACGAGAAGGCGTTCTGCTGCATCAACGCCACCGCGCGCGACTACGCCAAGCTCGGCCAGCTCGTCCTGGACAACGGCCGCGCCCAGGGCAGACAGATCATCCCGCCGGCATGGATCCAGCGCATCGCCACCCCAGCACCCCACGAAGTCGACGGCTGGGGCTACTCCGCGCAGTGGTGGCATCCCCCCGGCGGCAACGGCAAGGACTACTCCGCCCTCGGCGTATACGGGCAGTACATCTACGTCGACCCCGTAAACAGGACCGTCGTCGTGAAACTCAGCGACCACGGCGACCAGCAAGACGAGCAGGAGACCTTCGACGCCCTGCGCGCCATCGCCCAGTCCGGCTGACCTGCGCCTGCCTACCTGCCAGGGGCGCCGCACCTATCTGCGCGAGTTCTGAATGCCTGATTCACCCTAAGGTGCGGTTCTGTATCCAAGCTGAGGGGTGGTCAGCTGTCGTGACCCGTCTACGGCAGATGCGGCAGGCCAGAGCGCGCCACCTTTCCCCTCGGCGCAAAGGCAGTGAATACCAGCACCAGTCAACTGCCGTGCAAGGTGTAGCAGACCTCGTACACGGCCACGGCCGCGATGACGACCACGGCCTCGAACTCGGCCACCGCAGCGTCGACATTCTCGCCCGCGTCCAGTCAATCCGGGCCCTGGACTACGTCCGCGAGTTCAACGCCGCCCTCGCCCCGTGGCGGTGCGAGTCAGCCGTCCGGGAGTTCGCCCAGCGGACCCGCCGCGAACTCGGCGTCGCCGTCTGGCTGTCGCCCTCAACTGGCCACTCAGGTCCGACAGCAAGCAACGGGCCGTGCAGATGCAGGAAGGGAGAGGGCGGTCGCCTCCAGCCGTCCAGAGCTGTCCATCGGACAAGAGGCGACCGCCGGTCCAAGACCCCCGGCTTACGGGGGCGGTGTGCGGTCCGGCTGCGCGGCCCGCAGGTCGGCCAGCAGCTCGGCCTGTCCGGCCAGGACGCCGGAGAGGATCGAGCGGGCCACTTTGAGAAGGTCGGCCAGCTCCGGGTTGGCCAGCGCGTAGGCGACGGTGGAGCCTTCCCTGCGGCTGACCACCAGGTTGGCCCGGCGCAGCACGGCCAGCTGCTGGGAGAGGTGGGCGGCTTCGACTCCGACCTCGGGCAGCATCTCGGACACCGTGTGCTCGCGTCGGCTGAGCAGCTCCAGCACCCGGATCCGGACCGGGTGGCCCAGGGTTTTGAAGAACTCGGCCTTCAGCTGGTACAGCGGCGCGCTCACCGTGCCGCCCCCTCTCCGGCGCAGCACTGCGGCCGCACCGGCTGGTCCTTGGCGCATCGTATCCACCCACACATCACGAACATGCGGCCCATCCTCGCGTGTGAAACGGGCCGGGCCGAACCTGCGCACTGGGACGGAACCGCCGAAATTCAGTGGTGCCGACCTCATGAATTGCTAAGATTAGCAACTCCATAGGCTCCATGAGGGAGGCTTGCGTGAGAATCACCCCGCTGCGCGGCAGGGGCGTCGCGTGGCTCAAGTGCCCCGCCTGCCGCCTCAAGTGCCGGCCCACCGCCGTCGGGGCGGACGGACTGTGTCCGCGTTGCGGCCAGGCCCGCATGCTCAAGCTCGCCTTCGGCGGCCGCACCCAGCCTCAGCCGCCTGCCGCCGACGAGTCGGACGGCCGCTGACCAGCCCCATGCAGGAACACATCTGGTGGGCGGAGCAGCCGGGCAAGGGCGTCCGCTTCGAATGGGGCATGCACGGCGCCGCCCGGCTCGCCGACCCAGACGGCTGCCTGGTGGTCGTGGACGTGCTGTCGTTCTCCACCACAGTGAGCGTCGCCGCACAGTTGGGCACCCGTATCTACCCCTGCGCGCCCGGCGATGAGATCGCCGCGGCCTACGCACGCCGCGAAGGCGCGAAGCTCGCGGTCGCCCGCCACGACGTGACCCCCAGGGCCCCGTGGTCGCTCTCCCCGGCCGGCCTGCGCATCGCACCTCCCGCCGCGCGACTGGTGCTGCCCTGCCCGGACGGCTCGGCCATCGCCGCCCTGGCCGCCACCACGGGGGCCACCGTCGTGGCGGCCTGCCTGCGCAACGTGGAAGCAGTCGGCAGCTGGCTCATCTCCCAGGGGTACGGAATTTCGGCCCGCCCCGTCACCGTGATCGCCGCAGGCGAGCACTGGCCAGGTGCCAGCCTGCGCCCCGCGACCGAGGACCTGCTCGGCGCCGGAGCCCTCATCGCCGAACTGGCTGCCCAGGGAGCCGGCCCACTGTCCGTCGAGGCGGCCACCGCCAAGGCTGCCTGCGAGGCCACCGTCGACCTCGGCATGGCCATCGCCGCCTGCGCCACCAGCCAGCAGCTGGCCGCGCTCGGATACGTCGAGGACGTCGTGATCGCCGCTGGCGTGGACTCGTGCATCGTGGTGCCCGTCCTGGACAGCGAGGGAACGTTCGTCCCCGCCCGCTGACCCCCACCTCTGCGAACGTAGCGGCCCGCCCCGGCGGGTGAGGACACCCGGCGCCGTCAACCTGCCCCAGCCCCGAAAAGACCGCACCTCGTAAACGCAGAGTCCCCGTCAGCACACCGACGAGGACTCATGCACGATCGAGGATAGGCTGATTGGGGTGGTGGCCAGCAGGGCAGGGAGGTGTATCCGAGGTTCACCCTTCGGCCAGAACCTCACCCGGGCGCCCGCGCGGTCCGTGCCCAACGGCCTGCCGGATGGGCGCGCGCGTACGCTCCCGGACAAACCTAGAGACTCACGCCAACCGTCACCGGCTCGTTGACCAACGTGATGCCGAAAGTTTCGCGTACCCCCGCGACTACCTCGCGGGCGAGCGCGAGCAGGTCCTCGGTGGTGGCGCCACCCCGGTTGGTGAGAGCCAGCGGGTGCTTGGTGGAGATGCGGGCCGGTCCCGTGCCGTAACCCCTGGTGAAGCCGGCCTTGTCGATCAGCCAGGCGGCTGGGATCTTGGTGCGGCCCGGCCCCGCCGGGTGCGCGGGCGCAGCGACGTCCTCGCCCAGCCGCTCTCGCACGCGCGCGCAGAGGGCGGCGTACTCGTCGTCGGCCAGGATCGGGTGGGTGAAGAACGAGCCCGCCGACCATGTGTCGTGGTCGGCGGGGTCCAGGACCATGCCCTTGCCCGCGCGCAGCTTCAGCACCATCCGCTGCGCGTGCGCCAGCGGCACACGGTCGCCGGGGGTGACGCCCAGGGCGCGGGCGGTCTCGGCGTACTGGATGGGGGCGGAGAGCCCACCCGCGTCCTCCAGCTGGAAGCGGACGCGCAGCACGACGTAGCGGTACGGGTCGGCCTTGAAGCGGCTGTGACGGTAGGAGAAGTCGCACTCAGGGTGGGTCAGTGCGATGGTGGTGCTCGTCGTGCGGTCGTACGCGACCACCTCGGCGATCGTCTGGGCGACTTCCTGGCCGTATGCCCCCACGTTCTGGATCGGGGTTGCACCGGCCGAGCCGGGGATGCCAGCCATGCACTCGAGACCCGCCAGTCCGGCCTCGACTGTACGGGCGACGGCATCCGTCCAGACCTCGCCAGCGGCCAGCTCCAACTGCGTGCCCTCCAGCGCAAAGCCGGTCGTGGCGATGCGCAGCACGGTACCGTCGAACCCCTCGTCGGCGATGACCAGGTTGGAGCCGCCACCGATGACAAGCAGCGGCGTATCGGCGGCGTCAGCGGCGCGGACGGCCTCGATCACCTCGGCCTCCGTTGTCGCGGTGATCAGACGGGTGCCGGGACCACCGAGCCGGAACGTGGTCAGCGGGGCGAGCGCAACGTCGTGGAGTTCTTGCACACGCACCAGGGTACGGTTCGGCCCTGCTGCGACAGCCGAGTGGATCTGCACGGCCGGATCACAGCTTGCGCATACCGCAGCCGTGTCGGCGGGCGCCGCTCCCGCTCAGCGGCGCCCTTCAACTACCGCTCAGCCACAGTGTCCAGACCGCGGGGCCAGCTCGAAGTGCCCGTTGTGCGCCAGCCAGCGCGCTCCAGTTCCCGTCAGACCTGCTATGGCGACCAGAACTGCTCAGGCTCGAAGACTCCGGCGTCCGCAGCGTCGTCGGCACCGCCAAAGATGTCCGCGGCGGCGGTCGGGTCGAATCCGGGCGGGCTGTCCTTGAGGGCCAGGCCCCTGCTGGCCAGCTTCGCCTTGACCTCGTCGATCGACTTCGCACCGAAGTTGCGGATGTCGCTCAGGTCGGCCTCGGAGCGCGCCACGAGCTCACCCACGGAGTGGATGCCCTCACGCTTGAGGCAGTTGTAGGAGCGAACGGTGAGCTCGAGCTCCTCGATCGGCACCGCCAGGCCGGCGGCCAGTGCGGAGTCCGCCGGAGACGGGCCCAGGTCGATGCCATCGGCGTCGGTGTTCAGCGCATGCGCCAGACCGAACAGCTCGACCAACGTCTTACCGGCCGATCCCATGGCGTCACGCGGGCGCATGGCCTGGTTGGTGGTGACGTCGAGGATCAGCCTGTCGAAGTCGGTGCGCTGCTCGACGCGGGTCGCTTCGACCTGACAGGTGACCTTGAGCACCGGGGAGTAGATGGAGTCGACCGGGATGCGGCCGGTTTCCTGGCCCGCCTGCTTGTTCTGCACGGCGGAGACGTAGCCGCGGCCGCGCTCGACGGTCAGCTCCATCTCCAGCCTGCCGTTGCCGTCGAGTGTGGCGAGCGCCAGGTCGGGGTTGTGCACCTCGACACCGGGCAGCGGGGCGATGTCAGCAGCGGTGACCACACCCGGGCCCTGCTTGTGCAGGTACATCACGACCGGGTCGTCGTGCTCCGAGGAGAGGTCCAGCTGCTTGACGTTCAGGAGGAGGTCGGCAAGGTCCTCTTTGACGCCCGGCACGGTGGTGAACCCCTGCAGGACATCCTCGATCCTGACGGACGTGACTGCGACGCCAGGAATCGAGTAAAGAAGCGCACGGCGCAGGGAGTTGCCGAGGGTGTAGCCGAAGCCCGGCTCCAGCGGCTCGATGGCGAACCGCGAACGGAACCCTTCGATGAACTCTTCGGTCAGTGCAGGACGCTGAGCAATCAGCACGAGATGTCGCCTTTCCTTGTCGGCGCCCGCCATATGACGCCGTCCACACTGCAGAAATAGGGGCGATACCGCCTCACCAGCGGCCGCACCAGCCGGTTGCGCCCCTGCACCGGCCCCGCCGATGAACCCGGCTCATCCACTGAGCAGGCTCGTCTGCCTGGTGGTGCTGAAGACGTTCCTGCTGCTCGCCTACCGAGGACTCCGGTTCGCCGCATTGCGCTCTTCAGGCCAGTCGGCGGTGCGCCACTGGCGCTGTTCCTCGGAGACTTGATGGGCGGTGAGTGCGGCGGGCAGGTCGCAGTGGACGGGGATGGGCGGGTGCGTGCCGTCGGGGACGATGGAGCCGTCGGCCGGGATCGCGGCGAGTTCCAAGGAACGTCCCTGGACGGCGAGTAGTTGGGCGGCCTGGGCGATGGCGAGCTGGCCGCAGGCGGACCAGCCGCGCAGCTCGGTCAGGTCGAGCACGACCGGCCCGGTACCGCGTGCCGTCACCCAGCCGATTGCGCCGGTGAACCGATCGACCGCTTCGCCGCCGAGGTGCCCGGCCACGGACAGGACGCCGAGGTTGTCGTGGGTGGTGTAGCGCCACTGGATGGTCATGCTCGCTGCCTCATTCGTGCCGGGACCTGCGGGAGTTCAGGATGTTCACAGGGGGAGGGTGATCCAGATGCTCTTGCCCTTGCCGTCCGCGTCGCCGCGTACCACAGCGGTGCCGCCCAGGTTGAGGGTGAGTTCCATAACCGTGCCCAGCCCGCTGCCACCGATACCGGTGACCGCCGAGAACAGGACGGGCTGGTAGGGGTGGCGGTCGTGAACGGCGAAGGCGAAGGTGTCGGCGCCCGCCGCGTAGATCACGGTGATCATCGGAGAGACGTCGGCGGCGTGCTGGATGCTGTTGGCGACCAGCTCACTGAGGATCAAAAGCGCGGGATCAACGATGGGGTGACGCCGGGCGATGCCCCATTCGGCCAGGACCTGTTCGGTGGTCTCGCGGGCGATGCGGACGGCGGAGCCCATGGGGGGCAGGGTCAGCACGTGCCGGTGGGGCAGGGTTTCGAGCGGAACGGTCATCGGACGCTCTCCGCATGGGCAAGGCGGTAGCCCGTCACCCGCTGGGGTTGGATACGGACGAGGGTGTCGTGCGGGCCATGCGCCCAGCCGAACAGCGTACGCCGGTAGTGCGCGGCCTCGTCCGGGTCGGTGATCACCTCGGCAGGGCCGACAGCGGTGACCGTCCAGCCGGTGCCACCCGCAACCTTGATCTCGTCCGCCTGGTAGGTGAGCGCGGGCCGGCCGGACAGGGCGGCGGCCTGGGCCGGGGAACGGACGATCAGACGACCGTACTCGAGCCGGTGCACGGCCGGACGCACGACCGCGCTCTCCCGCTGGACGTACACAAGGCGCCCCTGGACGGCGCCTTCGAGCAGCCACAGGGCTTCGGTGCCAGAGACCTCGACCATACGACGGGGTGTGGGGATGGTCATCGGGCGTGCTCCTGGACGCTGGTGCGGGCCGAGTGGGCAGGAGGGGCGGGCAGCATACCGGCGTCCTCCAGGTAGGTGCGGGCCCCGGCGATGGCTTCGGGGGTGGTGGCGTACTCGCGCCCTTCCAGGCGCAGCAAGTCCAGCGCGCCGACGGAGTCGAGAACTTGGCGCTGGCCGGGCCGTATGCCGGAGGTCATCACCGCGATGCCGCGCCGGTTCAGCTTCTCCACCACGTCCTTGAGGACGAGTGCGCCGGTGGCGTCCATGGTCGTGATCCGCGACATGCGCAGGATGACGACCCGGACATCGGCAACCTCGCTCAATTCCAGCAGGAAGCGGTGAGCCCCGGCGAAGAACAGCGGCCCATCCAGGCGGTAGGCGACGATGTGCTCGGCGAGCAGGGTGTGCTCCTCCTCGCTGTGATCGCCCCTGTCCAGTGGCACCTGGTCCAGGTGGGCCTGTTTGGCCACCGCCCGCAGGGCGAGAGCTCCGGCCACGACCAGGCCGATGATCACCGCGTAGACGAGGTCGAGGGCGAGCGTGGCGGCGGCGGTCAGGACGAGTATCAGGGCGTCCGAGCGGGTGGCCTTCGCCATGGCGCGCAGCGAGCCGACTTCGACCATCCGGATCGCGGTCGCGATCAGTACCCCGGCCAACGCGGCGAGGGGGATCTTGGAGACCAGGGGTGCGGCGGCGAAGACGATGGTGGCGAGGACGACGGCGTGGGTGAGGGCTGCGAGTCGCGAGCCCGCGCCGGTGCGGACGTTGACGGCGGTGCGGGCGATGGCACCGGTGGCGGGCACGCCGCCGAACAGCGGCGCGGCGATATTGGCCAGGCCTTGCCCGAGCAGTTCCTTGTCCGGGTTGTGCTTCTGCCCCACCGTCATCCCGTCCGCGACCTGCGCCGAGAGCAGCGACTCCAGCGCGGCGAGCGCGGCGACCGCGACGGCCGGGGCGAGCAGCGAGCCCACCGCGGACAGGTCGAGGAAGCCGAGCGAGGGGGCTGGGAGCCCGGACGGCAGGTCACCGATCGGCTTCGCGGCGTCGAGGTGGAAGAGCTGGGCAGTGATCGTCGCGGCGATCACTGCGACGATGGAGAAGGGGATGGTGGGCCGCAGCCGGCCGCCGACCAGCATGAGTAGCGCCACGCCCAAGGTCAGGGCGATGGCGGTCCAGTTCGGCGTGTGCACGAATTCCTGGATAGCCCGCCAGGTCACCGCCAGCACCTTGTCGCCTTCGGGCTTCGCCACGCCCAGCGCGTTCGGCACCTGCTGGAGGCCGATCACGCAGGCGATGCCGAGGGTGAAGCCCTCCACCACGGGGGCGGGCACGTATTGCATGTACTGGCCTGCCTTGAGTACGGCGAGCGTGACCAGCATGAGCCCGGCGATCAGGCCGACGGTCAGGACGCCGGTGGGCCCGTACTGGGCGACGATGGGTACCAGTACGACGGTCATCGCGCCGGTGGGGCCGGACACCTGGAGGTTGGAGCCGCCGAAGACCGCCGCGAGCGCGCCTGCGATCACAGCGGTCGCGAGCCCGGCCTTGGCGCCGAGGCCGGAGGAGACCCCGAAGCCGAGAGCGAGCGGCAGCGCAACGATCGCCACGGTCAGACCGGCCAGCAGATCACGGCGCGGGCTGCGGCCCATCTCCGCGAGATCGGCGCGGGCGGGCAGCAGGGAACGTACCGGGTTCCACACCCGGACCCGCAGCAGCCTCGTCAGCGAGGTGTTCATTGCGCCGCGACCTCGGCTTCCCGCAGCTCGGTCAGGAGCTCGTTCTGCCCGGCGAGCAGCTCGGTCAGGATCCGCCGCGCGGCCCGCATCAGATCAGCGACGTCACCACCGGCCAGCTCGTACACCACGGTCGAGCCCTCCCGGGTGGAGGCGACGATGCCGGAGCGGCGCAGCACTGCCAGCTGCTGCGACAGCGCGGACGGTTCGATCTCGATCGCGGAGAGCAGGTCCCGTACAGGCATCGGGCCGTCCTGCAGCAGCTCCAGCACCCGTATGCGCACCGGGTGCCCCAGCATCCGGAAGAACTCTGCCTTGGCCTGATACAGCGGAACCGACACGAACCTTCTCCTTCATGCAGTGCTGCGCCCCCGGCTACCTAGGGGCGCGGCAGAGCACAGCATCTATTGAATTGCAGAATTTTGCAATTCAGATAGTTGGCGTGAGATGGTCATCCGGTGACCGAGAACCTGCCCCCTTGCCCCGAATGCTCCAGCGCGCACACCTACGAGATGGGTGCGCTCCTGGTCTGTCCCGAGTGCGGACACGAGTGGTCGCCCGCATCCGCCGAAGGTGCGGCCGGCGCCGAGGACGGGGTGATCAAGGACGCAGTCGGCAACGTACTCACCGACGGGGACACGGTCACCGTGGTCAAGACCCTGAAGGTCAAGGGCAGCCCGAGTGGCATCAAGGCGGGCACCAAAGTGCGCAACATCCGCCTGGTGAACGGCGTGGACGGCCACGACATCGACTGCAAGATCGACGGGTTCGGCCCCATGCAGCTCAAGTCCAGCGTGGTCAAGAAAGCCTGACACGGCACACCGGCCCATACCAGGTCGAACACAGACACAGGGGGTCCCGTCCTCGGCGGAGGGCGGGACCCCCTGTCTGCCCAGGGCCAAGCCCTTACTCGTGGGCCGTACCCGGGACTGCTGCGCGCCGAGACATCCCGGGTTGCTCAGGCCTTCCGTGCGGTTGGGGCCCGCGCCCCCTTGGCGCCGGCCTTCGCTGGCCGCAGCTCGGGGGCGGCTCGGGCGGGGACATCGGGCCCAAGGCTTGGCCGTGGACTTCAACGACCTTGACTATGCGGAGCAGGAGTTGGAGCCCAGGGCGGGCCCACGTATACGGACTAGTCCCGAGTTGCCCCGACCGGCCAGAGCACGCGCACCGGTAGGCCCTTGCCCTCGGCGTAGGCAACCACATCGGCCGTGCCGCCATACCCCCGTGCGGGGTGACCGTCCCAGACCGCGAGCAACTCGTCGGCTTGGTCGACGAGGAGTTCACTGCCGGCCATGTGGGCGTCCGAGCCGGAGTTGCCGAGGCCCGTGCGGTGCACCTTCATGGCGAGGTGCAGCAGGTCGTCATACGTCGGGTGGTGCCAGTCGGGGAGATCGGCGCGACACTGCTCAGCGGGCATGGCGACCTCGATCCGGCCACCGTGATCGAGGACCGCCTGCGCGAACCAGGTGTCGGGGCCCGTCCGCGATGCAGCTCAAGCCGACCAACTCGGCAGGCGCGCAAGCCTTGACCGCCTTGACGAGCGCGCGGCGCATCTGCTGCGCGACCTCGGGGACAGGCCCCGGTGCCCGGTGATTCCGACTCTCACGTGGACCTCCCAAGGCTCTGCTCAGCGCAGGTCGAGCAGCATCACGTCATGGAGGTCCGCACCCTCCCACGGGAGAGCCTCCCCGACCTTCTGGTACCCCCATGCTCGGTATGCCGCTACGGCTGCCTTGCTCTCTGGATGGACGTTGAGCAGCACCCGCTCGGCTCCGGTGCCGTCGAGTACAGCCTCGTGCAGCCTGCGGGCGATGCCCCGCCCCTGCCACGGAGCCCGTACGGCCAGTTCCATGAGGCCGAAGGTGCGGTGTCCGTCCTCTCGGCGCATGTTGTCGGGCACGGGCGTGGTGAGTTGGTCCCACCAGCCCGTGTTGGGGCCGAGTGGGTAGCCGTAGGCGATGCCGACTGGCTCGCCGTCGGCTGAGCGGGCAAGGGCGCTGCGGAAGGTCGGCTTGCGGGTCTGGGAGCCGAAGCGTCGGAAGGTAGCCGAAACGTCGTCTTCGGTTTCCCAGTAGGGCGGCTCGGCGAACACCTCGGCGTATACGAACCGGAACGCAGCCTCGGCCCGCATCGCTGCCGGCCCGTCCAAGTTCTCGACAGAGAACGACACTTGCTCCGTCATACGTCACTCCCTCGCGGTGTCTCGCGGATGCGGACCGTGCAGTCACGAGCCGCGGTGCTGTCGATGCGGCTGGCCGCACGCTCGAACTCGTGCATCTTGTCGACCAGGCGCGGTGAGGAAATGCCGTCGCACGCGTCGAGTGCCGCGCCCATCTCCGCGCACGCTTCATCGACTTCCCCCGCAGCAAGCAGCACTCCTGCGAGTTTGACGCGGTACGAGGCGCTGTTGCGCGCCAAATTTCCCCCGATGCCCCGCACGGCCGCCTGGAGGAACGGCACGGCGCGTCTGGGCTGATCAGCCCGCACATACATGTCAGCCGTTGCGTAGTCGACCTCGAACGGGCCGACGAACTGGGCCCAGTTGGGCACCTCGACGTCGCAGTCCGCGCGCCCTTGGTGGCTCACCGCACGGCTCAGGGCACGGCGCGCCCCGGACAGGTCTCCTGTGTGCGTGGCGACGTTGGCATCGCGCAGGGCAATCACCAGGTGCACGGTCGGGCCGGCGCCCGCGCGGCTGGCGAGTCGGTAGGCGTTCTCGACTGCGCTCGCCGCCTCCCAAGCGCGTCCGGCCTTGAGGGAGAGGAGCACGAGCGTCTCCAGTACGGAGACCTGGAGCAGCGGGTTCTCGACCAGCTGCGCCGCTGTCAGCGCCTCCAGGCACGCGGCTCGGCCGGCTTCGATGTGTCCGCCGTCGTAGCCGTACCAGGCCCGGTGGCCGTGCAATTCGGCAAGCATGGTCTGAAGCTCACGGCCGATCCGTGAGGTGTACGAGGCGGACCCGAGGGCGTGGGTGACCTCGCCCTCGATGCGGCGGGCCTGTCTCATGGCCGGCACGCTGCCTGTCGCGTGATCTGTCTGATAGAGGCCGTCCAGCCGCGCGCGCAGACGGGTGAGGTCGGCCATGCCGATGCGCGGTCCTGGGCGGGTCGGGACGAGGGCCGCCGCAGCGAGGCCGCCCGCATCGGCGACGAATGTTCTCCGCTTCACCTCTCCAGGGTCGCTGATTGGCGCTGCGATCGTCCTCCGGTGGCTGGGGACGTCGAATCCCATTTCGGCAAGCGGCACCCCGAGCATGGCCTCCAACACGGCCTGCTGGTTCGGATGGGGGAGCGGTGGCGGAGTCTCCCGCTCCCAGCGGCGGAGCTGCCGGACACTCACCGAGGCGTTGATGCCGAGGCGCGTGGATTCCCGCGTGAACGCGTCTACGAACGACTCCTGTGTATAGCCCGACGCCCGCCGTAACCGCCCCAAGGGGCTTGTGTCGTCGTCTGCCATGCGCTTCCCCTTGCACAGTGAACTGTCCGCTCACCGTAGCCAATTGACCTCAATGAGCAGGGCGGAAACGTCCGCCCAAACGTCCGGTCCTCCGGCGCCCGCTGTGTCTCCCGGAGCAGTGCACTGGTCGTGTGCAGCAGCAACGGATCTCTGAGACACATGGAGGACATCCCGTGGCCATGACGATGCGCGTGTACGAGATGGACAGGAGGACCGGCCAGGTTGTGCGGCAGCGTGCGCTGGTGGCCGTAGGAACGGCCGCGAGCAGCGATGCGCCGATGATGTCGAGCGCCTATCCGCCGTGCCGATGCCGCAGATGCGTGAGCGAAGGCAAGAACGAGTGAGACAGCGATTGGCCGTTCTGGCATGGATCTTGCTGTGCACGGCTCTCGTCCTATGGCTCGCTGTCGAGGCAGACCCACACCACAGCCGGTAGACGACGCTCCCGGCTTCCGATCTCCCACCCGCTCAGTGGCGTCTGACACAACCCACTGGGTGGGCGGGTCCCGGCCCGCGTCGCATCGCGCGACTTCGGCCAGGTGCCGCATCACCCATGTCCGACGCACCACCCCATCAAGGAGGCAAAGGACCGTGACCGTAGTACAGGAACGCCCCGCGACCGACGCGCGGACACTGATCAGCCCGGAGCTGCGGGCGACTCTCGCGGCCAACATGCGCGCCAAGTTCGAGGACATGACCGAGGAGCAGGCGCACCGGGGCATCGGGCAGATGCTCGCCTTCCTCGCCGCCGGCGCACACAGCCCCATCCCGTTGAGTCCGTCCCCATTGGTGGACGATTTTTGGCACGCCTTCCTGCTGCACACCAAGGCGTATCAGGACTTCTGCGAGCAGACGCTCGGGAAGTTCGTCCACCATCAGCCGGGCTTCCTCGACAAGGAGGAGCACGGCGGCGGTAAGGCGCTGCGCGCCCGCACGGTAGACGCCATCGCCTCGGCCGGGTTTGTGGTCGACATGGATTTCTGGCCCGAGCTGGACATCGCTGACTGCTCGCAGTGCCATGCGAACTGCCACAACAGCCCCAAGCACAAGGCGGCTCGGCTGGTCTGACAGTCCGCTGTGCCGGCCCCCGACTTGTGCCACGCTATGGCCGAGCCGGGGGCCGGCTTCCGTTCCGTACGAGGAGAGACGCGGGTGGAGCGCACACCGTGGCAGGAACTTCCACCCGCAGCACGGCGCGCGGTCGAGGCGTACACGGGCACGGTCGAGGGGGCGGAGAGTGCTGACAAGGGCGTGATGTCGCACCTGGCTTGTACCCTGCGCACCGCGTCGGGGCCCGTGTTCGTCAAGGGCACCCGGGCCGACGACACCTCGGCGTGGGTGTACCGGATCGAGGCACGGGTCACGGAACACGCCTTGCTTGCACCCCGGTTGCTGTGGCAGGCGGAGGCGGGCGGGTGGCTGCTCGTCGGATACGAGTACATCCCCGGGCGTCACCCCGACCTCGCGCCCGGGTCCGCCGATCTCGGGCCGCTGGTCGACGCCCTCGGCGTCATGTCGGCGGCTGACTGGCCTGAGGAAGTCGGCAAGAAACCGCTCCCCGTTCGGTGGGGCTCGCTCATCCCGGATGGTCGGGCGCACCACCTCGCCGGCCGGGCTCTCGTGCACACGGACATGTCGCCGCTCAACATGCTGGCCACCGCCAACGGCATTCGGCTCGTCGACTGGGCCCTCGCCTGCCCCGGACCCGACTGGGCCGACACCGCGTTCACCGTGCCGCGCTTGATCCACGCTGGCCACACCGCCGAACAGGCCGAGGCCCTGGCCCGCAGAGTGCCTGCCTACCGCGGCGCATCCCCCGCTGCTGTCAGCGCCTTCGCGTCCGCTCTGCACGCTGTTTGGGAGAGCCGGGAGCGGGCTGACCCCCTGCCGCACAGAGCGGCGCTGATCGCCGCTGCCGCGGCTTGGGCCCAGTACCGCGCCCTCACGGTTGCATGAGGGCATGCGTAACTGGGCTCAGTCCGCATAACTGCCCCAACAGAAAACGGCCCATCAGTGCAGCTCAGACACCCGACGAAGTGAGCCCGATGTGAGCCCGGACGCCCTCGGATCGGGTGTCATGAGCCGGTCGTGAGGGTCAGGCGGCACCTCCCCTGACCAGCCACAACGGCATAGGCTGGCATGGGATGTTGATCGACATCACTCGTCCTCCCCGTCTTTTAATCCGTTGGTTGTCGGTTCGAGTCCGACATGGCCTACCGGTCGCGTTGGGAGGGGTCGGCCCTCCGAACTGCGAAGGAACGCCCCAGCCGGGGATCATCGGCTGGGGGCGTTCCTGTGTCCCCGTGTCCCCGTGTTCCTGCGTTTCGGCCGGGTGCCCGATGGCGAAGTCTCCGGCCGGTGAACGGGCTCATGGGGTGGTGGTGTCGCCGAGGTCGCCGTCGAAGGTGTTGTCGATGACCTGTTGGGCGAGCTCGGTGAGGCGCAGGTGGCGGGGGCGGGCGTACGCGCGCATGGCGTCGAAGGTGCTGTCGAGGCTGAGGTGGTGGCGTTCGGAGAGGATGCCCTTGGCCTGTTCGATGGTGACGCGGCTGGTCAGGGCGGCCTGGAGCTGCGCCTTCTCGATGTAGCTCTGCTCGATGCTGCGCTGCTGGAGGATGGAGATGGTCGCCACGTCGGCGAGTGTCTGGCCGATCTGGACGTCGGATTCGCTGAGCCGGCCGGGCCGGGAGTGGAAGAGGTTGACGGCGCCGACGACCTGTTGGCGCAGCTTCATCGGCAGGGCGTGCGTGGAGACGAAGCCGGCGTCGCGGGCCCGGGCGGCGAACGGGCCGAAGCCGAGGGTGGCGGGGGCCGAGGTGAGGTCGATGTTCAACTGGGCCTGGCCGGTTCGGTAGCAGCGGACGCAGGGACCCTCTTCGTGCTGGAGGGCGAAGAGTTCCAGGAGGCGGGTGTTCTCGTCGGACGCGGCGATGAGCTGGAGTTCGCCGTGCTGGTCGACGATCATCACGCCGACCGCGTCCACGTCCAGGAGCTCGATGCTGCGGGCGCAGAGCCGGTGCAGGAACTCGATGAGATCGAAGTCTTCCGTGAGCGTGTCCACGGCCTCCACCAGGATGTCGAGCACGCGTTGCTGACTTGTCATCGTCATCAGTCCCTATTTCCGGACGGTGCGGCCGTCCCGTCTTGAGTGTCCCGGAAATGCAATCGGCGGGCCACCACGTCTTCGGCGGTCCTCAGTACGGGTGCCTCGGTGCGGTATGCGTGGGCACGCAGGATGGCGATGGCCTCGACCAGGGAGACCCCGGCCTGGACGCTGATGATGCCCGTGGCCTGGTGGACGGCGGCGCGGTGCAGCGCCGTGTGCGGTTCCGCCTGTGCGAATGCCGCCCGCCGTCCGCCGCCCGCCAGCAGCGCGGCGGTGATCGCGGCGGCCAGCACGAGCGCGTCGTCGGTCTGGGCGGCGTCCAGGGGAGCAGCGGTGGCGCGCTGGGCGGTGAGGACGCCGAGGGAGACCGCTCCCAGGCGCAGAGGGAAGCAGAACAGTGCCCGCACGCCGAGTTGCGCCGCCTCGGGCAGGAAGGCGGGCCACCGGAGAGGGTCGGCCGTCTCCAGATCGGAGACGGCGATCAAGGCGCCATGGACGTAGGAGTCGAGCCCCGGCCCCTCGCCGAGGGTGAACTGCGCGTCTTCCAGGGCGGAGCTGCGGCCCGGGGTGGACCACACCAGCTCGGTCAGGGAGCCGTTGGTACCCAGCGACACCGCGATCCCGTCCACGACGATCGCCCGTGCGCACCGTGCCGGGTCGCCGCCGAGGAGACCGGCGCCGTTCCCGTTCCCGGTCGAGAGGTCGCGCAGGATGCGAGCCATGATCGCGTTCGTGCTCACGATGTCACCGCTTCCAGACCTGCGCAGCGGGGCTGTCCGAGGTGAGTTGCCGCCCCTGCCGGCCTACCCAGATCGTACGAACCGGTACGGCGGGCGCGGGCGTCGCCGGGTCCGTCAGCAACGGGCTTGGGTGCGAGGACACCGCGCAGTTCCCCCCCGGGTTCGCTGAGCGGCGTCCTCGCACTGATCGTCCTCTCCGGGCGCCTGGGGGCGGCGGGATTCACCCCCGGCGCGGCATCGGCGAGGACATCGGCTGGAGCTGCGTTGTCGGTGAGATACGGCTCCAGCCTGCTCTCGGTCGGTCAAGACACGACCCAGGGGCAGGGGGCCAGGACGGCGAGGCGCCGGATGCTCGGGCGCGGCTGCTGTCACCTTCACGCTAGGGCACATTGCTCTGGAGCGGACCGCGAATTCCGGACGCGTACGTGAGCGTCCGCAGGGTGAGGTGTGCGCAAGAGGGCGGTGGCGATGGCCCGGCGTGCTGCCTTCCCCGTCCAATGTCAGGCCGACGCACCTCGGCCGGCGGCGCGCAACCATTCCTCAAGCGCTGCGAAATCCGCCTCCGTGAGCCCCTGCTCAGGGTCGACGCGGCGGAGCAGGACCGGTCCTTGAGCGTGTGCGGTCACCCAGGCCCGGTCGATGTCGGTGATCTCGTCATCGACCCAGGCGAAGGGGCGCCCGGCCGCGTGGGCGACGAGGGCCCGGGTCTTCCAGTGCAGCCCGCCCCGCTCGTCGTCGTATGCCTCCGGCCAGCTGACCACCGGCAGCTCCGGCAGGCCGAGCCGGGGTGCGACGCATTCGTTGGCATCGGCCATCCACGTCGTGGCCCACACCAGATCGCAGCGAAGCGCCGCCAACCGCGGCCCGTACGCGGGATTCAGCCTGGTCAGAAGAGGGTTGGAGGCGGCTCCCCGAGGTTCGCACCCCACGTCGTACGTCGGATACCCGCCCGGGCGCCCGAACGGGATGAGCGGTCCGTCGACATCGAGGAAGAGCAGCGGACGATCCACGGAACTGGTCACGGCCGCACGTTAGTGGTTCGACGCAGGGCGCGGTGCGGCAGATCGGCCTGCCCCGTACCGAGCAGGGGCCGAGGTGGCCGATAACGTGGGCGGGACCATCGCGCGGCCCCGCCGTGCCCGCACCGAGGGGACATCGTGACCGAGCCCGACCGCTCCTGGCGGCACCTGCTGGCCGTACTTCTGCGGGGCGAGGACCTCGGCGCGGACGATGCCCGCTGGGCCATGCGGCAGGTCATGGACGACGCCGCCGAGCCGGCCCGGCTCGCCGGGTTCCTGGTGGCGCTGCGCGCCAAGGGCGAGAGTGCCGAGGAGATCCACGGGCTGCTCGACGCGCTGATGGAGAGGGTTGTTCCCCTGGCCGTGGACGGGGCCGACGTCGTCGACATCGTCGGGACCGGGGGCGACGGGGCGCACACCGTCAACGTGTCCACCATGGCTGCCGTCGTCGTGGCCGGCGCCGGGGTGCCGGTCGTCAAGCACGGTGGGCGGTCCGTCTCCAGCAAGGCCGGGGCCGCCGACGTACTGGAAGCGCTCGGGCTGCCGCTCGACCTCTCCCCGGACGCCGTCGCCCGCTGCGTCCGCGAGGCCGGCATCGGCTTCACCTTCGCGCCCCGCTTCCACCACGGGCTGCGCCACGCGGGGCCGGTCCGCAAGTCCCTCGGCGTGCCCACCGTCATCAACTACCTCGCCCCGCTGACCAACCCGGCCCGGCCCCGTACGGCCGTCGTCGGCTGCTCCAACACCGCCCTGGCCCCCGTCCTCGCGGACATGCTGGCGGCCCGCGAGACCAGTGCGCTGGTCGTGCGCGGGGACGACGGGCTCGACGAGATCACCACCGCCGCCCCGACCCGGGTGTGGGTCGCCGCGGGGAAGTCTGTGCGTCAACTATGCCTGGATACCGCCGAGTTCGGGCTTTCCCGGTGTGCGCCCGACGCGCTGCGCGGGGGCGACGCCGCCTACAACGCGCTCGCCGTCCGCCGCGTCATGGACGGGGAGACCGGGCCGGTCCGCGATGCCGTCCTCGCCAACGCCGCGGGGGCGCTCGCCGCGTACCGGGGGCTGGAGGAGCGGAGCCTGGACGACGCCTTCGATGCCGGGCTGTGCGAGGCCCGGCACTCGATCGATTCCGGGGCTGCCGCACGGACCCTCACCCGTTGGCTGGGCCTGGCCCGTTCCCTGGCCCCGACCCCCCGCTGACAAGGCCGAACCTCTGTTGCCCACCGGTGACAGAGTGGAGATTGTTCCGGGTCAGGTTCTGGCAGAAGATGAGCACATCGCAGCAGTCGGGGGGAGTGCAAGACCGGCGAAGCGGCGACGAACCTTCGCATCACCCTTCACATCACCCTTTGCACCACACCTCGCATCACTCAGATCATCCCGTCGTTCCGGCGCTCTGCCGCAGACGGCCGATCTTTCGCTCGATCCTGCGCTGAACCTCTCCGTCTTCTCTTCTGTCTTCTCTGTCTTCTGCGCCGACTGCCGCCGCGCAGAACGCCCTTGTGTCTCCTTGGGGGGAGTCCACCATGTCCGCTCGCATCGCCCACCGCCTCTTCCGTCCCGCCGCCACCGCCGTTGTCGTCGCCGCCGTCGCCGGCACCGTACTGCTGCCGATGTCGGCGCAGGCCGCCACGTCCGACGACGCCCAGCGTCCGCTGGTGATGGAGATGGGGACCCCGGCGCCCAACGGGCCGCTGACCCGGGGCGGGGCCGCCGAGACGTTCGAGCTGACGGTGAGCAACCCGACGCAGCAGGCGCAGGCCTTCCACCCGTGGATGCTCGGCGACGCGACCGGCGCGAGCCCCCTGCGGACGAACGACGTCACCTTCGAGGTCGAGCCCGTGAGCGCGCCCGCGACCACGTACAACGTCGGGCACCAGGACGGCGGCTGGCAGGGCTACTTCTACCCGGCGGGCAAGAACGCCTCGGCCGGCTTCGACGTCCCGGCGAACGGCAAGCTGACCTGGAAGGTCACCATCGGGCTCGGCGCCAACTACCCGACCAACGACGGGGACTTCAGGCTCACCGCCACCAGCCTCAACGGCGAGGTCGCGCAGAACCACCAGGCCTCGCACACCTTCAAGGCCGACCCGGAGATCAAGGCGGGCCACCTGAAGACCTGGTTCGAGAAGAAGCCCGGCTCGACCATGGACGGCCCGAACGACCGCCAGTACCTGGACCTGCACTACCAGGCCACCGGCGACGGCGTGTTCAGCAGCGCGCTCACCACCCGGCTCCAGCTCTCGTACGCCGGCCCCCAGGTGAAGACCCCGGCCTTCTTCGTGCAGGGCCTGATCGACGGCCGCTGGCAGGACCTGAAGGTCGACTACGACAGCGTCGTCCTGCCCGCCGTCCCGAAGGGCTTCGGCTCGGCCTCCGGCGTGCGCACCCTGCCGCTGCGGATCAACCTGGGCGTCAAGACCCAGATCAAGAAGGTCACCCCGATCACCGCGGAGGTCCGCGTCTCGCTGGCCTCGGGCAACACCTACCCGTTCGACGGGGCCACGGCGCAGTTCGCGCTCGGCCCGATCGACGAGGGCACCGCCCCCGCCACCAAGCCGTCCGCGAAGCCCACCGGCACGCCCTCCGCGAAGCCCGGCACGTCCGCGTCCGCGGTCGGCAACGCGAACCCGGTGTCGGCGGCCGGCAACGCCAACCTCACCACCACCTCCGCCACCGGCAGCCTCGCCCACACCGGCGCCGACTCCAACACGGGCCTGTACGCGGGCATCGCCGCCGCCCTGGTCACCCTCGGCGCAGCGGTCGCCTGGCTGGGCGCGCGCCGCCGTCGTACCTCGTCCATGTGATCCCTGCGACCGGGTGTGGCCCCGCGCCCCGCAGGGGCGCGGGGCAAACGGTTCGGAGCACCCCTCCGAATGGCGTACAGTTGTGTTTACCGACGCGGGGTGGAGCAGCTCGGTAGCTCGCTGGGCTCATAACCCAGAGGTCGCAGGTTCAAATCCTGTCCCCGCTACTGAACGAAGAGGCCCGGCACTTGTCATCAAGTGCCGGGCCTCTTCGCGTTCCCCCGTCGTCGACCTCCGCGCCTTGACCTTTACGCAACGTCAAGATCTAGCTTGGTCGATGTGAACGGCAAGGAGTGGTCGATCCAGGAGATCGCCAAGAAGGCCGGGACGACGAGCCGCACCCTCCGCCACTACGGAGACCTCGGCCTGTTCGCCCCGAGCCGGATCGGAAGCAACGGATACCGCTATTACGACCAGGACGCCCTGGTCCGGCTCCAGCGGATCCTGCTCCTGCGCGAGCTGGGCCTTTCGCTGCCGGTGATCGGCGAGCTCCTGGAGGGCGAGCGCGATCCGGCGGCCGCCCTGCGGACCCATCTGCACCTCCTCGAACAGGAGCGTGAGCGCATCACGCGGCAGATCGCGTCCGTGCGGACCACCCTGCACAAGACCGAGAAGGGAGAGGAGCTCATGGCCGAGGAAGTGTTCGACGGCTTCGACCACACGCGGTACGAGGAGGAGGTGAGCCGGCGCTGGGGGCGGGACGCCTACGAGAAGGGCGACCGCTGGTGGCGCTCGCTCACCGAGGAACAGCGCAACGGGTTCCTGAAGGAGCACGAGGACATCGCCCGGGACTGGGGCCGGGCGCACGAGGCCGGTCTCGCCGCCGACGGCGACGAGGCGCAGGACATCGCCCGGCGCCATGTCGCCTGGCTGTCCACCACGGCGAGTGTCGGCAAGTCGTACGTCGTAGGGCTCGGCCAGATGTACGTCGACGACCCGCGCTTCGGCGTCAACTACGACCAGCACGGCGAGGGCACGGCGGCCTTCGTCCGGGACGCCCTGAAGGCGTACGCGGAGCGGCACCTCACGGATGGTCCTGCCGCCCGGGGCGCCTGCGGGGAGTAGTCTCGCGTGCGCCATGAGTGAGCGCGCGAGTAAGGGGACAGGGGTGGGGACACGGCGGAAGGTGCCCGTCGTGTTGCTGCTCGCCGTGTGCGCCTTCGTCCTCAGCGGCTGTGAGGACCTGGGGGAGCCCGTCCCCGTCAAGGGGGTGCCGGCCGCCGCGTCCGCGGCCCCCGCGCACGGCTGCCGTCTGAACCGCGGCGGCTGGGTCGAGCTGCCGTGCGTGCCCGACCACGGCGCCAACCATCGCCACACCAGGGGAAGCTGCTCCCGGGGACGCCCGGGGCCCCACCGCTGCCGCAGGCTCTGAGGGCCTGTGTCCGACCACCCGCTCGGGTGCGCCCGGGTCGCCCGGGGAACCGGAAGGCGTCAGGCTGGACGGGTGCGGCAGCGAGCAGAGGGCGAAGGGCGCCTGGTACGGGCGCTACCCGTACTGCTGGTCGTCGTGGGCTTCATCTTCGACGCCTCGACCCCGCCCGACCTGACCGCCGCCGCGCTGTTCGCGGGCGCGCCGGTCGCCGCCGCCCCGTTCTACTCGGGCCGCGGCACCGCTCTCGTGGGCCTGGGCTCGGTGGTCGCCGTCGTGGCGCTCTGGTTCATACACGATCTGCCCAACCTGGGCGAAGGGTCCAGCGAGCTGTTCACCGTGCTCACGGTGGGCGCGCTCGCCCTCGTCATCAACCGCATCCTGCGCCGCAGCGGCGAGAAGCTCGCCTCCCAGCGCGTCATCGCGGAGACCGCCCAGCGCGCCGTGCTGCCCACGCCCGCGGCCCGCATCGGCGGGCTCAACGTCGCCGCGCGGTACGAGGCGGCGCAGGCGGACGCCTTCATCGGCGGCGACCTGTTCGCCGTGCAGGACACCCCGTACGGGGTCCGGCTCATCGTCGGCGACGTGCGCGGCAAGGGTCTCCAGGCGGTGGAGGCCGTCGCCGTGGTGATCGGCGCGTTCCGGGAGGCCGCCGAGCAGGAGTCCTCCCTGGAGGCGGTCACCCAGCGCCTGGAGCGGGCGCTGGCCCGCGAGGGCACCCGGCGCGACCGGCTGGATGCGGCCGAGGGGTTCACCACGGCGCTGCTCGCCGAGATCCCGCGCGGCGAGGGCGCCGTACGCCTGGTGAACCGGGGGCACCCCGAGCCGTTCATGCTGCACGCGGACGGCTCCCTCGACATGCTCGTGCCGGCCGAGCCCGCGCTGCCGCTCGGCATGGCAGACCTCGGGGTGTGGCCGGACCGGGCGGACGCGTACCCCTTCCCGGCGGGCGCGACGCTGCTGCTCTACACCGACGGCCTGTCCGAGGCGCGCGACGGGTCGGGCGTCTTCTACGACCCCGGAGCCCGGCTGCGCGGCGCGATCTTCCCCGGCCCGGACGAGGTCCTGGACGCGCTCGTCGACGACGTACGCCGTTACACGGGCGGCGGCGCCAGCGACGACATGGCGCTGCTCGCGGTGGCCCGCCCGGCCGAGGGCCAGCCGGAGCGGCGCCGCACGGTGAGGATCGTGAAGTAGCACGGTCACCGTGGCGTGAGGGCGTCACCGTGTGTGCTCGAAAGGTCTCCCTGCGCATAACAATTGACACACCGTCAGAAAGCAGGTGTGACGAGGGTGACCCTGAGAGGTTGTCAACTCGCCCGGTTTGAACCGGTTATGGGGCACTAAGTCCTGGCCAGGACCGTTAACGATCAGTGGGAACGGCTTGGATTCCACCCCCGCCGTCTATTAACGTTCGATAACGCAGCGCGGTTGTCCCAGCCGCCGCAAAGGCGGCACCGTGCGCATGCGCCGAATCCCGCGAGGGAACCGGGGAACCACCAACGTGGGGTGAATCGGGCGTCCGTCATGGGCACTCGTAGGAGACCTTCCTGCTCCGAACCCGTCAGCTAACCCGGTAGGCGAGAAGGAAGGAAAGGAGCGCGCCCTCGTGGCGTCCAACGAGCCTGCCCTCGACACCCCCACATCTCCGGTTTCGCTGTACGGGGACGTACCCGGCGAGACCGAGAGCTGGGAGGAGTGGGACCCGACCGAGGAGTCCGTGCGCCCGGTCCGCGGCCGGCACCGGGTGGCCAAGCAGCGCGGCGGGCTCGCCCGCAGCTCCACCGTGCTGGGCGTCGGCGTCATCGCCGCGGTCGGCGCGGGCGGCATGGCCACCGCGCAGACCAAGCCGCCGGTCTCCATATCGCTGCCGGACTCCATATCCGAGAGCCTGCCCGACCTCGGGTCGCTGCCCGGCGTCGGCGAGCTGGTCTCGCACGACAGCCCGGACGCCCCGAAGACCGCCGCCGCCAGGGCCGATCAGAAGATCGCCGCCGCGCCGCTGACCATGACCGGTCTTTCCACGAGCGAGGCCGAGCAGGGCGCCACCGACGCGGGTGAGGCGCTGCGCGCCCGCATCCTCCAGCAGGCCGAGCAGCAGAAGGCCGGTGCGATCGCCGAGGCGAAGGCCGCCGCGCAGAAGGCCGCGGCGGAGAAGGCGGCCGCCGACGCCAAGGCCAAGCAGGACGCGGCCGCCGCGAAGGCCGCCACCGAGAAGAAGGCGGCCGAGGAGGCAGCGGCCAAGAAGGCGGAAGAGGAGCGGCTGGCCAAGCTGGCCGCGAGCTACTCGCTGCCGGTCGGCTCGTACACGATCACCTCCACCTTCGGCGAGGCCGGCTCGATGTGGTCCTCCGGCCACCACACCGGCCTCGACTTCGCGGCCCCCACGGGCACGCCGCTCAAGGCGATCCACTCCGGCACGATCAAGTCGGCGGGCTGGGCCGGTGCGTACGGCTACCGCACGGTGATCACGCTGGATGACGGCAGTGAGCTCTGGTACTGCCACCAGTCGTCGCTGGCGGTGAGCGTGGGGCAGAAGGTGTCCACGGGGGATGTCATCGGGCGGGTCGGTGCGACCGGCAACGTGACGGGCCCGCACCTCCACCTTGAGGTGCACACGCCTTCCGGCACGGGCATCGACCCGATGACGTGGCTCCAGTCGAAGGGGCTGAACCCCTAACCCCGCTTTCGCGCTCGGGCCGTACGCGGCTGGTCGCGCAGTTCCCCGCGCCCCTAGCAGGGTTGTCCTTGCGCGGGGCGCCCCGGAATAGCCGCCCCCGTAAGGGAGTTGATCACCCCATGACCTCTCTCCGTACGCTCGGCAGCTCCGACCTCTCCGTCTTCCCCCTCTCCCTCGGCGGCAACGTCTTCGGCTGGACGGCCGACCAGGACCAGTCCTTCGCCGTCCTGGACGCCTACACCCACGGCGGCGGCAACTTCGTCGACACCGCCGACCTGTACTCGGCCTGGGCGGAGGGCAACTCCGGCGGCGAGTCCGAGACGATCATCGGGAAGTGGCTGGCCGCCCGCGGCAACCGGGACGACGTGGTCGTGGCCACCAAGGTCGGCGCCCTGCCCGGGTACAAGGGCCTGGCTCCGGCCAACATCAAGGCCGCCGTGGAGGAGTCGCTGCGCCGCCTCGGCACCGACTACATCGACCTGTACTACACGCACTTCGACGACCCCTCCGTCCCCGTCGAGGAGATCGTCACCGCCCTCGACCAGCTGGTGCGGGACGGCAAGGTCCGCGCCCTCGGCGCCTCCAACATCAGCCCGGAGCGGCTCCAGGAGTCCCTGGACTTCTCCGACCGCGAGGGCCTCGCCAAGTACGCGGTGCTCCAGCCGCACTACAACCTGGTCTCGCGCGGCACCTACGAGGGCGCCCTCCAGGAGACCGCGTCCCGCGCCGGCCTGGCCGCCGTCCCCTACTTCGCGCTCGCCTCCGGCTTCCTCACCGGCAAGTACCGTCCGGGCCAGTCGGTGAACAGCCAGCGGGCCGAGGGCGCGGGCCAGCACCTGGAGACCGAGCGGGGCCGCAAGGTGCTCGCCGCGCTGGACCGGATCGCCCAGGAGACCGGCGCCGAGATCGCCACGGTGGCGCTGGCCTGGCTGGCCGCCCGGCCGACCGTCGCCGCGCCCATCGCCTCGGCCCGTACCGTCGAGCAGCTCCCGGCGCTGCTCGCGGTCGCCGACCTGGAGCTGACCGAGGCACAGCTCTCCGAGCTGACGGCCGCCTCAGCGTAGGTACGGGTTGTACTGCCCCGGGCCCCCGGCCGGGCCCGGCCGCCCGTAGGGAACCTGCGGAACGTAGGGAACGTACGGCGCGTACTGCGCGTGCTGGGTGTAGGGGTGGGGCGGGCCCGGCTGCGGGGGCAGCCAGATCCGGCCCGTGGCCCCCGCCGCGTACAGCAGCGCCGGGCCTGCGACCGGCTTGCGCTCCCACAGATGGTGGAGCAGCTCCTGCTCGCGGGCCGCGAAGTCGGGGCCGGGGCCGACGGCGCCCGCGCTGCGGTAGGCGCGGTGCCGCAGGAAGGCGAGCGCGGTCGCGAACGCCTCGTACTCGGCGACCGCCCGCGCCGCCGGCTTCCCCCCGAACGTGCGGTGCGCGAAGTCGCGGGCCGCCGCGCGGGCCCGCATCGACGACAGCGCGAGCGGCTCCGCGGGCCCGAGCCAGCCGGCCGCGGCGTAGGCGGGCAGCTCGGCGGCGACCGTGCGCAGCTCGCGCTGCCGGCTCCAGATCGCGAGCCAGGTGAGCAGCCCGAACACCGGCACCATGAACGCCCCGTACACGATGTAGAAGCCGTACACCCCGAACAGCGTCGAGCTGTTCCACAGGGCGTGCATGCCCATCGCGCACACCAGGCCGCCCAGCGGGAACACGACCCGGCGCAGCCGCTTGCCGGGCGGCGCGAGCGCGGCCGCGCCGAACCCGATGCCGGTGAGCACCGTGAACAGCGGGTGCGCGAACGGCGACATGACGACCCGTACGAAGAAGGTCGCCGCCGTCGTAGAGCCTCCGCTGTGACTGGCCTGGTCCTCGCCGAACGCGTTGCCCAAGTAGAGGATGTTCTCGGTGAAGGCGAAGCCGGTCGCGGTGAAACCGGCGAAGACCACGCCGTCGACGATCCCCTTGAAGTCGCGTCTCCTGAAGAGGAAGAGCAGCAGGACGGCCGCCGCCTTCGCGCTCTCCTCGACTATCGGGGCTATGACACTGGCGCCCAGATGGTCGGCCGAGGAGGGGTCGGCGGTGGCCGTGGCTATCCAGCGCGTCGCGAACGAGTTGGCGATGATCGCCACCAGCGCGGCGGCGCAGGCGCCCCACGCCAGGGCGAACAGGAGGTTGCGCCACGGCCCGGGATCGACCCGGTCCAGCCAGCGGAACGCGGCGCCGAGCAGCGGCACCGGAAGCACCGCGAGCCCGAGCCCCACGAGGAACCCCTCGGTGCCCGTCTGTTCCCGTACGAGCGCGAGGATGACCAGGCCGCACAGGGCGAGCAGGGTGATCAGCGCGCCCGCGCGGACCGCCTTGGAACGCCAGAAGTCACGGCGCGGCCGGTAGCGCCACTTCGACCGGTCCGGCGGGACCGCATCGAACCGGGGCTCGTCCGCGCACGCCGGAACGGGCTGGGCCGCAATGGCCGGCCCGGCCTGCTGGGGCGCCTGCCCGGGATGCGGGCGATGCGGAAGCGACTCGAAGGACACCAGACGACCCTAACGAGGGTCACTGACAATCCGCGACGGTGCCTGCACTACCCGCTGTGCCCGACCCGTCGGAACAGCAGGTCGTGCACCACGTGGCCCTTGTCGAGCCCCTGCCCCTCGAACCGCGTCAGAGGCCGGAACGCGGGCCGGGGCGCGTAGCCGCCGCCCTCCGCCGTGTTCTCGAAGTCGGGGTGCGCGCTGAGGACTTCCAGCATCTGCTCGGCGTAGTCCTCCCAGTCCGTCGCACAGTGCAGTAGGGCGCCGGGCTTCATCCGCGTCGCGGCGAGCGAGAGGAACTCGGGCTGGATCAGGCGGCGCTTGTGGTGCCGCTTCTTGGGCCACGGGTCCGGGAAGTACACGCGCAGGCCGTCCAGGGCGTCCGGCTCCAGCATTTCGCGCAGCAGGATGATCGCGTCACCGTTGGCGACGCGGATGTTGCTCATGCCGCCGCGCTCGGCGAGGCCGAGGAGGTTGCCCTGGCCGGGGGTGTGCACGTCCACGGCGAGGATGCCGGTGGCGGGGTCGTCCGCGGCCATCTGCGCGGTGGCCTCGCCCATGCCGAACCCGATCTCCAGGACGACGGGCAGCCCGTCGAACATCCCGGCCAGGTCGACCTTGCGCAGCCCGTCGATGTCGAAGCCCCACACCGGCCACAGCCGCTCCAGGTGCTCGCCCTGGCCGGTGGTGACGCGGCTGCGGCGGGGCTGGAAGCTGCGGATGCGGCGTTCGTGGTGCGAGCCGGCGGGGTCGGCCGCCGGGCCGCCCGGGAATCGGGGTGCCTTGTTCCTGGGCAGGACCTTTTCGGTCGCCGCCGCGGCCGGGGCTTCTGGGGTGTGGGGGTGCTCAGACACAATGCGGCCAATTCTACGACCCTGGTGGTGGCGGGGGCGCTGGCGTCAGCGGGGCTCGGCCCCGGACCCCGGGTATTTACGGTTTGCCCCGGTGGGGCGGGAGTGCTTCCGCGTCTTTGTGGTCGGGTGCGGGTCGTCTGTGGCTGGTCGCGCCCACGCGGCGGAGCCGCACAATGTCACACCCCCGCGCTCCTAGGAGGCACCTGCCGGGCCCGCACACCAGAGGAAGTCCCCCCCATTAACCCCGGCCCCCTGAAACCCCCAGGGGCGCGGGGAACCGCGCGAGAACCGACCGCGGCCCGCGGACGGAGCCGGGACTTTAGGGGCGCGGGGAACTGCGCGGACGGATGGCCGGGCTAGGGGTGCGGCAGGGTTGCCAGGACCCGGGTCGCCACCTCTCTGCCGATCGGCAACGACGCCGTCGCCGCCGGGCTCGGGGCGTTGAGCACGTGGACCACTCTCGGGGTTTCCCGGATCAGGAAGTCGTCCACCAGGGTGCCGTCCCTCAGGACGGCCTGGGCTCGGACTCCCGCCGGGGCCGTGCGCAGGTCCGATTCCGCCACCTCGGGGAGCAGACGGCGGACCGCTTCCGTGAAGGCTCGCTTCGACCAGGAGCGGTGCAGTTCGCCCGCGCCGTAGCGCCAGTGGCGGCGGGCTATCCGCCAAGTGCCGGGCCAGCCGAGGGTGCCGGCCAGCTCGGCGGGGCGGACCGTGCGCCAGTCGTAGCCCTCGCGGGCCGCGGCCGGCACCGCGTTGGGGCCGACGTGGACCGAGCCGTCGACACCCCGGGTGAGGTGGACGCCGAGGAAGGGGAACGCTGGGTCGGGCACCGGGTAGACCAGGCCCTTGACCAGGCCGGGCCGGGCCAGCTCGTAGTACTCGCCGCGGAACGGCACGATCCGTACCCCCGGGTCGTCGCCCGCGAGCCGCGCCACCCGGTCGCAGTGCAGGCCCGCGCAGTTCACCAGGGCCCGGGCGCGCAGCACCGTGCCGTCGGCGGTGCGCACGGCGACGCCCAGCGAGGGGCGCCGGTCGATGCGGACGACCTCCGCGCCGTACCGCACATCGGCGCCGGACAGCTCGGCGAGGCGGGCCGCCACCGCCCCGTAGTCGCACACCCCGGTCGTGCCGACGTGGATCGCGGCCAGGCCGCGGACCTCCGGCTCGTACGCCGCTATCTGGGCCGGGCCCAGCTCGCGCACCGGGATGCCGTTCTCCCGGCCGCGCTGGACCAGCGCGTGCAGCCGGGGCAGCTCGGCGCGCTCGGTGGCCACGATGAGCTTGCCGGTGACCTCGTGGGCGATGCCGTGCCGTGCGCAGAACTCGACCATCTCGGCCGCTCCCCGCACCGCGAAGCGCGCCTTGAGCGAGCCCGGCTTGTAGTAGATGCCGCTGTGGATGACCCCGCTGTTGCGCCCCGTCTGGTGCCGGGCGGGGCCGCTCTCCTTCTCCAGGACCACCACGCGTGTCCCGGGCGAGGCCTGCGTGAGGGCGTACGCCGTCGACAGACCCACGATCCCGCCGCCGACCACCAGCACATCGCAGTCGTACGTCGTCGTCACCCACACACCTCCCACCCCGGTCGCGTCTTTCCCGGAGGACGGCCCCGGACCCCCTCACCACATACTGCACTGACCCACTGACAATCCCGGTAAACGTCCGGTGGAGGGGTCTACGCCGGGGTCACCAGGAGCGGCCTGGCGCGCTCGCGCAGCTCGGCGACCCTCGGCTCGTCCCCGTACGGCTCCAGGCGGTGCAGCAGATCGCGGACGTACTCGGTCGTACGGGCCGAGGAGATCCGGCCCGCGACCTCGACCGCCCGGGTGCCCGCCGCGCACGCCGCGTCCAGGTTGCCCGACTCCAGCTCGGCCACCGCGCTCACCACGAGCCGCAGCCCGTGCGAGCGGACGAACTCCTCGGTGGGCCGCGACAGCGCGTGCTCGGTGAAGCGGCGCACCTGGCGGGGCGCCTTCAGGTCGCGGTAGCACTCCGCCGCGTCCGCCGCGAAGCGGTCGTAGGAGTAGAAGCCGAGCCAGGACGGGTCGCAGTCGCCGTCGCGCGAGCGCTCCAGCCAGGCCTCGGCGGCCTTCAGGGCGGCCTCGGCGGGGTGCCCGTCGCCGGCCTTGGCGTGGGCGCGCGCCTCCACGAGCCGGAAGAAGGACATGGTGCGGGCGGTGGCGAGCCCGCGGTTGCGCTCGACGGCGGCCTGCGCGAGGTCGACGCCCTCGTCGGCGAAGCCGCGGTAAGTGGCCTGGAGCGACATCGACGCGAGCACATAGCCGCCGAGCGGCACGTCGGCCGCGGCGCGCGCGAGCCGCAGCGCCTGGATGTAGTAGCGCTGGGCGGCCTCCTGCTGGCCGGTGTCGAAGGCCATCCACCCGGCGAGCCTGGTCAGTTCGGCGGTCGCGCCGAACAGCGCGCGGCCCACCTCGTCGCTGTACGAACCGAGCAGCAGCGGGGCCGCGTCGACCCGTAAGCACTCGGGCACCATCGACGAACGCCAGTCGCCGCCGCCGTACTTGGAGTCCCACCGGCGGGCGTCCTCGGCCGCCTCGCGCAGCTTGGCGACATCGCTGTGGCCGACCTTCAGCGGCGGCAGGTCGGTCAGCTCGACGCTGCGGGCGACCGAGGAGTCGGCGGGCGTTATGAGCCAGCGGGACGCGGGCGTCGCGTACGCGCTGACCGCGAACGAGCCCGCGAGGGACTGCCAGATGCCGCCGCCGGCCCGCCGCCCGGCCAGATCCAGCCGGTACAGATCGGTCGCCGAGCGCACCGCCTCCGACACGTCGCGCGGGAAGGCGAGCCCGACCTCGGGGGCCGGATCCGCGTCCGCGAGGCCGATTTCGTGCAGTGGGACGGGCCGGCCCAGCTTGGCGCCGATCGCCGCCGCTATGAGATGGGGCGCGGCGCCCTGGGGCACCATGCCCTTGGAGACCCACCGGGCCACGGAGGTCTTGTCGTAGCGAAGGGTCAGGCCCCGCTGCGCGCCGAGGTCGTTGACCCGTCGCGCCAGGCCCGCGTTGCTTATTCCCGCGAGGGCGAGAACGGTGCCGAGCTTCTCGTTCGGCCCGCGTTGCTCCCTGGACATGCGCCACCCCTCGACACAGACGGCGTTCCCCCGGGCGGTGTGGTGTCCGGATCGTCGGCCGCAAAAGCATGTGGCCGAGCCCTCGGGAATATGCCGCTCGTGGGGAACAGCAGTAAACACAGCGTAGTTCGCCGCATCCCGACCGTTAAGAGGCGGTCTTCCGTATGGCGAGATTGTTTTCCGTACGAACAGTTGCTGACACCCGCGGGCGCGGCGCGATCGGCGGACCGTTGCGCCGGGGGTGAGGCGGGACCGGCCGCCGCCGCGCTCCTGCCGTGTGGCCGTGCGCCCGGCCGTGCGCTCTCGCGGGTCCCCCAGGGGAGCGCTTCCATGTGTGGTGCGTGGGTCGGCCCGCTGCATGGATCCAGCGGGCTGGGGGACACCGCCGCCTCAATCCCCGCGGGCGGCGGACCGGTCCGGGAGGCGAACAGCGCCTCCCGGACTGTGTGTTGAGGGCCCCCGGAGGCGGGTGTGACGAGCCCGCCGCACTCCGAGAATGGCTGGATATCGCCCCTCGGTCGAGGGCCCCGGAGCCGGTTGTCGATCACCGGTGGCGGGTTCCGTACGCCCCGGGAGCGACACCAATCGGCCACCTGCCGAGGCGAATTCACTTTTTGCGCCCGCTACCCGTAGCCCCTCCGGGGCGCCGTTGTCGTGGCAGCATGGGGTCCCGGCCTCCTTCGGCCCGTACCGAGCCCAGTACCGGACCCAGCGCTGAGTCCAGTAATGGGCCCGGCGCCGAGCACCTGACGGATCGTCACATCGAGGGTCGGCCCGGGGTTGTCCACTAGTTGTCCACAGCCTGTGGAGGCGCGATGCGGTGGTTGGTGGGGTGGAGCAGCGTCGCCGCAAGCTTCCGCGCGGGCGGTTACGGTACGGGCGGGTACGGCACGGCAGGCTCCGTCGGCGAGCCCGAGGAGGGGCGCACGGTCCACCCCGTCGGGGCCCAACTCCTGTGGGGCGACCCGGATCCGCTGTGGGCGGTGGGCGACTGGCGACCCGACGAGATCCGCATCGTGAGCGTCGGCGCCGACACCCGCCTGGCCGTACTGGGCTGCTGCGCCGCCACCGACGAGGAGCTCAGGGTCGGCCTCTTCGCCGCGCGCGGGGGAGCGCTGCGCCACCTCTCCGCCTGGCCCGGCAGCTACACGGCCGTCGCCCAAGTGGCCCGCCGTGTCACGGTCGTCGGCGACCTGGCCGGCGCCCGGCCCGTCTTCTACACCCCCTGGGCGGGCGGAACGGCCTATGGAACGGCGGCACTTCCGCTCGCCGACCTCATCGAGGCCCAGCTCGACATCGGCCACCTCGCCGCCCTGCTCGCCTGCCCCGACGTGCCCGAGGCGCTCGGCGACTCCACCCCGTACGCGGGTGTGCGCCGCATCCCGCCCGGCCACGCGCTCGTCCTGCGCGAGGGCTCGCGCGAGATCACCGGGTACGAGCCGGTCGCCTCGCTCGCGGTGGCCGCGCCCCAACTGGCGCCCGCCGCCGCGGTGGAGGGCGTCCGCGACGCCCTCGTGTCGGCGGTACGGGCCAGGCTCACCGCACCCCGGCACGCCCCCGAGACCCTGCCGCCCGACCCCGGCCCGGTCCCCGGCATGGGCCCGGCCGAGCGGCGCGCCGCCCGCGGGGGCCCGGCCCCCGGCATAGGGGCCGACCTCTCCGGAGGCCCCGCCTCCGCGACCCTCGCGCTGCTCGCGGCGGGGCTGCCCGGGGTGCCGGGCACGGTGCTCGGGCACGGCACGGGCGCGGGCGAGCGCCTGCTCGCCGTCACCTTCAACGACCTCACGGTGCCGGGAGCGGGCCGCCAGGCCGAGCTGGAACGGGCCGGGGCGATGGCCGCCAACCCCCGCCTGCACCACGTGGTGGTGACGGGAGACGAGGAGTACCTGCCGTACGCGGACCTCGAAGGCCCCCTGACCGACGAGCCGGGCCCGTCCCTGATCGCGGCCCCCCGCCACCGCCGGCGCCTCCTCGCGGGCAGCGCGGACCACTTCACGGGAAGCGGCGCCCGCCAAGTCCTGGACGCCCATCCGGCGCGCCTGGCCGACCTTTTGATGGACCGTCAGCGCCGCCACCTGCTCCGCCCGGCAACGGCACTGGCGAAGGCGGGAGGCCCAACAGCGAACTCTCTTTTCGTCCCCCTGACGGTCTACAGAGCGGCCCGCCGCCTGGCCCGGACCCCGTACCGGACCGGCATCGAATCGGCGGCGGACGCGCTGCGCTCGTCGGCGGCGGACGGCCTGGGCTCGCCCCGCCCGGACGACGCGGCGAGCCCGCTGTCGATCTCGTTGGCGGCACTGTCATGGACGCGCCCCGGCCCGGCGGCCCGCTGGCTGACCGGGGAAGCACTCGCCGAAGTATCGGTTCGCCTGATGGCCTCGGCGACCCGCCCGGCCCCGTCGCAGCGCCCGGGGGAGGCCCGCGCGTCGGCGGCGCTCGCCCGTTACGCGGCGGACCACCGCATCCTGGAGCAGGCCGCGGAGGTACGCAGCCAGCGCCTGCACGCCCCGTTCCTGGACAACCAGGTGGTACGGGCGTGCCGGGCCCTGCCGGAATCCCTGCGGGTCCAGCCGGGCGCCCGCGCGACGATCCTGCGCACGGTGCTTTCGGCATCCGGGGTCCGCGACCTGCCCCCGGGCTGGGGCACCCCGTCCCACGCCCCCTCGACGGCCGCAGCCAGGGCGGGCCTGCGTCAGTCGGCCGACCCGCTGATCTCCCTCTTCGAAGCACCGCTGCTCGCGGACGCGGGTTTGATCGAAGCCCGCACGATCCGCAAGGCGCTGCGAGCGGCGGCCGAAGGCGAACCTCTCCCGCTGGACGGCCTGGCGGACCTGATCTCGACGGAACTGTGGCTGCGGCGCCTGCTGTCCCGCCGGGGCACCTGTTGGACGGGCACGGCAGCGCCGAGGCAGCGGGCGGTGGCGGGAGGGGTGGTTCCGCCTCGGCGGCCTACGTTGCGGTCTTGAGGGGGCTGTCCCACCGGGTCGTCCCACCGATGGTTGGCCACCGGCGGTGAGGTGGCGCCGCTGGCGGTCCGGCGTTTCCGATCCGCGTCGCGGTCGGTCGGGTGGGAGATATCTGCCCGCCCCAAGGCGGGGCGGCTGCCGATGGCGAGGCGCCTCCACTGGTGGCCCAGCCATTTCCATCTCCGTCACGGGCGGGCGGGTGGGAAAGTCCCCCGGCCCGAAAAACCGCCGTGCCGAGGAAAACGATTCCCCCCGCACGGGCAAACCCCGTCACAATGGCAACCGTGCGGTACCTGATCCTGGGCGCCACAGAGGCGCACGACGACAACGGCACCGCCATACCCCTCGGCGGGCCCAGGCTGCGCACCCTGCTGGCCGCGCTGGCGCTGCGTGCCCCGCGCCCCGTACCCGTACCCACCCTGATCGACGACGTATGGGCGGGCGATCCACCACAGGACGCCCCCGCCGCCCTCCAGGCCCTGGTGGGAAGGCTCCGCCGCACCCTCGGCAGAGCGGCCGTGGAGTCGGGCCCCGCCGGATACCGCCTGACCGCCCCGCGCGACGCGATCGACCTGCACGAGTTCGAGGACCGCACGGCAGCGGGCGCGGCCCAGCTTGCCGGGGGCGACCCGGAGTCCGCCGCCCGCACCCTGCGCGCGGCGCTCGCCCTGTGGCGCGGCGACGCCCTCGCGGACCTCCCGGAACGGGACGCCGCCGTACGCCCCGAAGCCCAGCGCCTGGCCGCGCAGCGCAACCGCATCGAGGCCGACCTGAGGCGAGGCGCCACGAGCGCGCTGCTCCCCGAACTGACGGAGCTGCTCACCTCGCACCCGTACGACGAGACGCTGCACGCCCAGCTGATCCGTACGCTGAGGAACGAGGGCCGAAGGGCGGACGCCCTGGCGGCGTACGAGAAGGCCCGCCGCATCTTGGCAGAGTCTCTCGGCGCGGACCCCAGTCCAGAACTGACCTCCCTGTACGCGGAGTTGCTGGAGGCCGCCCCCACGCACCCCGCCGAGGACGCCCAGCCCTCCGCCGAAGGCCCCGGCCCCGCCGAGCCGCCCGAAGCCCCGCGCCCCACGGAAGGCAACCTCCGCCCCCGTCTGACCTCCTTCGTCGGCCGCGAGCCCGAACTGGCCCTGATCCGGGCCGACTTGGCCGCGTCGCGGCTCGTCACCCTCACCGGCCCCGGCGGCACCGGCAAGACCCGGCTCGCGGAACAGGCGGCAGCGGGGTCGGACGCGGCCGCCTGGCTCGTCGAGCTCGCCCCGCTCGACCACCCCGACGCCGTCCCCGGCGCCGTGGTCTCCGCGCTCGGCCTGCGCGAGACGATCCTGCTGCCGCAGGCCGGCCCGGCGCCCGGCCACGACGACCCGACCGCCCGCCTGGTCGAGGACCTCTCCCGCCGCCCGGACACCCTGCTCGTCCTCGACAACTGCGAGCACGTCATCGACGCCGCGGCCCACCTCGCCGAGGCGCTCCTCACCCGCTGCCCCCGGCTCCGCATCCTCGCCACCAGCCGCGAGCCGCTGGGCGTACCCGGCGAGGCGGTCCGCCCGGTCGAGCCGCTGCCGCCCGTCCCGGCCCACCGCCTGTTCGCCGAACGCGCCCGCGCCGTACGCCCCGACTTCGACCAGGACGCCGACCCCGAGGCCGTCGCCGAAATCTGCCGTCGCCTGGACGGGCTCCCGCTCGCCATCGAACTGGCCGCGGCGAGACTCCGCGTACTGACACCTCGTCAGATCGCCGACCGGCTCGACGACCGCTTCCGCCTGCTCACCAGCGGAAGCCGCACCGTACTGCCGAGACAGCAGACCCTGCGGGCCGTCGTCGACTGGTCCTGGGACCTGCTCGACGAACCCGAACGCGCCGTCCTGCGCCGCGCCTCCGTCTTCGCCGGCGGCTGGGACCTCGCGGCCGCCCAGGCGGTGTGCGCCACCACGCACCCGGCCGGCGCCGCTGAAGGCGCCGCAGCCACCGAAGGCGCCCAGGGCGCCGCCGATCCCACCGACGTCCTCGCCGCCCTCGTCGACAAGTCCCTGGTCATCGCGGTCCCCGCGCCCGACGGCGCCGGCATGCGCTACCGCATGCTGGAGACCATCCACGAGTACGCCGCCGAGCGTGCCGCCGAGACCCCCGAGGCGCTGCGCGAGGCCGCCGACGCCCACACCGCGTACTACCGCGACCTGGCCCGCCGGGCCGAACCCAGAATCCGCTCGGGCGACCAGCTCCCCTGGATCGGCCGCCTGGAGGCCGAGCTCGACAACATCCGGGCCGTCCTGCGCCGCACGACGACCCCGCCCACCGCCGACGAGGTGGCAGCCACCGAACTCGCCCTGTCCATGGGCTGGTTCTGGTGGCTGCGCAACTACCGGACCGAAGGCGCCGCCTGGGGCCGGGCCGTCGCCGAGCTCTCGCCGACGCCCGCCGGGGACTGCGACCCGCGCCACTGGCCACGGCTCCACCTCGACCTGCTCCGGTTCTTCCTGCTCTCCGACGCCAACCCCCGCGAGGGCCTCGACAGCCCCGTCGTGCAGGACCGCCTCGTCCAGCTCCGGCAGGCCTTCGAGGTCGGCGGGCCCGAGGCGGCCCGCTTCCCCGGGCTGCTCTGGCCGTTCACCACGTTCTTCACCGACACCCCGGGCCTGGTGCGCGAGTCGATCGACGCCGTCGTCGTCAACTGCCGCCGCCACGGCGACGCATGGGCGACCGGAGTGGCCCTGATGTTCCGTGCGCACATGGCCATCGACACGCCCGGCGGCTTCGCGGGCATCGACGACGACCTCGCCGAACTGCGCGAGCTCGGCCGCCGGGTGGGCGACCGCTGGATGCGCGCCCAGGTGGCCAGCGCCGCCGCCGAGGCCGCGATGATGCGCGGCCTCCCCGAGCAGGCCAAGCCCGCCTACGAGGAGGCGCTGCAACTGGCCCGCGAGGTGGGCGCCCACCACGAGGCGCCGTTCCTCATGGCCCGGGTCGCCGAACTCGCCTACCGCAGCGGAGACCTGGACTCCGCCGAGAAGTCCCTGGCCGAGGCCTCCGCGGAGGCGGACCGCTACCGGGTCGGCGACGCCACTCCGTACATCCACTCGCTGCTCGCCACCATCGCCCTCGACCGGGGCGAGCCCGCCGCCGCCCGCACCCTGCGCGAGCAGGCCGTCGAACTCGCCATGACGGGCCCGCTGCCCCCGCACTTCGCCGCGCTGCTCGACGCGCTGGGCGCCCGGATCATCGCCGCCGAGTCGGGCCCGCTCCCGGGCCTGCGGGCCATGGCCGACGCCCTGCGCACGGCGGCCGGCGCCGAGTGCACCGAGATCGTCCTGGCCCACGTGGCCGAGCGCGCGGCCCAGCTCCTCGGCGACCTCGACGAGCACGCCCGCGCGGTACGGGTCCTGGCGGCGGCCACCGTCTGGCGCGCCGGAATCCCACACTCCGTACCGGAGCAGGAGATCGAGGAATCCGTCACGGCACGGGCCCGGCGCGCGCTCACGCCCGAGCGGTACGAGGCGGAACGGGCCGCCGGAGCGGCATTGACCCCCGCCGAGGTCGTGCTGGTCCTGGATGCGGTCGCCCGCTAGCCGATCCGGGGTGCCACCGGAGCTATTCGCAGCTGATCTGCGACTGTGCCCAGTCCGCCAGCGTCGCGCCGCCGAACGGGCCCGCCGGTTCGACGACGAGGCGGATCGTCCCGCGGCCCGAGATGTCGGCGTGCACCGGCACCGCCGGGTCGCCGCCGTGCACCACCGGGGACTGCCAGAGCCTCGCCCCGTCCCCGTACAGCGAGAACCGCACCGCCCCGAGCCCCATCGTCAGGTCGTCCACGCCCGCGTACGCGTCGTACGTACGGCACTGGCGGTTGAGGTCGATGGTCACCGAGGACCGGCCGTGCACGGTCACCCCGTGCGGATACCGCTGCTCGCCGATCCGCATGCCCGAGCGCTGCCACAGCCAGCTGGATTCGCCGAGCCGAACCTCGGGCTTGGTGCCGTCGCCGAGCACGCCGTACTGCAGGCGGTTCACCTGGAACACGGTCGGCGCGGGCGGCGGCGGGGGAGGCGTCGGCTTCGGCGGGGTCGGCTTGGGCGGCGGCACCGGCCGGGGCGGCGTGGGCCGGGGATGCGTCGGCTTGGGCGGCGTCGGCTGGGCCGCCGGCTTCTTCGGCGCGGGCGGCGCCGGAGGCGCGGGCTTCGGCGCGGGGGCCGCGGGCGGCGAGGGCGGCGGCTGCTTTTGCGGTACGACGGGCGCCACCGCGGGCGGCTTCGCGTCGGGCTTGGCCGGCGGCGCATCGTGGCCGGTCAGCGCGAACACGACGCCCGCCGCCACCGCGACGGCCACCGCCGCGGCGATCCCGGCCTTGGCCGGGGCGCCAAGCCCCTCGGAGGCCGCGGCACCTCCCGCCGTCCCGCCGGACGAACTGCCGCCCGTCGCCGCGGCCGCGGCACCCGCGCCGGCGGCCCCGGCGGCGCCGCCCGCCACGACTCCGGCGGCCTTGAGCGAGAACCCGGCGGCGAACCAGCCGATGACCGCGACCGGAAGCAGCGCGGGAATCCCGGCGTTGACGTCCTTGAGCTCGACGACCGCGACCCGGCAGTTCGCGCACTCCTCCAGATGCTTGCTGAGCCCGCGCTCGGCCCGCATCCGCAGCCCGCCCCGCGCGTACGCGCCGAGCCGGTCGGCATAGCGCGCGCAGTCCCCGCCGGAGGTCAGCGCGCTGGAGACGTGGGCCTGGAGGTAGGCCTGCTTGAGGCCCTCCCTGGCCCGGCTGGCGAGCACCGCCGTGGCGTTGGCGGTCAGCCCGAACAGCGGCGCGATCTCGCTGGGCGACTCCTCCTCGACGGTGGTGTGCCAGAGCACCGCCTGCCAGCGCTCGGGCAGCGAGCGGAACGCCTGCATGGCCAGCGTCTGCTCGGCCTCGTGCATGGCCCGCACTTCGGCGCCGAGATCGATGGTGTCGTCGTCGGACACCTCGGCCGAGCGCGCGGACTGCTGGGCGAAGACCGCGAAGTCGTCGACGAGCTGCTCCCGCTTGGCGGTCCGCGTCCAGGAGGCCGCGACCCGCCGCACGGTGGTCATCAGGTAGGCGCGCACGGCGTGTTCGGGCCCGGCCCCGCCGCGTACCGCCTGAAGCGTCCGCGCGAAGACCTCCGCCGTCAGGTCGTCGGCGGTGTGCGCGTCGCGGCAGCAGCTGCGGGCGTAGCGCCGCACCGCCTCCGAGTGGCGCCTGAAGAGCTCTTCGTACGCGCTGTCGTCGCCGGTCCGCATGGCGTGGATGAGGTCGGCGTCGGACTGCCCGGCCTCCGCGATCCCCAGGGCCGTGCCCTCGCGCAGCCCGCCCTCGCGCTGCGGCGGCACCGTCGAGCCCGGCTCCCCGACGCCGTCCATCGGCCCCCAGGGCCCGGGCAGCACGGTCGCGCCGAGCTCGCCGAACTCCGAACCGGAATCCCCGCCGGGCTGCCCTGGAACGGGTGCTGGCCCGCCCGGCGAACCTCCGCCGGGACCGCCCTGGCTCGGCACCTGGCGCGGCGGAAGACCGCCGTCAGGGCCACCGGATTCCGGACCGCCGCCGCCTGAGCGCGACTCGTCCCGCTCTTCAACGCCCATCGCGGAAGCTCCCGTAAGCACGCTCAGACCCGACCACCGGGCAAGCGTGCCACAGAGCACAAGCGGAGCCGAGTCCCAGGACCGGCAACCACTCATCCGGGGAGACTTAGCGACTGTGTCTGAACCCCGCCGCGCTCCGATCCGGACGGAGTTCAGCCCCGGGCTCCCACCGCACCCGGGCACGGGCCCTCACTCTTTCGGGGAAGGCCCGCAGGCTCGGGAGCGGTCGTCACCGCCGCCAACCAGCGCTCCGTGCAAGGGAGTTGAGCCTCAGGACGGCCGCGAACGGAGCCCCTCAAGCAGGATGTCGAGCAGCCGCGACGAGGCCGCGGCCTGCTGCGTGGCGTCCGGCAGTGAGGGCGCCGCGGTGGCTATCACCAGGAGCACATCGGCGACGGTCACATCACCGCGCAGCTCCCCGGCCGCCCTCGCCCGGTCCACCAACTGCCCGACCACGTCGAGCAGCTCGGCCGCGCCGGCGTCGTCCAGCTCCGCCTCGGGCGCCGTCCGCTGCTCGATGACCCGGCCCCAGCCGGCGCCCTGCTCGGCGAGGCCCACCTGACGCTGCTGCGGAACCCGCGCCTGGTCGAGCCCGTCCCGCAGGCCGTCAGACCGGGGACCCTCGGGACGTACGCCGTCGGTCTCCTCGGCGTCGACGCCGACCCGCAGCACCTGCGGCGGAAGCAGCCGCCCGGCGCCGGAGGCGACCGAGGTGCGCAGGAAGCGGGAGAGCGCCGACCAGGGCTCCTCCTCCTGGCCAAGGGCCGTGCGGGCCTGGTCGGTCAGCCGCGAGGTCTCCTCCTCGGCTATCCGGCGCACCAGCACGTCCTTGCTCGGGAACCGCCGGTAGACGGTGCCCACGCCGACCCTGGCCCGGCGCGCCACGTCCTCCATCGGCGCCCCGTAGCCGAGCTCGCCGAACACTTCGCGTGCCGCGCGCAGCACGTGCTCAAGATTGCGCTGGGCATCCACCCGCAGCGGCGCGGAACGCGATCCGCCCGCGCTCGGACCCGTACCCACGCGACCGTTTCCGTCGGAAGCCGCGACGGCAGTCTGCCAATGAGAGTCCTGAATGTGCATTTATCCCCCGGTAATAACGTCTCCCCCCGGAGACTCCCCGCCCTGACAGCCGGGGACCGGTCCCTAACCCGACACCCCGACGGGATACGAACATAGTTGAGCCGGAGTCAATTCAGAAGGGGTTCTTCCGCACGGTGTGCCCCCCGATCGGACCAAGGACCGAAACCTGACCGAATCGGACCCGGCCCATCACGTGTCACTCCCGCTCTGACCTGCGCATCTATCATCGCGGCGCGAAGAACGAGCCACCCGCCACAGCAGTTCCCTCCAGTCACACAATTTGCCGGGCCTGTGGACAAAGAGCGGGGCCCGTTGCGTCATGGGGTGGTGACAGAACCTGTGCGCATTCTCGTGGTCGGCGGCGGATACGTCGGGATGTACACGGCGCTGCGCCTGCAACGGAAGCTCAAGGCAGAGCTGAAGAGCGGCGCCGTCCGGATCACCGTGGTCACCCCCGACCCCTACATGACGTACCAGCCGTTCCTGCCCGAGGCGGCGGCCGGAAACATCTCGCCGCGCCATGTCGTGGTTCCGCTGCGCCGGGTCCTGGACAAGTGCCACATCGTCATCGGCGAGGCCGACCGCATCGACCACACCGGGCGCACCGCCACCGTCACCACCCTCGCCTCTCCCGAGGACGGCACCGGCGCCATCCAGCTGACGTACGACGAACTCGTCATCGCGCCCGGTTCGATCTCGCGCACCCTGCCCGTCCCCGGCCTCGCCGACTACGCCATCGGCTTCAAGACCGTCGAGGAGGCCATCGGCCTGCGCAACCACGTCATCGAGCAGATGGACATCGCCTCCTCGACGCGCGACCCCGCGATCCGCGACGCCGCCCTGACCTTCGTCTTCGTCGGCGGCGGCTACGCGGGCGTCGAGGCGCTCGCCGAACTGGAGGACATGGCCCGCTACACGGCGCGGTACTACCACAACATCCGGCCCGAGGACCTGAAGTGGATCCTCGTCGAGGCCAGCGACCGGATCCTGCCCGAGGTCGGCGAGGAGATGGGCCGGTACGCGATCCGCGAGCTGCGCGCCCGCAACATCGACGTACGCCTTCAGACCCGGCTCGACAGCTGCGAGCACCGGGTCGCCGTCCTCAGCGACGGCGCCCGCTTCCCCACCCGCACCGTCGTGTGGACCGCCGGCGTCAAGCCCGCCCCGATCCTCGCCGCCACCGACCTGCCCCTCAACGAGCGCGGCCGCCTCGCGTGCACGGCGGAGCTGCGCGTCGCGGGCACCGAGCACGCGTGGGCCGCGGGCGACGCGGCCGCCGTCCCCGACCTCACCTCGGAAGAGAAGGGCAAGGAGTGCGCGCCCAACGCCCAGCACGCCGTCCGCCAGGCGAAGGTCCTCGCCGAGAACATCGCCTCGGCCGTACGGGGCGGAGAGCTCAAGGAGTACCGGCACAAGTACGTCGGCTCGGTCGCATCGCTCGGCCTGCACAAGGGCGTCGCCCACGTCTACGGCCGCAAACTCAAGGGCTACCCGGCGTGGTTCATGCACCGCGCCTACCACCTGAGCCGCGTCCCGACCTTCAACCGCAAGGCCCGCGTCCTCGCCGAATGGACGCTCGCCGGGCTCTTCAAACGCGAGATCGTCTCGCTCGGCTCGCTGGAACACCCGCGCGCCGAGTTCGAGATCGCGGCGGGCGGCGGCCCGCCCGCCAAGGGCCCCGCCCCGCAGGAGAACTGACGGTTGTCAGTGTGGTCCGTCACACTGGACGTGTGACCATAGGTGGGCCCACACCTGCACAGAGTGATCCAGCGACCCAGCACCGCACAAGGACCGGCAGCACAGCACCCGCAGCAACACACGAGGCTTGGAACACCGTGAACTTCACGCGTTGGAGCGCCCGGCTCCCCGGTACGCCGCGCCGCGCCGCAGCACGGACCGACCGCGCAGACCGGGGCTCCGTGCCCGCGGCCCGCGGTGAATCCGGGCCGCAGCCGCAGCCCTGGCCGGACGATGCGGCCGAGCCCCCGCCCCTGGACGACCTCTCCGTGCGCGACATCCTCGGCCAGCTCCCCGCCCTGGTCGCGCTCCTGCACGGCCCCGAGCACCGCATCGCGTACGTCAACGACGCCTACGCCGCGGCCTTCGGGACCCGCCCGCTTGGCGCCCCGGCCGCCAAGGCGCTGCCCGAGCTCGACGAGCTCGGCCTGCTCCCGCTGATGGACCAGGTGCTGCGCAGTGGCACGTCCCGTACGGTCAAGTCCCGCAAGACCCAGGCCGCCGGTTCGTACACGGTGACGTGCAGCCCGGTGGAGATCCCCGGCCACGACGAGGGCGGCGTGCTCGTCTTCGCCGCCGACGTCACCGACCACGCGGAGGCCGCCGAGCGACTGCGCGCGAGCGAGCGCCGCCACCGCGAGACGGCCGTCACCCTCCAGCGCTCCCTGCTCCCGCAGGAGCTGGAACAGCCCGACGACCTGCGGGTGGCCGCCACCTACCAGCCCGGCGGCAAGGACGCGGCGGTCGGCGGCGACTGGTACGACGTGATCACCCTTGGCGCGGGCCGCACCGCCCTGGTCATCGGCGACGTGATGGGCCGCGGGGTCCGCGCCGCCGCCGTGATGGGCCAGCTCCGCACCGCGGTCAGGGCGTACGCGCGCCTCGACCTGCCCCCGCACGAGGTGCTCCAGCTCCTGGACGGCCTGGCCGCCGAGATCGACGCCAGCCAGATCGCCACCTGCGTCTACGCCGTGCACGACCCCAACGAGGGCCGCCTGGTGTACGCGTCGGCGGGCCACCTGCCCGTTCTCGTGCGCCACGAGGACGGCACCGTCCACCGCGCCGCGGACCCGACCGGGCCCCCGCTCGGCACCGGCGGCTGGCTGCACACCTCGGGCACGATCGACCTGCCGCCCGGTGCGACCGCCGTCCTCTATACGGACGGCCTGGTCGAGCGCAGGGGAGAGGACATCGACGAGGGAGTGGCCGCCCTTGAGCGGGCGCTGTCCGGCGCGGTCGGCACCCCTCAGGTGGTGTGCGACCGTCTGATCCGCTCGCTCGGGGTCACCGCCGAACACGACGACGACGTCGCGGTCCTGGTCTGCCAGCACCCGGCCCGTACGGGACCCGCCGCCGAGCTGTTCCACAACGCGGCGCTCGACCTGCTCGGCGGCATCGAAGCGGCCCCGCGCGCCCGGGCGTTCGCGTCCGGCGTCCTCGCCTCGTGGCGCTTCCCGGTGGAGCTGCGCGACCTGGGCGTTCTCGCGGCGAGCGAGCTGGTGGCCAACTCGCTGCAGCACGGCACCCCGCCGATGCGCCTGCGCCTGCGCCGCACCGACCGTCGCCTGATCATCGAGGTGACCGACGGCGACGATCACCTGCCGCGCCGCCGCCGCGCCGACCCCGGAGACGAAGCAGGACGAGGCATCTCGATCGTCGCGACGATCGCCTCGTCCTGGGGTTCGCGCCGCACACCGGGCGGCGGCAAAGCGGTGTGGTGCGAGTTCGCGCTGCCCGGTTAGGCGCGGGTCAGGCGTTGGCGGGCGCCTGCTCGGGCTTGTGCACCGCGACCACGCGCGAGCTGGCCGCGAGCATCGGATGGTCCTGCGCCAGCGTCAGCTTCTTGCCGAGCCGCAGCGCGAGGAAGGTGATCCCGAGCGAGAAGAGCACGAACGTCACGATGTACGGGCCGTGCAGCGCGGCGCCCATGGGCCCGCCCACCGCCGGACCGACGGCCAGCGCGAGCTGCTTGACCAGGGCGAACGCCGAGTTGTACTGCCCGACCATCGACTCCGGGGCCAGATCGGCGACCAGCGGCGCCACGGTCGGCGACAGCATCGCTTCACCGAGCCCGAAGAGCGCGTACGTCGAGATGAAGGCGGCGGTGGCCATCGCCTGGCTGCCGTGCCCGAGCCCGGCGTATCCGGCCGCGATCCACGCGACGGCCCAGATCAGACCGACGGACGCGATGACCCGGCTGCGACGCCGGCGCTCGACGAACTTCAGCACCAGGAACTGCGCGACCACGATGACGGCCGTGTTGGCGGCCAGCGCGATCCCGAGCGTCGAGGGCTGGATCCCGGCGGCCTCGGTGCCGTACGCGGCAAGTCCGGACTCGAACTGCCCGTAGCAGGCGAAGAACAGCACGAAGCCAAGGACGCACAGCTGCACCATCGCCCGGTGCCCGAGGATCGTGCGGATCCCGCCGCCGGCGCCCTGCTCACCCTTGGGACGCGCGTCCGAGAGGACGGCCGAGTGCGGCATCTTCACGGAGCCGGCGATCCCGGCGAGCACCAGGAACATCACCGCTTCGATGGAGAAGAGCAGGGTGAAGCTGGAGGGGTGGCTCTCGTCGACGATCTGGCCGCCGATGAGCCCGCCGATGCCGAGCCCGAGGTTCTGCAGGAAGAACTGCATGGCGAACGCGCGGGTGCGGGTCGCGGGGCCGGAGCACCAGACGATCATCGTCGCGAGCGCGGGCTGCATGACGGCGGTGCCCGCGCCGAGCAGCGCGGCCGAAGCGACAGCGGCGGGCACGCTGGAGGCGAAGCCCATGCTCAGCGCGCCGGCCGAGGCGAGTATCGCGGCGCCGACCAGCACCGGCAGCGGCCCGCGCCGGTCGATGACGCGGCCGGTGAACGGCAGCACGACAAGCGCGGCCATGGCGAAGACGGCGAGCACGACACCGGCCGTGGTCGCGCCCAGATCCCGCACCTGAGCCACGTACACATAGAGGTACGGAACGGTGAACCCGAGTCCAAACGCGCTCAGCGCGTTACCTGCCTGGATCCGGCGCATCGCTGCACCCATCGCCTTGGTCACACTTCACCACCTTGGGGTCTGGAAGCTTGGAGGACTTGAACCTGAAGGGCTCAGCTCTGAAGACTTCAATACTAAAATTAGATCCTTAACAATACACACTCAAGGACTTAGACGCCAACGGACCCCGTGCCATACTCGCGACATGGCTGAGACCACCGAGCCCGCCGAGCCCGACGGCCCCCAGGAGCCGACCCTCGACGAGCAGATCGCCGCGTACCAGCGGGAGTACCGCGACCTCGACCCCCAGGTGGAAAAGGTCGTCTCGGCCCTGGGCCGCCTGAACCGCCGGATGAACGTGGCGTACGGCCGCCAAGTGGCCGCCCTCGGCATCAGCAACGCGGAGTGGGAGGTCCTCAAGACCCTGCTCCTGGCGGGCGAGCCCTATCGCCTGGGCCCCGGCGAACTCGCCAAGCGCCTCGGCCTCACACCGGCCGCGATGACGCACCGCATCGACCGCATGGCCGGCGAAGGCCTGGTCACGCGCGACCGTGACGAGAACAACCGGGTACGCGTCATCGTCGAGCTGACGGATGAGGGCCGTACGAAGTGGCTGGAGGCCATGCGCATGGCCAGCGACTTCGAGGAGGACCTCCTCCAGGACCTGTCCGCCGAGGAGCGCGGCCTCCTCGGCGAGATGCTGATCCGCCTGCTCCGCAGGGTGGAGCACGCCCAGCCGGACGCGGGCGGCCGCCTCACCGACCTCGACTGAAAAAACCAGTGGACAGGAGCCAGGGCCGGGGTTGACACGGATCTCCCCGATCCGTAAGGTTCTTCGAGTTGTCGCGGAGCCGATACGGTTCTGCAACAGTCATCCGCCGCAGATTCTGCGGCCACCCAACTCAGCACGATCTCCCGACCGGGAGTGTTTTCGGCATGCCGAATTCATTTCGATCGGACCGGAAGCCCCGATTACGGGTTGCCGGGAAAATCCGCTAGAGTTCGGGAGTCGGAACGGCCCAACAGCCGGGAAGACAAGCCGACTTGGACCCGGGAGACCGGAAATCAGGCCCGAAAGGATCTGATAGAGTCGGAACAGCCGGAAAGGGAAACCCGAGAGGGAGAACCGGAAAGGCACCGAGGAAGTCGGACACGAAAGAGTCTGATAGAGTCGGGAACACGAAATACCGAAGGGAA
>NZ_LGDD01000134.1 GCF_001279695.1 Streptomyces sp. WM6378
CAGCAGAGTCTCGGCACAGCCGCCGCGCGGAACTTGGCGACCACCACCAAGTCCGTCCCGCAGATGCAGGAGATCACCTCCCGTTGGCTGCTGCGGATGCTGCCGTGGGTCCAGGTGCAGGGCGGTACATACCGGGTGAACCGACGGCTCAGCTACTCGGTGGGGGACGGGCGGATCACCTTCGTCCAGACCGGCGAGCGGGTCGCCGTCATCCCCGCCGAGCTGGGCGAGCTGCCCGCGCTGCGGGACTACGAGGACGAGGCGGCCCTGACCGAGCTGGCCAGCCGCTGCGAGCAGCGCGAGTTCGCGGCGGGTGAGGTCGTCGCCGCCGCCGGTGATGTCACCGACCGGGTGTTCCTGCTGGCGCACGGCCGGGTCGAGAAGATCGGCACCGGCCCGTACGGTGACGAGACCGAGCTCGGTTTCCTCGCCGACGGGGCGCACTTCGGCGAGCAGGCGCTGGTCTCCGGCGAGGCCGTCTGGGAGTGCACCTACCGTGCCACCACCGGGTGCACCGCCCTGATCCTGACCCGGGCCGACGTGCTCAACCTCGCGGAGCGCTCCGAGTCGCTGCACGCGCACCTCGCGATGGCCTCGGCGCAGCCCGACCAGCGCACCAACAACTACGGCGAAGCGGCGATCGACCTCTCCGCGGGCCATGTCGGTGAAGCGGTCATTCCGCACACCTACGTCGACTACGAGGGCTCGCCGCGCGAGTACGAACTCTCCGTCGCGCAGACCGTGCTGAAGGTCCACAGCCGCGTCGCCGATCTCTACAACCAGCCGATGAACCAGACCGAGCAGCAGTTGCGGCTCACGGTCGAGGCGTTGCGCGAGCGCCAGGAGCACGAGCTCGTCAACAACCGGGAGTTCGGCCTGTTGACCAACTGCGACTACGGCCAGCGCCTCCAGCCGCACGACGGGGTGCCGAGCCCCGACGACATGGACGAGCTGCTCTCCCGGCGCCGCGGCTCCAAGCTGTTCCTGGCCCACCCGCGTGCGATCGCCGCTTTCGGGCGTGAGTGCAACAAGCGCGGCCTGGTGCCCGAGTCCGTCGAGGTGGGCGGCCACCACGTGCCCGCCTGGCGCGGCGTGCCGATCTTCCCGTGCAACAAGATCCCGGTGAGCGAGGCCCGTACGACCTCGATCATCTGCATGCGTACCGGCGAGGCCGAGCAGGGCGTCATCGGGCTCCAGCAGGCCGGCATCCCGGACGAGATCGAGCCGAGCCTGTCGGTCCGCTTCATGGGCATCGACGAGCAGGCGATCATCTCGTACCTGGTCACCGCGTACTACTCGGCCGCGATCCTGGTGCCCGACGCGCTGGGCGTCCTGGAAAACGTCGAAGTCA
>NZ_LGDD01000135.1 GCF_001279695.1 Streptomyces sp. WM6378
CGAGGAGGCGGGCGGGTGCGCCGACCGCCACCAAGTGACCACCGACGAGGGCGGTGACCCCGACGCCGGGAGTGGAGGTGAAGTCGCGCAGGTCGGCGATGGCCAGGCCGCGGGTGCGGGCGGCGTCGACGACGGCGCGGGCCAAGGGGTGTTCGCTGGGGTGCTCGGCGGCCGCTGCGAGCGCGAGCAGGGCGTCCTCGGTCAGCCCGGGGCCGTCCAGGGGGCGGATGTCGGTGACGCGGGGGGTGCCCTCGGTCAGGGTGCCGGTCTTGTCCAGGGCGACCGCGTCGACCTGCCCGAGGCGCTCCATCACCACGGCGGACTTCACCAGCACGCCGTGGCGTCCGGCGTTGGCGATGGCCGACAGCAGCGGCGGCATCGTCGCCAGGACCACCGCGCACGGCGAGGCCACGATCATGAAGGTCATCGCCCGCAGCAGCGAGCCGGTCAGGTCTCCGCCGAACGCGACGGGGATCAGGAAGACGGCCAGGGTCGCGAAGACCATGCCCAGGCTGTAGCGCTGCTCCACCTTCTCGATGAACAGCTGGGTGGGCGCCTTGGTCTCGGAAGCCTCCTCGACCATGTCCACGATCCGGGCGATCACCGAGTCCGAGGCGTCCCGCTCGACCCTTACCCGCAGGGCGCCGGTGCCGTTGAGCGTGCCGGCGAAGACCTCGTCCCCGGTCTCCTTCGCGACCGGCAGCGGCTCGCCGGTGATGGTGGCCTGGTCCACCTCGCTGGCCCCGGCAAGGACGCGACCGTCCGCGCCGACCCGCTCACCGGGGCGGACCAGGATCATGTCCCCGGCCACCAGGTTCTCGGTCGGGACCATCGCCTCGCTCCCGTCGTCGGCCAGGCGGGTGGCGACGGTCGGTGCGAGGTCGAGCAGACCCCGCACCGCGTCCTGGGTACGCGCGGTGGCCAGGGCCTCCAGAGCGCCGGAGGTGGCAAAGATGACGACGAGCAGCGCACCGTCCATCACCTGACCGATCGTGGCCGCGCCGATCGCGGCCACGATCATCAGCAGGTCCACATCCAGAGTCTTCTCCCGCAGCGCCATCAGCCCCGCCCAGGCCGGTTCCCACCCGCCGGTGACGTAGGTGGCGGCATATAGCGGGCCCCACGCCCAGGCGGGCGCGCCGGTCAGCTGGAGCGGCAGCGCGATCAGGAACAGCACCAGCGCCGCGGCGGCCCAGCGCGCCTCCGCCAGGGCGAACACCCGGGTACGGCGCTTCGGCGCCGTACCCGAAAAGGCCGGAGCTGCCCGTCCGGGCCGCTGGAGCAGGTCAGAAGGCATGACAAAGCAACCCTTCAGGGCGGAAG
>NZ_LGDD01000136.1 GCF_001279695.1 Streptomyces sp. WM6378
GTAGTTGGCCGCCCCTGCGACCTGCCAGGATGCGCTGCGAGCGCGGATCCGTAGGTGCCGTTTCGCCCAGCTGAACCCCAGCACCGAGTACCGCTGGGAGAGGGTGATGGGCCGAAAGATCGGAATGGACGTGCACCGCGATTTCGCGCAACTCGTGGTGATCGAGGACGGGTTCCTGCTGGACGCCGGGCAGATCGCCTGCCGCCCCGAAGGACTGCGCGAGTGGATCACGACGCTGCGCCCGGACGACGAGGTCGTCTTGGAGGCGACCGGGAACGCGGAGGCGATCGCCACGCTGATCCGGCCGCACGTGGCGCGGGTGGTGGTGTCCAACCCGTCCAAGACCCGGGTCATCGCGGAGGCGAAGGTCAAGACCGACAAGGTCGACGCCCGCATCCTCGCGTAGCTGCTGGCCGCGGACTTCCTGCCGCCGGTATGGCTGCCCGACGAGCGCACCAGCCGTCGGCGCCGGATCATCGCCCGGCGTACTCATCTGGTGCGCCAGCGCACCCGGATCAAGAACCAGGTGCAGGCCATCCTGCACCGCAACCTGATGCCCCGCCCACCCGTGTCCGACCTGTTCGGCACCCGCGGCCGGGCGTGGCTGCAACGGCAGGACCTACCCGAAGACGAGCACCGCTCGGTCACCGCGCTGCTGCGCCAGCTCGACTTCCACGGCGAGGAACTCGCCCTGGTCAACCAGGAATTCGCCCAGGAAGCCCTCGGCGATGCGGACGTGCGCCGCCTGATGACCGTGCCCGGCATCGACGCCACCGTCGCCCTGTCGATCGTCGCCGCGGTCGGCGACTTCTCCCGTTTCCGCTCCGCCGACAAGCTGGTCGCCTACTTCGGCCTCAACCCCCGGGTGCGCCAGTCCGGCGGGCAGGCCGCCCACCTGGGCCGGATCACCAAGACCGGACGCTCCCAAGTGCGCGGCATGCTGGTCGAGGCCGCCTGGGTGGCCTCCCGTGCGCCGGGACCGCTGCGCGCCTTCTACCAGCGCATCAAGGCCGGGCGCGGCATCCAGGTCGCGATCGTCGCCACCGCACGGAAGATGATCACACTGTGCTGGCACCTGGCCACGAAGGAGCAGGACTACGCCTTCGCCCGGCCCCGTCTCGGCGCGTTCAAAGAACGCAAGCTCGAGCTGCAGGCCGGCGCCCAACGGCAGATCGCCAAGCGCGGCAAGGGATACGACTACAACGACCCTGCGCTCTGGCGGCACGAACGCGAGATCATCGAGCAGCAGGAACGCGCCTACGCGGTTCTCGCCGCGCACTGGCAGCCGCCCCGTCCCGAG
>NZ_LGDD01000137.1 GCF_001279695.1 Streptomyces sp. WM6378
TGACCTGACCCACCTCTGAGGTTCCAGTTCTGGTGGCTAACTGACAGCCCTTCACGGAAGGCTGGCAGTCATGCCTCGTCCCTATCCTCCGGAGTTCCGGGCGCGCGCCATCGCGCTGGTTCGTGCCGGCAAGCAGGCCAAGCAGACTGCGCTCGAGCTCGGCATCCATCCCGTCACGTTGTCGAAGTGGTTGCGGCAGGACGACATCGACAACGGGCGGCGACCGGGCACGCCCTCGAGCGAGTCTGCCGAGTTGAGGGCCGCTCGTCGGCGGATCCGTGAGCTGGAATCCGAGCTGGCGATCATCCGGCAGGCAGCGAAGTTCCTCGGCGAGGACAAGCCCCGCCCAAAAGGCTCTACCCGGTGATCGACCGACTCGTCGATGCCGGGGCACCGGTGGACAGGTGCTGCCGGATCCTTGGCGTCGCCCGGCAGAACTACTACAAGCACAAGCACACACCGACCACCCCGCGGCAGCTGCGCCGGGACTGGCTGACCGGGCTGATCCGGGAAGTTCACGTCGCTTCCCGCGGCACCTACGGCTACCGCCGTGTCCATGCCGAGCTCACCCTGGGCATGGGCATCCGGGTCTGCTCCAGGACCGTGTCGGTGCTGATGACGCAGGCCGGGATCCATGGCCTGCCCGGACCGGTGCGCATCAAGCGACTGCGCGGCATCGTCACCGCCGAGGACCTGGTCAACCGCAAGTTCCATCGGTTGCGGCCCAACGAGCTATGGGTCACCGACATCACGCAGCACCGCACCAGAGAAGGGTGGGTCTACTGCGCGGCGGTCCTGGACGCGTTCAGCCGCAGGATCGTGGGCTGGTCCATCGACTCACGGCAGGACTCCACCCTCGTGGTCAACGCGCTGGACATGGCCATCCGCAACCGCCGCCCCGAGCCGGGCGGGATCGTTCATGCCGATCATGGCACCCAGTTCACCTCCTGGGTCTTCGGGGAGCGGATTCGCTCCGCCGGCCTCCTGCCGTCGTTCGGCACCGTCGGAGACGGCCTGGACAACGCGATGATGGAATCATTCTGGTCCTCGATGCAGATCGAGCTGCTCAACCGCAAGCGGTGGAAGACCAGGGTCGAACTGGCCAATGCGATCTTCGAGTTCATCGAGATCTTCTACAACCGCCAGCGACGACACTCGGCGCTGGGCTACCGCACCCCCATCGAGTACGAAGTACGCTCCGAGAACGACACCATCCCGGCTGCCGGTTAGCCACCGAGCCTGGAACCCAAATGGTGGGTCAGGTCA
>NZ_LGDD01000138.1 GCF_001279695.1 Streptomyces sp. WM6378
CTAGTGACCTGAGTCGTTGATGCGTCGGCAGTAGTTGGCGAGGCTGTTGAGAATCTGGTCGGCGGTCTTGTGCCACACATAGGGGCGGGGGTTGGTGTTCCAGTCCTTGATCCAGGTGCGGATGTCGCGTTCAAGTGCCTGGACGGAGCGGTGGACGCTGCGCTGGAGTTTCTTGCAGGTGAGCTCGGCGAACCACCGCTCGACCAGGTTCAGCCAGGACGATCCGGTCGGGGTGAAGTGCAGGTGGAAGCGGGGATGGGCCAGCAGCCATCTGCGGACCGGCTCGGTCTTGTGGGTGCCGTAGTTGTCCGCGATCAGGTGCACGTCCAGGTGGGCCGGGACCTCCCGGTCCAGCTTGGCGAGGAACTTCCTGAACTCCGCGGTGCGGTGCCGGCGGTGGAGCGATCCGATGACCTGGCCACTTGCGGCGTCCAGCGCGGCGAACAGGGTGGTGGTGCCCGCGCGCAGATAGTCGTGGCTGCGGCGCTCGGGCACGCCGGGCATCATCGGCAGCACCGGCTGCGACCGGTCCAGGGCCTGGATCTGCGACTTCTCGTCCACACACAGGACCAAGGCGCGCTCCGGCGGGTCGAGGTACAGCCCCACCACATCGTGGACCTTGTCCACGAAGAACGGGTCGGTGGACAACTTGAACGACTCGGTACGGTGCGGTTTGAGGCCGAAGGCCCGCCAGATCCGGGACACGGTCGACTGCGACATCCCCGTGCGCTGGGCCATCGACCGGGTCGACCAGTGGGTGGCGCTCTTCGGCTTCGTCTCCAGGGTGAGCCGCACCAGTGCGGCGACCTGCTCGTCGGTGACGGTCCGCAGCCGGCCCGGCCGGGGTGCGTCGCCCAGACCGTCCAAGCGGTGGGCGATGAACCGGGCCCGCCACTTGGACACCGTCTCGGTGGTGACCCCCAGCTGGCGAGCCACCGAGCTGGCCGACCGCGGCAGTCCGTCCGGCTCGACCTCGGCACATGCCAGCACCAGTTTCGCTCTCAACGCCAGGGCTTGCGGCGTGGATTGAGCCCGCACCCACCCACCGAGCACCTCACGCTCGCGCTCGGACAACACCAGTTCGGCCAACCGCGGCCCCGGACGCCCCATGCATATCAAACGACGCATCAACGACTCAGGTCACTAG
>NZ_LGDD01000139.1 GCF_001279695.1 Streptomyces sp. WM6378
GACCGGTGGTCTGGGTGATGTGGATGTTCAGCGGATCGCTCGGCAGGGTATGCCGCCGCTGTCTGTCGAGGAGGGCCTGGCCCTCTTCGACGCCGCGCTGGCGGCCGACGGCACCCAACTGCTGCCCGTCCGCTTCGACTTGGCGACCTTACGCGAGCAAGGGGAGGTGCTTCCCCTGTTGCGCGGCCTGATCAAGACCCGCACCCGACGCTCGGTGGTCGCCGGCTCGGCCACCGTCTCCGGCCTGGTGAGTCGCCTGAGCGGACTGGGCACGGTGGAACGCCGCGAGGCGCTGTTGGACTTGGTGCGGGCCCAGGTCGCGGTGGTCCTGGGGCACGCGAGCCCGGAGACGATCGACCCGGACCGGGCCTTCCAGGACCTCGGCTTCGACTCCCTGACCGCCGTCGAGCTGCGCAATCGGCTCAACAAGGCCACGGACATGCGGCTTTCGTCCACCACCGTCTTCGACTACCCCACGGCCGGCGCGCTGGTCGACTTTCTGCTGGACGAGTTGTTCGGCGAGCACGCGCAGGTCGAGCTGCCGACACGAGTGCCGTCCTCGACGGGTACGGCCGACGACCCGGTGGTGATCGTCGGCATGAGCTGCCGCTACCCGGGCGGCGTTGCCTCGCCGGAGGACCTGTGGCGGCTGGTGTCCGAAGGCGTGGACGCGGTCTCCGACTTCCCCACCGACCGCGGCTGGGACGTGGCGGCCCTCCACAACCCGGACCCCGAGGCATTCGGCACCTCGTACACCCGCTCCGGTGGATTCCTTTACAACGCAGCGGAGTTCGACCCCGAGTTCTTCGGGATGAGCCCCCGGGAAGCGCTGGCGACGGACTCGCAGCAGCGGCTGCTGCTGGAGACGACCTGGGAGGCCATCGAGCGGACGGGCATCGACCCGACGTCGCTGCGCGGCAGCCGTACGGGCGTCTTCGCGGGTGTGATGTACACCGATTACGAGGACCTCCTCGTCGGCGACCAGTTCGAGGGCTTCCGCAGCAACGGCAGCGCGGCCAGCATCGCTTCGGGTCGGGTGTCGTACACCTTTGGTTTTGAGGGTCCGGCGGTGACGGTGGATACGGCGTGTTCGTCGTCGTTGGTGGCGTTGCATCTGGCGG
>NZ_LGDD01000140.1 GCF_001279695.1 Streptomyces sp. WM6378
GCGACCATGGCTTCGGCGACGATGCCGGCGGCGGGCACGGCACACACGTCGGAGCGCTGGTGGTGGGCCTTGGCGGCCTCGCCGGTGGCGACGTCGATGGTGGCGAGCGCGCGCGGCACGGTCGCGATGGGCTTCATCGCGGCCCGCACCCGCAGCAGTTCACCGGTGGTCAGGCCGCCCTCGGTGCCACCGGAGCGGCCGGAGGTCCGCCTGACGCCCTCGGCGGTGTTCACGATCTCGTCGTGCGCCCGCGAACCGGGCACCCGCGCCAGGCCGAAGCCGTCACCGACCTCGACGCCCTTGATCGCCTGAATGCCCATGAGGGCGGCGGCGAGCCGGGCGTCCAGACGCCGGTCCCAGTGCACGTGCGAACCGAGACCGACCGGCACCCCGTAGGCGAGCACCTCGACGACCCCGCCGAGGGTGTCGCCGTCCTTGTGGGCCTGGTCGATCTCGGCGACCATCGCCTTCGACGCGTCCGCGTCCAGGCAGCGCACCGGGTCGGCGTCCAGCCTCTCGACATCGGCGGGGGTCGGGTAGAGGCCGTACGGGGCCCTGGCCGCGGCCAGCTCCACCACATGGGAGACGACCTCGATGCCGGCCGTCTCCTTCAGGTAGGAGCGGGCCACCGCGCCCAGCGCCACGCGGGCCGCGGTCTCCCGGGCGCTGGCGCGCTCCAGGACCGGCCGGGCCTCGTCGAAGCCGTACTTCTGCATGCCGGCGAGGTCGGCGTGACCGGGCCTCGGACGGGTCAGCGGGGCGTTGCGGGCCAGCTCGGCGAGGACCTCCGGGGCCACCGGATCGGCCGACATGACCTGCTCCCACTTGGGCCACTCGGTGTTCCCCACCATGATCGCGACCGGCGAGCCCATCGACAGGCCGTGCCGCACGCCGCCGAGGAAGGTCACCTCGTCGCGCTCGAACTTCATACGGGCGCCGCGCCCATAGCCCAGCCGCCGCCGGGCCAGGTGGTCGGCCACCAGCTCCGTGGTGATCGGCACGCCGGCGGGAAGACCCTCCAGCGTCGCGACAAGTGCGGGTCCGTGGGACTCCCCAGCGGTCAGCCAACGCAACCTGCTCA
>NZ_LGDD01000141.1 GCF_001279695.1 Streptomyces sp. WM6378
GGGCGGGCACGTTCTCCCAGGCGCCCTCGGCGGGCTGGGCCGGCTCTTCGGTGGTGTGCAGCAGGCTGACGAACTCCGCGTACTGGGTGGCGGAGATCGACTGGAGTGCCAGGTCGCTCTCCAGCAGGTGGCAGGGCTGGAGGCCGGTGGCGGAGGCGTCGAGGCGTTCCGCGTCGGGGAACGACGCGGCGGCGATTCGGGCGGGCAGGACCAGGGCGACGGGCAGGTGCTGGGCTCGGGCGACGGCGTCGGCGAGCTGCCAGGCGTCGTCCTCGGTGGCTTCGGCTGCGCAGATCAGCATCCACGGCAGTACCGGGGGGTTGTCGGTCTGCTGGTTCTGGTGGGCTTCCAGGAGGAGTTCGCCCAGATCGCTCAGGGCGGCTCGTAGGTGCGGGATGGGGCGCAGGCGTCCGGTGGGGAGCAGCGCGGCGATGTCGCTGCCGAGCCCGACGGTGAGGATGTCGGCGTGGTCGCTCCAGCTGGAGTTGGCGGCTTCCAGGGCGATGGCCCGGGCTGCGGCCAGGACGTCCTCGTCGGTGCCGTCCAGCAGCAGGGTGCGGGCGTGGGGCAGGTTGAGGAGGAGGTGGCTCTCGTCGCTGTCGGCGCCGAGGGTGACCAGCCCGGGGTAGGGGGCGGGGGTCTGGGCGGCCTGGTCGTCGGGCAGCAGCTGGTCGGGGCTGGTGAGGGTCCACCAGGGGCTGGTTTCGGTGCGGGTGAAGGGCCCGTACGGTGCGCAGGTCGGGTCATCGGGCAGGAGGTGGATGCTGCGGTGGGTGACCTTGGCGCCGCGCAGGGCGGGCAGGTCGTTGCCGTCCTGTGTGGCGGTGTGGGCGAGGGTGCGCAGGGCGCGGTCCAGGAGGTCGACGCTGGCGGGCTCCTGGGTGGCGCCCAGGACTTGTTCGAGGGCGGCGGTCTGCGGGTCGGGCATGGCGATGGTTTCGCCGGGGGTGCGGCGGCGGCGTTGCAGGACGCGCTTGACGCTGAGGCTGGTGAGGAGACCGGCGGCCAGGAGCAGGCCCCCGCCGGAGGCCCCGCCGA
>NZ_LGDD01000142.1 GCF_001279695.1 Streptomyces sp. WM6378
GCCAGATCGGCGTCTTCGCCGCCTACGCCTCCGGACGGGGGCGGGCGCTGGTAGACCGGGAGTTGTATCTCCCCAAGTCGTGGACGAACGACCCGGACCGCTGCAAAGCCGCCCGCATCCCGGCCGAACGCGGCTTCGCCACCAAGGGAGAACTCGCCCACACCCTGGTCCTGCGGGCACTCGCCTCGCCGCTGCCCATCGCCTGGGTGAGCGCCGACAGTCTCTACGGGCAGGAGTGGCGCTTTCGCCACCTGCTCGAACAGGCTCAGGTCGGCTACGTGCTCGCGGTGCCCAAGTCCCAGCAGATCAAGTCACTGTTCGGGATCTGGCGCATCGACCAGCTCATCGACGACGCCCCCGCCGATGCCTGGCAGCCACTGTCCTGCGGCAACGGTGCCAAGGGCCCGCGCGTCTGCGACTGGGCCGCAGCGAAACTGCCCGTCAATATCGTCTTCGACCCCGACCCGCCCACGCACGAGCGGTGGGTGCTGGCCCGCCGCAGCCTCAAGCGCCCCGACGAGATCGCCTACTACCTGGCCTACGCGCCCGTCGGAACCACCGTCGATAAGCTGGTCAGCGTCGCCGGCTCCCGCTGGGCGATCGAGGAGTGCTTCCAGGCCGCCAAGGGCCAGTGCGGCCTGGATGAGTACGAAGTGCGCCGCTATCCGGGCTGGTATCGGCACATCACCCTGGCCATGCTCGCGCACGCCTTCCTCGCTGCCATGGCTGCGGCGGCGGTCGAAAGGGGGGCAGCAGAAACGACACAGCCGACCTGGCCCCGCTCACCGTGGCTGAGATCCGGCGCCTGCTGGCAGCTATCCGCCCCCAGCCCGCGCACCGCGGTGCCAGCGCACTGACCTGGTCACGCTGGCGCAGACGCCACCAGGCCATTGCCCGCGCCTGCCACTACCGCAGACGCACCCGCGCATAAAGCAGCCACCGGAACCGGCCCCTGAGGAACCGTCAGCCCGCTAGGCTCGAAAGACCGCCCCTGACCAGCGAGAATGATGAAGTACCACTGGAGTACTA
>NZ_LGDD01000143.1 GCF_001279695.1 Streptomyces sp. WM6378
GCTCGGCGATCTTCATCGCCTCGTCGATCAGCGTCTCCACGATCTTCGACTCCGGGACCGTCTTGATGACCTCGCCCTTCACGAAGATCTGCCCCTTGCCATTGCCCGAAGCCACACCCAGATCCGCCTCACGCGCCTCACCCGGACCGTTCACCACACAGCCCATCACCGCGACACGCAGCGGAACCTCCATGCCCTCCAGGCCCGCCGTGACCTCCTCGGCCAGCTTGTACACATCCACCTGCGCCCGCCCGCACGACGGACACGACACGATCTCCAGACGCCGCTGACGCAGATTCAACGACTCCAGGATCTGGATACCCACCTTGATCTCCTCGGCCGGCGGAGCCGACAGCGAAACCCGGATCGTGTCGCCGATCCCCTCGGCCAGCAGCGCACCGAAGGCAACCGCCGACTTGATCGTGCCCTGGAAGGCCGGGCCCGCCTCGGTCACACCCAAGTGCAGCGGATAGTCGGACTGCGCCGCCAGCTGCCGGTAGGCATTCACCATCACGACCGGGTCATTGTGCTTCACCGAGATCTTGATGTCCCGGAAGCCGTGCTCCTCGAACAGCGACGCCTCCCACAGCGCCGACTCGACCAGCGCCTCCGGCGTCGCCTTCCCGTACTTCTTCAGCAACCGCGCATCCAGCGAACCCGCGTTCACACCGATCCGGATCGGCGTACCCGCATCCTTCGCCGCCTGCGCGATCTCCTTGACCTTGTCGTCGAACTGCTTGATGTTGCCCGGATTCACCCGCACCGCGGCACACCCCGCATCGATCGCCGCGAACACGTACTTCGGCTGGAAGTGAATGTCCGCGATCACCGGAATCTGCGACTTCCGCGCGATCGTCGCCAACGCATCCGCATCGTCCTGCGTCGGACACGCCACCCGCACGATCTGACAGCCCGACGCCGTCAACTCGGCGATCTGCTGCAACGTCGCACCGATGTCCGACGTCCTCGTCGTGGTCATGGACTGCACCGAGACGGGTGCGTCCCCGCCGACCGCCAC
>NZ_LGDD01000144.1 GCF_001279695.1 Streptomyces sp. WM6378
CAGGGGGGACCCTGTGGGAGAGTAGGACGCCGCCGAACAAATTGTGGGGAAAGCCCCGCACCAGACCGTAGGAATACGGTCACGGTGCGGGGCTTTTTCACGTTTCAGGGGCCGTTTACGGCCTGCATCCAAGGCCAGCACCTGAGTCCTGAACGCAAATCCCCTAAGCCGGCTGCAACAGATCCCAGCGATTTCCGTAGAGGTCCTCGAACACCGCCACCGAACCGTACGGCTCGTGCCGCGGCTCCTCCAGGAAGCGGACGCCGGCCGCCAGCATGCGGGCATGGTCGCCCGCGAAGTCCTCGGTGTGGAGGAAGAATCCGACCCGGCCGCCGGTCTGTGCGCCCACGCTCGCCAACTGGGTGTCGTCCTTCGCCCGGGCCAGGAGCAGCGAGACCGCACCAGCCGTTGTGCCTGGCGGGCGGACGACCACCCAGCGCGAGCCGTCCCCGCGGTCGGTGTCCTCGGCCAGTTCGAATCCCAGGGCCCGGGTGTAGAACTCGATGGCCTCGTCGTAGTCGCGTACGACGAGCGTGATCAGTGCAATGTGCGGCATACCACCCAGGCTATACGCACCGAGGTTATACGTACTACGTGACTCCGGAGAGGACGGTGGAACAATGCGCAGTATGGATCTCGACCTTGACGGGCTCGTGCGCCGCGCGCGCAGCCTCGTCGTTCCCGGACGTCGCCGCATTCTGGGCATCGCGGGGCCGCCCGGTGCCGGAAAGTCCACGCTGGCCGGGAAGTTGGTGAGGCGCCTCGACGGGCAGGCCGTGCTCGTGCCCATGGACGGGTTCCATCTCGCCAACGGGGAGCTGCGCCGGCTCGGACGTGCCGAACGCAAGGGTGCGCCCGACACCTTCGACGCTGCCGGATATGCCGCGCTGCTTGGCAGGCTGCGCTCGCCCGATCCCGGCACGGTCGTATACGCGCCGGACTTCGACCGGTCGTTGGAGGAGGCGTTGGCCGGGAGCATTCCCGTCGCACCTCAGGTGCCGCTCGTCGTGACCGAGGGCAACTACCTGCTTCATGACGAGGGGGCCTGGGCGCAGGTCAGGGATCTCGTGGACGAGATCTGGTATCTCCATGTCGACAACGGGGAGCGGGTGCGCAGACTGGTCGAGCGGCATGTGCGGCACGGCAAGCCCCGACCGTACGCCGAGCGGTGGGTCGAGGAGTCCGACGAGGTCAACGCACGTCTCGTGGCCGCCGGCCGCGCGCGGGCGGATCTTGTCATCACGGGTGCGCACACTGGGTAGGCTCGCAGCTCTGGCGACCGTGCAAGGGGAAGGCAGCAGACGTGGGGATATTCCGACGAGGGCCCAGGCGGGACGCGAGCGACGTTCCGAGGGACCCCGAGTTCGGCTTCTTCTCGAACGGCGAGGGCGCCCGGTTCCGTGCGGTGGTCAGGGAAGCGTTCGCCGAGCTGGGCCTGGAGGTCACGGTCTACGCGGACATGGTGAAGGACAGTGGCGGGCGCCAGTTCGGCCTGGGCAATCTCGCCGCCGTCTGCCACAACGAGCCGCGAGGCCCGCGCGTGTGGCCGGAATTGATCCGTAAGCACGTCGGAATGGTGCTGCGCACCATGGACGCGCCTTCCGCGCTTGAAACCCTGCCGCCCGAACAGATCCGGGCCCAGCTGTATCCCCGGGTGATCAGCGGCGACGGACTCGACCCGCAGAGCTTCGGCTATGCGCGCAGTGTGGCGCCGGGCCTCTACGAGATCCTCGCTCTCGACCTCCCCGAGAGCGTCATGATGCTCACCGACGAGGCTCTCGAACCCCTCGGCAAGGTCCCTGACCTGCGCGAACAAGCCCTGCGTAATCTGCGCGAACTGCCCGTCGAGGGACACGAGACGGTCAAGGGCGACGACGGGATGCGCTTTGACATCGTCGTCGGCGACTCCTTCTACACGGCGAGCCGGGTGCTCGCCCTGGAGGCCGTCGTGCGCCAGGTCACCGGCCGAGAGGTCCCTCCGGAGGGCGCGCTCGTGGCGATGCCTTTCCGCCACCAGCTCGCCTTCCACGTCATCCGCGATTCCGGCATGGTCCTCGCCCTCAACGCCATGGCCTCGTTCGCGGCCTCGGGGTACGAGGACACTCCGGGGTCGATCAGCCCGTACGTCTATTGGTGGCGCGGCGGCACGCTCACCCAGCTCAGCGACCGGGACGGCGAGGGGCTGCGCATCGTCGTCGGCGAGGACTTCGGTGAGCTTCTTGAGCGGCTTGTCGACGACGAGACGGATGGGTTCTGAAGTGTTGCGCAGCCTTTGAAGGAGGCGCGGCGAACGGGGGCTTCATCCCACTCGCGCGCCAACGGGCGTCCGGGGAGGATGTGGCCATGCCTACGAAGCCTGCCCCCGCGCCCTTCACCGCCGACGACTACCGGGCCCGGATGGCCCGCGCCGCCCAGTCCGCCGCCGACGCCGGACTGGCCGGCGTGCTCGTCGCGCCCGGCCCCGACCTCGTGTACCTCACCGGCTACCAGCCGACCGCGATCACCGAGCGGCTCACCGTCCTTGTGCTCGCGGCCGGTCAGGACCCCGTCCTGGTCGTGCCGACCCTGGAGGCACCCGACGCCGAACACGCCGCGGGAGCCGCCGCGCTGACCCTGCGGGACTGGACCGACGGCAAGGACCCGTACGCCGTGACGGCCCCGCTCCTCGACGTCGACGGGCGCTTCGGAGTCAGTGACAACGCCTGGGCGATGCACCTGCTCGGGCTGCAGAAGGAACTGCCCGGCACCTCGTACGTCGCGCTGACCGAGGCGCTGCCCATGCTGCGGGCCGTCAAGGACGAGCACGAGCTGGCCCGCCTGGAGGCGGCGGGCGCGGCGGCGGACGAGGCGTACGGCGAGATCGTGAAGGTACGTTTCGCGGGCCGGAAGGAGACTGAGGTCGCCGCCGATCTCGCCGCCCTCCTGATGAAGTACGGCCATTCACAAGTGGACTTCACCGTCGTGGGCTCCGGGCCCAACGGCGCCAACCCGCACCACGAGGCCGGCGACCGCACCATCGAACAGGGCGACATGGTCGTCCTCGACTTCGGCGGGCTCAAGTACGGCTACGGCTCCGACACCACCCGTACCGTCCACGTCGGCGAACCCGGCGCCGCCGAGCAGCGCGTCCACGACGTGGTGCGCGAGGCCCAGCAGGCCGGTTTCGAGGCGGTCAGGCCCGGCGCCGCCTGCCAGGACGTCGACCGAGCGGCGCGCGCCGTGATCGCGGACGCCGGATACGGCGAGTACTTCATCCACCGCACCGGCCACGGCATCGGCGTGACCACCCACGAGCCGCCGTACATGATCGAGGGCGAGGAGCTGCCGCTCGTGCCCGGGATGTGTTTCTCCATCGAGCCGGGCATCTATCTGCCCGGCCGGTTCGGGGTCCGCATCGAGGACATCGTCACCGTTACGGATGACGGCGGCCGGCGTTTGAACAACACCGACCGCGCCATGGCGATCGTCGAGTAACCGCCCTCAGTAGTACAGGCATTGAGTGGCGCGGGTCTCAGCTGCCGAGGACCGCACACGATTCGGGCGGCATCAGCAGCAGGCCGTCCGGGCCCGGCGCCCCGACCGGCTCCCAGGCCGCGAGGACCCGGCCGCCGCCACCGAGCTTGATCCTGACGGCCTCCTCGGAGAGGTTGACCACCACCCGCAGATCGCCGCGCCGGTACGTCAGCCAACGCGCCTCCTCGTCGTACGCCACCTTGACGGCCGCGAGGTCGGGGTCCGTCAGGTCGGCCCGGTCGCGGCGCAGCGCGATGAGTTCGCGGTACCAGGCAAGGAGCCTGGCGTGCGGTTCGCCCGTGGGTTCCGTCCAGTCCAGGCAGGAGCGCCGGCGCGTCGCCGGGTCCTGCGGGTCGGGGATGTCCTCGGCGGACCAGCCGTGGGACGTGAACTCCCGCCGCCTGCCCTCCCGTACGGCCCGGGCGAGCGCGGGGTCGGTGTGGTCGGTGAAGAACTGCCAGGGGGTGCGGGCGCCCCACTCCTCGCCCATGAAGAGCATCGGCGGGTACGGGCTCGTCAGCGTCAGCGTCGCAGCGCAGGCCAGCAGGCCGGGGGACAGGGTGGCCGAGAGACGGTCGCCCTGGGCCCGGTTGCCGATCTGGTCGTGGGTCTGCGCGTAGCCCAGGAAGCGGTGGGCGGGGGTGTGGGCGCGGTCGACGGGCCGCCCGTGGACGCGGCCGCGGAAGCTCGAATACGTACCGTCGTGGAAGAACACACGGGTCAGGGTCTTGGCGAGCGCGGAGAGCGGGGCGCGCGCGAAGTCGGCGTAGTAGCCCTGGGATTCGCCCGTGAGGGCGGTGTGCAGAGCGTGGTGGAAGTCGTCGTTCCACTGGGCGTGCAGGCCGAGGCCGCCCTCGCCGCGCGGCGCGGTGGTGCGCGGATCGCAGGTGTCGGACTCGGCGACGAGGAAGAGCGGCCGGCCCAGTTCGGCGGCGAGCACGTCGACGGCCGTCGAGAGCTCTTCGAGGAAGGTGAACGCGCGGGTGTCGGCCAGCGTGTGCACCGCGTCCAGGCGCAGCCCGTCGAGGCGGTAGTCGCGCAGCCACGCCAGCGCGCTCTCCAGGAGGAAGGCGCGTACCTCGTCGGAGCCGGCGGCATCCAGGTTGACGGCCGAGCCCCAGGGCGTGTGATGGGTGTCCGTGAAGTACGGGCCGAAGGCGGGCAGGTAGTTGCCGGACGGGCCCAGGTGGTTGTGCACGACGTCCAGGACGACGCCGAGACCATGGGCGTGTGCCGCGTCGACAAACCTCTTCAGGGCCTCGGGTCCGCCATAGGGCTCGTGCACCGCCCAGAGGGAGACGCCCTCGTACCCCCAGCCGTGCCGGCCCGGGAACGGGCACACCGGCATCAGCTCGATGTGCGTGATCCCCAACTCGGCCAGGTGAGGCAGCTGTTGGACGGCCGCGTCAAGGGTCCCTTCGGCGGTGAAGGTGCCGATGTGCAGCTCGTACAGGACGGCCCGCTGGAGCGGGCGCCCCTCCCAGGGATGCTGCCAGCCGAAGGTTTCGTGGACGACGACCGCGCTGAGGCGGTCAGGGCCGTCAGGTTGTCGGCGCGATCGCGGGTCGGGCAGCACCGGGCCGTCGTCCAGCACGTATCCGTAGCGGTCGCCAGGGTGTCCCTCGGCCTCGGCCAGCCACCAGCCCGCGCGCACGGGATGGCGGTTCATGGGGTGGGTCACGTCCTCCAGGAGGAGAGCGGCCCGGTCGGCGTTCGGCGCCCACACTTCGAACAGCACGGGTGTGTCCCCCTGTCGTAGCCGGTTGCGACCATGGTGCGACAGACGAGGCGGACACGCCCGCAATTCGTGACTACTTCCAGATCATGTTGATCGCGCGCTCGAAGACGACGTAGCCCGCACGGGCGAACGCGTTCGCCATGGGGACGTTGGGCAGGTCCGTGGAGGCGCGGATCCGGGGCACGTCCTGTTCGGCCAGGACGCGTGTCCCCTCGGAGAGGATGTCGTCGATGTAGCCGTGGCCGCGGTGGGCGGGCAGCACCCCGATGTAGGCGATGATCGGGTTGTAGCTGTTGCGGGCCGGGATCACGAATCCGACGGGCTCGCCGCCGTCCTTGAGCTCGGCGATCCGCCACCACTCGCGCGGCGTCCTGAAAGTCTCGAACTCTTCCTCGTACATGAGCTCCGCGGACTCGCGCGGGGCCATGGTGAGCAGTTCCTCGCGGGTGTGCTCGTCGAGCGAGCCCTCCACGACGAGCGTCATCAGGGAGACGAGCTCCTCGCGGTCGGTGGCGGGACGGAACGTCAGCCGCGTGGAGGCCGCGGGAAGCGGCGTGCCGGGCCGCCACTCCAGGCGCAGCCGCTCGACGAGCGGGGTCGCACCGGAGGCGGCCATGATGTTCAGCCGGGTCTCGACGACCTCGCGGGCGGCGGGGTCCTCGCGCCAGTCGCCAGGCACGAAGCGGCCGTACTCGGGGCGCTCGGCATCCGCGGGCACCACCTCGGCGGTCGCGGTCTCAAGGAGGCGCAGGCCGATCTCGTGCCGCTCGGCCGCGGGCAGGGCGTCGTCGACGTCGAAGAAGTCGAGGCTCTGCGGCGCATCGCCGTTCTTCGGGGCCCACCACGCGATGCGCGCCAGTACGCGGTCGTCGCGCAGGGCCACCCACATCCAGGCCGGGATGCGGCGGCCGGTGGCCAGATCGTCCTGGAGTTCGTGGTCCAGGACGTAGGAAAGCTGCTGGAAGAGCCCGAGTTCCTCGGGCCCGGCGAGCGGACGCAGGGTTATGTCCGACGCGGAAATCTGCAAGAGGGTCCCCTCAGAGGTTTGACGAGTCGGCAGACCCTAACAGGGCACGAGGGCCGCCCGACAAGGGAATTCGAGGGCTGCCCGACAAGGGAATGCGGCGACCGATGCCTCTGCGTCCCAGGTCAGAGCTGGGGCGGTGATGAACCGCGAGCCCCCTTGGGAGGGCGACCGTCTGCTGGACACTCATGGCCTTGTGGAAGGACAATCGCTGATGTGACGCCCTCCTTCGAATTCCAGACCTCCTCGGCGCCCGCGCGGCTCTCCGACGCGGAGCGCGACCGGGTGCTGGAGGTGCTGCGCGAGGGCGCCGCCGAGGGCAAGCTGTCGCACGACACCTTCCTGCGCCGGATGGAACTGGCCCTGGCCGCCCGCCGCTCCGACGAACTGGTCGCCCTCACCGCCGACTTGGACAGCGGCGGCAACCGCTGGTCGAAGGCGGTGTTCGGCGCGGTCAGCAGGGTCTCCGAGTTCTCCGTCTCGCTGCGCAGGGCCTGGCAGACCGAGCGGCTGCCCAAGCTTCTCTTCCCGGTGCCCGGGCCGTATCCGCTGCGGATCGGCCGCGACCCTTCCAACGGGCTCCGCCTGAGCCACGAGACGGTGTCGCGCGTGCACGCCGAGCTCGTCTTCCAGTCCGGGATGTGGCAGCTGCGCGACCTCGGCTCCACCAACGGGACCTGTGTCAACGGGCGCCGGGTGACGGGGGCGGTCGCCGTGGCCGACGGGGACCAGGTCAGCTTCGGCCGGATGGCCTTCCGACTCGCCACCCACTGAGCCCTGCTGTCCTCTTGCACCCCCCTTTGGCCTGGGCGAATACCGCTCGCAAAGGGCGTTGTCAGTGGGATGGTTCATCATGGCGCCGACCGACCTCGGCCGTCGCCGGGGCGGCACCGGGGTCGCCCTGCTCGCGGCGCGCAGCGCGGACCAGGCCGTGCTCACCGGCCGGGCGCTCGCCTTGCCCATGGCCAACCTCCAAGACAGTCCTGAGCAGTTGGAGCTGGTGAAGGGGGTTCAGGCGCTGATCGGTCAGGCCTGGGACGAATCGCTTCGGCGTAATCCTCCCGTCCATGTGGTGCTGCGCCGGGCCGTCCGTGACCTGGCGATATCTGGCGGCACCGTCCCGGCCGGGGCCGCCGTCGCGCTGCTCGTCGGGGCCGCCAACCGGGACCCCGACCGGTTCCGCGACCCCGACCGCTTCGACTTGCACCGCACCGCCACCGGCGGGCTCGCGCTCGGACCCGCCGACTGCCCGGCCGCCCGGGTCGCCGAGTTCCAGGCGGAGTGCGCGGTGAACGCCCTGCTCACCGCCATGCCCGGGCTGCGAAGGGCCGACGCCTTCACCCTGGCCGAGAGCGGACTGCTCACCCGGCCCCCTCGCCGCCTTCTCGTACGGCCCGCCTGAGCAGGGCGACCGGGAACGGTGCGAACAGCTCGTCCAGCGCCACCGCCCCGCTGAACTGCCTCCCCGGGCTGAGGACATCGGCCCATCGGCCCTGCGGAAGCCGCAGCTCCGTCCCCGCCCAGCCGCCCGCCTCGGCGAGCCGCAGCGAGAGCCGGGTCACCGCCGTCACCACCTCGCCCGAGCGGCAGAACGCCACGCAGTGACCGGCGCGCGGGCCGTGCGCGGCCAGCTCCCCGTGGGTCCCGGATTCGCCGAATATTTCGGGGAGTTCGCGCCGCAGCCGCAACGCCGCCAGGGTCACCCAGAGCTTGTCGCCGGGGTCGGCCAGAGCGGCCCGGTCGAACCGGACCGGGCGTCGGTTGTCCGGGTCCACCAGCGCCGCGTACTCGGCCTCCGTCCCCTGGTAGAGATCCGGCACCCCCGGCATCGTCAGATGCAGCAGCGCGGCCCCGAGGCTGTTGGCCCGCCCTGCGGCCTCGACCTCCTGTGTGAACTCCCGTACCGCTGAAGCGAGTTGACCACCAGGCCCGGCCTCGACGAAGTCGCTCACCGCCTTCTCGTAGCCCGGGTCCTGTTCCGTCCAGCCCGTGTGCAGACCGGCCTCCCGCACCGCCTTGAGCAGCGCCGCCGCCAGCCGGTCCGGCTCCGGCAGCCCGCCGAGCCCGACCGAGGTCTGCCACGCCACCCAGGCGAGATGCGGATCGGGCGCCCGCACCCCGGCGACCCGGTCGAGCAGCGCCGCCCACCGCCGCGGACATTCGGAAAGCACCGCGATACGGGACCGCACCTCCGCGCTGCGCTTGGTGTCGTGCGTGGACAGGACGGTGCCGGTGCTCGGCCAGTCGCGGGCGAGCCGGGCGCAGAACGCGTGGAACTCGTCCGGCTCCACCGAAGGCCGCCCCGGATCCCCGCCCACCTCGTTCACCGAGAGCAGCGGCGTGTACCGGTAGAAGGCCGTGTCCTCGACGGACTTGGCGTGGAGCGCCGACGACGTCTGCGCGAAGCGCGTACGGAACCGGTCCCGCTCCGGGCTGTCGCCGAGCCGGCCGAGGGCCAGGTCCCGCACCAGGTCCACCGCGGCGGACTCCTCCGCGACCGGGAAGGCCGCCTTCGCCTCCAGGGCCGCCGAGGCGGGAAGCACCAGCTCCGCCCCGAACCGGTAGGGCCGGTAGACCGGGACGCGGACAAGGAGCTCCCGCAGGGCGAGCCGCAGCGCCCACGGGGCGTGATCGCGCAGCTCGGGGCCGCCCGTCGAGCAGATCCGCTGCGCCAGGCGCACCAGATACTCGGTCTCGGCCACCAGCTCATGGGTCAGCACCCGGTACGCCGCGCGGCGTACCGTCGGCCCCCAGCGCCCGCCCCGGTCACCGCTCACGCCGGTGAACTCTCCATATATGGAAAGGAGTTGATCCACACCTGCCGGATCGGTGAACAGGCCGTCGATGTGGCGCAGCGCGTCGTATCCGGTCGTCCCGGCGACCGCCCACCCCGCCGGCAGCCGCTCGTCGCCGGTGAGGATCTTCTCGACGACCGTCCAGCGGCCGTCCGTCGCCTCGTTCAACCGGCGCAGATAGGCCTCGGGGTCCGCAAGACCGTCCGGGTGGTCGACCCGCAGCCCGTCCACCACGCCGTCGTGGACCAGCTCCAGGATCTTGGCGTGCGTCGCGTCGAAGACGCTCTCGTCCTCCACCCGGAGGCCGATCAGCTCCGCGATCGTGAAGAAGCGTCGATAGTTGAGCTCGGTCCTGGCAAGCCGCCACCAGCCGAGCCGATAGAACTGCGCGTCGAGCAGCTCCGGCAGAGGCAGGCCCGCCGTGCCCGCACGCAGCGGGAAGCACTCCTCGCCGTAGCGCAGTACGCCGCCGTCCACCGTCAGGCGGTCCAGCTCTGCGCCCAGCGGGCCGGCGAGCACCGGCAGCAGGACCCGGCCGTCGCCCGCCGCCCAGTCGATGTCGAACCACGAGGCGTACGGCGACGAGGGGCCGGCGCACAGCACGTCCCACAGCTGCCGGTTGTGGCGCGCGGCCGCCGACATGTGGTTCGGCACGATGTCGAGGATCAGGCCTAGCCCCAACTCTCCTGCTCTTGCGCCCAGTTGGCGCAGTCCGGACTCGCCGCCCAGTTCCTCGCGTACCTTCGCGTGGTCGGTGACGTCGTATCCGTGCGTCGAGCCGGGCACGGCTTCGAGGACCGGTGACAGATGGAGATGCGAGACTCCGAGCTCCGCCAGGTAGGGCAGCGCCTCCTCGGCGGCGGCGAACGGGAAGCCGGGCTGGAGCTGGAGCCGGTAAGTCGCGATGGGCGGCGTCATATGAACGTACGTACCCCGGCGGGCGGCTTCTGTGCCTTCGGCCCATGCGTATGCCCCGGTCGGCCGCGTTAGCTTCGCCTGATGGCCGGATCCGCTCAGACTTACCGCAAGGTGCTCGCCCTGACGGGGCCCGTACTGCCGGTGATCTCCTTCCTCGGGCGGCTGCCGACCGCCATGTGCCAGCTGGGCAGCGTCCTGCTGGTCGCCGAGACCAGCGGCAGCCTGGCGACCGCCGGGCTCGCCGGAGGCGCGCTGGCCGCCGGGCAGACCGTCGCGGGCCCGCTCCTGGGGCGCGCCGCCGACCGGTACGGACAGCGCGTCGTGGTGCTCGCGGCGGCGCTCGCCAATGCCGCCGCCGTGACCGGCCTGGTGCTTGCCGCGCTCTCTCACCTCGCGACCGGCTGGCTGGCCCTGCTCGGCGCCCTGGCCGGGGCGAGCGTCCCGCAGGTCGGGCCGCTCGCCCGGAGCCGGACCGTGGCCCTCGCGCACCGGGCCGGCGCCGACGAGCGGACCGTGGCCGGCGCGCTCTCCTTCGAAGGCACCCTGGACGAGATCTCGTTCGTCCTCGGCCCGGCCTTCGTGGGCCTGGCCGCCGCCCTCGCCCATCCGGCCGCCGCACTGCTGACGGCCGCGGCTCTGCTCGCCGTCTGCGGCACGGCCTTCGCGCTGCACCCGACGGCACGTCAGGTGACCGCCGCACGGCGCACCGGGGCCGCCCGCACCCGGCTGCCCGGCGCGGTGTACGCGCTGCGCGCCACGATGGCCCTCCAGGGCGCCATGTTCGGCGCCTCGCAGGCGGGCATCACGGCTCTGACCGAGCAGCTCGGCCGGCCTTCGCAGACCGGGCTCGTGTACGCGGCCATGGGTGTGATGAGCGCGGCCGCCGGGCTCGCCATGGTGGCCGTGCCGGAGCGGCTCGCGCTGCCGGTCCGGTGGCGGATCGCCACCGCGGCGCTGGTCGTGCTCTCCGTACCGCTGCTCTTCGTCGACACACTGGTCGGCCTGTACGCCACGGTGATCGTCCTCGGGGTGGCGTACGCGCCCCATCTGATCACCGTGTTCGGGCTGACCGAGCGCCTGGTGCCCAGGGACCGGCTCGCCGAGTCGATGGCGTTCTTGACCAGCGGCGTCGTCGGCGGCCAGGCGCTCGCGCTGGCGCTTTCGGGACGGCTCGCGCAGGACCACGGGGCGGTCGCCGCGTTCGCCGTGATGGTGGTGGCCGGGGCGCTCTGCGCGGTGTGCTCGTGGTCCGTGCGCGGGCTCGGCGGACGGCGGGCGCAGCCAGCCACCGCGGATGCCGTCACCGGCGTCGCGGCGGCCCCGAGGAGTCCGGTCGACAGCTGAGTCGACAGTTGCCCGGACAGTGGTCGCGTTCATGGTCCCCACTGTGCCGGAGCCCACTGACAATCGAACTCCGGCGCAGGTCAGGGCTGTTGAGATGCCTGGGCGGGCGCTCTACGCGGGCCGCCGCAGCACGGTCATGCTCCGGCCGATGAGCCCGACCCGCTCGCCCGCCGACACCTTCGGACCCTCGCCCGGCGGCACCCCCTCGGGCCGCGCGGTGTCCACGACCACCTGCCACTGCCGGCCGTGATTGACCGGCACGACGAAGTCGATCGCCTCCGCGCTGGCGTTGAACATCAGCAGGAACGAATCGTCGCCGATCCGCTCGCCCCGCGGTCCCGGCTCCGAGATCGCGTTGCCGTTGAGGAAGACCGACAGGGCCATCGCGCTCGCCGACTGCCAGTCCCGGTCGGCCATTTCCTCGCCCTCGGGGGTGAACCAGGCGATGTCGGAGAGCTCGTCGTGCGTGCCCTGCACCGGGCGGCCGTGGAAGAAGCGCCTGCGCCGGAAGACCGGGTGGTCCCGGCGCAGCCCCACCATGGCCCGGGTGAACGCGAGGAGCGTGCCGTCCGGGTCGTCGCCGGGGTCCGGCCAGTGCACCCAGGACAGCTCGTTGTCCTGGCAGTACGCGTTGTTGTTGCCGCCCTGGCTGCGGGCGAACTCGTCGCCGTGGCTGAGCATCGGCACGCCCTGGGACAGCATCAGGGTGGCGATGAAGTTCCGCATCTGGCGGGCGCGCAGCTCGTTGACCTCGTCGTCGTCGGTGGAGCCCTCCGCGCCGCAGTTCCAGGACCGGTTGTGGCTCTCGCCGTCCCGGTTGCCCTCGCCGTTGGCGTCGTTGTGCTTGTCGTTGTAGGAGACGAGGTCGTTGAGGGTGAAGCCGTCGTGGCAGGTGTGGAAGTTGATGGAGGCCAGCGGCCGCCTTCCGTCGTCCTGGTACAGGTCCGACGAGCCGGTCAGCCGCCCGGCGAATTCGGCCAGGGTCCGCGGTTCGCCGCGCCACAAGTCCCGTACCGTGTCGCGGTACTTGCCGTTCCACTCCGTCCACAGCGGGGGGAAGTTGCCGACCTGGTAGCCGCCCTCGCCCACGTCCCACGGCTCGGCGATCAGCTTGACCTGGCTGACCACCGGGTCCTGCTGGACCAGGTCGAAGAAGGACGAGAGCCGGTCCACCTCGTGGAACTGGCGGGCCAGCGTCGCGGCGAGGTCGAAGCGGAAGCCGTCCACATGCATCTCGGTCACCCAGTAGCGCAGCGAATCCATGATCAGCTGCAGGACGTGCGGCGACCGCATGAGGAGGCTGTTGCCGGTCCCTGTGGTGTCCTCGTAATAACGGAGGTCGTCGGCGAGCCTGTAGTACTGCGTGTTGTCCAGGCCCCGGAAGGACAGGGTCGGACCCAGGTGGTTGCCCTCCGCCGTGTGGTTGTAGACGACGTCGAGGATGACCTCGATGCCCGCCTCGTGCAGCGCCCGCACGGCCTGCTTGAACTCCAGGACCTGCTGGCCGCGGTCGCCCCACGAGGCGTACGCGTTGTGCGGGGCGAAGAAGCCGATGGTGTTGTAGCCCCAGTAGTTCGACATCCCGGCGTCCGCGAGCCGGTGGTCGTTGACGAACTGGTGCACCGGCATCAACTCAAGGGCGGTCACGCCCAGTTGGGTGAGGTGCTCGATGACGGCCGGATGCGCGAGCGCCGCGTAGGTGCCGCGCTGGTCCGGAGGCAGCTCCGGATGCAGCATGGTGAGGCCCTTGACATGAGCCTCGTAGAACACGGTGTGGTGGTACTCGGTGCGGGGCGGCCGGTCGTCGCCCCAGTCGAAGAACGGATTGACCACCACCGAGGCCATCGTGTGCGGCGCCGAATCCAGGTCGTTGCGGCTGTCGGGGCGCCCGAAGTGGTAGCCGTAGACCGCCTCGTTCCACTCCACGTGCCCGCTTATGGCGCGCGCGTACGGGTCGAGCAGCAGCTTCGCCGAATTGCAGCGATGCCCCTTCTGCGGCTCGTACGGTCCGTGCACCCGGAAGCCGTACCGCTGGCCCGGCAGCACGCCGGGCAGATAGGCGTGGCGTACGAACGCGTCGGACTCGCGCAGCTCGACGGCCGTCTCCGAGCCGTCGTCGTGCAGCAGACACAACTCGATCCGACTGGCGGCCTCGGAGAAGACCGCGAAATTGGTCCCGGCGCCGTCGTACGTGGCACCGAGTGGGTAAGCCTGTCCCGGCCATACCTGCATGGGCAAGACTCTTCCACTTCCGCTCGGGGTGCTGAGGGGCTGTTCGGCCAGATCCTCCCCGAAAAGACGACGGTCACCCAGGACGTCCGCGTGCGCCAATGGGTGACCCGGCTCGGGGCGACGCGGCGCAAGCGCTATGAATCCGCTCACCCCGACAGATAGTGCCCAGCAGAACAGGCCGTATCCTCGGCCCAGTTGGGAAACTCGACTCGCCATCGGGCTGCAGCGCCTCCTGCTCCCGGAGTACCCTTCCTTGATCGTTGAAGGGCGTACAGGGCGGGCCGGACCCGCTGGGGTTGCCGGGGGGCGGAAGGCGGTGCGTGGGTGAGCTCGGGAGGTCTTGAGCTGCCCCCTGGTGACACGGGTCATGAGGGGGAGTCCGGCGACATCCCGCCCGGAGCGGTCTCCCTCGCACGTCCGATGGAGATCGGGGCGGAGCTGGACTGGGGCGCGGACGCCTGGAGCGAGGTGCGTACGCGCGCGCAGCGGGCCGGGCGCGCCTATATCTGGCTGAACCTGGTGGAGCAGCGGCTGCGTGCCGTGGTGGCGGCCGTGCTGCGGCCGATCTACGAGCCGGTCCACGGCGACGACTGGGTGGTCGCCGCGGCAGGCCCCGCGGGCCAGGAGTGGGTGCAGCGGGCCGTCGCGGTGCGCGAGGTCTCGCGCCGCAAGGGCTATCTGCTCGATCCCGCCGACGACAACGTGCTCAGCTTCCTCACCCTCCCGCAGCTGCGGGAGCTGATGGTGCAGCACTGGCCCTGCTTCGAGCCCTACGTGGACGACCGGCGCGATGTCGAACTCGCCCTGGACGAGCTGGAAGTGGCCCGCAACGTCGTCTCGCGCAACCGGGCGCTGAACGAGGCCGTGCTCGCCCAGGCGGAGCGGGCCTCGGCGCGGCTCCTGGACGTGCTCGGCGGCGCCGGCGGAGCGCCGGGCGCGCACCGCCTGCCCATCGACGCGGTGGAGGACCTGGTCGGTGACCGGTACGCGGATGTCGTCTCCGTCCACTCCGACCGGGTGCGCCTGCAACGCCAGCTGCCCGCCGAGGACCTCTTCGGCGGGGCCCGCCGCCTGGACGCGATAGGCATCGGCCTCAACCTCCTGGTGCAGAACTACTCGGGCCGGCGCCTGGTGCGGCTCGCCGAGTCGGGCTGCCGCGTCCGGCTGCTCTTCCTCAACCCGGCGAGCAGCGCGGTCAAGCGCCGCGAGCGTGAACTCGGTCTGAAGAAGGGCGAGTTGAGCCGCTCGGTGGAGATGAACATCCTGCACATGCGGCGGGTGCGGGCCCGGCTGCGCGACCCGGGGGCCTTCGAGATCCAGGTCTTCGACGAGACGCCGCGCTTCACCGCCTACCTGGTGGACGGCGACGGCGCGGACGGCGTCGCGGTCGTCCAGTCCTACCTGCGCCGCGCGCGGGGGATGGAAGCACCGGTGCTCGTCCTGCGCGGCGGTGGGCGGCGGGGCGTGGTGCGGCCCGGGCAGGACGTGGAGCACGGGCTCTTCGAGACGTACCGCGAGGAGTTCGAGTCGGTCTGGGTTGATTCCCGCCCTGTGTCCTGAATTGTGGTGAGCTTTCCCGGGTGGATTCCGGCCGTCCGGCCGATTGTCAGTGTCGCGTGCGAGGGTGGTCGTCAACTGGGGGAAAGCACCACGAAGGAGGGGCAGCATGAGCTGGCACCTGGAGCCGCTGGTCGGCTTCGACCTGGAGACGACCGGCACCGAGCCGCGCGAGGCGCGCATCGTGACGGCCGCGATCGTCGAACTGCGGGGCGCCGACGTGGTGGGGCAGCACAGCTGGCTGGCGGATCCGGGGATACGGATCCCGGCACAGGCGTCCGCGGTCCACGGGATCAGCAGCGAGCGGGCCACGGCCGAGGGCCGGCCCGCCGCCGAGGTGGCCGACGAGATCGCCGAGGCCCTGGCCGGCCACTGGCGCCGGGGGGTGCCCGTGATCGCCTACAACGCGGCCTTCGACCTGACGCTGCTCGCCGCCGAACTGCGCCGCCACCAACTGCCCTCGCTCAGCGACCGGCTGGACGGCGCCGCCATAGGGCCCGTCGTCGATCCGTATACGATCGACCGCTCCGTGGACCGCTACCGCAAGGGGAAGCGCACCCTCGAAGCGGTGTGCGTCGAGTACGGAGTGGTCCTGGAGGCGGCGCACGACGCGGGGGCGGATGCGCTGGCGGCGGCCCGGGTGGCCGTGGCGATAGCCGAGCGCCACCCTCAGGTGGCGCGGCTCGACCTCGCGGAACTGCATGACCGTCAGATCCGCTGGTACGCGGAGTGGGCGGCCGACTTCCAGCAGTTCCTGCGCAAGAAGGGCACGGCGGACGCGGTGATCGACGGCTCCTGGCCGCTGCGCGAACTGGCCGCTCCTGCCCGAGGTTGAGGCCGGGCGGTCAGAACGGGTACCAGCGGACTTCGGGGTCGCCGTCGCGCAGCGAGGCGACGCGGCGGCGGAACTCGTCGAGCGCCTTGGGGTTGGTCGGGGCGTGCTGGGCGACCCAGGCGCAGCTGGCCGTCTCGCGGGCACCGCGCAGGACCGCGCAGCCGTCCCAAGCGCGCACGTCCCAGCCGTAGGCGGTGACGAACGCGTCGTACTGCTCGGCGGGCAGCCCGTACCGGTCGCGGGACAGAGCCATGACCACCAGGTCGTGCTCACGGAAGTCGGCGGAGAAGGTCTCCAGGTCGACCAGGACCGGCCCTTCGGGGCCGATGTAGACATTGCGGGGGAGGGCGTCGCCGTGGATGGGACCGATCGGCAGATGTGGAGTGAGCGACGCGGCCGCTTCCGCGAAGCCGTCCCGGCGGGCCCGCAGATATGCGGCGTCGGCCGGGTCGATCGCGTCGCCGGCCAGGCGTAGCCAGCGCTCGACCCCGCCGAGGAGTTCACGGCGGGGCAGCGGGAAGGCGGGCACCTCCAGGGCGTGGACGCGGCGCAGGAGATCGGCCAGATCGGTGGGGCCCGCGGGGCGTTCGGCCGGGGGCAGCCGGTGCCACACGGTCACCGGGTGGCCCTCGACCAGCCTCGGCTTCGGCTCGACGGCCCGCACCGCGGGCACCCCGGTCTCGGCGAGCCAGGTCGCGACGGCCACTTCGCGCTCGGCGCGCTCAAGGAGCTCCGGGTGGTCGGTGGCATCGCGGCCGACCTTGACGACCAGGCCGTCCGGCAAGGCGTGTGCGGCGCCGGGCAGAGCGAAGACCGCGTTCTCGCCCAGGGCGAGGAGCTCGGCCTCGGCAACTCCGGCAAGCCCGCCGGGGTCGCTCAGTGCCGCTCCGGCAAGGAGTTCGCGTGCCCGTGCCTCGTCCATGATCGTCTCCCGGTGATCGTTTCCTACCGGCCAAGTCTCGCACTCACGTAGGTCGTCTTGACGAACGGACGGACCGTCAGCACGATGACGGAGGCTGTTCGGCATTACTGGACAAAGGGGTCGAAACGGTGACATCGACGACCGTCAGCGCACGGTCAGCCACCCGAAAGCCGACGAACAGACGCAGGAGCGCGGACGCAGGCGCGGGCGGGGCCTGGTTCCTGGTGCTCCCGGCACTCATCCCCATTCTGGTGCTCAGCGTGGGCCCGCTGCTCTATGGCATCGCGCTGGCTTTCACCGACGCCCAGTCGGGCCGCACCGCCGCCACCCAGTGGGTCGGGCTGCTCAACTTCCGGGACCTGGCGCACGACGGCTTGTTCTGGGAGTCGTTCAGGATCGGGCTGCTGTGGGCGGTCGGCGTCACCGTGCCCCAGTTCCTGCTCGCCCTCGGGCTCGCGCTGCTCCTCAACCAGAAACTCCGGCTGCGCTGGCTGGCCCGGGCGCTCGCGATCATCCCCTGGGCCATGCCGGAGGTCGTGGTCGGCATCATGTGGCGCCTCGTCTACCAGCCCGACGCGGGCATCCTCAACGAAACCGTCCGCAACCTGGGGCTCGGGGACGGCCGGGACTGGCTGACCGGCCTCGCCACCGCCCTGCCCGCCGTGATCGTCGTCGGCGTCTGGGCGGGCATGCCGCAGACGACGGTCGCCCTCCTCGCCGGGCTGCAGAACACCCCGAGGGAACTGCACCAGGCCGCCGCCATCGACGGGGCCGGCGCCTGGCGCCGCTTCACCACCGTCACCTGGCCCGCCCTGAAACCGGTGGCCCTCGCGATCACGGCGCTCAACTTCATCTGGAATTTCAATTCGTTCGCTCTGGTCTACGTGCTGACCAACGGCGGGCCGGGCGGGCGCACCCGGCTTCCGATGCTCTTCGCCTACGAAGAGGCCTTCCGCTACGGCCAGTTCGGGTACGCGGCGGCCATGGGCTGCGTGATGGTCGCCGTGATCGCCGTCTGCCTCGCCTTCTTCCTGGTGGGCCGTCTCAGGGAAGGGGACGGCAAGTGACCGCGCGCACAAGGAGGTTGGGGCGCGCAGGACAGTACCTGGCGCTGCTCGCCTATCTCGTCTTCCTGGCCTTCCCGTTCCTGTGGCTGATCTCGACCGCCTTCAAACCAGCGCGCGAGCTGGGCTCGCTCCACCCCACCTGGATTCCCCGGCACCCCACGCTCGCCAACTTCCGCCAGGCCTTCGACGAACACCCCCTGCTCCACGCCGGGCTGAACAGCCTGATCGCGGCCCTCTCCGCCTCCCTCATCGCGGTGGTGATCGCGACGCCGATGGCGTACGTCATGGCCCGCCACCGGGGCCGGCTCGCGGCCGCCGCCACGGGCTGGGTGGTGATCAGCCAGGCGTTCCCGTTCGTCCTGCTGATCATTCCGCTGTTCCTGGTCCTCAAGAACCTGCACGCGATCAACTCGGTGGGCGGTCTGGTCATGGTCTACGTGGTCTGGTCGCTGCCGTTCGCGCTCTGGATGCTGAACGGCTACGTACGCGCCGTGCCAACCGAGTTGGAGGAGGCCGCCGCCGTCGACGGTGCGGGGCGGCCGCGCATCCTCGTCTCGGTCACCGCGCCCCTGCTCGCCCCCGGGATCGTGGCCACCGGGCTCTTCGCCTTCATCACGGCGTGGAACGAATTCTTCTTCGCACTCGTTCTGCTGAAGACCCCCGAGAAACAGACCCTGCCCGTCGTCCTCACCCACTTCCTCGGCGCGGAGGGAGTCGCCGACCTCGGCCCGCTCGCGGCGGCCGCCTTCCTCGCCACCCTGCCCTCCCTGGTGATCTTCGCGATCATTCAGAAGCGGATCACCGGCGGCATGGTCACCGGGGCGGTGAAGGGCTGATGCGGGCTCGTGAACAGGCCGGATTCGTGCGGCTGTTGATGCTGGCCGCCATGCTGGCCCTGCTGGCGCCGCTGCTCGCCGGGTGCTCGGACGGCGGCTCGGGAAGCGGCGGAGTCATCAGGCTCCGCTTCCAGTCCCTGGCCTGGCAGAAGGAGTCCGTGGATGCGACGAAGGGCCTGGTCAAGGAGTGGAACGCGACACATAAAGGCATTCAGGTCCAGTACGTGCAGGGCAGTTGGGACACGGTCCACGACCAGCTGCTCACCGCGTTCGAAGGCGGCGAGGCGCCCGATGTGATCCACGACACCTCGGACGACCTGGCCGACTTCGCGTACGGCGGCTACCTGGCGGACCTGGGCGGTCTGCTCCCGCGGCGGCTCAAGGACGACATCCCGGCGCAGAGCTGGGAGACGGCCACCTTCGACCAGGGGGTGTACGGGGTGCCGTTCCTCCAGGAGCCGAGGGTCCTCATCGCCAACACGAAGATCCTCAAGTCCTCGGGGGTTCGGATTCCCACACCCGAACAGCCCTGGAGCTGGGCCGAATTCAGACAGGTGACGGAGAAGCTGAGCGGCGACGGAAGATTCGGTGTGGCCTGGCCGCTCAAGGAGCCCGTCTCGGTCACCCTCAACCTGGGGCTCTCCGAGGGCGGCCGGCTCTTCGCGCGAGGCGCCGACGGCAAGGCGAAGGTGGAGTTCACGGCCGGCGACGCGGTCGTCCCCGACACCATTCACGACCAGGTCAACAGTGACAAGAGCGCGGCGCGCAGCACCCTCGGCATGGGTGGTTCGGACACCCTGCCCGGGTTCTTCGGCGGCAAGTACGCGATGGTGCCGCTCGGGTTCTCCTACCGCCAGCAGATCGTGCAGCAGGCCCCGCCCGGCTTCGAGTGGACGGTACTTCCGGCCCCGGCGGGCAGTGCGGGCCTGGACCAGGGCGTCAGCCCGCAGACCTTGTCGGTCGCCCAGGACGGCCCGCACAAGAAGGAGGCCGCCCAGTTCATCGACTTCATGCTGAGCCCGGCGAACATGGTGCGCCTCGCCAAGGGCGACTGGATGTTGCCGACGGGAACCGAGGCGCTCAAGGATCCGGCCCTGCACACCGCCAAGGACGGCTGGGCGACCGGCGCGGCCCTCGCCCCGTATCTGCGCCCGGCTCCCGCGCAGTCCGTGCGGGGCTACCCGGAATGGAAGGACAAGGTGGCCACGCCTGCCCTGCAGGAGTACTACAGCGGGGCGATCGACGCGGCCGAGCTGAAGAAACGCCTGGTCCAGGACGGGAACCGGGTGCTGGCGCGGTATCAGCGGTGAGTTCTGAAAGGGGATCCCTGCGGGTTGCCCCGGCCCGTCCCCCGAACGGGCCGGGGCGGTCTCGGCCGGCGGCGGTTCGACGGCCTCGTCGTGCGTGAGGCCAGGCAGCCGCCGGGGCAGTGGCCGACGACCCGGCGCCGTCGGACCACCCTTCGACGTTAGGGGTGCGATCCGGCCGTCTCGTCGTGCTCTCAGGTGAGCCTGCCGGGTCCGGGCTCATCCCTTCGGTGTGGAGGCATCCCCGACGAGGCGTACCGAAGCCCCTTACACGTAAAGGGGGTTGGGCCCCGGGAAAGGTCGACGTGTTCACACAGAGTGTTCATCGACCCTTCACAAAGCCCGAGTTGCCCGCTCCTGGCCGGTTTCTGATTACAAAACCTTGTTGGGTAAGTCACAGCTGGATGAAGTCCTTGATCTGCGCGTGTCAATCGGCAAGGGTTTCGAATCAGCCCCGGAAAGTTTCCGTCCGGTAGGCAAACCCCCCACAAATAGTGACGAGGAGACCCCCTCTTCATGGCAACTCACAAGCGCGCGAGCAAGAAGATCAAGCTCACCGCAGCCATAACCGCCGTCGTGGCGGCGGCCGGAGTGACCGCACTGAACTCTCCGTTCGCCGGAGCCGCCCCCGCCGAAGGCACGGTCTACGGACTGCACGCCCAGGACGCGGTGGACGGAAGCTACATCGTCCTGCTCGACAAGTCGGCCACGTCCGACTCCAAGCGCAAGCTCGCCGAGGAGTACGGCGGCAAGCTCCAGCGCGACTACTCCTCCTCCCTCAACGGCTTCTCCGCCAGCGGGCTTTCGGAGACCGAGGCCAAGCGGCTCGCCGCCGACCCGTCCGTCGGCAAGGTCGTACAGAACAAGAAGTTCCACATCAACGCGGAGCAGGCGAACCCGCCGTCCTGGGGCCTTGACCGGATCGACCAGGCCGACACCAAGGGCGACGGCAAGTACACCTACCCGGACAGTGCCGGGGACGGCGTCACCGCGTATGTGATCGACACCGGAGTCCGCATCTCCCACAAGGACTTCGGCGGGCGGGCCTCCTACGGCTTCAACGCGGTCGACAACAACGACAACGCGGACGACGGCAACGGCCACGGCACGCACGTGGCGGGCACCATCGCGGGCGCCGAGCACGGCGTGGCCAAGAAGGCGAAGATCGTCGCCGTGCGCGTCCTCGACAACCAGGGCTCCGGCAGCACCGAACAGGTCGTCGCGGGCATCGACTGGGTCACCAAGAATCACAAGGGCCCCTCGGTCGCCAACATGAGCCTCGGCGGCACCGCCGACCCGGCGCTGGACGAGGCCGTCCAGAAGGCGATCGCCTCCGGCGTCACCTTCGGCATCGCAGCCGGCAACGAGTCCACCGACGCGGGCAACAGTTCGCCGGCCCACGTGAAGGAAGCCATCACCGTCGCCTCCTCCACCAAGGACGACAAGCAGTCCGACTTCTCCAACTTCGGTTCGGTGGTCGACCTCTACGCCCCCGGCTCGGACATCACCTCCGACTGGAACACCAGCGACACGGCCACCAACACCATCTCCGGTACGTCCATGGCGACCCCGCACGTCGTCGGCGCCGCGGCCGTCTACCTGGCAGGCCACAAGGACGCCACCCCGGCCCAGGTCTCCGACGCCCTCACCAAGGGCGCCACGGCCGACAAGATCTCCAACGCGAGCCCCGGCACCCCGAACAAGCTGCTGAAGATCGTCGAGTAGACACCGTTCGGCAGCGGCGAACGGCGGCTCCCGCGCCCGTCCCCCACGGGGCGCGGGGGCCGCTTTAGGGTGACCCCCATGACGACGACGTACGCCGCTCTGCTGCGCGGCATCAATGTGGGCGGGAACAGACGAGTTCCCATGGCCGACCTTCGGGAAATCCTCGGCGAGTTGGGCCACGGCGATGTGAAGACGTACCTCAACAGCGGAAACGCCGTCTTCAGCAGCATCTCCCGCGATCAGGACGCGCTTGCGGCCGGCCTGGAGGCCGCCATCGAGAAGCACTTCGGCTTCCGCGTCGCCTGCATGGTGCGCAGCGGCCCCTATCTGCGGTCCGTCCTCGACGGCTGTCCCTTCCCGGCCGACGTTCTTGAGGGCAAGCAGCTGCACGCCACCTTCTTCGCGGGCCCGCCCGTCACCGCCGACCGCTTCGCCTCCATCGACCGGGCCGCCTTCCTCCCCGAGGAGTTCCGGCTCGGCGACCAGGTGCTCTATCTGTACGCGCCCGACGGCCTCGGCAAGTCGCAGCTCGGCGCCGCCCTGTCCCGGCCCGGACTGCTCAAGGGCATCGACGCGACCTCCCGCAACTGGAACACCGTCAAGGCGCTGGTGCGGATGACGGAGGCGGTCGGCGCCTGAGGTGCCATGCCCACCCGTCGGGAGTCGGCTCAGGACGCCCGAAGCGCGTCCAATGTGTTCAACTCGGCCTCGGACAAGCTGAGTTGAGCCGCATCCAGGTTCTCCTCCAGATGCGCCAGTGAGCCGGTGCCCGGCGTCGGGCACAGGGCGGGGGAGTGGTGCAGCAGCCAAGCCAGGGCGATCTGGCCCCTGGTCGCGCCGTGCTGCCGGGCGATCCGGTCGAGGTCGGCCGCCGCCTCGCCGGTGAGCGCGCCGTTGGCCAGCGGGAACCAGGGCAGAAACGCCAAGCCGTGCGCCTCGCACAGGGCGACGACCGCCGCCGACTCCCGGTCGAGGAGGTTGAAGCGGTTCTGCACGGAGGCGATGCCGGTCAGCCGGAGCGCCTGCTCCACCTGCTCGGCCGAGACGCTGTCCAGCCCGATGTGCCGGATCTTGCCCGCCCGTCTCAACTCGTCGAGAGCGCCCAGCTGTTCGGCCATGGGGACCTCGGGGTCGAGCCGGTGCAACTGGTACAGATCGATGGTCTCCACCCGCAGCCGGCGCAGGCTCGCCTCGCACATCGCCCGCAACTGCTCGGGCCGCCCCGCGATGTGCCAGGCGCTGTCGCTGGTCCGTACGACTCCGCCCTTGGTCGCGATCACCACATCGGCCGGGTAGGGGTGGAGCGCCTCCGCGACGAGTTCCTCGGCGAGGTCCGGGCCGTAGTTGTCGGCCGTGTCGATCAGTGTGACACCCCGGTGCACCGCCCGGCGCAGCACGGCGAGCGCGTCCGCCCGCTCGCCGCGCGGGCCCCAGTAGCCGGGCCCGGTCAGCTGCGCGGTGCCGAAGCCGAGCCGCCGCAGGGGCCGGTCGCCGCCGAGTGCGAAGGTCTCAGGGATCATGCAGAGGACCGTAGCCGACCACCTCTGCGCTCCGGCCGACGGGCCGAGCCGCGGCACGACCACCAGGCAACGGGCCGAGCCGTCCGACGCCGAAATGGCCCAGTGATCGCAGACATCATTGGACCAGTGGCGGGGGCCATTGCCGGGCTACGCTCGACCCATGACGGAAACCAAGACAGACCTCGCGCAGCGCACCACCGTCGACTTCTACTTCGACCCCGCCTGCCCCTTCGCCTGGATCACCTCCCGCTGGATGCTGGAGGTCGAGCGGCGCCGCGACATCGAGCTGAGATTCAGGCCGATGAGCCTCTACTTCCACAACATCGGCAATGAACTGCCCGACTGGTACCGGGACTTGGTCGACCGGTCGATCGGCCCCGTCCGGGTCGCGGTCGCGGCGGCGGAGGCGCACGGCGACGGCGTGCTGCGCGATCTGTACACCGCCTTCGGCACCCGCATCCACCAGGACAAGAACCAGGACTTCAACGAGGTGATCGCCCAGTCGCTCGCGGAGCTCGGCCTGCCCGCCGCGCTCGCCGAAGCCGCCCACGACCCGGCGCGCGACGAGGCCGTGCGCCGCAGCCACGACGCGGGCAAGGACCCGGCGGAGGACGGCTACGTCGGCACGCCGACCATGCACTTCGACGGCAAGGTCTACTTCGGCCCGGTGCTCAGCTCGATCCCGCGCGGTGAGGAGGCGGCCCGGCTCTTCGACAGCGTGCGCACGATCGCCGCGTACCCCGACTTCTTCGAGCTGAAGCGGACCCGGACGGGCTCCCTCCGCTTCGACTGAGGTCAGCGATCTTGTCGCGTTTCTTCAATACCGGGGGAGGGCTGCGGCGGCAGGCTGGTCGTATGAAGAACGAACACCGTGTCATGACCGAATGTGCAGCAGAGGCCGCCCGCATCGCGCGCGGCGTCACCCCCGGGCAGCTCGCCGGGCCCACTCCCTGCGGGGAGTGGGACGTGCGGGCGCTGGTCAACCACTGGGTCCTGTACACCTCGCACGGCCTGGGGCACCGGGCGTTGCGCAAGCCGCTCCCGGACGAGCTCACCGCGCGTGACTTCACCGCCGACGCCGACTGGCCCGAGCGGTACGCCGCCCAGCTCGACCGGGCCGTCGCCGCGTGGGCCGACCCGGCCGTCTGGGAGGGCGAGATCGATCTGGGCGGGACCGCGCTGGCCGCCGCACACATCGCCTCGATGGTCGTCAAGGAGATGGTGGTGCACGGCTGGGACGTCGCGCGCGCCACCGGGCAGGAGGTGCGGATCTCCGAGGAGTCCGCCGCGTTCGTCCTGAAGGTCGTCGAGGACAACGCCGAGCTCTACCGCCAGTACCAGGGCTTCGCCGACCCGGTTGACCTGCCGTTCGCGGCCGCCACCTTCGAGCGCGCCCTGGCCGCCTCCGGCCGCGATCCGCACTGGGTCGCCTGACTCCAATTCGCGCTCAAGTGATCCGATGACTAGGGGGAGTTGGCGAGGAATCCCGAGGAATCCGGATCGATGTGTTGACCGTGGTATGTCAATGCTCCTACCTTTCCAGTGGCTCAGGGGGCCGGTCCCATGAGCTCCCACTGGGAGGGAACATGCCCGCATCCCGGAGCGCGCCGCGGACGGCGCCCCAAAGAGCCGCCCCGATCCTCGCACTCGCGGCCGCCCTGGCCCTGGGCGTCCCGGGCCTCGTGCCGTCGGCCACGGCACGCTCGCCGCACGCGTCCTCGGCCGATGTGTATGTGTCCCCCACTGGGAACGATTTGGCCGACGGCACCGCCCAGCACCCCGTGCGCGGCCTGCCGCGCGCCCGCGACGTGGCGCGCGGCAGGGCGGCGCACCAGAGTGCCGACCTCACGGTCCACCTCACGGCCGGTACGTACCGCATGGACAAGCCGCTCGAACTCGACGCCCGCGACTCCGGCCGGAACGGCCACCGCATCATCTGGCAGGGCGCGGGCGCCGGGGCCACCGTCATCAGCGGCGGCCACAAGGTCGAGGGCTGGCAGCCGGTGTCCGGACGCCCCGGGCTGTGGTCCGCACCCGCACCCCAAGGGCTCGGCGACACACGGCAGTTGTACGTCGACGGCGTGCGCGGTCAGCGTGCCAGGGGCGAGGTGCCGGTCGGCCTCACCGCCACGTCCACCGGCTACACCGCGACCTCCGACGCCATCGCGCGCTGGCGCCGTCCCTCCGACGCCGAGTTCGTGTACACCAGCGGCGAGGCCCTCTGGAACGTCGAGCGCAACGGACTCGGCCAGTGGACCGAACCCCGCTGCACGATCGCCGCCGCCAAGGGCGCCGCGATCACCATGGCCCAGCCGTGCTGGGACAACTCCAACAAGCGCGTCGAGTTCCCCGACCGGCCCGGCCGCACGGTGAGCATGGTCGGCCCCGGCAAGCTCACCAACAACGGCGAGGCGTCCTACGTCGAGAACGCCTACGAACTCCTCGACCAGCCCGGCGAGTGGTACCTCGACCGCACCGCGGGCACCGTGTACTACCTGCCGCGCCAGGGCGAGGACCCGAGGAGCGCCGACATCGAGGCGGCCTCCGCCGAGAAGCTGCTCGACGGGCACGGCACCTCGAAGGCGCCGCTGCACGATGTCGCCTTCCAGGGGCTCCAGTTCAGCTACGCGACCTGGCTGACGCCGTCCGGCCCCGAGGGCTTCTCCGAGATCCAGGCCGGCTACACCATCACCGGCGCCAAGGGCTGGGCGACCCAGGGCCTGTGCGGCTTCACCCCGGGTGGCACCTGCCCCTTCGCCTCCTGGACGAAGATGCCGGGCAACGTGTCCTTCTCGTACGCGCGCGGCATCGACATCAGCGACAGCACCTTCGCGCATCTCGGCGCCGCAGGTCTCGAACTAGGCACCGGCACGACCAACTCAACGGTGAAATCAAGCGTGTTCACCGACATCTCCGGCAACGGGATGGAGATCGGCGGTGTGGATGGCCAGGCTCCCGCCTCCCACATCGAGGTGACGGACAATCATCTCTACGCGCTGCCCCGGGAGTTCCACGGCGGGGTGGGCATCCTCAACGGGTACACCCAGCACAACACCATCGCGCACAACCAGCTCGACCACCTCGGCTACAGCGCGATCTCGATGGGCTGGGGCGGCTGGCCCGACAAGATCGGCTCGCCCGCGACACCCAACCCGAGCCACGACAACGCGGTGCGCGACAACCTGATCTTCGACTACATGCAACTCCTCGACGACGGCGGAGGCGTCTACACCCAGGGCCTGACCGGCACGTCGATGGCCGACGGCGAGAAGGTCACCGGCAACGTCATCCACGATCAGTGGGGCCTGGGCAAGAGCGTCTACACCGACAATGGCTGCACCTACGAGACCGTCCAGGGCAACGTCCTGTACGGCGCCGCGTACGCGAATGTCGCCAGCCGCCACACCGACTACCGCGACAAGCTCGGCAACAACGACCCGACGCTGATCAAGGACAACTGGTGGGAGGAAGGCACCGCCGACGGCAACAGCAAGGGCCTGGTGACCACGGGCAACCACATCATGGCCGGCCTCGCCGACGTGCCGCCGGACGTACTCGCGGGCGCCGGCATCGAGCCCGCGTACCGCTCGGTCCTCGACCGTACGACGCAGGCGGTCTCCGTGCCCGAGGCCCCGGCCCGCGTGGGCACGAGCACGGCGGGCGCGGATGCGATGTACGTGACCTTCAACCCCGCGTATGTGGACGGCGGTTCACCACTGACCGGGTACACGGCCCACGCCCTGCGCCCCGACGGAACCGAGGCCGCGATGGCCGACATCACCGCGGCGGACTTCGCACGGCAGGCGTATGTACGCATCGGCAAACTCAGGGTGCCGGAGGGCCCGTTCAGGGTGACAGTCACCGCACGCAACGCGCACGGAGAGAGCGCCCCGTCGCTCGCCTCGGCGCCGCTCGCGCCGAGCGCGGCCGTCGTGTTGCCGGGGGCGCCGACCGGGGTCAAGGTGCGGGCCGGCGCCGGGGCGGTGACAGTGGCGTGGACGCCGCCCGCGGCCATGGGCGACGCGAAGGTCGTCGGCTACCGGATCACCGTCTCGGACGGGCGGGTCGTGGAGGTCACCGGGCGGGACGCCCTGGTCACCCAGCCGACGGCGAAGGGGATGTTCCGGGTGGTGGGGGGTCTTGTGCCGGGCAAGCGCTACACGTTCACGGTCGCGGCCGTCACGGCGGCGGGGGTGGGGCCGGGGGCCGCAGCTGGATCTCTGACCCAGTCGTGAAGCGGACGCAAACGGATGCGCAGGAGCGACGGGCCGTGTCGGTCATGGCGGCACCTTGAGGGGCCGGCTGGCTCGGGAATTCTTGGGGTGGCACGGGCAGGCGCATTTCAGCACTTCAAGGGGTGCCTCACCCTGCCAACGGCGCACCTCCAACGGGCCGGGGCAGTGCGTGTGTCCGCCCGGCCAGCAGAGGTTGCGGGCTTCTCGACACTCGGGAGTCACATAGGCGCTCGGCGTCCGCTTCGCGGTCATGACTCGGCCTGACTGTCGAGTGCGGTCGTGCCCGCCTCGATCACTTGGTCGAGCCGGATCGGATCGCACAGGGCGCCGGGGGCGGACATGGGTACGGCCCAGTAGCTCGCGTGGGCCGCGTCCGGCTCGTTGTCCCCGATGCGGGGCACGCCGAGGTAGTGGCCGAGACCGAGGTGAGTGGCGTACGGGCCAAGGCTCCGGGGTGACGGCGACGGCGGGACCAGCGCGTAGAACCGGCGCCCGCGTGGGTCGTGGATGACGGGCCCGCGCAGGCACGCACGCAGGACCGCGGTCGCCCCCTGGCCGACAGCTACGGCGTACACCAGCTCGTCGGCCAGGCGGACGGCGGAGAAGCGGCGTCCCAGCGCCAGCAGTGCGATGGGCCCGTTCGCCCATTGATCCCACGCTTCCTGAGGCCTGTTGAGGCTGCCTGCGAGCCAGCTGGAGATCGCTCTCTCTGCCTCGGTGAGGGAGCGGGCAAGGGGGGTTCCGAGGGTGCTCATGGGTGCCTCCGCAGTGGGCTGCTTCGAGCGGCAAGGATCTCGGGGAAGCGGCAGGCATCTCGATATCCGAGCGGTAATCTCACCGTGAGATGGATTGGTATCCCACCTGCGGATAGGGGAGGTGGAGGGTGGCCGGACTACCGGCAGCGATCGAACTTCCCGGCTGGGCCTGGGAGACGGCCGAACTGCGGCAGGCGCTGCGCCGTCGGGACATGGGTGCGGTATTCCGGTGCGTACAGCAGTACTCAGGCGCCAGTCAGGCGAGGATCGGCACGGCCATCGACATGGCGCAGGGGCGCGTGAACGAAATCATCAACGGCCGCCGTGAGGTGTCCCGCCTGGACGTGTACGAGCGGATCGCCGACGGCCTGGACATGCCCGACGACGCCCGTCACCTCCTCGGTCTGGCGGCCAGCAGGGAGAGGCGTTGGGGGCGGCGCGGCCTTTGACCTGGCCGCGTTCCCCGAGGTCGTCCGCGTGTACGCCTCGCAGGCCTCAGCCAGTGAAGAAATCCGTCAACATGCCAGCGCTGCACGAGAGTTGGATGTGCTGGCGGTTCGAGGACTCGGCCTGATCGGACTGAACGACTCGCTCCTGCGGGCTTGCCTTCCTCGCGAACAGGGTGGTCACGGTCGGCGGGTGCGCCTCCTGCTCCTCGACCCCGAGTCGGTCGCGATCACCCAACGAGCGGCGGAGGTGGGGGAATCGGTCGAGTCCCTGGCGAGCGGGGTACGCCTGGCCGAGGCGAGGCTGCGGGAACTAACTGGTACCTGCGATGTGCAGGTGTACCGGTACAGCATGCTTCCGACCTGGCGCGTCATCCGCACTGATACGACGATGTTCGTGGGTGCTTTCGACGCAGGCTGGGAAGGCCATGAGTCGGCGTGCTACAAGGTGATGGAGACGCCGCACGGACCGTTGTACCGCGGTTTCCGACGCATGGTCGAGGCGATCATCGATGGAGCCGAGCGTACGGTGTGAAAGGGGATCGCTGGTGATCGAGGCCGAGTTGAAGGCGCGCGTCCATGCTCCCGAGGCGGTGCTGCGCCGTCTCGATGAGCGAGCCACTGGCCGGGCCGAGGTGTACCGCGACACCTACTACGACGACCGGGCGGGCGGACTTGAGGAGAAGGACCAGGAGCTGCGGGTGCGAACTGTGCGCGGGGCGGACGGCATTCGCACCGTCCTGACGTTCAAGGCTGCCAAGGTCGATGAGGCGTCGGGGTCCAAGCCCGAGTACGAGACCCGCGTCAGTGATGCGGAGGCCGTGCACGCCATGCTCCGCCAGCTCGGCTATGTGCCGGTCATCGCGTTCGAGAAGCGGTGCAGGAACTACGACTTCAAGGCCTACGACCGGCAGATGCTCGCCACCCTGGCCCGGGTCCCGGAGCTCGACGGCACGTTCATCGAGGTGGAGACCCTCGTTGACGAGACCGACGTGACGGCCGCACTGGACGACGTCCGCTCAGTCCTGGCGGACCTGGGCATCGGGGCCGACGACCTGACGACGGAGCTGTACACCGACGCGGTACGGGCTCGGCGCAGTCGCTGATCCGGATCATGGTGGAGAACCCCTCCAGTCCGAAGGCTGAAGGGGCTCTTTTGTTGGGGCGGCACCTGGCTACAGGGCGGATTGGAACGTCGAGGCGCTCGGCGTGGTTCGGACGTCGAGGTGAGGCGGTCGACGGCTGTGGGGATATGGCTCGTGCTCGATCGGCTCGGGACTACCGGCCGGTGCGCCCTCAACTCGCCAGCACCGCAGTACAGTTGGCTACGGTCCGTCAGGAGGGAACCGCAGTGAGCGAAGGAAGCGGAGTGCCCCGCACGTGGGACGACCCTCGGTACAGCCAGGTACTGGCGAGCTGGCGGCGTCTTCGGGTTGAAAGGCGTCCCGGAAGGCGCCCCCGTCGTTTCTGCCCGCACGGGTTCGGGGTGACCCTCACGGTCGATGCTCGGACAGGCAAGCCATTCAACGTCGAGTGTGCGTCCTGCAACTCGGCTGAAGGCTGAGCCAGTAACGCGGCACCCGCGAGCAGGGCTCAAGCCGTCAGCGCGGGGCTGCGAGGGCGGGTCTTCGCCTCGTCGTACCGGGACAGGAGAAGGCGCGCCAACTCCGGCGCCGCGCCCAGCACTTCGGCCAGGACATCCGCGTCCGCCGCGCCCCGGGCGATCCGGTCGGGCAGGAAGCCGGGGGCGATGACGTACGGGGCGACGGCCACCCGGCGCACGCCCAGGGCCCGAAGCTCCCGCACGGCGTCTTCCGTGCGGGGCAGGGCCGCGGAGGCGAACGCAGGCCGCACGGCGCACCAACCGGTGTGCCGCAGCTCCCGCGCAATTTCAGCGATCACTGCGATCGCCTCCGGGTCGGTGGAGCCCGCCGAGGCCAGGACGACCCCGGTCGAGCGCTTGTCGGCGGGGGTGAGGCCCGCTTCGTACAGTCGCCGTTCCAGCGTGGCGAGCAGCAGGGGGGAGGGGCCGAGGACGTCGGCCAGGCGGATGTTCAGGCGGGCCGGGGCCCGGTCCAGGACCGCCGGGATGTCCGCCTTGGCGTGGAAGGCGCGGGTCAGGAGGAGGGGGAGGGCCACGACGTCCCGTACGCCTTCCACGGCCAGGCGGTCCAGGGCCTGCGGGACCGACGGCGCGTTGAAGTCCAGGAATCCGAGCTCCACGCGCACCCCCGGTCGCAGCGACCGCACCCGCCGCACCAGGGCGTGGACGGTCGCGGCGTGCCGGGGGTCGCGGCTGCCGTGGGCTATGACGAGGAGGACCGGGCGGTGCACGGGCGGCTCAGCCCTTCACGAGCAGACCGCGGCCGCGCAGCACCCTGCGCTCCAGCGGGCTGAAGATCAGCAGGTCGATGGCGATGCCGACGAGCAGGATCAGGACGATCGCCAGGAAGATGCCGGGCATGTCCGAGTTGTTGCGGCCGTTCTCCAGCAACTGGCCGAGCCCGAGGCCGAGATCGGGCGAGGAGGCGATGATCTCGGCGGCCATCAGCGAACGCCAGGAGAACGCCCAGCCCTGCTTCAGACCGGCGAGGTAGCCGGGCAGCGCGGCCGGCATCAGGATGTGCCAGGCGCCGCGCACCCCGGTCGCGCCCAGCGTGCGGCCCGCCCGCAGATACAGCGGCGGCACCTGGTCGACGCCGGAGACCAGACCGTTGGCGATCGAGGGGACCGCGCCAAGGAGGATCACCGCGTACATCATCGAGTCGTTCAGGCCGAGCCAGAGTACGGCCGGCGGGACCCAGGCCACCGATGGCAGCGACTGGAGCCCGGACAGGATCGGACCGATCGCGGCCCGCACGAACTTGACCCGGGACACGAGCAGGCCGAGCGGTGTGCCGATGGCGAGCGCGAGCAGGAAGCCGAGCAGACCGCGCGAGACGCTGGTCCACACGACGTCGAGCAGGGTCCCCTGGAGCCACATGTCCTCAAGGCTCGACCACACCGCGGACGGCGCGGGCAGCTTGTACGAGTCGGTGACCTTCGCCGAGACCAGGACCTGCCACACCACCAGGACCAGGGCGACCGCGGTCAGTGGCGGCAGCACCTTCTTGACCAGGACTTCGCGCACCGGGGTGCGGTGGGTCTGGACGGTTTCGAGCGCGTCGAGCCCCGCTTCGAGGCTGCCCAGGTCGGGGGAGTCCCTGACGTCAGTGGTCTCAGTGCTGGCCATGGCGGCGGATCTCCCCACGCAGTTGTTCAGTGATCTCGACGGAGAGCTCCGCCACTTCGGCGTCCTCGATGCGGCGCGGCTGGTCGATGTCGACCGTCCACTCGTGGGCCACCCGGCCGGGTCGCGAGGAGAGCAGCACCACGCGCTGGGCGAGCCGGACCGCCTCGCGCACGTTGTGCGTCACGAAGAGCACGGACAGGTTCGTCTCCCGCCAGATGCGGGTCAGCTCGTCGTGCAGCACGTCGCGGGTGATCGCGTCGAGCGCCGCGAACGGCTCGTCCATCAGGAGGAGTTGGGAGTCCTGGGCGATCGCGCGGGCCATCGCCACGCGCTGGCGCATGCCGCCGGACAGCTCGTGCACGCGCTTGCCGTACGCGCCCTGGAGGCGGACCAGGGCCAGGAGCTCCTCGGCCCGCTCGCGCCGGTCGTTCTTGGGCACCCCGCGCAGCCGCAGGGCGAGCTCGATGTTCTTGCCCGCGGTCAGCCACGGGAACAGGGCGTGCTCCTGGAACATCAGGGCGGGCCGCCCGCCGGGCGTCTCGATGGTGCCCGCGGTCGGCGCGTCCAGGCCCGCCACCAGGTTGAGAAGCGTCGACTTTCCGCAGCCGGAGGCGCCCAGGAGGGTGACGAACTCGCCCGGCGCGACATCGAGCGAGATGTCGTCGAGGACGAGCTGCGGTCCCGCGGGACCGTTGAAGGACTTCGAGACGTGCCCGATCCGGGCGGCGTACTCGTGCGCTGCCGCCGTGCGGTCCGTGGCCTTGGCGAGTGCGGTGGCCATGGTCGTCACCTCCTGGGAAACCTGTGAACCGGCTTGATACGGGGACTAGTTGACGCCGAGACCGGCGTCGCCGACCTCGGGCCTGCCCAGGGACTTGAGGACCTTGTTGAGCGGGTCCAGGTCGTAGATGCCCTTGAGGTCGGGCTTCTTGAGGAGGCCGGCCTTCACCGCGTGGTCGGCCTGCGCCTGGAGGCTGGCCGCCAGCGGGTCGTCCAGGGTCTGGATGGACTTCCACGCCGGGTCGATGATGTCCGCCGGCAGCTCCTTGCCGGAGAGCTTCTTGAGCGCGGCGTTCGCCGAGGCCTTCGCCTGGTCGGGGTGGGTGACGATCCACTCGTTGGTCTTCACCGAGCCGCGCAGGACCGCCTCGACGACATCGGGGTGCTCCTTGAGGAACTTCTGCGACACGATGATGTTGGTGATCACGAACTGGTGGTCCGGCCACAGGTCGGACTCGTCCACGAGGACCTTGCCGCCCTCCTGCACCAGCTTGGACGCGGTCGGCTCGGGCACCCACGCGCCGTCGATCGAGCCGGACTTGTACGCGTCCGGGGTGATCTTGTTGTCGGTGCGGACCACGTTGACGTCGCCCTTGCCGCTCTGCGCGTCGACCTTCCAGCCCTTGTCGGCCAGCCAGTTCAGGAACGCCACGTCCTGGGTGTTGCCGAGCTGCGGGGTCGCGATGTTCTTGCCCTTGAGCTCGTCCACCGACTTGATCTTGTTCGGGTTGACCACCAGCTTCACACCGCCGGAGGCCGAGCCGCCGATGATGCGCAGGCTCTGGCCCTTGGACTTGGTGAAGCCGTTGATGGCGGGCGAGGGGCCGATCCAGCCGATGTCGATCGAGCCCGCGTTGAGCGCCTCGATCTCGGAGGGCCCCGCGTTGAAGGTGGCCGTCTTGACGGCCGTGCCGCCCAGCTCCTTCTGGAACAGCCCCTCCTGAACGCCGACCAGCGGCGTGGCGTGGGTCAGGTTCGGGAAGTAGCCGATCTTCACGGAGTCGGCGGAGAGCTTCTTGCCGTCGGCGGCGGGCGCGGCCTTCCCGGCGTCGCCCTTGTCGGCGGCGGAGCCGTAGCCGCAGGCGGCGAGCGCCCCGAACAGCAGGGGCAGGGTGGCGGCGGCTATCAGGCTGCGCCGCAAAGTGGAGCTGGCAGGCACGGGAGGGTGTCCTCTCGGAGGCCCGGTGCTTACGTCCGGCGGAGTCTCAACTCCGGGACGCGGCCGGGAAGTCGGCAGGTCTTCGGCGGTGCGGGGGGTGCTGGTGGTGCATCCGGGCGCGCGAGCGGTGCGCGTACGTCATCGCGCACATCGGGCGACCCCGCCCTGGCCGCTGCCGAGGGCGCCGCTGCCCACGCGGCCGCCCTCCTTCGCGAAGGTCGAGTAGACGTCGTGACTGTGGATCGGAAGTCCCAGCATCAGAAGTCCCAACCCGCCTCGTCCGCAACGGTGTTGAGCACCTTGTGGGTGGCGAACGACTCGCCGGCCATGCCGGCCGCGAGCGTGGTGCCGTCCGCCGGGTCGATCAGCAGGAACGAGCCCGTGCGCCGCGAGTCGGCGTAGGAGTCGAGCGCGAGCGGCTCGGCGGTGCGCACCTTGACCTGGCCGATGTCGTTGGCGACGAGCTGGCCCGGCTCGGGGTGCTGGGAGAGGTCGTCCAGGGTCAGCCGGGACGGGATCTCCCTGACGATCGCCTTGACCGTGCGGGTGGTGTGCTTGAGCAGCACCCGCTGACCCACCGTCAGGGGCTGGTCGGCCACGTGGCAGACGGTCGCCTCCACGTCCTGGGTGGTGGCGGGGGCGTCCCCGCTCGGCACGATCAGGTCGCCGCGCGAGATGTCGATGTCGTCCTCCAGGAGGAGGGTGACGGACTGCGGAGTCCAGGCGATGTCGACGGACTCGCCGAGCAGGTCGATCCCCGCGATCTTGCTGGTGCGCCCGGAGGGAAGCACGGTCACCGGCTCGCCGACCCGGAACGTACCGGCGGCGATCTGGCCCGCGTAACCGCGGTAGTCCGGGAGCTCGGCGGTCTGCGGCCGGATCACGTACTGCACGGGAAGGCGCGCGTGGCAGGAGGCCAGGTCGTGGCTGACCGGGACCGTCTCCAGGTGCTCCAGGACGGTGGGGCCGCCGTACCAGTCCATGTTGGCGCTGGGCTCCACCACGTTGTCCCCGGCAAGCGCCGAGATCGGGATGGCGGTGATCTCAGGGACGCCCAACTCGCTGGCGTACGCAGTGAATTCCTCGGCGATCTTCGCGAAGACCTTCTCCTCGTACGCCACCAGGTCCATCTTGTTGACGGCGAGGACGACGTGCGGGACGCGCAGGAGGGCGGCGACCGCGGCGTGCCGGCGGGTCTGCTCGATGACGCCGTTGCGGGCGTCGACCAGGACCACGGCGAGGTCGGCGGTGGAGGCGCCGGTCACCATGTTGCGGGTGTACTGCACGTGCCCGGGGGTGTCGGCCAGGATGAACCGGCGCCGCGGGGTCGCGAAGTAGCGGTAGGCCACGTCGATGGTGATGCCCTGCTCGCGCTCGGCCCGCAGGCCGTCGGTGAGCAGCGCCAGGTCGGGGGCCTCCTGGCCGCGCTTGAGCGAGGCCGCCTCGACGGCTTCGAGCTGGTCGGTCAGGACCGACTTCGAGTCGTGCAGGAGCCGGCCCACCAGGGTGGACTTGCCGTCGTCGACGGACCCGGCGGTCGCGAAGCGCAACAGGGTGGTGGCCGACAGATCGGCCAACTGTACTGCGTTGTCAACGGAGTTGGACATTCTAGAAGTACCCCTCGCGCTTGCGGTCTTCCATCGCGGCCTCGGACATCTTGTCGTCGGCGCGGGTGGCACCCCGCTCGGTGAGCCTCGATGCGGCGATCTCGGTGATGACGGCGTCCAGCGTCGTCGCGTCGGAGTCGACGGCGCCGGTGCAGGACATGTCGCCGACGGTGCGGTAGCGCACCAGGCGGGTCTCGACGCTCTCGTCGGCCTTGGGGCCGCCCCACTCGCCGGCGGTCAGCCACATCCCGGACCGCTTGAACACCTCGCGCTCGTGGGCGAAGTAGATCTGGGGCAGGTCGATGTCCTCGCGGGCGATGTACTGCCACACGTCCAGCTCGGTCCAGTTGGACAGCGGGAACACCCGGACGTGCTCACCGGGGGCGTGCCGGCCGTTGTAGAGCTGCCACAGCTCGGGGCGCTGGCGGCGCGGGTCCCACTGCGAGAACTCGTCGCGCAGCGAGAACACCCGCTCCTTGGCGCGCGCCTTCTCCTCGTCGCGCCGGCCGCCGCCGAACACCGCGTCGAAGCGGTGCTCCTGAATGGCCTCGGTCAGCGGGAGGGTCTGGAGCGGGTTGCGCGTCCCGTCCGGGCGCTCGCGCAGTTTGCCCGCGTCGATGTAGTCCTGCACCGAGGCGACGTGCAGGCGAAGGCCGTGCTCGGCCACCACCCGGTCGCGGTAGGCGAGGACCTCGGGGAAGTTGTGCCCGGTGTCCACGTGCAGCAGCGTGAAGGGAACGGCCGCCGGGGCGAACGCCTTCAGCGCCAGGTGCAGCATGACGATGGAGTCCTTGCCGCCGGAGAAAAGGATCACCGGCCGCTCGAACTCACCCGCCACCTCACGGAAGATGTGCACCGCCTCGGACTCCAGAGCGTCCAGGTGGCTGAGCGCGTACGGGGTGTCGGTGCCCTCGCTCACGGTGATTGCCGACGTCATGCCAGGCCCCTCTCGGTGAGCAGCGCATGCAGCGCGGCCGCGGACTCGTGCACGGTCTGGGTGTGCGACTCGATCCGCAGATCCGGCGCCTCGGGCGCCTCGTACGGGTCGTCGACGCCGGTCAGGCCGCTGATCTCGCCCGCCGCCTGCTTGGCGTACAGACCCTTCACATCGCGTACGGAGCAGACCTCCACCGGCGTCGCGACGTGCACCTCCAGATAGGCGGTGCCCTCGCCCTGGTGGCGCTTGCGCACCGCCTCTCGGCTGTCGGCGTACGGGGCGATCACCGGGACCAGCGCCTTCACGCCGTTGGCGGCGAGCAGTTCGGCGACGAAGCCGATCCGCTGCACGTTGGTGTGCCGGTCCTCGCGGCTGAAGCCGAGGCCCGCCGAGAGGAACTCGCGGATCTCGTCGCCGTCGAGCACCTCCACGCGGTGGCCGCCCTCGCGCAGCCGGCCCGCGAGCTCGTACGCGATGGTGGTCTTGCCGGCGCTCGGCAGACCGGTCAGCCAGATGGTGGCTCCCGCCTCCGTCACGCTCATCGAAGTCTCCTGATCATTCTTCTGACGGTCCGTCATCCGTGCAGCCCGCACTCGGTCTTGTTGCGTCCGGCCCAGCGTCCGGCCCGCGCGTCCTCGCCCTCGGCGACCCGGCGGGTGCAGGGTGCGCAGCCGATCGAGGGGTAGCCGTCCATGAGGAGGAGGTTGGTGATCACACCGTGCTCCGCGACGTAGGCGTCCACGTCGTCCTGCGTCCAGCGGGCGATCGGCGACACCTTGACCTTCTGCCGCTTCTCGTCCCAGCCGACGACCGGGGTGTTCGCCCGGGTCGGCGACTCGTCGCGGCGCAGCCCGGTGGCCCACGCGGAGTACGAACCCAGGCCCTGCTCAAGGGGCTTGATCTTGCGCAGCGCGCAGCACAGGTCGGGGTCGCGGTCGTGCAGCTTCGGGCCGTACTCGGCGTCCTGCTCGGCGACGCTCTGGCCAGGGGTCAGCGTGATGACGTTGACGTCCATCACCTCGGCGACGGCGTCGCGGGTGCCGATGGTCTCGGGGAAGTGGTAGCCGGTGTCGAGGAACACCACGTCCACGCCGGGCATCGCGCGCGAGGCGAGGTGGGCCACGACCGCGTCCTCCATGGAGGACGTGACGCAGAACCGCTTGCCGAAGGTGTCGGCCGCCCACCGCAGGATCTCCAGCGGGGAGGCCTCTTCGAGGTCCCGGCCCGCCTGCTCGGCGAGCGCCTTGAGGTCTTCGGCGGTGCGCTCGTCGGTCTGAGTGGCCGTCATATCGCTTCCCCTCCACGGTCGTTGCGCTGAACCCCGCGGGCGAGCAGCCCGAGGAACTTCAGCTGGAAGGCCCGGTTGCACGCCGCGCACTCCCATGCGCCGTGTCCGGTCTCGTTGGGACGCAGGTCCTCGTCACCGCAGTACGGGCAGTGGAAGGGGGCCGCACGCTCGCTCATGGCTGGTCCTCTCGCTGTCGTCCGCCGCGGCTCACGACAGGGCCTCCTCGCTGGCGCGGGCGGTCCAGGCGGCGAACCGCTCGCCCTCGGTGCGCTCCGCCTGGAAGCGCGTGAGGACCCGCTCGACGTAGTCGGGCAGCTCGGCCGAGGTGACCTTCAGGCCGCGGACCTTGCGGCCGAAGCCGGCCTCCAGGCCGAGCGCGCCGCCCAGGTGCACCTGGAAGCCCTCGACCTGGTTGCCGTCGCGGTCCAGGACCAGCTGGCCCTTGAGGCCGATGTCGGCGACCTGGATGCGGGCGCAGGAGTTGGGGCAGCCGTTGATGTTGATGGTGATGGGCTCGTCGAACTCCGGGATGCGGCGCTCCAGTTCGTCGATGAGCGAGGCGCCGCGCGCCTTCGTCTCGACGATGGCCAGCTTGCAGAACTCGATGCCGGTGCAGGCCATGGTGCCGCGCCGGAACGGCGAGGCGTTGACCTTGAGCCCGAGCGCCTCCAGGCCGGACACGAGCGAGTCGACGCGGTCCTCCGCGACGTCGAGCACGATCAGCTTCTGCTCGGCGGTGGTGCGAAGGCGGCCCGAGCCGTGCGTCTCGGCCAGCTCGGCGATCTTGCTCAGGGTGGCGCCGTCGACGCGTCCGACGCGGGACGCGAAGCCGACGTAGAAGCGGCCGTCGTTCTGGCGGTGCACCCCGAGGTGGTCGCGCCAGACGTCCCTCGGCTGCTCGGGCGCGGGCCCGTCGAGCAGCTCGCGCTTGAGGTACTCGTCCTGGAGGACCCGGCGGAACTTCTCCGGGCCCCAGTCGGCGACCAGGAACTTCAGGCGGGCGCGGGTGCGCAGGCGCCGGTAGCCGTAGTCGCGGAAGATCGAGATGACGCCTTCGTAGACGTCCGGCACCTCGTCCAGGGGCACCCAGGCGCCGAGCCGCACGCCGAGCTTGGGGTTGGTGGAGAGGCCGCCGCCGACCCACAGGTCGAAGCCGGGCCCGTGCTCGGGGTGCTCCACGCCGACGAACGCGATGTCGTTGATCTCGTGCGCGACGTCCAGCTGGGGGGAGCCCGAGACGGCCGACTTGAACTTGCGGGGCAGGTTGGAGAAGGCCGGGTTGCCGATGTAGCGGCGCTGGATCTCGTCGATGGCCGGAGTGCCGTCGATGATCTCGTCCGCGGCGATCCCGGCGACCGGCGAGCCGAGGATGACGCGCGGGGTGTCGCCGCAGGCCTCGGTGGTGGACAGGCCGACCGCTTCGAGCCGGTTCCAGATCTCCGGGACGTCCTCGATGCGGATCCAGTGGTACTGGATGTTCTGCCGGTCGGTGAGGTCGGCGGTGCCGCGCGCGAACTCCTGCGAGATCTCGCCGATCACGCGCAGCTGCTCGGTGGTCAGCCGGCCGCCGTCGATGCGGACGCGCAGCATGAAGTACTCGTCGTCCAGCTCCTCCGGCTCCAGGATCGCGGTCTTGCCGCCGTCGATGCCCTGCCGGCGCTGGGTGTAGAGCCCCCACCAGCGCATCCGGCCGCGCAGGTCGTTGGGGTCGATCGAGTCGAAGCCGCGCTTGGAGTAGATCGTCTCAATGCGTGTCCGCACATTGAGACCGTCGTCGTCCTTCTTGAACTGCTCGTTCCCGTTGAGGGGCGTGAAATGGCCAACGGCCCACTGGCCTTCACCACGGTGGCGGCCCGGCTTGCGGCGGGGCGTCGCGGGGGCAGGGTTTTCTGGGGTGGCGGCCATGGCGTATGTCCTTCGGGACTGCAGGTGGGCGGCTCTGACCTGCACACTCGCGCTTCGGCGCGGCGGTGCGCAGTCAGGACAAAGGGGAAAGAGATCGCGGCGTTGCTGGAGGCGTCAGCGTGCCGGACAGATGGCGCTGGACATGCGGCCGAGGTCGACGTGCCGCCGACTCACCAAGGCAATTCCAGTTCCAGACATGACGGAAGCGTGTCACGGGACTTTAGACCCAGTCCACCACTATCCATAATGTGGACATTGCTGTCCCGAATGGTGGGACGCTGTGTCCCGGGTCACGGGGCGGACGCGGCGGTTCCCCCGCCGGGAAACGTCCGAAGCCACCTGAAGCTGCCCGAGGGTCGTTCGTCCGCCCCTCAGAAGGCCCCCGGCCAGGGTCCCGGCGCGGTGACGTCCTCGGCCTGCTCCTCCTTGGTCTCGAAGAGCTTGAAGCCACGGCGCAGATAGTTGTCCATGGCGTGCTCCCCGTCCAGCGAGCAGGTGTGCAGCCACACCCGCTCGGTGGCGGGCAGCTCCGGCCAGCGCTCGGCCAGGTCCCAGGCCCGCCGGATCCCGTACGACAGGAGGTGGCCGCCGATCCGCCGGCCGCGGAAGGCGGGGATCAGACCGAAGTAGACGATCTCGACCGAGCCGCCGGGCTGGGCCTCCAGCTCCACGTAGCCCGCGGGGGTGCCCCGGTCGTAGGCCACCCAGGTCTCCGTGCCCGGCCCGGCGAGCGCCCGCTCCCACTCGGCGTACGACATGCCCAGACGGTCGATCCACTTGATGTCGCCGCCGACCGCCGTATAGAGGAAGCGGCTGAACTCCGGCGAAGGGACCTCGGCGCGCACGATCGTGACGTCGCCGGACGGCTCGGCGGCCGGGCGCAGATCGGCGAGCGATGTCTGCTCAAGGGACCAGGTGGTCACGGTGATACTCATGCGGCTCAGGCAATCATGCGGCGCATGATGCTTCCAACGCAGGTCAGGGGTGGCGGCCCCGGGCCAGTCTCACCGCCGGGGACGAGGAGTGGGGGAGCAGGTCCGCCGGGCGGTCCGGCCCGACCACCTCCACCCGCACGTCCTCGCTGAAGCGGTACGGGCGGTGCGCGAGCACCTCCGCGAGGTGGCGGCGCAGCCGTGACATCTCGGCCCGTACGGTCACCGTGCGCGTCGGGTCCTCGAAGATGTCCTGCGCGAGCTGGGCCGCGCTGCGGCCCTCCCGGTTCTGCGCCAGGACGAACAGCAGCTCCGCGTGGCGGGGGCTGAGCTCCTGCGTCCAGCTGCCCGCGTCGCCCGAGACCGTCACCGAGCAGCGCCGCGGCCGGCTGAGGTCGAGCACGACCCGCCGGGCCGTCGAGGGGCCCGCGCCGCCGCCCTCCCCGTCGACCTGGACGAGCCGGCCGCCGGGCAGCGGCTCGACCGTGCACATGCCGAGCGAGGGCAGCCACACCCGGCCCGAGCGCGGCGACTTCGGCAGCGTGAGCCGGTCGGTGGGCGGCATGCCGGTGACCGCGGCCACCCAGCCGTTGTCGTCGACGGCAAGGGCCCGCCCGCCGATCCGGCAGAGCACCGGCGCGGCCACCGTACGCAGCCGCTCAAGGGCCGCGAAGTGCCGGTTGCGCAGCTCGGCCGCGGCGAGCCGGGTCACCGACGTCACGAAGGACAGCGTGGCCGGGTGCATGGTGCTGAGCGGCCCGCTGATGTCGACGACGCCGAGCAGCCGCCCGTCGCGCGGGTCGACGATGGGCGCGCCCGCGCAGGTCCAGGTGTGGTGCGCGGTCACGAAGTGCTCGGCCGAGAACACCTGCACCGGCCGGCCGGTGACGAGCGGGGTGCCCACCCCGTTGGTGCCGGCGGCCGTCTCGCTCCAGTCGGCGCCGACCTCGAAGCCCAGGGTGTCGGCGAGCTTCAGGACGGAAGGGTGCCCCTCGCGCCACAGCAGCCGCCCCTCGGCGTCCGAGACCACCATGATGTGCTGCGCGGCGTCCGCCACCGACACCAGGGCGTCCCGCAGCACCGGAAGGACCTCGGTCAACCGCGAGTGCCGCCTGCGCCGTTCGACCTCGGCGAGAGGAAGCAGCCCGGCACGGTTCTCCCCGTCCGGGTCGAGCCCGCTGCTGAGCATCCGCCGCCAGGACTCCCCGATGTCCGTGCGCGGCACGACCTTGGTGCGCCGGCCCTCAAGGGCGGCCGCCCGCATGCTCTTCAGGAGCCGGGTCGCCTCCCGGGAGTCCATCGCGGCGAGCCGGGCCACGTCGAGCGTGTTGGTCTCCACGGAATCCTCCTGCTGTCGACACCGGCGTCCGTCACGTACTGGGCCCCGCGTGTCCTGAATTCATCCTGCCCGTCCGGGAGTTGGCGCGGGGCGATATGCCGCACATGGTTGCAACCCTTTGCAACGCTCGCGAACGGCCGTGTGCGTGTACGAAGATGGGAGAGCACCGGAAGTCCGGTCGTCATGCTCCCTCCACGGACGCATGAGCGCGGGGGTGGTGCCGTGTCGGCGCAGCACCACCCCCGACGGACCTTTTCGGCCGCGGCGGCCCTCCGCTCACACCTCGGCGCGGGCCCGCTCCACCACCGACGCCAGGTCCAGCGAGTGCGGCAGCGTCCCGAACGCCGCCCCCCAGTCGCCGCCGAGCCGCGAGGCGCAGAACGCGTCCGCGACCTGTGACGGTGCCCAGCGCACGAGCAGCGAACCCTGGAGCACCAGCGCCATCCGCTCCACAAGCCGCCGCGCCCGCGCCTCGATGCCGTCCAGGTCGGAGAGTTCGGTCAGCAGGTCCTTGATCGCCGCGTCGAGGCGGTGGTCCGCGCCGCGTGCCTTGCCGACCTCCTGGAGGAACGCGTTGATCGCCTGCGGCTCGCGCTGGAGCGCCCGCAGGACGTCCAGGGCCTGGACGTTGCCCGAGCCCTCCCAGATCGAGTTCAGCGGAGCCTCCCGCAGCAGCCGTGGCATCCCGGACTCCTCGACGTACCCGTTGCCGCCGAGGCATTCGAGCGCCTCGCCCGCCACCGGCGTACACCGCTTGGTCACCCAGTACTTGGCGGCCGGCACCGCGAGCCGCAAAAACGCCCGCTCCTCCTCCGTGTCGGCGTCGTAGGCGGCCGCGAGCCGCAGCGCCAGCGTGGTGGCCGCCTCCGACTCCAGGGCCAGATCGGCGAGCACGTTGCGCATCAGCGGCTTCTCGACGAGCAACCCACCGAACGCACTTCGGTACGAGGCGTGGTGGACGGCCTGCGCCACCGCCTGCCGCATGATCGCCGCCGAGCCGATCACACAGTCGAGCCGGGTCGCCGCCACCATCTCGATGATGGTGCGCACCCCGCGCCCTTCCTCACCGACCCGGCGCGCCCACGTCCCGTCGAACTCGACCTCGCTCGACGCGTTCGACTTGTTGCCCAGCTTGTCCTTGAGCCGCTGGATCGCGAACGCGTTGCGCGTGCCGTCGGCGAGAACCCGCGGCACCAGGAAGCACGTCAGCCCGCCCGGAGCCTGGGCAAGGACCAGGAACCCGTCGCTCATCGGCGCCGAACAGAACCACTTGTGCCCGGTCAGGACGTACTCGCCGTCGGCGGAGAGCGGCACCGCCGACGTCGTGTTCGCCCGGACGTCGCTGCCGCCCTGCTTCTCCGTCATGCCCATCCCGAAGAGCACCCCGCCCTTCTCGGCGGCGGGCCGCAGCCCCTCCTCGTACACGTGCGAGGTGAGCCGCGGCTCCCACTCGGCGGCGAGCGCCGGGTCGGTGCGCAGCGCGGGCACCGCCGCGTGCGTCATCGAGACCGGGCATCCGTGCCCGCCCTCGGCCTGCGTCCACACCAGGAAGCCGGCCGCCCGCCGCACGTGCCCGGCGGGCCGCCCCCAGGCGTCGGTGAGCCCGGCGGACACCGCCTTGCCGAGCAGCCGGTGCCAGCTGGGATGGAACTCGACCTCGTCGATGCGGTTGCCGTACCGGTCGTGGGTGCGCAGCTTCGGCGGATTCTCGTTAGCCAGCACACCCCACTCCTGGGCCTGGGCCGATCCCGCGGTCCGTCCGAGGCCCGCGAGCTCCTCTCGTACCTCGTCGACGAGCTCCGGCGCGGTGTGCCGCTCGACCGCCTCGGACAGGGCCCGGTCGGCGGTGAAGACGTCGTACCCCACCAGGGGCGGAGCCTGGTTGGTCACTGTGTGGGTGGTGGCTGCCATGCCGATACGGTAAGGACGTGCAGCCAGCAAATGAAACACCCGAGCGGACATCCGGCCGCCTTCATCGGGCCCGCGTCCTCTACCGCAACGTCTCGAAGCGGAAATTGGGCTGGCTGCTCCTCAAGGACACCGTCAACTCCTGCGTCGAGTACCGCATCCTGGGCCTGGCCGCCGAGGCCGCGTTCTTCACGCTCCTCTCGCTGCCCCCGCTGCTGCTCAGTGTCATCGCGCTGCTCGGCTACGTGGACGGCTGGACCAGCACCCACACCGTCGCCAGCATCGAGCAGAACATCCTGAACGCGGCCGGAACCGTACTGTCCGACCGGGGTGTGCACGAGTTCGCCCAGCCGCTCCTCGAAGACGTCACCAAGGGCAAACGCCCGGACATCGTCTCCATCGGCTTCGCCATCGCCCTGTGGTCGGGGTCGCGCGCGGTCAACGTCTTCATCGACACCATCACCGTGATGTACGGGCTCGACGGGCACCGCGGCATCGTCAAGACCCGGCTGCTCTCGCTGCTCCTGTACATCGTCGCGCTCCTGATCGGCGCGGTCGTGCTGCCGCTCGCGGTGGTCGGCCCGGACCGGGTGGTGGAGCTGGTCCCCTGGGGCACGAACGTGATCAGCTTCCTGTACTGGCCGACGATGATCCTGCTGTCCATCGCGTTCCTGACCACCCTCTTCCACGTCTCGGTGCCGGTCCGCTCGCCGTGGATCGAGGACGTGCCGGGCGCCCTGGTGGCCCTCGCGATGTGGGTGCTCGGCTCGTTCCTGCTGCGGATCTACCTGACCAGCACGGTCGAGGGCCCCACCATCTACGGCTCGCTCGCGGCGCCCATCGCGGTGCTGCTGTGGATCGGCATCTCGGCGTTCGCGGTCCTTGTCGGCGCGGCCGTCAACGCGGCCATCGACCGGGTCTGGCCGTCGGTGGCGACGGCCGCCGCCCGCGCGGCCAGCGACCGGGTGCGCACCGCGCAGGCCGCCCAGCTCGTGGCCCGGGCCCAGCCGGTCCAGCCGATGCTCTTCGACGACGGCGAGGACGGCGACGAGGCGGGCGACCCGGGGATGCCCTCCGAGTTCCCCGAGCGCTGGTCGAAGTTCCTGCCGCCGGACGACGTGAAGTCCCGCCTGCACACCACGAAGAAGCCCGAGGACAAGCCGCAGGAGAAGCCCTCGCGCGACCACGAGAAGTCCCCGCGCGACCACGACTGACGGGCCGGCCGCCGGGAGGCCGGACTATCCTCGAAGGCATGTACCGAGAGCGGCCCTCCCGGCTGTCCGGCGCCTTCGTGTGGACCCGGACCGTGGCCGGCGACGACGCGCGGCCCGTCCTTCCGGACGGCTGCATGGATCTGCTCTGGTGCGAGGGCCGCCTCCTGGTGGCGGGCCCCGACACCCACGCCCACGTGCCCGACGCGGCCCCCGGCACGCGCTACGCCGGGGTCCGCTTCGCCTCCGGCGCCGGCCCCGCAGTCCTCGGCGTCCCGGCGCACGAACTGCGCGACACCCGGGTCGACCTCGACGGGATCTGGCCCGGGGCCGAGGTGCGCTCGCTTGCCGAACGGGTCGGCGAGGCGGCCCACCCGGCCGCCGCCCTCGAAGCCGTGGCCCTTGCGAAGGCGCCCCGCCCGGACCCGCTGACCCGCGCGGTGGCGGACCGCCTGGCCGCCGGGTGGAGCGTGCGGGCCACCGCCGCCGAGGTCGGCCTCGGCGCCCGCCAGCTGCACCGCCGCTGCCTCGACGCCTTCGGCTACGGCCCCAAGACCCTGGCCCGCATCCTGCGCCTCCAGCGTGCCCTCGGCCTCGTACGCCAGGGCGTGCCGTACGCCGAGGCCGCGTTCGCCGCCGGCTGCGCCGACCAGGCCCACCTCGCCCGCGAGATGCGCTCGCTGGCCGGGATGACGCTGACCGACTACGCGAGCGCGGCGAACAACGAGACCTCCACGCCGTCCGGGTCGTGGACGACCGCATAGCGCTGCCCCCAGAAGGCGTCCCAGGGCTTGAGGTGGCCGTCGTACCCGGCCGCCATGAGCGCCTCGTACGTCGCGTCGACCTCGGCGGGCGTGTCGCAGGCGAAGGCAAGGCCCGTACGGCCGCCGCCCTCGGGGCGCGTCCAGTCCGGGTCGAAGGAGCGGACGGTGTCCTCGGTGTCCCACAGGACCCGGGTGCCGCCGGGGAGCGTGCACTCCACATGCGGCTGGGTGTCCGCGTCGGCCGGAACGGCGAGGCCCAGGCGGCGGTAGAAGGCGAGCGATGCGGCCATGTCGGCCGCTACCAGGCCGATGGCGTCGAGTCGTGGAGTCATGGCCTCACCGTAGGCAGCGGCCCCGACGGGGGTCTTGTACGAAACGGACACGCGGCGGCCGTCACAGGTCGTTGCCCGCGTACGACAGGTTGAAGCTCTTGTTGGCCAGGGGGAAGTCCGGGACGATCGTGTCCACCAGGGCGACCGGCAGGGCGGGCCAGTTGAAGAACGACGGGTCCACCGGCTTCACCCGGGTCAGCGTGCCGGCGGGCGTGAGCTCGACTCGTGTGGTGATCGCCCCGCGCCAGCCCTCCACGATGCCGGTTCCGCTCGACCCCGCGGGGCGCCTCGGCAGCGGCACCGTCATGTCGCCGGGCCGCAGCTCAGCCGCGAGCCGCGCCGCGAGTTCGAGGGAGGCCTGCGCCTCCTCGGCCCGCACCAGGAACCGGGCGAGTACATCGCCCGAGGCCTGCGTCGCGGGCACCCGCGGATGGCCCTCGGTGGTGAAGGGATGGCCGAACCGGGCGTCGGCGCTCAGGCCGCTCGCCCGCGCCACATAGCCCAGACACCCCAGGTCCCGCGCCGCCTGCGCGCTGAGCACGGCCGTGCCGGTGAACCGGTCGCGCACCGTCGCATGGCCGAGGGCGAGCTCCGTGATCTCCCCGAGGTCGACGGCGATCCGCGCCAGCTGCGCCGGGTCCGGCAGCGACGCCAGGCGGGCGCCGCCGGGCACGACCGCGCCGCGCAGCAGCCGGTGTCCCGTCGTCGCGTCGGCCAGCCGCAGCAACTGCTCGCGGATGCGCAGTGCATGGGAGTGGAGGATGGAGTGGCCGACGTCGTTGCAGAGCGCGCCGAGATCGGCGACGTGGTTGTGCAACCGCTCCAGTTCGAGCAGCAGGGCCCGGGCACGGCGGGCCTCCTCGGACACCTCGACGCCGTACGCCTCTTCGACCGCGAGACAGTACGCGAGCCCGTGCCCGATCGCGGTGTCCCCGCTGACGCGCTCGGCGAGCCGCAGTCCGCCCGCCGCGTCCCGCCCCTCGAAGAGCTTCTCGATGCCCTTGTGCACGAACCACAGCCGCGCTTTGAGCCGGATGATGGTCTCGCCGACCACCGAGAACCGGAAGTGCCCCGGCTCGATGAGCCCGGCGTGCACGGGACCCACCGGGATCTCGTACACCCCGTCCCCCTCGACCGCGAGGAACGGATAAGGACCCTCCTGCTCGCCGAACGGCGGCGCGGCTCCGGCGTCGGGCCGCATCGGGTACCAGCCGCGCGGCCAGTGGTAGTGGCGTACGAGCCGGTGCGGGAGCGGGTGCTCGCGCGGCACCACGCCGTGCAGGTCCCGCATCTCGCGCTCGAACCGCCCTGCGGGAAAGGAGAGTTGGGCGAGGGTCGGGACCGATGGGTGGTCCGGGTCGAGGCGTACGTGGAGTTCGGTACGGGTGTCCGGCGGCCCCGAGACGAACAGGTACACCACGCGCACGGCGCCCTCGTCGTGGTGCGCCGCCACCAGCGCGAGCCGCTGCCCCGAGTCGAGCAACTTCCGTGCCTGGCAAGGGAGTTCGGGCGATCCGATCTCCTCGGTCCTGCGGTTCATCGGGCGGCCCCCGCGGCGATGTCCGCGGCCGCGGTGAGCAGCGGCAGCAGTGGTTGTACGGTCAGGCCGAGCGCGGCGCAGCACAGCAGTCCGGCGCCCAGGGGCAGCCCGCGGGCCGCGCCGATCCGCACCGGCGCGGCGAGGTCCGCCGGGGCCGGGCCGAGCACCATCTTGGCGGTGCGGGCGGCGAGCGCCGCGAACGCGACGAGCGCGAGGAGCAGGCCGACGGCCAGCGGCCACCCCAGGCCGGCCGCGAACCCGGCGCGTGCCAGGCCGAGCTCGGAGGCGAACAGGGCGAACGGCGGCAGCCCGAGCAGCGCCACGACGGACAGCGCGAGCGCTCCGCCGAGTCCCGGCGAGAGCGCGACCAGCCCTCGGATCCGGCCGATCCGCGAGGTCCCGCGCAACTGGAGCAGTTGCCCGGACGCGCAGAACGCCACCGTCTTGGCGAGCCCGTGCCCGGCGATGTGCAGCAGTACGGCCGACAGGGCGAGCGGCCCGCCGAACGAGGCGCCCAGCGCGATGAGCCCCATGTGCTCCATGCTGGAATAGGCCAGCATGCGCTTGTAGTCGCGCTGCGCGAGCAGCAGCCCGGCCGCAAGCGCGAGGGTGAGCAGCGCGATCGCGGCGAGCAGCCCGCGCGCGAAGCCGGTGCCGAGCACCAGGTCCCCGATCACCTTGTAGCGCAGCACCGCGCAGAACGACACGGCGAGCAGCACCCCGGACATCAGCGCCGACACCGGAGAGGGCGCCTGGCTGTGCGCGTCCGGAAGCCAGGCGTGCAGCGGCACGAGCCCGGCCTTGGCGCCGTAGCCGAGCACGACGAGGGCGATGCCGAGCCGGGTGACGTTCGGGTCGAGGCTGCCCGCGTGGGCTACCAGGACCCGCCAGTCGAGCGCGCCAGTCTCGGGGATTCCCGCCCGGCGGGCGGCGTAGTAGACGAGCACGGTGCCGAGGAAGGCGAGCGCGATCCCCGCCGAGCAGATCACCACGTACTTCCAGGCCGCCTCGACGGAGGTACGGGTGCGGCGGTGGCCGACGAGGAACGCGGTCACCACGGTGGTCGCCTCCACCGCCACCCACAACACCCCCAGATTTCCGGCGAGTACGGCCAGGCACATCGCGGCGAGGAAGGCGTGCACCAGGAGGTGGTAGCGGTGCACGGTCCGGTCGGCGGCCCGCCCGGCCGCCCGCTCCCCGGCCAGGTGCGCGGGCCCCGCCGCGACGGCGAGGGCCGCCACGGCCCCCACGACGAGCAGCATCCACACGGTGAGCGCGTCGGCCCGCAACACCTCCCCGAAGGCCGACACGGGCCCGGTGCGCGGGACTCGGGCGGCGAGCGCCGCACCGCAGGCGAGCATCGCGGCGGGGGAGACGAGCCCCGCCCAGCCGCGGCTCCGCGTCGGTGTCGGTGGTTCGGGTGGGTGTGTGTCCAGCGGCACGGCTTCGGCGGGCCCGCCCGCCCCGACCGGTACGAGGACGTCGACCGGAGCGGTGCGGGCGGCCGGAATCCTGACCCGGATGTCGGCCCGCCGGGCACGCAGCGCATGCCCGGCACTGACGCTGAGCGGAGTCGCGACGGGGGCGACGAGCAGCAGGGTGGTCAGCATGTGTGTGCCTCTCATGGGGGCCGCTCCCCGGCCCTTCTGGCCCTGGGGGAGTTTGAGGAGCGGGGTCCGGGGCGGCGCCCCGGTCGAGGGAAGGGGCGGGGGTGGGGGCTCAGTCGTGAAGCTCTTGGAGGTCGTCGATCCGCGCCGCCGACCCGAAGACGTCCCGCATCCGCGTAGTGAGGATGTGCAGCACGAGCACCGCGAGCAACAGGTCGAAGGACACCCCGAGTTCGACGATCAGCGGCACCCCGGACGCCGCGAGGAACGCGATCGCCGTGATGCCGTTGTCTAGCAGCAGGAACCCGATGACCTGGGCGGCCGCGTGCCGCCGGGTGGCCAGGACGAAGAAGCCGATCAGGACGACCGCGAGGCCCACCGGCAGCGCCCGGGTGACCGGGTTCGGGTTCAGCGCCACCAGCGGCCGGGCCACCACGTACGCGAGCAGGGTGAGGGCGGCGGCGGTCAGGAGCGAGCCCGCCCCCTTGACCAGGGGCTGTGTCTCCTCGGGGGCGCCGCCGCCCGCGAGGGCGCGGCGCAGCAGATAGGGGAGCGCCCCGGCCCGGAGCAGTCCGATGCCGACGGCCACCGAGACCAGGTCCCAGCGCGTCTCGTGCAGCCCGAGCAGCGCCGCGACGCCCGCGAGGGCCACCCCTTGCAGGGTGAACGCCCGCACTTCCGCGGCCAGTTCGCGCCGCCACAGCATGACCACCGCCGCGAGCAGGAAGGCCCCGCAGCACAGGTCGAGCAGTTTGGTGAACAGCGTGTCGCTCAGCACCGGCTCACGCCCCGCTCAGGAAGTACGAAGCCGTCACCGCGAGCAGCGACAACAGGAAGGAACCGGCGAGGAGTTCGGGCACCCGGAAGAGCCGGAGCTTCGCCCAGAACACCTCCGCCGCCGCGAGCGCGGCCCCGAGCAGCGCCACCTTGCCCGCGCACACCGCGAGGCCGATCACCAGCGCGCCCGCGGAGGCGGTAGTGGCGATGCCCCAGGGGGCGAACAGCGAGGCGAGCAGGCCGAGCAGCACGGTGAGCCGCATCTGGGCGCCGAGTTCGACGAGCGCCAGGTCGGGGCCCGCGTACTCCAGGACCATCGCCTCGTGCACCATGGTCAGTTCGAGGTGGGTGGAGGGGTTGTCGACGGGCAGGCGTCCGGTCTCGGCGAGTACGGCCACCGCGAGGGCGGCCGTGGCGAGCAGCCCGGCGGGCGAGACGAGCCGGTCGGGGTCCAGGAGCGCGCCCGACACGATCGCGGGGAGGTTCGTCGAGCCGGTCGGCAGCGACAGGGCGAACACCGAGACCAGGATGGTCGGTTCGACGAGCGCGGCCAGCGTCATCTCGCGGGATGCGCCCATCCCGCCGAACGCCGTCCCGCTGTCGAGTCCGGCAAGGGCGAGCGTGACCGTGCCGAGGGCGAGCAGCGCCACCACCACGATCAGGTCCGAACTTCCGCTCACCACCGTGTCGGTCGAGGCCAGTGGTACGAGTGCGGCGACCACGGCGGTCGTCGCGACCAGGAGCACGGGGGCCGCGCGGAACGCCGGGCCCGTGCCGAGCGAGGTCACCGCCTCCTTGCGCAGGAGCTTGCGCAGATCCCGCCAGGGCTGGCCGACACCGGCCCCGGCCCGTCCCTCCAGCCTCGCCCGTACCTGTCGCATCAGCCCGTTGAGCAGCGGCGCACCGGCCGCGACGCCGCCCACCTGCACGGCCACCGCGGCCGCTGAGATGACGCTCACCAGCCCACCGCCAGGACGAGGAGCAGCGAGACCAGGCCGAAGAAGCCGTAGCCGAGATAGAGGTGGATCGACCCGGTGGCCAGGCGCCGCGCGGACTGCCCGGCGGCGGACAGCCCTGCGAGGACCGGACGGTAGAGCCGGTGCTCGATCCGGTCGGGCACCCGGTGTCGGAACCGCACCCGCTCCTCCAGATAGGCGAATTCCCGTACGGGCGTGACGCTGACGTCCTGCTCGGGCGCGAGCACCTGCTGGAAGACCCGTTGCAGCGGCTCGGCGAACGACGTCGCCGTGTACGTCATCCGGGCCGTCGGCGCGCCGCCCCCGCAGTCCCACAGCCTGGCGCCGGTGCGCCGGGGCCGCCGTGCCAGCAGGCGTACGAGGGCGGCCGTGCCCAGCGCGGCAAGCGTCAGGGCCACGGCGATCCACAGCGGGGCGAGCGCCCCGGAGAAGGTCCGCAGCCGCACCCCGGCGCCCCCGCCGACCGTCGGCTCGGCGCCCGCGACCGCCACGACCCGGTCGAGCGCGGGGCCCAACTCCCCTGGAAACAGGGCGAGTCCGATACAGGCGAGGGCGAGCAGCCCCATTCCGGCGAGCACCGCGGGCGGGCTCTCCCGGGCTTCGGCCGCCGCCTCGCCGCGCGGCCGGGCGAAGAACCCGACGCCGAACGCCTTCACGAAGACGGCCGCCGAGAGCCCGGCGCTCAGCGCGATCACCGCGACCGCGAGCGGCAGCACCACGGCCGTCGCCATGCCCGGCACCGCGAGCCCGTGGATCAGCGACTGGAGCAGCAGCCACTCCCCGGCGAACCCGTTGCCGGGCGGCAGCGCCACCGCGCCGAGCGCGCCGACCGCGAACAGCGCGGCCGTGACCGGCATCCGGGCGCGAAGCCCGCCCAGCATGTCCAGATCCCGTACGCCCGTCGCGCGAACCACTGAACCGGCCGCGCAGAACAACAGGCCCTTGAAAGCGGAGTGGTTGACGAGGTGGAGCAGGGCCGCCGCGAGGGCGAGGCCGGCCAGGCGCCGGTCGCCGTCGGCCGCGAACAGGCCGCCCGCGCCGACCCCGATGAGCACCAGGCCCATGTTCTCGCTGGAGGAGTACGCGAGCAGCCGCTTCAGGTCGGGTGCCATCGCGGCCTGGAGGATGCCGTACACGGCGGACACCCCGCCCGCGCCCATCAGCCCGAGCCACCACCAGGGCGAGCCCCCGCCGAGCAGGTCGAGCCCGAAACGGATGATCCCGTACACCCCGAGGTTGACCATCGTCGCGCTCATCAGCGCCGAGACGGGGTCGGGCGCTTCGGTGTAGGCGCGGGGCAGCCAGGCGTGCAGGGGGGCGATTCCGGCCTTCGAGGTGAACGCCACGGCGAGCAGCGCGAAGACCGTGCCGCGCCACGCCGGGCCCAACGAGCCTGCCGCGGCGCGCAGTTCGGGGAAGGTCTGGCCGCCGGCCAGTGCGGCGAACAGCGCGAGTCCGGCTAGCAGGGCCACGAAGCCGAGCTGGGTCAGCACCGCGTACCAGACCCCGGCCTCGCGCACCGCGCGCCTCCCCCAAGGTCTCGACTCCGCTCGACCAGGGAGGTGCCCCCATCGGTGCTCGCCGAGCACCAGGACCAGCGAGCCGACCGCCGTCAGCTCCCACAGGAGCAGGAACGTCGAGACGGAACCGGCGGCCGGGACGAGCACAAGCACCGCGCCGAACCCCGGAAGGACCCAGCTCGCGGTCCGCGACGCGCGCCCGTACCCGGCCGCGTACACCGCGACCGCGAGCACCACCGCGCCCGCGACGGCCATGAACAGGCCCGACAGCGCGTCCACCGCCAGGCGCACCCCGCCGAGCGGAAGCAGCCAGGGCAGCTCCGCCGTCCAGTGCCCGCCGTCGAGCGCTGCCACGCCCGCGACGAGACCGGCGACTCCCACCCCGGCGGTCAGTGTGCCGCTGGCCGCGCTCACCGGCCCGTCACCGTGCGCAGCGCCGCGACGATCTGCTCCGGCCGGGGTGGGCAGCCGGGCACCGTGAGATCGACGTCCACGACATCGGCGACGGCCCCCTCGACCCCGTAACCCCCGCTGAACTCCCCGCAGTCGAGGGCGCAGTCGCCGACCGCCACGACGAGGTTCGGCTCCGCCATCGCGGCCACCGTGCGGCGCAGCGGCACCTTCATGTTCCGCGTGACCGGGCCCGTCACCAGGACGACGTCCGCGTGCCGCGGGGACGGCACGAGGTGGGCGCCGTACCGCTCCGCGTCGTACACCGGCCCGAAGGACGCGGCGATCTCGATCTCGCAGCCGTTGCACGACCCGGCGTCCACGCAGCGGACCTGCGCCGATCCGGCGAGCGCGGGGAAGTCGCCGGGAGTGGGGCGCGGCGGGGCGTCCTCCGCCACCCGCCCGGTCTCACGGATCTTGCGCAGCAGACTCATGCCCGGCACAACCGGCCATGGCCGGATTCCGGTTACGAGCGGATCGCGGGCTTTGACAAGGTTTGGCGACCTGGAGGGGAGGGGTTGGCTCCCGTGTGGGCTGCGGCTTGCCTGCGGGGGCGCGGCCCGGCTCCGTTACGCTATTTGCATGGGAGCGCAAATGGAGAGCTGGGACGCGGAGCGGGCCGACCGGGCGGTCACCGTCCTGAAGGCGGTGGCGGACCCTTCGCGGTACCGCCTGCTGTGGGCGCTCAGCGGGGCCGAGCTGCCGGTGAGCGCGCTGGCGGAGCTTCTCGGGGCGCATGTCGCCGCGACGTCCCAGCACCTGGCCAAGCTGCGCTCGGCCGGGCTCGTCACGTCGCGGCGTGACGGTACGCGGATCTTCTACCGGGCGGCCGGGCCGGGCGTGCGCTCGCTTTTGGAGGAGGCGTCCGTGGTGGCCCTCGCTGCGTCGGCCGAGGGGGTTGCCTCCGCCCCTGCCGCGGCCGAGGATGCCGCTCCGGTTCGCGCTGTCCGCCGGGCCAGAGCCCCGCGCCCCGTCGCCGAGTAGCGCCCCACCCTGCCCGGGGCTCCGCCCCAGAGCCCGTATCGCGCCTGAAGGGCGCTCGTCCTCAAACTCCCCCAAGGCCTCAAGGGCCAGGGGGGACCCCATGACGGGCTGGGTATGCCGTACCGCACGCCGCTAGGGGCGCGGGGAACTGCGCGACCAGCCACGCACGGTCCGCAGCCGAACGCTCGCGCGTCCCTCGAAGCATCCCGGCCCGCAATCGAGACCCGCACCTCCGCGAAGCGGACAAAGTCATCAGGCCCGGCCAGGGTTACGCGGCGGCGGCCCCCTCATCCAGCCGGTACTCCTCCCGCTCCGCGTCGTACCCGTACAGCTCCGCGTACCGGCCCCAGTCCGTCGCCGTCTCCAGCTGCTGGGTCACCTGTTCGCTCGTGTAGTGGTGGGCCAGTACGTCGCGGAAGAAGCCCGCCCGCAGCGTGCCGTCGGGGCTCTGGCGCAGGCTCGTGGTGATCAGGCGGACCAGCGGGGCGTCCGTGCCGGCCTCCGCGAAGATCCGCTTGGAGCTGCGGACGTCGGCGCCCGCGAACGTGGTGCCCCGGTCGGTCAGGACCAGGTCGTCGTCGCTGACGGCCGCGAAGCCGAGCAGTTCGAGGGCGTCCACCAGCGGCAGCACGTCGTCGATCTCCAGGCCGAGGTCGTCGGCGAGGTCCGCCAGGTCGCAGCTGCCGCCGCGGTGCGCGACCATCTCGGCGAGGCCCGACAGGCCGTCCACGCTGGCCCCGGGCAGCGGGGTGTTCGCCGGGGTGCGCCGGTCGGGTTCGAGGCCCTCGGGGCGGCCGGGGGATGGGGTCTCCCCGGCTCGGACGGAGGTGAGACCTTGGGGATGGGTCTCCTTCGCGCGGCCCGTCATCGTGCGGTAGACCCGGTCGATGAGCTCCTCGAAGGCGGGCGCGTCGCGGTCGCGCGGCCGGTCGAGACCCACCTCGAACGTCTCGCGGATCGTGCCGTACGGCCGTGAGCCGAGCACGACGATCCGGTCGGCCATCAGGACCGCCTCCTCGATGTTGTGCGTGACCAGGACGATCGCCCGGGTCGGGAACTGGCCCGACTCCCACAGCTCCATCAGCTCGCCGCGCAGGTTCTCCGCGGTCAGCACGTCGAGCGCGGAGAACGGCTCGTCCATCATCAGGACGTCCGGCTCCACGACCAGCGCCCGCGCGAAGCCGACGCGCTGGCGCATGCCGCCCGACAGCTCCTTGGGGTAGGCGGACTCGAAGCCGTCGAGGCCGATCAGATCGATGGCCTGGCGGGCCGCGTCCGAGCGGGTGTCCGCCGGTACGCCCCGGGCCTCCAGGCCCAGCTCGACGTTCTGCAGCACGGTCAGCCAGGGCAGCAGCGCGAACGTCTGGAACACCATGGCGGTACCCGGGTTGGCGCCGGTCAGCGGGGCGTCCCGGTAGGACACCGTGCCGGAGCTCGGCGGCACGAGCCCGGCCAGGCAGCGCAGCAGCGTCGACTTGCCGGAGCCCGACTTGCCGAGCAGCGCGACGACCTCGCCGGCCCGCACCTGGAGGTCGATCCCGCCGAGGACGGGCAGCTCGCCGTCCGCGCCGGCGTAGGCCTTGGTCAGGCCGACCGTCTCAAGCAGGATCTCGCCGTCGGCCGGGCGGGGCGCGGGCGCGGCGACCGCGTGCCGTGCGTTGCGCAGGGTGCGAAGGGTGTTCAGAACCATGAGGGCTCCAGAAAAGCTCAGGGGGTTTCAGAGGGCGTAGCGGGTGTCGGCGAGCCGGTACAGGCGGCGCCACAGCAGGCGGTTGAGGCCGACGACGTAAAGGCTCATCACCGCCACGCCCGCGATCAGGTGCGGGAAGTCGCCGGCAGCGGTGGCCTTGGCGATGTAGGCGCCGAGGCCGGTGGCGGTCAGGGTCGTGCCGCCGAAGGTGACGACCTCCGCGACGATCGAGGCGTTCCAGGCGCCGCCCGACGCGGTGATGCCGCCGGTGACGTAACTGGGGAAGATGCCGGGCAGGATCAGCCGCTTCCAGCGCTGCCAGCCGCGTACGCCCAGGTCGTCCATGGCCTCGCGCAGGTCGCTCGGGATCGACATGGCGCCCGCGATGGTGTTGAAGAGGATGTACCACTGGGCGCCGAGCGCCATCAGCAGAATGCCGCCGATGTTGATGGAAAGGCCCGTCTTGAGGAAGAACCAGACGGCCAGCGGGAAGAGGAAGTTGGCGGGGAAGCTCGCCAGGACCTGGACGACGGGCTGGGCGATCCGGGTCAGCTTCGGCGAGAAGCCGATCTTCACGCCGATCGGCACCCAGATGACGGTGGCCGCCGCGACCAGCACGACCACCCGCGCCAGCGTCGCGAGACCGAGCAGCAGCGGCTCGCCGAAGACGCCGAGGCCCGTCTCGTCCTGGAGATAGCGGCCGAGGTCGAACAGCCCCCACAGGATGAGGCCGCCCGCGACGACGGTGAAGGTGATGTCGCCGGTGCGCCGACGAGCCCCGTCGACGTGCAGCGGCCGGTCGTCGGTGCCGAGGACGCGGCCCGCGCTGCTCAGGGCCCGGCCCACTGGACGCAGCGCCTTGCCGAGCAGCTGCGGCCAGCTGGAGCGGCGCAGGAAGTCAAGGACGACCGAGCGCTGGACCTCGCTCGCCTCGGACTGCTCGTTCTTGAACTTCTCCGACCAGGCGGTCAGCGGCCGCCAGAAGACGAAGTTCACGCCGATGACCATGACGGCCATGGTGAGGATGGCCCAGCCGACCTTGCCGAGGTCGCCGTCCGTGATGGCCGCGCCGGCGTAGGAGCCGACGCCGGGCAGGGCGTAGTCCCGGTTGTTGACGCTGATGGCTTCCGAGGCGACGAGGAAGAACCAGCCGCCGCCGAAGCTGAGCATGCCGTTCCAGACCAGGCTGATCATCCCCGAGGGCAGTTCCACCTTCCAGAACCGCATCCACCGCGTGAACCTGAACGACCGTGACAGCTCGTCGAGTTCACGGGGGAGCGAGGTCAGCGAGTGGTAGAAGCCGAACGTCATGTTCCAGGCCTGCGAGGTGAAGATCGCGAAGATCGACGCGCACTCCAGGCCCAGCATGGAGCCGGGGAACAGGGCGATGAACCCGCTGACGGCGACCGTGAGGAAGCCGAGCACCGGCACCGACTGGAGGATGTCCAGGGCCGGGATCAGGATGCGCTCCAGTCGCCTGCTCTTGGCGGCGGCCAGCGCGTACACGAAGGTGAAGACGATCGAGGCGGCCAGCGCGATGAACATGCGCAGCAGCGAGCGGGCGGCGTCGTACGGCAACTGGGCGGGATCGGTGTCGACCTTGATCGACTGATCGGTGGAGAACCGGACCGTGGTCCCGTGGCCCACCTGGAGCACGACGTAGAAGAGCACGAGCACGGCCGCGGCGACCACCGCGTCGACCCAGCTGAGCCGGGCCAGGCGGCCCGCGAAGCGGGAGGTGACCCGCGGTGCGGGGCTGCTCGTCCGGAACGACATCACAAGAAACCTCCGACCACACTGTGGGCACAGGAGCCCCGGGGGCGCGACCGCGCACCCCGGCGCGGCGGAGCCCGGCGTGGTGAGAAAGGAAAGGGGGAGGGAGGGGTACGGGGCCCGGAGGATCGGGGCACGCCGTGCCGTGGCCCCGGGCGCGGCGCCGAGGGGCGGGAGGCGACGGGAAGGGTCAGAGACGCCCGGCGGGGCGGCACGGACTGGGAGGATCCGCGTCCATGGCTGCCCCCTTCGGTGATGCGGTTTCCAGCGACCCGTGCAGTCTGCCGGTTCTTGCGCTGGTGCGCAAATAAGGGGGTGTGGGGCCCGGACGGCGTTACTCAGGAGGCCGGGGCGGCAGGTGGGGGACGGCGCCGAGGAGGGGCGCCGGTCTCGTACGGCTGGCTGGTGAGTAGCGCACCAGCTGCTCGGCGCCCTTGGCGCGGCCCGGTAGGCGGGGGAGGCGACGGCCAGGACGAAGTCCGCGGCCCGGTACTGGCGGTCCGTCCACAGGGCCCGGTCCTGGGGCTCCTCGCCCGCCGGAAGGTCGAGCCGTGCGTCGGTGCCCCCAGCCCGCGCAGCAGCCGCCAGAGCGTGCGTACCTGGTCGATGTGGGCGCCGTCGTCCTCGTGGGCGTACGAGATGAACACGCGCGGAGCGGCCCGCAGGCCGAACAGGGAAAGCACCGTCGGCCGGTGTCGGCGGCTCGCCGGGCCGCAGCCGTGGCGGCGGTGCGCCGGACGGCCGGGCCTGTTCCAGGAGGTCGGCCAGTTCCTCGCGGCTGAGGCCTTCGAGAAACTGGGCCGCGTGCTGCTCCCGCACCGCGCGGCTCGCCTTCTGTGCCAGGGTGCCGCCCGCGAACGGGGCCAGGACGTCGGCGGCCCGGGGCCCGGGCAGTGCGGCGGTCAGCGCCTCCGCGAAGCGGGTGTCCGGGGCCCAGCGCTCGCCCTCGCGCAGGGCCGCGTCCGGGGCCGTGCGGGTGATCCTGGTGGACTCCGCGAGGAGGCTCAACTGCAGCCAGTCGTCCTGGCGTTGAACCGGCCACTGCCTGATCCGCCACAGCGAGGTGCGGGCCCGCCTGCAGCAGATCGAGGAAGGACCTCGCCGAGTGCCGGCCGGTGCCGCGGTCGTACGCGAAGGGGAAGGTCTCCTGCTCCGAGAGGCCTGAAAAGAAGGCGAAGCGCACCCGGTACGCGGTCTTCACGCTGAGCTCCACGCCGTAGCGCAGCGGGAACTCGCGGGTCACCTCGCCGCTGTCGCCGACCAGCAGATGGTCCGGCCGAAGCCGTCGCCCAGGGAGCTGTTCCGGTCGTCGAGCCGGAAGGCGTAGCGGTACATCTCCTCGACCGAGCGGACGTGAAATCCCTTGGCGCCACTGTAAGTTGACGCCTTCCGGCGAGGTGGGGCGTTGTGCGAGTCCGCCTCCGCAGGGGGGCGCGGCAGCCGCGGAATTAAATGACTGGCGTCGCGTGTCGCCCATGTCTAAAGTCGAGCCTGTTCGAGTGACGACCGAAGATCGTCGGGGTCGTCGCCGGTGAAGTGACCTGGTTGGGGAGGTGTGAACGATGGCTGTCGTTGCGAAGGGCGCTGCCCGCATCCCGAAGTTCATCCAACGCATCCCCGTGGTCTCCGGCTGACCCACCTTTTCCTCCACGCCCGAAGGCGTGGCGCCGGGGCCGCCCTTCGAAGGGTTCCCCTTGTCTTCCTCGTTCCTCTCCCCGCTCGACAACTCCGGCTTCAACACTGCTGAGTTGAACGACTCCGGGTTCAACACCTCCGCCTCGTCGCGCCCGCTGGCCGCATACGGCTGGGACGACGCCTGGGCGGCCGAGTTCGCCCCGTACGCCGAACAGGGCCTGGTGCCCGGCCGGGTCGTCCGTGTCGACCGCGGCCAGTGCGACGTGGTGACCGCCGACGGCACCCTGCGCGCCGACACCGCGTTCGTCACCCCGCACGACCCGATGCGGGTCATCTGCACCGGCGACTGGGCCGCCGTCGAGCCGGTGGGCGACCCCCGGTTCGTCCGTACGTACCTGCCGCGCCGCACCGCGTTCGTGCGCAGCACCTCCTCCAACCGGTCCGAGGCACAGATCCTCGCGGCCAACGTCGACCACGCGATCATCGCGGTGTCGCTCGCCGTCGAGCTCGACCTCGGCCGCATCGAGCGGTTCCTGGCGCTGGCCTGGGAGTCGGGCGCGCAGCCGCTCGTCGTGCTCACCAAGGCCGACCTGGTCCCCGACCCGGTCGGGCTCTCCTACCTCGTCCAGGACGTGGAGACCACCGCGCCCGGGGTGCAGGTGCTGCCGGTCAGCGCGACGACCGGCGAAGGCGTCGAGATCCTCGCGGCGGTCGTCGCGGGCGGTACGAGCGTGCTGCTCGGGCAGTCCGGCGCGGGCAAGTCCACGCTGGCCAACGCGCTGCTCGGCGAGGAGGTGATGGCGGTGCAGGCGGCCCGCGAGGTCGACGGCAAGGGCCGCCACACCACGACCACCCGCAATCTGCTGGTGCTGCCGGGCGGCGGCGTCCTCATCGACACCCCCGGGCTGCGTGGAGTCGGCCTGTACGACGCGGAGTCCGGCGTCGGCCAGGTCTTCGCCGAGATCGAGGAACTGGCCGCGGACTGCCGCTTCCACGACTGCGCGCACCATGCGGAGCCGGGGTGCGCGGTGCTCGCCGCGATCGAGGACGGCTCGCTCGCGGAACGCCGCCTGGACAGCTACCGCAAGCTGCTGCGCGAGAACCAGCGCATCGTGGCGAAGACGGATGCTCGGCTGCGGGCGGAGATCCGGCGGGACTGGAAGGCGAAGGGGGCGGAGGGGCGCGCCAACATGGAGGCCAAGCGCGGCCGTCTGCGCTGACCCCGGGGGGCTCCCGCCCCACCCCTTCCCGAAACCCTCCGGGGGTGCGGTAGTCAGCTGCGGACCGTGCGTGGCTGGTCGCGCAGTTCCCCGCGCCCCTGGCAGCATGCGGTACGGGCAACCCAGCCCGTCATGGGGGTCCCCCCTGGCCCCCGGAGGGTCTAGTGAAGGGGCGGGGTCGGGGCTCGACGGGGTCTGGGGCGAGCCCCAGGGCACCGGGACCTCCCCGTCCGAAACCCGCCAGCCACCCCGCAGGGGACCCCGCACACTGGAAAGCGTGATGGACGAGGACACGCGGTACGAAGCCGTCAGCAGCAGGGACGCCCGGTTCGACGGGGAGTTCTTCTTCGCCGTGGCGACCACCGGCATCTACTGCCGACCGAGCTGCCCCGCAGTCACGCCCCGGCGCAAGAACGTCCGGTTCTTCCCCAGCGCCGCCGCCGCCCAGGGCCACGGCTTCCGGGCCTGCCGCCGCTGCCGCCCGGACGCCGTGCCCGGCTCCGCCGAGTGGAACGCGCGGGCCGACGTCGTCGGCCGGGCCATGCGCATGATCGGGGACGGCGTGGTGGACCGCGAGGGCGTGCCCGGGCTCGCGACCCGGCTCGGGTACAGCACCCGGCAGGTGCAGCGCCAGCTCACCGCCGAGGTGGGCGCGGGCCCGGTCGCCCTGGCCAGGGCCCAGCGCGCCCACTCGGCCCGGGTGCTGCTCCAGACCACGTCGCTGCCGGTCACCGAGATCGCCTTCGCCTCCGGGTTCGCGAGCGTGCGCCAGTTCAACGACACGATCCGGCAGATCTACGCCCGCACCCCCAGCGGCCTGCGCGAGGAGGCCGGCACCCGGGCGACCGAGCCCGGCGTCACGGCGGCGGCCGGGATCCCGCTGCGGCTCGCCTACCGGGGCCCGTACGCGACCAAGGAGACCTTCGATCTGCTGGCGGGCGAAGCCGTCGCGTGCGTCGAGGAGATAGTCGGCGAGCCCGGCGCCCGCACCTACCGCCGCACCCTGCGGCTGCCGCACGGCACCGCCGTCGTGGCCGTCGACGAGGCCGCCCCCGCGCACACCGCGGCCCGCCAGGGCTGGCTCGACGCCCGCATCCACCTCTCCGACCTGCGCGATCTCACCACCGCCGTGCAGCGCCTGCGCCGCCTGTTCGACCTGGACGCCGACCCGTACGCCGTCGACGAGCGGCTCGGCGCCGATCCCCGGCTCGCGCCGCTCGTCGCGCGCACCCCGGGTCTGCGCTCGCCGGGCGCCGCCGATCCCGACGAGTGCGCGGTGCGGGCGCTGGCCGGCAGGGACGGCGCGGCCGCGCTGGTCGAGTCGTACGGCAAGCGGCTGGATGTGCCCTGCGGCACGCTCACCCACCTGTTCCCCGAGCCCGCGGCGCTCGCCGGCCACCCCGACCCGCAGCTCGCCGCCCTGGCGGCCGCGCTCGCCGACGCCACCCTGCGCCTGGACGCCGGCGCCGACCGTGACGAGGCGGCCCGTATCCTGCGCACGCTGCCCGGCATGGCCGAGGCGACCGTCGCGGTGATCCGGACGCGGGCGCTCGGCGACCCCGACGTCGGGCCTGCGGAGGGGGAGTACGCCTGGCGGCCCTGGCGCTCCTACGCCCGCCGCCACCTCCAGGTCGAGGCGGGCAGGGGGAAGTAGTCCGACGGGCGGCGCCCGGCCACTTCTGAGAACGTCGAAGGCATGATCCGTCTCGCGCGCCTGCCCCTGGACCGCTGGTCGGCGCTGATGCCGCTGCTCGCCGTCGTGCTGCTCGCGCTGACCTGGGGGCGCTCGCTGCCCGCCGGGCTCGTGGCCCTGGTCGCGTGTTTCCTGGCGGGCGCGGTGCTCGCCGCGGTGCACCACGCGGAGGTGGTCGCTCACCGGGTGGGCGAACCGTTCGGGTCACTCGTGCTCGCGGTCGCGGTGACCGTCATCGAGGTGGCGCTGATCGTCACCCTGATGTCGGACGGCGGCGACAAGAGCGCCTCGCTCGCCCGCGACACCGTCTTCGCCGCCGTGATGATCACCTGCAACGGCATCGTCGGTCTCTGCCTGCTGGTCGGCGCCCTGCGCCGCAGATACGCCGTCTTCAACGCCGAGGGCACCGTCACCGCCTTCGCCACGGTCACCACGCTCGCGGGCCTCAGCCTCGCCCTGCCGACCTTCACCACCAGCAAGCCGGGCCCCGAGTTCTCGCCCGCCCAGCTGATCTTCGCCGCTATCGCCTCCGTCTTCCTGTACGGGCTCTTCGTCGCCACCCAGACCGTGCGCCACCGCGACTACTTCCTGCCGGTGACCCAACAGGGCGAGGTGATGCGCGACGACGCCCACGCCAACCCGCCCTCCGCGCGCACCGCCTGGACCAGCGTCGCCCTGCTCGGCGTCGCGCTGGTCGCCGTGGTGGGCCTGGCCAAGGGGGTCTCGCCCACCATCGAGAGGGGGGTCGCGGCGGCCGGCCTTCCCGCCTCGGTCGTCGGCGTCGTGATCGCGCTGCTCGTGCTGCTTCCGGAGACCATCGCCGCCGTGCGTGCGGCCCGCCGCGACCGCGTGCAGACCAGCCTCAACCTGGCCCTCGGCTCGGCCATGGCCAGCATCGGCCTCACCATTCCGGCCGTCGCGCTCGCGACGATCTGGCTGTCCGGGCCCCTGGTCCTCGGCCTCGGCGCCAGCCACATGGTGCTGCTCGCGCTGACGGTCGCCGTCGGCATCCTCACCGTCGTGCCGGGCCGCGCCACCCTGATGCAGGGCGGCGTGCACCTCTCGCTGTTCGCCGCGTACATCGTGCTCGCGATCAGCCCTTAGCCCTGACCTGTAACAGGCGGCTCGTTCTGCGTACGTTCCCGGCCGACTAAGCGCTGCTTTCAAGTCACCGGTGTTACGCCCATGTTGACGGGCCGCCTGCCGAGGCACACGATCGAGAGGTAGGTAGTTGCTCAATACATCTGATTCGGCCGGCGGTACGTCCCCCCTCCGGCCGGAGAGGCCAAGCAGGAGGCACCATGTGTGGCATCACCGGCTGGATCTCCTTCGACCGTGAACTGCGCGCCGAGCGGGACACCCTGAACGCGATGACCGAGACGATGGACTGCCGCGGTCCCGACGACCGCGGCGTCTGGGCCAACGGGCCGGCCGCTCTCGGCCACCGCAGGCTCGCGATCATCGACCTTCCGGGCGGGCGCCAGCCCATGACCGTCGAAGAGGGCGGCCGGACGGTCGCCCTCGTCTACTCGGGCGAGACCTACAACTTCACCGAGCTGAGGGCCGAACTCGCCGCCCGCGGGCACCGGTTCACCACCGACTCCGACACCGAGGTCGTCCTGCACGGCTACCTCGAATGGGGCGAGGCCGTCGCCGAACGCCTCAACGGCATGTACGCGTTCGCGATCTGGGACGAGCGCGTCCAGCGCCTCGTCATGATCCGCGACCGGATGGGCATCAAGCCCTTCTACTACTACGAGACCGCCGACGGCGTGCTCTTCGGCTCCGAGCCCAAGGCGATCCTCGCCAACCCCCTTGCCCGCCGCTCGGTCTCGCTCGACGGCCTGCGCGAGCTGTTCACCTTCGTCAAGACGCCCGGCCACGCCGTGTGGGACGGCATGAAGGAGGTCGAGCCCGGCACCGTCGTCACCGTCGACCGCGGCGGCCTGCGCACCCACACCTACTGGTCCCTCCAGACCCGTGCGCACGAGGACGACCGCGAGACCAGCATCGCCCACGTCCGCGAGCTGCTCGACGACATCGTCCGGCGCCAGCTCGTCGCCGACGTGCCGCGCTGCATGCTGCTCTCCGGCGGCCTCGACTCCTCCGCCCTGACCGCGCTCGCCGCCCGCCAGCTCGGCGACGTGGGCGAGCAGGTGCGCAGCTTCGCCGTGGACTTCGTCGGCCAGACCGAGAACTTCGTCGCCGACGAACTCCGCGCCACCCCCGACACCCCCTACGTCCACGACGTGGCCCGCACCTCCGGCACGATCCACCAGGACATCGTCCTGGACGCCCAGTCGCTCGCCGACCCCGAGGTGCGCGCCAAGGTCATCCGGGCCCGCGACATCCCCATGGGCTTCGGCGACATGGACACCTCGCTCTACCTGCTGTTCAAGGCGATCCGCGAACACTCCACGGTCGCCCTGTCCGGCGAGTCCGCGGACGAGGTGTTCGGCGGCTACAAGCAGTTCTTCGACGAGGACGCCCGCAACGCCGACATGTTCCCCTGGCTCGTCAAGTTCGCCGAGCAGTTCGGCGACGACTCCGGCCTGCTGCGCCCCGACCTCTCGGCCGCGCTGAACATCCCCGCCTACATCAAGGACTCGTACGACACCGCCGTCGCCGGCATCCAACGCCTGGACGGCGAGAGCGACTTCGAGTACCGGATGCGCAAGATCTGCAACCTCCACCTGACCCGCTTCGTGCGCGTCCTGCTCGACCGCAAGGACCGCGCGAGCATGGCCGTCGGGCTCGAAGTGCGGGTGCCGTTCTGCGACCACCGGCTCGTCGAGTACGTATACAACGCGCCCTGGTCGCTGAAGTCCTTCGACGGCCGCGAGAAGAGCCTGCTGCGCGAGGCGGCCAAGGACGTCGTCCCGAAGTCCGTGTACGACCGGGTCAAGAGCCCGTACCCGTCCACGCAGGACCCGAAGTACGCGATCGCCCTCCAGGGCCACGCCAAGGACCTGCTCGCCCAGCCGTCCCACCCGGTCTTCGACCTCATCGACCGGGAGGGCCTGCGCCGGGCCGCCGACGTGAGCGCCCCGCAGATCCACCAGGCATCGCGCCGCGGCCTGGAGCGCACCCTGGACCTCGCGATCTGGCTCGACCTGTACAAGCCGGAGGTGAACCTGGCGTAGGGCCGCCTAGCTGGGGCCCGGCTCGTCCAGGCCCCAGCTGTGGATCTTGTGCGGGTGGATGCGGATGAGCTCCTCGCTGAAGTGCGGGCCCAACTCGTGGGCCCCGGTGAGGAGTTCGGCCACTCCCCGGATCTCGACCCCGCGCACCTTCCACGGCCGCACGCTCACCACGTCGTCGACCACCAGGGCCGCCTTCGGGTTGCCCTGGAGGTTGCGCCACTTCTTCGTGGTGCCGAGGGCGTACCCGCCGATGAGGATCGTCCCGTCGTCCTGCGGGAAGAATCCGACGGGGTTGGCCTGCGGCTGGCCCGTCCCGTCCACGGTGGCGAGTCGGCCAAGGCGCTGGCTCTTGAGATACGTGCGCTCGGCCTCGCTGAATTCGGTCATGCCGCCAGCCTCACACGCGTGGCGGGGCCCAGTCATCGGGTTGTGGACCTAGGACTTGAGGTGCGGCGCCTCTCCTTCAGCCCCAGATCACCGCGCCGAGCCACGCCCCGGTCACCAGCAGGCAGGCGAAGAGCTCGGCCAGCACCGAGTAGCCGCCCGCGCGAAGGGCCGTACGGGTCGAGGCCAAGCCGTCGCCGCGGCTGCCGAGCCGCACCCGTTCCGCGCCGTAGAGGCCGCCGATGAACCCGGCGATCCCGCCCACCACGGGCAGCACGAAGAACCCCGCGACGGAGGCCGCGCCCGCGATCAGCACCGATCTCTTGACCACTCCCGCCGCTTTGAAGCGGCGCGGCGGCAGGAACGGCCTGAGGGCCTGGTTCAGGAGCAGTACGCCGGTGGCCCCCACCAGGACGCCCCAGGCGAGCCCCGTGATGTCGTCCAGCGCCCACCACGCGACGGCCGCCCACACGATCGCCTGCCCGGGGACGCCCTGGACAAGGACGCCGCACAGGCCCATCAGGATCACCGCCCCGACCGCGAGGAGCTGCCACACGCCCATCTGCCAAGGGTGCAGGAAACGGACCGTTTCCGCAGTCCCAGGCGTATTCCCGGCCCACCGCGCGACCGCTCAGCGGGCCACCCAGCCCCGCTCGTAGGCGTGCCAGCCCAGCTGGAGGCGGGTCGTCACACCGGTGAGTTCCATGAGGCCCTTGACCCGGCGCTGCACGGTCCGCAGGCCCAGTTCCAGCTGCTTGGCGGCGCTGGCGTCGGTCATTCCGGCGAGCAGCAGCGAAAGGATCTCCAGGTCGGTCGCGTCCGGGCCCCGCGCCTCCTCGACGATGCCGCGGCCCCCGCCGCCAAGGCGCAGCGGCAGCGCGTCCTTCCACACCGCCTCGAAGAGGCCCATGAGGGATTCCAGCAGCCCGCTCGCGTGCACCACCAGCGCGGCCGGCTCGGCGCCCCGCCCGGTCAGCGGCACCATCGCGAGGCTGCGGTCCGCCACGACGAGCTTGGTCGGCACCCGGTCCACCGTCCGCACCTGCTCGTCGCGGCCGAGCGCCGCGGACAGCTCGACGATTCCGGCGGGCAGCGAGAGCACCTCGCGCTCGATCACCACCCGGTAGGCGACCCCGCGGATCGCGGCCCGCTCCTCGGACTCGTTGTCCATCCCGGTGACCGCGACCGGCTTGCCCGTCACCAGCGCGCACACCTCCTCGGCCGCGCCCAGCTGCAGCTGGTGGAAGCGGTGGGCGACCGCGCTCGCGCCGGTCACCACCTCGACGAGGTCGTGCACGGCCGGCTCGGCGGCCTCAACGCGGTACTCCGCGGCGAGCAGCGCCGCCGCCAGCTCGGCCTGGTCCAGCTCGTGGCGCTGCTGGGTGAGCAGCGCCACGAGCGCGACGCCGGGCGGGGCCGCGACCCACCGCCCGGTGCGCGCCGAGGACTGGGCGGCCAGGCCCTGCCGCTCCAGGCGGCGCAGTGCGCGTTCGGTCTCGTTCTCGGGCAGCGCGAGCCGGTGCGCGAGGTCACTCACCTCGGCCGCGCCGACCGCGACCAAGGCGCGGTACGCCGACTCCTGCGTCTCGTCGAGACCTATCGCTCCCAGCACCACGGACCGCCTCCCTCACCTGCGCGGTGGCGGGAAACCGCCCCGGCGTAAACCCGCCTCACAACATCATCCCCGTATCTCCCGTCGCTCTGCCAATGTCGAGCCACCGCAGCACCAACAGCCTCCGGGTACGGGGCATTTGCGCTCTTCGGGCGCGGTGTCTTTTGTTCCGGATTCATCTGGGGAGAGCGATGCGCCCGATATCGCGTACGGCTCTGGGGGTGGCGACGGCCGCCGCCCTCGCCGTCACCGCGGTGGCGCCGTCCGTGGCAGCGCCACGGCACGACGACACAACAGCCACCGGAAAGAGACCGCTCGTCGGCAGCGCCGCGAGCCGCACGGGAACACCGGCCACCGTCACCCTGGTCACCGGCGACAAGGTCGTGGTGAGCAGGGACACCTCCGGCACGCCCACCGGCGTCACCGCGCTGCCGCGCGAGGACGGCTCCGTACCGCTCGTCCAGACCCGGCGCTCGGGCAAGGAGCTCTACGTCTACCCCGACGACGCGGCCCAGGCGCTCGCCGCCGGGAAGGTCGACGACGAGCTGTTCAACGTCTCCGGGCTCATCCGCCAGGGCTACGACGACGCGCACACCAAGACGATTCCGCTCATCGCGGTGTACGACACCGCCGTGGCGAGGTCGGCGCCGCCCGTGCCGCGCGGCGCGAAGGCCGGGCTGAGCCTGCCCGCCGTCAACGGCATGGCGCTCAGCGCGGACAAGACCAAGGCGAGCCAGCTGTGGGCCGACGTCACCAACTCCCGTACCAGGTCGGCCACTTCGGGAATCAAGAAGCTGTGGCTCGACCGGAAGGTGACGGCCTCCCTGGACCGGTCGGCCAAGCAGATCCGCGCCGACCTCGCCTGGGCCGCCGGATACGACGGCAAGGGCACCAAGGTCGCCGTCCTCGACACCGGTGTGGACGCCGAACACCCCGACCTCAAGGGCCGCGTCGCCGCCGCCAAGAACTTCACGGACTCGCCCGACACCGAGGACCGCCAGGGCCACGGCACCCACACCACCTCCACGGTCGGCGGCTCGGGCGCGGCCAGCGACGGCAAGAAGAAGGGCATCGCGCCCGGCACCGACCTGCTTGTCGGCAAGGTGCTCAACGACTCCGGATCCGGCGACAGTTCGTGGATCATCGCCGGAATGCAGTGGGCCGTCGACAACAAGGCCGACGTCGTGTCGATGTCGCTCGGCAGCCCCGTCCCCACCGACTGCACCGACCCGATGAGCACCGCCGCGCAGCGGCTCGCCACCGAGGCCACGCACACCCTGTTCGTCGTCGCGGCCGGCAACTCCGGGCCGAGCCTGAACACCGTGTCCTCGCCCGGCTGCGCGCCCGGCGTCCTGACCGTCGGCGCCGTCGACCGCGACGACACCACCGCGAGCTTCTCCAGCCGCGGCCCGGCCCCCTTCACACACACCCTGAAGCCGGAGATCACCGCCCCCGGCGTGGGCATATCGGCCGCCAACGCGGGCGGCCGCGGCATCTACGCGTACCAGACCATCTCCGGCACCTCGATGGCCACCCCGCACGTCGCGGGCGCCGCCGCCATCGTCAAGCAGCGCCACCCCGACTGGACCGCGCAGCAGATCAAGGCCGCGCTCGTCTCGTCCGCGAACAGCGGCATCCCGGGAGACGTGCGCGAGACCGGCGGCGGGCGGCTCGACGTCAAGGCCGCCATCGACGAGACGGTCCTCGGCGCCTCCGCCGTGCAGGCCGGCACCTTCAACTGGCCGCAGGACAAGAGCGACCGCACCACCGTCGACGTGCCCTACACCAACGTCTCCGACAAGCCCGTGCAGCTCGACCTCAAGGTCGCGGGCGTCACCGGAAACGACGGCTCGGCCGTCAACTCCCCCGTCGCGAAGCTGAGTTCGCGCTCGGTCACCGTCCCGGCCGGCTCCACCGTCAAGGTGCCGCTCGCCGTCGACCCGACCGCCCGCCTCAAGGCCGCCCAGTACGGAGACGTCACCGGCCGCGTGCTCGCCACGGCGGGCGGCGTGAAGGTGTCCACCCCGTTCTCGCTGTACGTCGAGCCCGAGACGGTCACTCTGCGCGTCAAGCTCGTCGACCGCCAGGGCAAGCCCGCCACGGGCGCCTCGTCCCTCGACGTCATCGGCACCGACACCGCGACCGGCGAGCGCCGCTTCAACGAGGGCGCCGCCGACCAGGTCTACCGGCTGCGCCCCGGCGCCTACTTCGTGTCCTCGTTCGTCGCCTCGGCCGACCCCGGCGACGCGACCGGCGCGAACGTCGGCTCGGTCAGCTACCTCGGCCGCCCGCAGCTCGACCTGAAGAAGGACACCACCCTCGTCCTCGACGCCCGCGACGCGCACCGCCTCTCGGTGAAGACCGATCGGCCGAGCGAAGTCCGCACCACCACGCTCGACTTCGCCCGCTCCTGGGGCGGCCAGTGGCTGCACTCGGGCTCGATCACCGGCTCCCGGCTGATCAAGGACTACTTCGCGGACGTCCAGGGCGACGCCCGTACCGGCGACTTCGAGTTCGGCAGCTACTGGCGGGCGTACGCCCCGCAGTTCGACCAGCTCGCCGCGGCCGGCGGGCCCGAGCTGCACCCGCTCACCGCGAGCATCGGCTCCGACAACCTCGACGGCACCGGCGAGGCCGCGCTCGTCGACGCGGGGAACGGCACTCCGGACGAGCTCAAGGCGGCCGGGGTCGCCGGGAAGATCGCCTTCGTCGCGGTGCCGGACGGCGATGCCTCGGCCCTGACCCTGGGCAAGGACGCCAAAGCCGCGGGCGCCAAGGCGCTCGTCGTGCACCGCCCCTCGGCCGGCCGCTGGCTGCCCACGTACGGGTTCGCGGGCGGACCGCTGCCGACCCTCGCCGTCGAGGCGGCCGAGGCCAAGGCGCTCGCCGACCGGCTCTCCAACGGCCCGGTGACGCTGCGCTGGAAGGCCACCGCGAAGAGCGGCTACGTCTACAACCTGGGCTTCCAGGAGGACGGCGGATTCGGCTCCGACCGCACCTACCGGGTGCGCGACGGACAGCTCGGCCGCAACGTGTCCACGTACCACTCGATGGGCGTGCCGGCCGACTTCATCGACGGCGTCGCCGCCCACCGGCCCAGCGGCGCGGGGCCGGTCAGCCTCTCCGGCATCGACCTGGTGGCCGTCCCCTCGACCCGCACCGAGTACTACACGGCGGGCACCACCACCTGGGACCACTTCGTCTCGTCCAGCTTCCCCTTCGGCGAGTTCATGCTGTCCCCGGCCAAGGCCTACCAGGCGGGCAAGCAGACCAAGGAGAGCTGGTACGACGGCGTGGTCGGCCCCGACGCCGGACGCGACGCCACGGGCAAGCCGCTGCTCGCCGCCGAGCGCCAGGGCAACCTGATCGGCTTCGCGCCCGGCATGTGGGCGGACTCCGAACACAGCGCCCAGCCCGGCTCGTTCGGCGACATCGGCTCCCTGCTGCTGCGCCGCAACGGCCAGGACTACGACAGCAGCGGCTGGCCGTCGGGGGTGTTCACCGTCCCCGCGGACGACGCGGCGTACGAGCTCATCAGCGACAACCAGAAGATCGGCCCCTCCGGCTCGGTGTGGAAGCGCTCGAACGAGGTCACCACGAGCTGGAAGTTCCGCTCGCACCTGGAGGAGAACGTCTACTCGCAGGGCATCCCGCTGCTCTTCCCGCACTACGGCATCCCCGAGGACGGCCTCAAGACGGTCCCGGCGGCCGACGGCCAGAAGATCGGCCTCACGGTGACCGGGCACGCGGGCTACACCCCGGCTGCCCTGGTCTCGGCCAAGCTGTCGTACTCCTACGACGGCGGAACCACCTGGACCGAGGCCAAGTCGGCCCAGCAGGGCGGCAGTTGGACGGCGACCGTGAACCACGCGGGCGCCGCCGCCAAGGACGTGACCCTGAAGGTCGAACTGACCGATGCCAACGGCAATTCGGTCACCCAGACCGTGGTGAACGCATACGCAGTGCGTTAGCCACGCAGCCGGTCCGCCGGGTGTCCCTCCCGTGGGGGGTGGGGCCGCCCGGCGGACTTTCGGCATCGGCCACCACGCTTGTCCGTTGCGGACATTTTCCCGATGCCCCGTTTTCGTATGCCTCGGACGGTGGACAATAAGGGCATGAGCCAGCAGGGGGAGAGGCCGACCCGGGACGACGACTGGTGGAACCGGCTGTACGACGAGTCGGCCCCGGACGCCGGTCCCGACGGTTCGGGCGACAGCCTCGACGACCGCTTCAACTCGGCGTCGGACACGGTCGGTTCGGGCCTGGCGGGTTCCGGTGCGGTGGGTCCGGCCGCGGCGGATTCGAAGCCGCTGGGACCTTCGGGCGCGCAGGGTTCGGAGACGGCGGGTTCCACCCCGGAGGCTTCGGACGTGGCGGGTCCGGACGTGCCCGGTCGCAACCCGGCCGGTTTACCCGGGGCGGAACGCGCCGCTTCGCCCGCCGCGCAGGACGCACCTCCCGCCTCGCCTCGCCCCCGGGCGCCCTGGGAGCCGCCCGGGACTCCGCCCGGGACTCCGCCCGGGCCGCGCAAACCAGCCGCCTGGTGGGAGTCCGTCCCGGCGGCCCCGCCACCGCCGACGGCCCCGGCCCCGCTGCCCGATCTGCCGCCCGGCTGGGCGGAGGGCGCCCCGCCGGATCCGGCCGAGGCGGCGCACCCCGCCGAGGAGCGGCGCCCCGCCCCCATCACCGCCCCGCCCGATCCGGCCCGTGCCGCCGCCACCCGTGAGCCGCGCGCCCCGCAGGGCCTGCGCACCCCCACCGTGGAAACCCCCGCCCCGCCCGCGTTCGCCCCCGACGAGCAGTTCGGCCCGCCGAAGACCGCGCCGCCCGAGCAGTTCGCGCCGGTGCCCCGGCCGCGTTCCGGCCATGTGGGTGACGGGCCGCCCACCTACGACGCCGAGCCCACCGCGCTGCCCGCCGCCCGGCCGGACGAGCTCGACGACCTCGTCGCCGACACCGTGCTCGACGGCGCCCGCTACGGCGCGTACGTCCTGCGGGCCGCCTCCTCGCGCGGGGACTCCGCGCGCTACCGGGGCGAGCCGCGCCGCGACGCCCTGCTCACCGCCCGCTTCGGCACCGGCGAGAACGCCCTGGTCCTGGTCGCCGTCGCGAGCGGCGCGCGGACCAGCGACCGGGCGCACCTCGCCGCCGCCGACGCCTGCCACTGGATCGGGGGCGCGATCGGCCGCAGCCACGTCCGCCTCGCCGAGGACATAAGGGCGGGCCGGCGAGGCGACCTCAAGTCGGGGCTGCACCGGCTCACCGACCGCAGCTACGGAATGCTGCGGGCCCGCGCCGCCGAGCTCGGCACCGAGCCCGAGGAGTACACCGCGAGCCTGCGCTGTCTGCTCCTCTCGGCCGACCCCGCCTGCCGCACCCGGGTGTTCTTCGGCATCGGCCACGGCGGCCTGTTCCGGCTGCGCGGCGGTGTCTGGCAGGACATCGAGCCCGCCGTGCCCGAGCCGGGGGAGGCTCGCGGCGAGCCGGTGGTCGGCTTCGGCTCGGCCCCCGCCGAAACCCCGCAGGGCGACCGCCTCACCATGGACCTGAACACCGTCGAGCCCGCCCGCCCCTACATCGACCCGCCCGCGCCGCCGGGCGAGCCGTTCCGCTTCCGGGCCTCCGTGGCCCGTCCGGGCGACACCCTCCTGCTGTGCAGCGGGGGCCTGGCCGAACCCCTGCGCGGCGAGGCGGCCCTCGCCAAGGAACTCGCCGAACGCTGGACCCGCCCCGAGCTGCCGGGGCTCGCCGCTTTCCTCTCCGACGTGACGCTGAGGGTGAAGGGGTACACCGACGACCGTACGGCTGTCGCGGTCTGGGAGGCGTAACGGCAGGGGACATGGGTTGATGGACCCATGGCCAAGCAGAACGTTGCAGAGCAGTTCGTCGACATCCTCACCCGCGCGGGCGTCAAGCGGCTGTACGGAGTCGTCGGCGACAGTCTGAACCCCGTCGTCGACGCCATCCGCCGCAACTCCGCCATCGACTGGATCCAGGTCAGGCACGAGGAGGTCGCCGCCTTCGCGGCCGGTGCCGAGGCCCAGCTCACCGGGAAGCTGGCCGCGTGCGCGGGGTCGTGCGGGCCCGGCAACCTGCACCTCATCAACGGCCTGTACGACGCGCACCGCTCGATGGCCCCGGTCCTCGCCCTCGCCTCGCACATCCCGTCCTCCGAGATCGGCCTCGGATACTTCCAGGAGACCCACCCCGACCAGCTGTTCCGCGAGTGCTCCCACTACAGCGAGCTGATCTCCAACCCGCAGCAGATGCCCCGGGTGCTCCAGACGGCGATCCAGCACGCGATCGGCCGGGGCGGCGTCAGCGTCCTCGCGCTGCCCGGCGACATCGCCTCCGAGCCGGCCCCCGACAAGGCCATCGACCACGCCCTCGTCACCTCATTGCCCTCGGTGCGGCCCGGCGACAGCGAGATCGACAAGCTCGCGGCCCTCATCGACGAGGCGAAGCGCGTCACCCTGTTCTGCGGCAGCGGCACCGCCGGGGCGCACGCGGAGGTCATGGAGTTCGCCGAGCGGATCAAGTCGCCCATCGGGCACGCGCTGCGCGGCAAGGAATGGATCCAGTACGACAACAAGTACGACGTCGGAATGAGCGGCCTGCTCGGCTACGGCGCCGCCTATGAGGCGACCCACGAGTGCGATCTGCTGATCCTGCTCGGCACCGACTTCCCCTACAACGCCTTCCTGCCCGACGACGTCAAGATCGTCCAGGTCGACGTACGCCCCGAACACCTGGGACGCCGCTCGAAGTTGGACCTCGCGGTGTGGGGCGATGTGAAGGAGACGCTGCGCTGTCTGACGCCGCGCGTGCAGGTCAAGACGGACCGCCGGTTCCTCGACAAGATGCTGAAGAAGCACGCGGACGCCCTGGAAGGCGTCGTCAAGGCGTACACGCGCAAGGTGGAGAAGCACGTCCCGATCCATCCCGAGTACGTCGCCTCCGTGCTCGACGAACTCGCCGCCGACGACGCCGTGTTCACCGTCGACACCGGCATGTGCAACGTCTGGGCGGCCCGCTACATCTCGCCGAACGGCAGGCGCCGGATCATCGGTTCGTTCAGCCACGGCTCGATGGCCAACGCGCTGCCGCAGGCCATCGGCGCCCAGTTCATCGACCGCGGGCGCCAGGTGATCTCGATGTCCGGCGACGGCGGGTTCTCGATGCTGATGGGGGACTTCCTCACCCTGGTCCAGTACGAACTGCCGGTAAAAATCGTGCTGTTCAACAACTCCTCGCTCGGCATGGTCGAGCTGGAGATGCTGGTCGCCGGTCTGCCCTCGTACGGGACGACCAACCGCAACCCCGACTTCGCGGCGATCGCCCGCGCGGCCGGGGCGTACGGGGTGCGCGTGGAGAAGCCCAAGCAGCTCGCGGGCGCGCTCAAGGACGCCTTCAAGCACAAGGGCCCGGCGCTGGTCGACATCGTCACCGACCCCAACGCGCTGTCCATCCCGCCGAAGATCAGCGCCGAGATGGTGTCGGGCTTCGCGCTCTCCGCCAGCAAGATCGTCCTGGACGGGGGAGTGGGCCGCATGCTCCAGCTGGCCCGCTCCAACCTCCGCAACGTGCCGAGGCCCTGAGGAGCCCGCGGCCGGGCCCCGGCCGGTTCCTCGCGCGCGTCCTCGCCTTCACCCGGTTGGTCAACAGCGACTACTCTCAACCGGGTTACGCCGATGACCAGGCGAGAAGGGCCGGGGGAGTCACACCATCATGAGCGGTACGAACGGGGACGGACGCGGTGAGCAGGAAGATTACATAGAGGGGGGCATCAAACCGCTCGCGGTGAGCGATCCCGTGCGCATCGGGCCGTATCTGCTCCTTGGACGGCTCGGCGCGGGCGGCATGGGGCGGGTGTTCCTCGCACGTTCGGACAGCGGGCGCACCGTCGCCGTGAAGGTCGTCCACGAGGAGCACGTGTCCGACGAGCAGTTCCGGGCCCGGTTCCGGCGGGAGATCGAGGCGGCGCGCAAGGTCGGGGAGCGCTACACGGCGCCGGTCCTCGACGCCGGTCCGGGTGACGAGCCGCCGTGGGTGGCGACCGGGTACGTGCCCGGGCTCTCGCTCGAACAGATCGTGCGGCGCCACGGGCCGCTGCCGACCGAGTCCCTGCACGCGCTCGCCGAGGAACTCCTCAAGGCGCTCCGGGACATTCACGGCGCGGGCATCGTGCACCGCGACCTGAAGCCGTCCAACGTGATGCTCACCGTGGACGGTACGAAGGTCATCGACTTCGGGATCGCCCGGGCCCTTGAGACGTCCGTCGAGTCCCTGCTCACCAGTACGGGGATGGCGGTCGGCTCTCCCGGTTTCATGTCGCCGGAGCAGGTGCGGGGCCAGAGCGCCGGGGTCAAGAGCGATGTGTTCACCCTCGGGTGCGTGCTGACCTACGCGGCGACCGGGCAGCTGCCGTTCGGGCACGGGGCCAGCAACCAGCACGCCGTGATGTTCCAGATCGTGGAGGGCGAGCCCGATCTGACGGGCGTCGAGGACGACTCGCTGCGGGCCCTGATCACCCGCTGTCTGACGAAGGACATCGACCAACGGCCGGGCGTGGACGAGCTGTTGGCCGACCCGGAGCGGACCCGTCCGCGCTCCGCGCGCGGCGCCTGGCTGCCCGCCCGCGTCGTCGCCCGGCTCGCCCAGCAGTCCGCGCGGCTGCTCGACGCCGAGGCGGAGCCGCTGCGGGAAGTGCCCGTGGACCGGGCGACCATCGGGCTGCGGGCGCCGGCCGGATCCCCCGAGCCCGTCGTGGCGAGCGTCAGCGCCACGAAGCGGGAGCCCGAAGAGCGGCCCCGCCGACGCCGCAGGCTCATCGTGCTGCCGGTCGTCGCCGTGCTCACCGTCGGCGGCGGCACGATCGCCGTGCTCCAGCCCTTCGCGAGCGACGGTGGCGGCGGAGCACAGGCCAAGCCCCCGGGCGCCAGTGCGAGCGCGAGCAGTGGTGCCCATGCGGGCTCCAGCGCCGCGCCCTCCGGAAGCAACTCGCCCGGCGCGCCGAGCGCTCCCGCCTCCCCCGGGGCGAGCGCCCAGGGCAGCGAGCCCCCGAAGGGCCCGGACGCCAAGCCCGGCGACGGGCAGAACTCCCCGGCCAACGGCGGGAGTCCGGCACCTCCCGGCGGCGCGGGCGGCAGCCAGCCCGGTGGTGGGGGCGGCTCCACCAGGGGCGCCGGGGGTGGCGCCGGCGGCGGGACCGGCTCGTCGTCGTCGGGGTCGGGGTCGGGGGCGTCCGGGTCTTCGGGCTCGTCCGGCTCCGGCGGCACGTCCCAGGATTCCCCGCCGCCCGACATGAAGGCCTACAAACTCGAATACACCAACTCCTGCGTCGGCGCGTGTTCCATGCCGATCGCGGTGAGCTGGCCGGCGGTCTCCGGTGCGTCCCGGTACGACATCCACTACACCAACAAGGGCAGCAACTTCACGAAGAAGAGCGTCGACACCGTCTACTCCACCGGCTCCCTCAACTACACGATCACGGGCCCGTTCTCCGGCGACGAGATCTGTGTCACGATGCGCGCCGCCAACAAGTACGGAGCCTCGGCCTGGGCGGAGACCTGGTGCGGCACGGTGCCGTACTAAGCCCGTGGTGAGCCTTCCTGCTGCTCCCGGTCTCCGCGCAGCCGCAGCGTGACGATCTGGAACGGCCGCAGCTCCAGGGCGATCCCCTCCGCCGAGAGCGGGGCCTCGCCCAGTGGCCGTTCCAGCAGATCGGTGAACTCGGCCCGCCCGCAAGGGAATCCGGGCCGCAGCACCGCCCGTACCCGGCTGCCCGCCGACTCGTAGAGCCGCACCACCACGTCCCCGCCCCGGTCCTCCGCGAGCTTCACCGCCTCGACGGTCACGGCCGGGTCGTCCACCGTGACCAGTGGCGCGACCTCGGCGGCGGGCGCGACGCGCAGCGGCAGGTTCAGCGCGAGCCCCTCCGCGACGGCGTCCGTCACCTCGGCCCCCGGAAGCAGTGCGTAGCTGAAGCGGTGGACATCGACGTCGGTCGCCGGATCCGGGCTGTGCGGCGCCCGCAGCAACGTGAGGCGTACGGTCGTGCCGAGCCCCGCGTCATGCGGCACCCGGGTCACATCGTGCCCGTACGTCGAGTCGTTGAGCACGGCCACCCCGTACGAGGGCTCGGCGACCCGCAGCCAGCGGTGCGCGCAGATCTCGAACCGGGCCGCGTCCCAGCCCGTGTTGACGTGCGTCGCGCGGTGCACATGCCCGAACTGGATCTCGGCGGTGGACCGTTCGGCGTGCACGTCGAGCGGAAAAGCCGCCTTGAGCACCTTCTCCGATTCGCGCCAGTCGACCTCGGTGACGACGTCGACGCGCGGGGTGGCGCAGGAGAGCCGGATCTCCTGCGTGATCCGCGAACTCCGAAAGCTCCGCACCACCCGCACGGCCGCCCGCAGCGGCCCCTCCTCGACGAGCTCGACCGAGTCGGCGTCGGTGAGGTCGGTGTGCCGCCGCCGATAGTGCCGGTCGATGTCCCAGGCGTCCCACTGATTGGGGTGATCGGGATGCAGCTGGAGGAGGTTGCCGCGACTGCCCGGGGCGAGCACCTCCCGGTCGGCCACGAGATCGCGGACCGAGGTCAGCAGCCCCTCGTGGTCCACCACGATCCGCACAACCGCGTTGTCCAGTACGAGAGTTGACCCGCCCCGCGCGACGGTCACCGGCGGCGCCGAAGCGGCCGCCCGGGGGAGTGCCGTCGCGGCGAGCGGCGGGACGTGGACGGCGAGCAGCGCCCGGCCGCCCGGCAGCGGCTGGCCGCCCGGCGCGTCCTCGGCCGCCGCATCGACCACCGCGTTCCGCGCGTACGGCGACGCGTTGAGCACAGTGGGCTGTCGAGCCCCGCCCAGCGCCGAGACCGCGCCCGCGACGATTCCCTCCAGCTCCGCGCGTACCCTTTCGTACGTCTCGCGCGCCTCCCGGTGGACCCAGGCGATGGACGAGCCGGGCAGGATGTCGTGGAACTGGTGCAGTAGCACCGTCTTCCACAATCGGTCGAGATCGTCGTACGGGACGCTGTAGTCGGGGGAGCGCAGCGCGGCGGCCGTCGTCCACAACTCCGCCTCGCGCAGCAGGTGTTCACTGCGCCGGTTGCCCTGCTTGGTCTTGGCCTGGGTCGTGTAGGTCGCCCGGTGCAGCTCCAGATACAGCTCGCCCGACCACACCGGGGCTCGCTCCCCGTACTCGGCGTGCGCGGCCGCGAAGAACGCCGAGGGCGGCTCGACGGTGACCCGGGGCGAGCCCTCCAGATCGCGCAGTCGGCGCGCCTTCTCCAGCATCTCCCTGGTGGGACCGCCCCCGCCGTCGCCCCAGCCGAACGGGACGAGGGAGCGCGTGGCGAGTCCCTTCTCGCTGAAGTTCCGTTCGGCGTGGGCGAGTTCGGCACCGTGGAACTGGGAGTTGTAGGTGTCCACCGGCGGGAAGTGCGTGAAGACCCGGGTGCCGTCGATGCCCTCCCACCAGAACGTGTGGTGCGGCATCCGGTTGGTCTGGTTCCACGACAGCTTCTGGGTGAGGAACCACTTCACCCCGGCCAGCTTCGCGAGCTGTGGAAAGGCGGCGGTGTATCCGAAGGAGTCGGGCAGCCAGATCTCCTCGGTCTCCACGCCGAGCTCCTCAAGGAAGAAGCGCTTGCCGTGCACGATCTGCCGCGCCAGCGCCTCACCGCCCGGCATGTTGGCGTCCGACTCCACCCACATCGACCCGACGGGAGCCCAATTCCCGTTCTCCACAGCCTTTTTGATGCTCCGCCAGATGTGGGGCTGGTGGTCGCGGACCCAGGCGTACTGCTGGGCCTGTGAGCAGGCGAAGACCAGCTCGGGGTAGTCGGCGGCCAGCGCCGTCACATTGGCGAAGGTGCGCGCCGCCTTGCGGACCGTCTCGCGCAGCGGCCACAGCCACGCCGAGTCGATGTGCGCGTGGCCGGCCGCCGAGACGCGATGGGCACTGGGACCGGCCGGACGGGACAGCGCGTCGGTCAGCTCGGCGCGGGCCGCCGTCGCCGTGCCCGCCACGTCGTGCAGGTCGAGCGCGTCCAGCATGCGCTCAAGGGCGCGCAGGATCCCGTGCCGGCGGGCCCGGTCGGCGGGCAGCTCCTGCATCAGCTCCGACAACACCTCCACATCCAGCACCAGGTGCCACACCTCGTCGTCGAGTACGGCGAGGTCGGCAGCCGCGAATCGGTAAATGGGCCCATGCCCGGCGGTCAGTACGTCTCCCAGCGGGGTCGGTTCGAAGTCGTGCAGCACCGCCGGATTCGCGGCCGCCTCCAGGAGCAGGGCGACCTCCTCCCCGCCCGCCGCAGGCGCTGCCACCGGGATATGCCGGTTGCGCGGATGGATGCCCTTGAGCGGGACGCCCGAGGTGTCGTACACCAGACCCTCCGCCTGGAAGCCCGGACCCGCTCCGGTGAAACCGGGGTCGATGACCGCCTCGACCCTTCGTCCCGCCCACGCCTCGGGCACCCGTCCTTCGATCCGGAACCAGCTCGTCGACCATGGCCGGCCCCACTCGGTACCGGCCTCGAACGGCTCGTATGCCGCCGTCAACGCCCGAGCGACGGGCACCGGCTCGTCCGGCACGTGCCAGACGGCCAGGGCCATCGGCACCCGGGCGGCGTACTGCGCGGGGCGCACGAACTGGCGCATGGCCCGCTCTAGGCGTCCCTCCACCAGTGCTCGGTCATCATGCATGGCTTCTCCTCCAGCGGCTCACTGAAGGGTTTCCCGTTCGGTTGTTGAGGAATCACCATGCGTGACCGCGTCCGGACGGGGCATGCATCCCGTGTGCATGTTCGAGGGGGAAAGGTCGTCACAACGTGCAGGTGGGGGTTATGACAAGGCATCAGGCAGGGATCGGCCCCGCGGGGAGCGGGCCCGTCCGGACACCTGATGCGCAGCAGGGGGACCAGCGTCTGCTGCGCAGGAGAGTGGGGCAGGCGGATCTGAGCGCCGTCGGGGAAATACGCCGGGCGCTGAGGGAACTTCTCGGCCCGTCAGGGCATTCGGGGGCGGCGGACGTGGCCGAACTGCTCACCAGCGAGCTGGTGACCAACGCCCTCGTGCACACCGACCACGGCGCGGTGGTGACGGCGACGGTCGGCGAGAGCGGCCTTCGCGTGGAGGTACGGGATTTCGTGGCCGCGCTTCCCACGCCGTACGCACCGTCCGCCGACGACGGTACGCACGGCAGGGGCCTGCTGCTCGTCCAGGCGCTGGCGGACGCCTGGGGCGTGCACGAACACGGCATGGGGAAGGTGGTGTGGTTCGAGCTCGGCCGCAACGGGGCGGCGCCGCAGTACTAGGCGCTCCGCGGGAAGCACTGTCGCGTGCCCGGCGGCTAGCCGAACTGCTGCTCAAGGTCCTTGAGCTTGCGTTCCAGTGAGTCGAGTCGGGGCAGCGCCTGGGTGTCGTCCTCGGCGGTGAGGTCCAGGGTCCGGGCCGCGGACTCAGCGGCCGCGACGGCCTGGAGGGAGGGCCGGCCCCGCAGGGGCAGCTGTCCTGGCTCGGCTATGGCCGGCTCCGCGACGGCCTTGGGCTGCGCGGAGCCCTGGCCGGGGCCGATCCCCTGGACGCCGACCTGGCGGCCGCCCCTGCCGCGCCCCCAGGCCCGGTTCTGCCTGCTGAGCGCCTTGAAGTGCGCCCGGTCCAGCTTCTCCTGGTCGCGCCTGCGGAGCTTGTTCTCCTCCTTGGCGCGCTTGTCCTCGCGCACCTCCTCGACCGCCTCGTCCAGGGTGCGCACGCCCTCCAGGAGCATCAGCGACCAGGCGCCGAAGGTCTCCCTGGGGGCCCGCAGCCACCGTACGATCCGGATCTGCGGCAGCGGCCGCGGCACCAGGCCCTGTTCGCGCAGGGCCGCCCGGCGGGTCTGCTTCAGGGCGCGGTCGAAGAGGACCGCCGCCGAGAGCGACATGCCGGCGAAGAACTGCGGGGCGCCCGCGTGGTCCATGCCGCGCGGCGCGTGCACCCAGTTGAACCAGGCCGCGGCGCCCGCGAAGGTCCACACCAGGAGGCGCGAGCCGAGCGCCGCGTCGCCGTGGCTGGCCTCGCGCACCGCGAGTACGGAGCAGAACATGGCCGCGCCGTCGAGGCCGAACGGGACCAGGTACTCCCAGCCGTCCGTCAGATTGAGGTTCTGCCGGCCGAAGCCGACCAAGCCGTGGAAGGAGAGCGCGGCGGCCACCGCCGCGCAGCAGAACAGGAGCACATAGGAAGCGGTGCCGTACACCGCCTCTTTCCTTCTGCGGCGCTCCTCACTGCGCTCCCAGGAGTCGTCGCCGGTGGCGTTGTCACCGGCGCGCTTGCCGCGCGCGAGCACTACCAGAGCCACGACGACCCCCACGATCATCACGCCGCCCGGAAGCAGCCAGTCCAGCGATATGTCGGTCAGTCGCATGCGGTGTCCCTTGCATCGCGTAGGGCGTATCGGCCGCCATACTGCTCCTGCCGTACGGGGCGGCAGGGGGTTTCGGGGCAAGAGGGCGACAACTGAGGCCGAGGGAAGTCGGATAGGGGGGATTCGATCGAACTGCCGTGCCCGGCGCGCGAGTTGAGTTCGACTGGCGCTCACCCGGACGGGTGGCATGGGCGCGGAGCCGGTGTCCGAACCCCACCCGCGGATCGGTCGCGGGCTCTCAGGAAGCGGCGCTGAGCCTCTGCACGCGGTCGGCGTCGCGGGTGCGCGGACAGGTCACGCAGGTGTCCTCGGGGCGCACGGTGTAGAAGAAGCAGCAGCTCGCCCGGTCGCGGGTCGGCAGCCGCCGGCCGTCGGGCGCCGTCAGTTCGCGGAAGCCGGGCGTGCCCACGTACGGCTTCGCGGTGCCGGGGAGCAGCGCGTCGAGCTCGGCCATCGCGCGCGGCTCCTCGCCGAGCAGGGCGCCGATGTACCAGAGCCCCTCGACGATCTCGTCCGTCGCCATGCCCCACAGCGCCCGCTTGCCGCGCCGCATGCGGGGGCCGAACCCGTCCAGCACCGGCCCGATGTGCTCGGCCACCGCGGCCCGCACCTCGCCGCGCAGCGCCTCTTCGTCCGGTACGACACGGGCGCCGGGGAGTTGAGCCGCCGGGTCGCCCGGCAGACAGGCGAACTCACTTACCCGTACGGCGAGTTGACCGAGCGTGCGCTGGAACGTCACATCGGCGACCGGCACCCGCGGCACCCGGCGGTGCAGAAACCACGGCACCGTCACGAGGAGGCAGACGGGCCAGGCGTAGCGGTGGAAGCCGAACGAGGCGATGACGTCGGGGCGGGCCTGGTGTCCGTAGTCCCGTACGACCTGGGCGTTGTCCCAGGCCAGGAAGGCGTCCAGAGCGGTGCCGCCCGCCGCGAGCTCCGCCGCGCCGACCCAGCCCGCGCCGCCGGGCGCCTGCTCGGTGCCGACCAGCTCCTTGATTCCCAGTCCGGGAAAGACCTCGGCCAGGCGGGCGTAGGAGTCCGCGACGGGGCTCGGCGCGGGGCTGGGCAGCAAGGTGGAGACGGCCATGCGGGACCACCGAATCACGATCGTTGACAGGTAAGGCTTACCTTAGCGGATGAGGGCGAGGTTTGAACTCGCGCTTTGTCCGCCTATGGTCTGTGTGGGGCAGGCGGAGCCGTAGGAGGCCGGGGTGGAACAGGGCAGAGCGCGCGAGGCAGTGGTGCCCGCGTACGGGTCGCCCCGCGTCCCCGGCCAGGCCAGGGGCGGCGAGCAGCGCGGCGACGCCCGCGGCGAGCACACCCACAGCGAGCCGCCGGCCCCCCGCACCGTCCACCGCCACTCGGTGCGCGGCCAGATCCTGGCCGCGCTGCGCACCGCCCTGGTCGACGGCGATCTCGTGCCGGGCGAGGTGTATTCGGCGCCGGCCCTCGGCGAGCGGTTCGGGGTCTCCGCGACCCCGGTGCGCGAGGCGATGCAGCAGCTCAGCATCGAGGGCGCCGTCGAGGTCGTACCGAACCGGGGCTTCCGGGTCACCGAGCGCAGCGCCCGCGAGCTCGCGGAGCTCGCCGAGGTGCGGGCCATGATCGAGGTCCCGGTGATGCTGCGGCTCGCCCGTACCGTCCCGGCGGCGCGCTGGGCCGAGCTGCGCCCGCTCGCCGAGGCCACCACCGAGGCCGCCGCGACCGGCGACCGCGCGGGCTACGCCGAGTGCGACCGCGCCTTCCACCGGGCGCTTCTCACCCTGGCGGGCAACCAGCAGCTCGTCCAGGTCGCCGACGACCTGCACCGGCGCGCCCAGTGGCCGCTGACCGCGGCGCCGGTCGCGCGCCGTGGAGAGCTGGTCGCCGACGCGGCCGAACACCTGGCCCTCCTGGACGCCCTGTGCGCCCAGAACCTGCCGGTCGTCCAGTCGCTCGTACGGGAACACTTCACGGGCTCCGCACTCTGAGGCCCTGCCCCTGAACGACCGGGTCGGCGAACCCCGGCCCGTCACGGCCGCGTCCGTGCCGTGCAACAGCTCGCGCCGCTAGGAACCCGGACCGTCAACTGCCGCGTCCCTGCGGGTACTTGGACGAATCGCACGCCGGGGGGACACCATGCCGGATCCGTGGATGCAACAGCAGCAGGTACAGCAGCAGCAATGGGCCGCGGACTCCGCCCGGCGCGCGTCCGACTACGGACGTGACGCGCACCGGGGCTTCGCCCAGGGCTCCGTGCGGCGCGGCTCCTCGGGCCGCCTCGCCGGCCTCGTCCAGCTCGTCCTGCTGATCGCGGCGGTCGTCTACCTCGCCGGCCACCCCGACGTGCGGGCCGCCCTGTGGGGGTTCGCCCAGCAGGCCTGGAGTCACCTCAACTCGCTGATCGACGACGCGCGTTCAGGGAATTGACGATACGTCAGAAACGGCCACGCTACCGGGTTGACGGACCGTCACATCGCGGCGGGCCGGGGTGGCGCGGCCCCCAAGTGGGCGGCCAGCCAGGTGGGGACGCCGAGGAGGCGCACGAGGCGGGCCGCCTCCGTGCGCAGCCGGGTCGAGACCGGCTCCTCCTCGGTGTCGGCGAGCGCGGCGAGCGCCGGGGCCGTGCCGATGAGGTAGCCGAGCTCCTCGCGGATGCGCAGGGACTCGGTGAAGCCGTGCCGCGCCTCCGCCAACTCGCCGTCGCGCAGGGCGAGTCCGGCCAGATGGCGCCAGGTGAAGGAGAGCAGCAGGGGGTCGCCGTGGGCCGCGGCGCCCTCGTGGGCGCGGCGGTAGGCGGCGCGGGCTGCCTGTGGCGCGTCGGCCACGTTCTCGGCGAGCAGCCCGCGCCGGAAGTCGAGCAGCGCCCGGCCGCGGCCCGTGAGCGCGGTCAGGGCGGCGGCCCGGCCGAACGCCGAGCGCGCCTCGTCAGCCCGGTCCCGTACCCCGAACAGCGTTGAGGCGTACGCGAGATAGCCGCGCTCGCAGGCGGCGGCGCCGCGCTCCTCGTCGCTGCGGGCCACGGCCTCGGCGCCGCGCAGCGCCTCGTCGGCCTCCGCCCAGCCGGACTCGGTGTAGACGCAGCGCTCGGTCAGCAGGGCGGTGCGCTGGAGCGCGCCGGCCGCCGCGCCCGCATGCGGTTCGAGCAGGGCGGCGGCGTCCGTCCAGCAGCCGCGCGAGCGCAGCCGCCATACCGCGGTCTGGAGCGGATCCCCGTCATCTGCAGTCGTTCCGGAACCAGACATGGCGGTATGCGCCACGTTGCCCTCCCCGAGCGCGCCATCGAGCTGCTGAGTAGATCCGCATCTCAACACGGAATGGCACGCCGGGCCAAGGGGGGTGCGTGAATGAGTTCACAATCGTCCGACACTGGCCGGGATCGACTGTCAGCTCATACGAAGCGCCAGGAAGAAGTCCAGCTTGTCCTCAAGTCTGGACAGGTCACGGGCCGTCAACTGCTCGATCCTGCCCACCCGGTACCGCAGCGTGTTGACGTGCAGGTGCAGCCGCGTGGCGCACCGCGTCCACGAGCCGTCGCAGTCGAGGAAGGCCTCCAGGGTCGGGATGAGTTCGGCGCGGTGGCGCCGGTCGTAGTCGCGCAGCGGGTCGAGCAGCCGGGCGGTGAAGGCGCGCCGCACGTCGTCCGGCACGAACGGGAGCAGCAGCACGTGCGAGGCCAGCTCGTGGTGGCCGGCCGCGCACACCCGGCCGGGCCGGGCGGCGGCGACCCGGCGGGCGTGCCGGGCCTCCTCCAGGGCGCCGCGCAGCCCCTCGGCGGAGTGCACCGCGGCGCTGACACCCAGTGTCAGGCGGCCGTCGTCCGCCAGGCCCGCCGATAGCGGGGTGCGTACGGCGGCCAGGAGCGCGTCGGCGTGCAGGCCTCCCTCGGCGCCCTCGGGCGTGACCGCGGGCAGCGGCACGAGCGCGATCGCCTCGTCGCCCGCGTGGGCCACCGCGATCCGGTCGGAGGACTCGGGGCCGACCACCGCGGGGTCGACCAGGATCTCCTCCAGGAGCGACTGGGCGACCGGGCCGCCCGCGATCTCCGCGCCGGAGTCGCGCTCCCAGTCGACCCGGGCCACCACGACCTGCCAGTGCGGCGCCGAGCCGAGGCCGGGCAGCAGCACCGGGGCCGCGACTCTGAGCCGGGCCGCGATCTCGGCGGGCGCGGCGCCGGTCTGCACCAGCTCCAGGACCTCCTGGGCGAGCCGGCGGCGCACCGAGCGGGCCGCGTCGCGCCGGTCGCGCTCGACCGCGATGAGCTGGGTGACGCCCTGGAGCAGGTCGAGCCGGGCGGCCGGCCAGTCGCTCGCGTCGGCCTCGACGGCGAGCAGCCAGTCCGAAAGCACCGTCTCGCGCACGTCCCGGGCGGCGGGCGCGGCGCCCCGCCCGTTGTTGCGGATGGGGAACAGCGAGTAGGTCACGCCCTCGACGGTGGCCCGGTGCGGGCCCCGGCGGCCGGTGCGGGTGGCGCCCAGGTGCTCGGCGGCAAGGGCCGCGCCGACCGCCGGGGTCAGCGCGTCCCCGGCGCCCGCGATCTGGCGGCCGGTCGGAGAAAGCACCCAGGCCCGCAGGTCGAGGTCCGAGCCGAGCAGGTCGAGGACCACCTCGGGGCCGCCGCCCGCCGGGCCCGACGTCATGAGCCTGCGGTGGCGGTCCACGACCGCCGCGAGGTCGCCCGCACGCTCGCCCGAGACCTGCCGCACGACGTGCTCGGTGATGGTTGCGAACGCGACCGACTCGTTCACCGCGAACAGCGGGAGCCGGTGGCGAGAACAAGCCAAAACAAGATCGTCGGGAATGGCCCCGAGCTCGGCCTCGCCGGCCGCCAGGCCCGCCACGCCGGCACCCGCGAGGATGCGTACGAATGGCTCGGAATCTTCGGCGTCCCGGCGCCAGGCGAGACCCGTCAGGACCAGCTCGCCACCCGTGAGGTAGCGGCTCGGATCCCGCAGGTCGGTGGTCATGACTCCCCGCACCGTGCGGTCCAGCTCGTCCTCGCCGCCGAGCAGCCGCAGCCCCAGCGCGTCGGTTTCCAGAAGTGCGCGCAGCCGCATCGCGTGTCGCCGCCGATCTGTCTTGATGTTGCCGTTGGAAAGCGGTGAGGTAACGGAGCACCGCCTTTCATACGAATCTACAAGACGTAAGCGGAGACCAGCCAACTCCTTCATGGTTTCGGTGACTGCACCCGAGGGATCGGGGCTTGTGTACTGAGTCCACACCGCGTTAACAGCACATGAACGACTGAGATGTCGAGGGCCTGCCGTCCCCGGGACCCGCGCGAACGACCCCGAATTTGAGAATCGGAAGAGAGCCACTCATGGACTTCCTTCGCCCCGCCAGCTGGGAGGAGGCGCTCGCCGCCAAGGCAGAGCACCCCACCGCTGTGCCCATTGCGGGTGGCACCGATGTGATGGTCGAGATCAACTTCGACCACCGCCGGCCCGAGTACCTCCTGGACCTGAACCGCATCAGCGAGTTGGCCCAGTGGGAGGTCGGGGAGGACAGCGTCCGGCTCGGACCCTCCGTCCCGTACACCAAGATCATGGAGAACCTGCGGACGGAGCTGCCGGGCCTCGCGCTCGCCTCGCACACCGTCGCCTCCCCGCAGATCCGCAACCGCGGCGGCGTCGGCGGCAACCTCGGCTGCGCCTCGCCGGCCGGTGACGCACACCCCTCGCTCCTTTCCTCGGGCGCGGACGTCGAGGTCGAGTCGCAGGCCCGCGGCGTCCGGCTCATCCCGATCGACGAGTTCTACAAGGGCGTGAAGCGCAACGCTCTTGAGGCGGACGAGCTGATCAAGGCCATCCACATCCCCAAGGCGGACGGCCCCCAGCAGTTCTCCAAGGTCGGCACCCGCAACGCCATGGTCATCGCGGTCTGCGCGTTCGGCCTTGCGCTGCACCCCGAGACCCGTACGGTCCGCACCGGCATCGGCTCGGCCGCGCCCACCCCCATCCGGGCGAAGGCCGCCGAGGAGTTCTTGAACGCGGCGCTCGAAGAGGGCGGCTTCTGGGACAACGGCAAGATCATCACCCCCTCGGTCGCGAAGCAGTTCGCCACGCTCGCCTCGGGTGCTTGCAACCCGATCGACGACGTCCGCGGCACCGCGAACTACCGCCGTCACGCCGTCGGCGTCATGGCCCGCCGCACGCTGATGTGGACCTGGGAGACGTACCGCGGCGGCAACGGCCGCACCCTTGAAGGAGCTGCATAACCATGCGCGTCAATTTCACGGTCAATGGCCGTAAGCAGGAGGCCGACGACGTGTGGGAGGGCGAGAGCCTTCTCTACGTCCTGCGCGAGCGCATGGGGCTTCCGGGTTCGAAGAACGCCTGTGAGCAGGGCGAGTGCGGTTCCTGCACGGTCCGCCTCGACGGTGTTCCGGTGTGTTCGTGTCTGGTCGCGGCCGGTCAGGTCGAGGGCCGCGAGGTCGTCACCGTGGAGGGCCTGGCCGACTACGCCGCCCACCGCTCCGACGCCCACCCCGGCGGCGGCTGCGCCTCCGGTTCCTGCGGTACGTCCATCGACGCCGCCAAGCGGTGGCAGGCCAAGCCGCAGGACGGGCAGACTGGAGAGGCGGGCGCGCTCTCCCCGATCCAGCAGGCGTTCATCGACGCCGGCGCCGTGCAGTGCGGTTTCTGCACCCCGGGCCTCCTGGTCGCCGCCGACGAGCTCCTGGAGCGCAACTCCGAGCCGTCCGACGCGGACATCCGCGAGGCGCTCTCCGGCAACCTGTGCCGCTGCACCGGTTACGAGAAGATCCTCGACGCGGTCCGCCTCGCGGCCGCCCGTCAGGAAGAGACGGTCTGACCATGGCGCAGAACACCCGCACCACTCCGGCCGGTACGCCCACCAACGTCACCCAGAACCACACCAAGGGCGGCATCGGCGAGTCGACGCTCCGCCCGGACGGCACCCTCAAGGTCACCGGTGAGTTCGCGTACTCCTCGGACATGTGGCACGAGGACATGCTGTGGGGCCAGACGCTCCGCTCCACCGTGGCCCACGCCGAGATCGAGAACATCGACATCTCCGAGGCCGTCGCGATGCCCGGCGTCTACGCCGTGCTCACCTACGACGACCTGCCGGCCAAGATGAAGAACTACGGCCTGGAGATCCAGGACACCCCCGTCCTGGCCCACGGCCGGGTCCGCCACCACGGCGAGCCGGTCGCCCTCGTGGCCGCCGACCACCCGGAGACCGCCCGCCGCGCGGCCGCCAAGATCAAGATCGACTACAAGGAACTGCCGGTCGTCACCGACGAGGCCTCCGCGCTCGCCGCCGACGCGCCGTTGATCCACGAGGGCCGCGACGACCACCACGCCGGTCACGTCCCGCACCCGAACATCGTGCACCGCCAGCCGATCATCCGCGGCGACGTGGCCAAGGCGCGCGAGCGCGCCGACGTGATCGTCGAGGGCGAGTACACCTTCGGCATGCAGGACCAGGCCTTCCTCGGCCCGGAGTCCGGCCTCGCCGTGCCCGCCGAGGACGGCGGCGTCGACCTCTACGTCGCCACCCAGTGGCTGCACTCCGACCTCCAGCAGATCGCCCCGGTCCTGGGCCTGCCGCCGGAGAAGGTCCGCATGACGCTCTCCGGCGTCGGCGGCGCCTTCGGTGGCCGCGAGGACATCTCGATGCAGATCCACGCCTGCCTCCTGGCGCTGCGCACGGGCAAGCCGGTCAAGATCGTCTACAACCGGTTCGAGTCCTTCTTCGGCCACGTGCACCGCCACCCGGCGAAGCTCTACTACGAGCACGGCGCCACCAAGGACGGCAAGCTCACGCACATGAAGTGCAAGATCGTCCTGGACGGCGGCGCCTACGCGTCGGCCTCCCCGGCGGTCGTCGGCAACGCCTCCTCGCTCTCGGTCGGCCCGTACGTCGTCGACGACGTCGACATCGAGGCGATCGCGCTCTACACGAACAACCCGCCCTGTGGCGCGATGCGCGGCTTCGGCGCCGTCCAGGCCTGCTTCGCCTACGAGGCCCAGATGGACAAGCTCGCGGCGAAGCTGGGCATGGACCCGGTGGAGTTCCGCCAGCTCAACGCCATGGAGCAGGGCACGATCATGCCGACAGGGCAGGTCGTGGACTCGCCGGCCCCGGTCGCCGAGCTCCTTCGCCGGGTCAAGGCCCGCCCGCTGCCGCCCGAGCAGCAGTGGCTCGCGGCGGGGGAGGCCGCGGACGTCCGCGCCCTGCCCGGCGGCCTGTCCAACACCACGCACGGCGAGGGTGTCGTACGAGGCATCGGCTACGCGGTCGGCATCAAGAACGTCGGCTTCTCCGAGGGCTTCGACGACTACTCCACCGCCCGGGTGCGCCTGGAGGTCATCAACGGCGAGCCCGTCGCGATGGTCCACACGGCCATGGCGGAGGTCGGCCAGGGCGGTGTCACCGTGCACGCCCAGATCGCCCGTACGGAGCTGGGCGTCGCGCAGGTGACCATTCACCCGGCCGACACCCAGGTCGGCTCCGCCGGATCCACGTCCGCCTCCCGGCAGACGTACATGACCGGTGGCGCGGTGAAGAACACCTGTGAGGCCGTGCGCGCCAAGGCGCTGGAGATCGGCCGCCGCAAGTTCGGCTCCTACCACCCCGCCTGGGCCACCGCCGAGCTGCTGCTCGAAGGCGGCAAGGTCGTCACCGACGGCGGCGAGGTCCTCGCCGACCTGGCGGACGTCCTGGAGGGCGAGGAGATCGACGTCGAGCTGGAGTTCCGGCACCGCCCGACCCAGGCCTTCGACCTCGTCACAGGACAGGGCAACGGCCACGTCCAGTACACGTTCGCCGCGCACCGCGCGGTGGTCGAGGTGGACACCGAGCTCGGCCTCGTCAAGGTCGTCGAGCTGGCCACCGCCCAGGACGTCGGCAAGGCGCTCAACATGCTCTCCGTCGTCGGCCAGATCCAGGGTGGTACCACCCAGGGCCTCGGCGTCGCGGTGATGGAAGAGATCATCGTGGACCCGAAGACCGCGAAGGTGCGCAACCCCTCCTTCACGGACTACCTGATCCCGACGATCCTGGACACCCCGACCATCCCGGTCGACGTCCTGGAGCTCGCCGACCCGAACGCGCCGTACGGCCTGCGAGGTCTCGGTGAGGCCCCGACCCTCTCGTCGACCCCGGCCGTCCTCGCGGCGATCCGGGCGGCGACCGGTCTGGAGCTCAACAAGACCCCGGTCCGCCCCGAGCACCTCACCGGTACCGGAGCCTGATCCCACCCCGGGGATCCCCAGATCCCTCCGGGCGGTGCGCGCCTCCCAGGAACGTCACAATTCCGATGCCCGCACCGCCCGGAGCAATCAAGTACCGCACCGCTCGCGGTCCTCGCAGCAACCAGCAGCACCAGCACCACACGCAAAACCGAGTCACACCAGCAACACCCGTAGCCATCTGCACTGCGGTACCACTTCCGGTACCCCGGCAGGAGCAGACACCGTTCGTCTCGGGCCGTCCCCCGGGTCGTGCAGCCCACGCACCATCCCAAATCCCGCAGCTTGTCTGACCTGAGGACTCAAGTCTTATGCGGGTGCCCCTGTGAACCTTGGGAGTAGGCACCATGACCCAGCAGTCTGTGGAGCCGAAGACCACCGCTGAGGACGCGGGCTCCGGCTCCCGTCCCCAGGCCGGCAGGTCTTGGCTCGACCGGTACTTTCACATATCCGAGCGGGGATCCACGCTCGCGCAGGAAGTGCGCGGCGGCATCACCACCTTCATGGCGATGTGCTACATCCTCCTGCTCAACCCCCTGATCCTCTCGACGCCCGACGTCAACAAGCACACGCTGGGCCACGCCGGTCTGGTGACCGCCACCGCACTCGCGGCCGCGGTCAGCACGCTGCTGATGGGCTTCATCGGCAAGGTACCGCTCGCACTGGCCGCCGGACTCAACGTCTCCGCGGCCCTGACCACCCAGGTGGTCCCCAACATGACGTGGCCGCAGGCCATGGGCATGTGTGTCATGTACGGTGTCGTGATCATGCTCCTGGTCGTCACCGGCCTCCGCGAGATGATCATGAACGCCATCCCGCTGGCGCTCAAGCACGCGATCACCATGGGCATCGGCATGTTCGTCGCCCTGCTCGGCCTGGTGAAGGCCGGATTCGTGGGCAAGGGTCCGGAGCACGGACCGCCGGTCACCCTCGGTGCCACCGGACAGCTCGTCGGCTGGCCCGTCTTCTTCTTCGCGATCACCCTGCTGCTGATCTTCGCGCTCCAGGCCCGCAAGGTGCCCGGCGCGATCCTGATCGGCATCGTCTCCGGCAGCGTCCTGGCCTTCGTGGTCACCAAGATCGCCGGCCTGACCGACGCGGACTGGGGCGGCACCGCCCCCGCCCTCAAGGGCAGCGCGGTCTCCACGCCCGACTTCGGCCTCTTCGGCCACGTCGAGTTCGGTGGCTGGGGCTCCATCGGCGCCATCAGCGTCGGCATGATCGTCTTCACCCTGGTGCTCGCCGGCTTCTTCGACGCGATGGCCACCATCATCGGCGTCGGCCAGGAGGCCAAGCTCGCCGACGACAAGGGCCGCATGCCGGGCCTGTCCAAGGCCCTGTTCATCGACGGTGCGGGCGGCGCGATCGGCGGCGTCACCGGCGCCTCCGGCCAGACCGTGTTCATCGAGTCCGCCTCCGGCGCCGGTGAGGGCGCCCGTACCGGCCTCTCCTCGGTCGTCACCGGCCTCTTCTTCGCGGCCTGCCTGTTCTTCACCCCGGTCACCCAGCTGGTGCCCGCCCAGGTCGCCTCCGCCGCCCTCGTCGTCATCGGCTCGATGATGATGAGCGCCGCCAAGCACGTCGACTGGAGCGACCGCTCGGTCTCCATCCCGGTGTTCCTCACCGTGGCGCTCATGCCGTTCACGTACAGCATCACCGCCGGTGTCGGCGCGGGCGTCGTCGCCTACACCGTGATCAAGGCGGCACAGGGCAAGTGGCGCGAGATCGGCGGGTTCATGTGGGCCCTGACCGCCGTCTTCACCATCTACTTCGCCCTCCATCCCATCGAGAGCTGGCTCGGCGTCAAGTAGCGGCCGCGCCGCTGACGCCCTCCACACATCCGTAAGGAGACCGAACATGCTGGACATCGCCGAAGAGCTGAACCGGTGGGTCGAGCAGGGACGCGAATTCGCCGTGGCCACCGTGGTGGCCGTCGGCGGCAGCGCGCCCCGGCAGCCGGGAGCCGCCCTCGCCGTCGACAGCGACGGCACGGCGATCGGCTCGGTCTCCGGCGGATGTGTGGAGGGCGCTGTCTACGAACTCTGCCAGCAGGCACTCGAAGACGGCGAAACCGTCGTCGAACGCTTCGGCTACAGCGACGAGGACGCCTTCGCGGTCGGCCTGACCTGCGGCGGCATCATCGACATACTCGTCACCCCGGTCCGCACCACTTCGCCCGCCCGCGAGGTGTTCGCGGCCGCCCTCGCCGCCGCCGCGAGCGGCGAGGCCGCCGCGGTCGCGCGGATCACCGACGGCCCCGCCGAACTCATGGGCCGCGCCCTGCTCGTCCACCCGGACGGCACCTACCAAGGCGCCCTCGGCGGCCACCCCGAGCTCGACCGCGCCGTGGCCGACGAGGCCACCGCCATGCTGGACGCGGGCCGCACCGGCACCCTCTCCCTCGGCGCCGACGGCCGCCTGTGCGGCCAGCCGCTCACCGTGCTCGTCGAATCGAGCGTCCCGGCTCCCCGGATGATCGTCTTCGGTGCCATCGACTTCGCCTCCGCCCTGGTCAGGGTCGGCAAGTTCCTGAACTACCACGTCACGGTGTGCGACGCCCGGCCCGTCTTCGCGACGAAGACCCGCTTCCCCGAGGCGGACGAGATCGTCGTGGAGTGGCCGCACAAGTACCTGGAGCGGACCACCACCGACTCCCGTACGGTCCTGTGCGTCCTGACCCACGACGCCAAGTTCGACATCCCGCTCCTGGAGACCGCGCTGAAGCTGCCGGTCGCCTATGTCGGCGCGATGGGCTCGCGCCGCACCCACCTGGACCGCAACGAGCGGCTGCGCGACGTGGGCGTCACCGAGCTCGAACTCAACCGCCTGCGCTCCCCGATCGGCCTCGACCTCGGCGCCCGTACGCCCGAGGAGACCGCCCTGTCGATCGCCGCGGAGATCGTCGCCAACCGGCGCGGAGGCAGCGGCGTCTCGCTGACCGGGGCCCACACCCCGATCCACCACGACGGCAAGGACACACCGGTCGGGCGCATCGGTTCGGTGGCCTAGCCGCAGCGACGCTCGCTCTGTCCGGCTCCGGTCAGTCGCCGCGCGCCAGCTGTTCGCCCAGCTCCGTGCGGGCGTAGAGCACCACCCGGCCCGCCCGCGCGCGGCCGACCAGGCCGGTCCGGTGCAGCACCGCCAGATGGTGGGAGACCGCGCTCGCCGTGACGCCGAGGCGCCGGGCGAGCTCGGTCGTCGACGCCGGGCCCGCGAGCGCGAGCAGCAGTGCCGCCTTCGGCCGACCCACCAGCGAGGCCAGCGCGCCCGTGGGCCGCGGCGGCCGGGTCTCCCACAAGGTGGCGACACCCCGTGCCGGATACGCGATCGTCGGCCGCTCCTCGGCCCCCACCGGACTGATCGTGTGCTGCGCGAACAGCGTCGGTACGAGCCAGAACCCGCGCCCGTCGACCTCCGCGGCCATGTGCAGGTCCCGGTGCACGAACAGGGTCAGCCGCCCGTTGTCCCACGTCGCCGACGGATCGAGCGAGGTGAGCAGCGCCGCCGCGCCGTCCCGGGCGAGCAGCCGGGCCCGGTGCACCATGTCCGCTTCCAGTACGGCCCGCATCCGTGACCAGTGCGGGGCGATCGCCAGCTCCCAGTACGCCTCCACCACATCGGCGATCGCCTCCATCAACTGCCGTGGATCCGCGGCCAGTTGAGCAATGCGCGGGGCCAGCGGGCGATTCGCGTACGCGGCCCGCACATCGAAGAGCGCCTTGTCCGCGGGGGTCGCCCGCACCCGGCGCAGCTCGTCCGCGACGTCCGGCAGCGGCGACTCGGGGCGGGGCGTGACGAAGTCGGGTATCCAGCCGCTGCCGCCCACCGCGAGCTCGCCGAGCAGTTCGGTGTCGAGGCCCCCCGCCGAGGCCAGTGCCTCGCGCGTACGGCGAATCCACGGCAGGTGCAGCGCGTACTTCTCGGGCTTCCGCAGCGCCCACAGGCTTGTGGCCGTCTCAAGCAGCGGTGAGCAGGCAAAACGCATGTCGGCGAGGTCGTCGACGCCGAGTCGGTAGCTGAGCATTGAGGCAGAGCCTAAATCTCTGTCGCCCGGCCGCTCAAGGCCGTTGAGTGATTGTCATGTCCTCCACTTCCAAGGGGGCGGCAGCGCTGCTGCCGCCCCGCGGTCCGCTGCGCGCCTACGCCGTCACCACCCTGATCGACTGGATCGGCAACGGCCTCTTCCACACCGGCGCCATCGTCTTCTTCACGCGTGTCGTCGGGCTCGGCGCCGCCCAGGTCGGCCTCGGGCTCGCGGTGGCCGCGCTGCTCGGCCCCGCCGTGTCCGTTCCCGCCGGACGGCTCGGTGACAAGGTCGGCCACCGCCGCGTCTACCTGGCGACGGTCCTGGTCCGCGCGGTGGCGTTCGCCGGGTACCTGTTCGTCCACTCCTTCGCCGGCTTCCTCGCCGTGGTCTGCGCGATCACGCTGGCCGAGAGCGCGGGGCGGCCGGTCAAGAGCGCCTACCTCGCCCAGCTCGCCGACTCCACGGCCCTGGTGGGGGCCAGCGCGTACAGCAGGGTGATGCTCAACGTCGGCTTCTCGCTGGGCAGCCTGGGCGCGGGCGCGGCGCTCGCCCTCGACTCGCACGCCGGGTACGCGGCGCTCGTCCTCGGCAACTGCCTCTCGTACGTGCTCGTCGCGGCCGTGCTCCTTCGGATGCCCGAGGGCGAGAAGGCCGCGCGCACCCCGGGACGGCCCCGGCGTGCCGCGCTGCGCGACGGGCGCTTCCTGCTCCTGGCCGCGCTCTCGGGGCTCCTCTACGTCAGCTCGGACATGCTCAACATCGGCCTCCCGCTGTGGATTTCGGAGCGTACCCAGGCGCCGCGCTGGTCGATCGCCGTGCTCATGCTGCTCAACACGGCGCTCGCGATCCTGCTCCAGGTGCGCGCGGCCCGCGGCAGCGACACCGTCCCCGGGGCCGCCACGGCCGGCCGCCGGTCGGGCGTGGCGCTGCTCGCGGCCTGCGCGGTGACCGCGACTACGGCCGGGCTGCCGCCGGTGGCCGCGGTCGCCGTCCTCGCCGTCGCGGTCACCCTGCTCACGGCGGGCGAGCTGCTCTCCTCGGCCAGCGGCTGGGGCATCTCGTACGGCCTGGCCGTGCCGGAGCGGCAGGGCGAGTACCTCGGCGCCTGGTCCCTCTCCTCGGACCTGGCCAGGGCGGGCGGCCCCCTGCTCGTCGCCGTCCTGGTCAGCCACGGAGGCGGGGCGGGCTGGCTGGCGCTCGGCGTCCTGTTCCTGGCGGCGGGCGCGGTCACGGTGCCGGTCGCCGGACGGGCCGCCCACGCCCCGAGCCCCGCGGCCGCGGAGCAGACGGTGGGCTGACCTGCGGCGCCCGGGGGCTCCGTGCCCGACCGGACGTTATGTGAGTGACGTCCATATTCGGCCGGGTTAGGGTCGCCGCATGAGCGAGCTGGAGTTCCGCGACGTGCCCGAGTCCGACGTCGACCGCGCCCTGGAGCTCTGGTGGCTCGTCTTCCACGACCGCCCAGACGAGAAGGAGAAGCGCGCCTACCATCGCGCGATGGTGCTGCGCTGCGACCGCGTCGGGGCGTACGACGGCGACGCACTCGCCGGCTTCCTGGTGGCCCACCGCTTCACCCTGTCCATCCCGGGCGGTGAACTCCCCTGCCCCGGGCTCACGTTCGTCTCCGTCGCCCCCACCCACCGCCGTCGCGGCGTGCTCTCCGGCATGATCGCCGAGGTGTTCCGCCGCTGCGCCGGACACGGCCGCCCCATCGTCGCGCTGTGGGCCTCCGAAGCCGCCATCTACGGCCGCTTCGGCTTCGGCGCGGCCACCTACGGCACCTCGGTGGAGATCAACTCGACCCGTCCGCTCGCCCTGCGCATCGAGGCCGACCGGCGCCCCCTGCGCCTGATCGACCCCGACGACGCGCCCGCCGAGCTCGGCCCGTACTACGAGGCGACCCGCACCCGCCGGGCCGGGCGCATCGCCCGCGACGCCGGGCGCTGGCGCGGCGAGTGGCTGCCCGAGACCGACGAGGACGACGAAGAGCTCGGCCCGCCCCGCATCGTCGGCCTCGGCGCCGCCGACGAGCCGCTCGCCGGGTACGCCGTCTACCGCACCCGGCGCGAGGACGACGCCGCCAAGCCCGGCACCGTCCAGGTCGCCGAGCTGGAGGCCGACACCCCGGCGGGCGAGGCCGCGCTGTGGAACTACCTCGCCGGCATCGACCTCACCGGCACCGTCCGCGCCTGGGGCCTGGCCCCGGACGACCCGCTGCTCCTGTTCGCCACCGACCGGGACCAGGTCAGGGCCGTCGCCGAGTTCCCCGCGCTGTGGATCCGCCTCGTGGACGTCGGCGCCGCGCTCACCGCCCGCTCCTGGGCGGCCGAGGCCGCGCTCGTCCTGGAGGTCCGCGACGACCGCGTCCCGGCCAACGCGGGCCGCTTCCGCCTGACGGCGTCCCCGCACGCGTGCACGTACGAGCCGACCCCGGCCCCGGCCGACCTCACCTTCGACGTGCGCGACCTGGCCGCCTGCTACCTCGGCGGCACCGAGGTCCGCCGCCTCGTCCTCGCGGGCCTGGTGACCGAGCACACCCCGGGCGCGGCGGCGGCCCTGGACGCGGCGCTGCGCACCACGGAACTGCCGCACACGGTCGACGAGTTCTGAGCGGCCGGGGGAGAAGCCGGGGGGATTTCGCGCAGAAGTGACGAGGCTCTCGTACGGGGGCGGCGGGGGCCGGGACCAAGGTCCTTCGGTGAACTGCCTGCTCGGACGGGGAACCGGAAGCCCCCTTGAAGGGGTCTTTGCCTGCACGTTAGGGACCAAAGTCCCGGCGTGCGGCACCTGCACCGAACCCCTCGTATCACTGAGGTCGCGTCAACCCCCTTGTCCTCCAAGGTAGTTGCCGGAAATCGGGTATTTTCCCTCGATACCCGGCCGGAGAATTCGCATTTCGGGATTCGAGCGCGATCGTGCGATCGTGGCCAACCGGTGAAGCTCCGCTGCCGAACCGGCACGTACCGAGGGGATGGGGAATCCATGGCGCGACTGACCGCCCACACACGCCGCATCGTGATGGCCGCAGCAACGGCCGTGGTCCTGACGGGCGGCGTGGCCGCCGCGGTGTTCCTCGGCAGCGACACCTCCGCCAACGGTCCAGGGCCCGCGCTCGCCCACTCCTCCTCGACCGGCAAGTCCACCGGCAAGTCCGACGACAAGCCCGGCCGCGCGAGCGGCAAGCCGGGGTCCTCGGCATCCGGCGACGACAGCGCGCCGGACGGCTCGGACGGCTCCGCCGACGCCACCGGCCCCGCCGCGCCCCCCGGCGCCGCCGGGATATCCGAAGTGATCGACCACGAGACCGAGAGCGGCGGCAAGTCCGTCTCGATCACCATCGACGACGGGCCCAGCCCGGTCTGGACGCCGAAGATCCTCGCCGTCCTCAAGCAGTACGACGTCAAGGCGACCTTCTGCATGATCGGCCCGCAGGCCAAGGCCAACCCCGGCATGGTCAAGCAGATCGTCGCGGCCGGCCACCGGCTCTGCGACCACACGGTCAGCCACGACGAGGCCATGAACAAGAAGCCCGTCGCCTACCAGAGCTCCGAGGTCCTCGACGCCCAGAAGATGATCGAGGACGCCGCCGACGGCGCCAAGGTGCAGTACTTCCGCGCCCCCGGCGGCGCCTTCACGCCGGACAACCGGCACATCGCCGCCTCCCACGGGATGCGCCCGCTGGGCTGGAACGTGGACACCAAGGACTGGAAGCAGCCCGGCACCGCGACGATCGTGAAGACGGTGAAGCAGGAGCTCAAGAACGGCCCGATCGTGCTCTTCCACGACGGCGGCGGCGACCGCGCCCAGACGGTCGCGGCCCTGAAGGAACTGCTGCCCTGGCTGGCGCAGCAGGGCTACGTGTTCAGCTTCCCCGCCATCTGACGTACCCGTAACTGACGGTCCGTCATATCCCGGGCGTGGCCGCCCACATCGAACGCGCACGGCGGCTCCGCCCAACGGGGTCACGATTCGTGCGACGGCCCGGCAGTCGATAAGGTGCCTGGTCACGACCGCACCCCGTTCGATTCCACGGGCCGGTCAGGGCTCTGCCGCAGTGTGTGGCACCTCCACGGCTGCTGTGCCGAACCCTGTCCGCCCGGGCCCTGGAACACGGGGGCGATCTTCACGGCGGGGCAGTCGGGCCCCGGCCGACGGGGTCAGGAGGAACAGTGGCACAGGTCATCGCCGAGGTCTCACGGACGTTCAACGAGTTTCTGCTGCTGCCGAACCGGACCCGGACGGACTGCTCGCCCGCGACGGTCGACCTGCGCACGCCCCTGGTGCGGCACCTCGTAGGCGAGCCGGCGGCGATCGAACTGGGCTCCCCGTTCACGTCCGCGATCATGCAGGCCGTCAGCACCCCGGACCTCGCGATCGCGCTGGCACGCAACGGCGGCCTGAGCTTCCTGCACCACAACCAGTCGATCCAGGACCAGGCCGCGGCCGTGCGCCAGGTGAAGAACTTCAAGGCCGGGTTCGTCACCAGCGACACCAATGTCCGCCCGGACGACACCCTGAGCCACCTGGTCGCCGTCATGCGGCGCACCGGGCACAGCACCGCCGCGGTCACCGACGACGGCACCGCCACCGGCCGCCTGCTCGGCCTGGTGACCTCCCGCGACTTCCACCCCCAGCGCCACGACCTCGACGGGCCGGTGGCCGGCCGGATGACCGCCGTCGCCGACCTGGCCCACGCCGGGGCCGACACCACGCTCTCCGAGGCCAACGCGCGGCTGTGGGACCAGCGCCTCGACTGCCTCCCCGTGCTCGGCGCCGAGGGCCACCTGCAGTACCTGGTGTTCCGCTCCGACTACGCGGACAACAAGCGCTTCCCGAACCAGGCCGTGGACGCCGCCAAGCGCCTGCGCGTGGGCGCGGGCGTCAACACCCACGACTACCAGGAGCGCGTCCCCGCCCTGCTGGAGGCGGGCGCCGACGCCTTGTGCTTCGACTCGTCCGACGGCTACAGCGACTGGCAGGCACAGGCGCTGAGCTGGGTGAAGAAGCACTACCCGGAGATCCCGGTCGGCGGCGGCAACGTGGTCGACGGCGAGGCCTTCACCTTCCTCGCCGAAGCCGGCGCGGACTTCGTCAAGGTCGGCGTGGGCGGCGGCTCCATCTGCATCACCCGCGACCAGAAGGGCATCGGACGCGGCCAGGCCAGCGCCGTCCTGGACGTCGCGGCGGCCAGGGACGCCTTCCGCGAGCGCACCGGCGAGTACGTGCCGATCTGCTCCGACGGCGGACTGGTGCACGACTACCACGTGGCCCTTGCCCTCGCGATGGGAGCCGACTTCGTCATGATGGGCCGTTACTTCGCCCGCTTCGACCAAGCCGCCGGCGCGAAGCTCCCCACCCGGGACGGCTTCGTGAAGGAGTACTGGGGCGAGGGCTCGAACCGGGCCCGCAACTGGCAGCGCTACGGCCAGGGCGGCCAGGGCCTGATCTTCGAAGAGGGCGTCGACGGCTACGTCCCGTACGCGGGCGACCTCAACGAAGGCCTCGCCACCACCATCGCCAAGCTCAAGACCACGATGGTCTCCTGCGGCTCCGTCACGCTGGCGGAGTTCCAGTCCACGGCCCGGCTGACCCTGGTCTCCGACCAGAGCTTCCAGGAGAGCCACGCGAACGTCGTGCTGCGGGACGCCCCGGCGACCATCGCCTGACGGGCCCCGCCCACCGCCGGCCGGAGGGGAGTGGCGTACAGCCAGAACCACTCCCCTCCGGCCCGTGGTTCTCAACTGACCTTCGCCACTGACGTTCGCCGCCCAGGAGACGACGCCCCATGAATACGCCACCATCGCCGCCCGGAGCGCAGCGCACCGACGGATCTGCCGTCCGGATCGGCGCTCTCGTTCCGCTGACCCGGCCCGGCTGGGCCGAGGCGGGTCAACACCTGCTCGCCGGGCTGGAGTTGGGCGTCCGCGAAGTCAATGACGTCGGCGGGATCGGTGGACGGCCGCTGGAGCTGGTGGTCCGGGACGCCGCGGCCGATCCGGAGAAGGCCGCGGCCGCCGTGGACGAACTGGCCCGGCTGGGCGTGGCAGCCTTGGCGGGGGAGTACCACAGCGTCGTCGCCCGCGCCGCCGCTGCCCGGGCGGACGCCCTCGGCCTGCCGTTCCTCTGCTCGTCAGCGGTCCTCGACGCGCTCACCGACCGGCCGACGGACCGGGTCGCGCGCCTCGCCCCGGCGCAGTCCCACGGCTGGCGGCTCTACGCGGACTTCCTCCTCGGCGCAGGCCACCGCCGCATAGCCGTGGCGACCCAGCCGAGCGTGTACTGGGCCTCCGGGACCGGCATCCTGCGGGACCACCTCGCTCCACACGGCGCCACCGTCGTCGAACTCGACGCGAACGCGCTCACCCCCACCGCGCTGTGCGACGCGCTCGTCGACAGCGGCGCGACGGCCCTCCTCCTTCTGGTCGGGCACCCGGGCCCGGCCGTGCCGATCGTCAAGGCCGTACGCCGGGACCAGCGCCTCGCCGAGGTCCTGATCGGCGCTCCGGCCGGACAGCCGGAGTTCGCCTCATGGGCGGCGCTCCTCGGCGACGACGGCGCCGCGATCCCGTTCCTGCGCTACCTGCCCGAGCGCCTCGGCCCGCTCGGCGCACGCGTCGAGACGGCGCTGCGCGAGCGGCTTGCCGAAGCGCCCTCCTTCGTCGCCTTCGAGGGCTACGACACGATCGCCGTCCTCGCCGACGTGCTCCGCTCCGAGGGCGCGGACCGGGCTCGCATCGCCGCATCCTGGCCGCATGTCGCGGTCGAAGGCACCCGCGGAAAGATCCGGTTCTCCCGGACGCCGGGCATCAGCGTGTGGCAGTGGACCCGGCCGCCGGTCCAAGTCGTCGATCGGGACCCGGCGCAGCCCGATCGCTTCCGGGTCCTCCACACCGGCTGAGAGCACCTGGAAGCCCGGTCAACCGCCCACGCCGCGGCGCTACCAACCACCAGTCACTTCGCAGGCGTACGTGTCACTTCGCAGGCGTACGCGAGCGGGCCATCCGGGCCGCGACGGTGCGCGGCACGTGACGCACGGCGAAGGCGTACGCCTTGTACTGGAACCCCGTGATGCTGACCGGACGCCGGCGGCGCAGGTCCTTCAGGGCCTGTTCCACGACCTTCTCGGCATCCAGCCAGGCCCACTCGGGAAGCGAGCTGACATCCATGCCGGCCCGCTTCTGGAACTCCGTACGCGTGAAACCGGGCACGAGCGCGAGGACGCGGACACCGTGCGGAGCGAGGTCGACGCGCAGGGATTCGCTGAACGCGGTCAGCCACGCCTTGGCGGCGCCGTACGTGCCGGTGGGCAGCAGGCCCGCCACCGAGGAGACGTTCAGGACGACGCCCCTCTCGCGCGCGGTCATCCCCGGCACGGCCGCGTGCGTGAGCCGCAGCGGGGCCCGCACAAGGAGATCGAGCATCCGCTCCTCGTCGTCGACGGGGCTGTGCGGGAACGGCGCGGGAAGGCCGGATCCCGCGTTGTTGACCAGCACGTCCACCGGATCCTCGGCCGCGGCGAGCCGCCCCTCCACCAGGCGGCACTGCGCCGGATCGACCAGATCCGCGGCCAGCGTCTCGACCCGCACCCCGTACCGGGACCGCAGCTCATCGGCCGTCTTGCGCAGCCGCTCCTCGTCCCGGGCGACCAGGACGAGCGCGCACCCGAAGCCCGCGAAGCGGTGCGTGAAGGCGGCGCCGATGCCCGAGGTCGCACCGGTGATCAGAACTGTGGTCATGGCGGCTCTCATTTCTCCGGGGCCAGGGGGCGCGGGACCCGCCCGCGCACCGCCCCAGTGTTCGCGGACTCCGTCGAAGATCAAGTGCGAGGGCTCATAACTGGCCACTTCGGACACTCTGTTGAGGCGGACATCAGGGGCGGGGAACCTGAATATTTGTCGCCGCGGCCACGGAAATTTACGCAAAGTGCGGCGACGCCTCCTGGCGGCGCGCGCAAAATAGTAGTATTTGCCGTGCCGTCTTCCTGGATCCGTGCTACTGTTGTTCCCAGTTGCAGTTGTGGTTCCCAAAGACTTCAAGTGCCTTGATGGTTTTATGCCGTCGGGCGCTTTTGTATTTCCGGTGCTTTCTTCCGGACGGGGCAATCATCGCGGTAACGACGGGGTCAGCACAGTGCGGACCCCCGGGCATTGCCCCGAAGGAGATATGACATGGCTACTGGCACCGTGAAGTGGTTCAACGCGGAAAAGGGCTTCGGCTTCATCGAGCAGGAGGGTGGCGGCCCGGACGTCTTCGCCCACTACTCGAACATCGCCTCCTCTGGCTTCCGTGAGCTTCAGGAAGGCCAGAAGGTGAACTTCGACGTCACGCAGGGCCAGAAGGGCCCGCAGGCCGAGAACATCACGCCTGCCTGACGCTGAAGCGTTTTCTGCACGCGGCTGGGGCTCGCACCTTGGGGTGCGGGCCCCAGCCCGTTGCTGTTCCACCGGGCCCGCCGCCACCTCGTGACGGCGTTTTCACGGCCCGCGGGACACCGGGCGCCCCCGGTTGTCCTGCCACGCAGCGGACGAACCACCACGGCCACGGCCGGGGTGCGCATCTGCCCGCTGTCCTGATCCGGCCCGTCCGCCTTCCCAGGCGGCGGTTGCCCGGCATTCCGACAACGGGCGGGGAATTTCCGCGCCCTCGTGCGGCCGGATCAGAATTCGACTTCTGTTTTCGGCTCGTTCTTGCGATGTCCCGGCCGCTCCATTCGGCCGGGCTCCCTCGATACGTGCCATATCGAGGAAGGTTCTCCTTGAACCGTTCAGCTCGCACGAACGACCGCTACTCCGCCGCCCGTAAGAGCGGCGCCGACCGCGGGGCCCGCTTCCGGCCCCAGGGGCAGAACCGCTCCGGCGGCGGCCGCAGGCCCGCCGCGCCGCAGGGCGAGTTCGCCCTCCCCGTCACCATCACCCCGGCCCTGCCCCCGGTCGAGAACTTCGGTGACCTGGACATGCCCGCCGAGGTCCTCGACGTGCTGGCCGGCCTGGGTGTGACCGAGCCGTTCCCGATCCAGGGCGCCACCCTGCCGAACTCGCTCGCGGGCCGCGACGTCCTGGGCCGTGGCCGCACCGGCTCCGGCAAGACCCTCGCCTTCGGCCTCGCCCTGCTGGTGCGCACCGCCGGGCGCCGCGCCGACTCCAAGAAGCCCCTCGCCCTGATCCTGGTGCCCACGCGCGAGCTGGCCCAGCAGGTCACCGACGCGCTCACCCCGTACGCCCGCGCGCTGCGGCTGCGGATGGCCACCGTCGTCGGAGGCATGTCGATCGGCCGCCAGGCCGGCGCGCTGCGCTCCGGCGCCGAGGTCGTCGTGGCCACGCCGGGCCGGCTCAAGGACCTCATCGAGCGCCGCGACTGCCGCCTGGACCAGGTGGCCATCACCGTCCTGGACGAGGCCGACCAGATGGCCGACATGGGCTTCATGCCGCAGGTCACCGAGCTCCTCGACCAGGTGCGCCCGGACGGCCAGCGGATGCTGTTCTCGGCCACCCTGGACCGCAACGTCGACCTTCTGGTCCGCAAGTACCTGCACGACCCGGTGGTCCACTCCGTCGACCCGTCGGCGGGCGCGGTCACCACGATGGAGCACCACGTGCTGCACGTGCAGAGCGCCGACAAGTACGCCACGACCACCGAGATCGCGGCCCGCGACGGCCGGGTGATCATGTTCCTGGACACCAAGCACGCCGTCGACCAGCTCACCAAGCACCTGCTCCAGAGCGGCGTGCGGGCGGCCGCGCTGCACGGCGGCAAGTCCCAGCCGCAGCGCACCCGTACCCTGGCCCAGTTCAAGACCGGTGCCGTGTCCGTCCTGGTCGCGACCAACGTCGCGGCGCGCGGCATCCACGTCGACAACCTCGACCTCGTGGTCAACGTCGACCCGCCGACCGACCACAAGGACTACCTGCACCGCGGCGGCCGCACCGCCCGCGCCGGCGAGTCCGGCAGCGTCGTCACCCTCGTCATGCCCAACCAGCGCCGCGAGATGAGCCGCCTGATGATGGCCGCCGGGATCACCCCGACGATCACCCAGGTCCGCTCCGGCGAGGCGGAGCTGAGCCGCATCACCGGCGCCCAGGCCCCCTCCGGAATCCCGGTCACCCCCGCGGCGGCCCCGGCGGAGCGCCCCAAGCAGCGCGGCCAGGCCCCGTTCCGCGGCCGCGGCACCGCCCGCGGGCAGGCCGGCGGCGGCCGTACGGGCACCTCGCGCCGCGCGGGCGAGACCCGCGAGATGGCCGAGGCCCGCAAGGCCGCCCGGGTCCGGCGCGCGGCCTGACCCCCAGGGGGTGGCCGGCCCGCACCGGTCACCCCAGGCCCGGCACCGTCGACACCACCAGGTCGATGAGCTTGATGCCGACGAACGGCAGCACGAGGCCGCCGAGCCCGTACACCGCCAGGTTGCGGCGCAGCAGGTCGTGCGCCGAGGCCGGGGTGTAGCGCACGCCGCGCAGCGCGAGCGGGATCAGCGCCACGATGATCAGCGCGTTGAAGATGATCGCCGAGGTGATCGCGGACGTCGGGCTGTGCAGGCCCATGACGTTCAGCGCGCCGATCCCCGGATAGGCCGAGGCGAACATCGCCGGGATGATCGCGAAGTACTTCGCCACATCGTTCGTGATCGAGAACGTGGTCAACGCGCCCCGGGTGATGAGGAGTTGCTTGCCGATCTCGACGATCTCGATGAGCTTCGTCGGATTGGAGTCGAGGTCCACCATGTTCCCGGCCTCCTTCGCGGCCGAGGTCCCCGTGTTCATCGCCACGCCCACGTCGGCCTGAGCGAGCGCGGGCGCGTCGTTGGTCCCGTCGCCCGTCATCGCGACCAGCTTGCCGCCCTCCTGCTCCTTCTTGATCAGGGCGAGCTTGTCCTCGGGGGTGGCCTCGGCGAGGAAGTCGTCCACCCCGGCCTCCTGGGCGATGGCCCGGGCCGTCAGCGGGTTGTCCCCGGTGATCATGACCGTACGGATGCCCATGCGGCGCAGTTCCGAGAAGCGTTCCGCGATGCCGTCCTTGACGACGTCCTTGAGGTGGATCACGCCGAGGACGCGGGGCCCGTTCCAGTCGTGCACGCCGACGAGCAGCGGGGTGCCTCCGGAGGCGGCGATGGAATCCGCGAACCACCGCGCCTGGTCCGGGACTTGACCCCCGTACATCGCCACCCACTCGATCACCTGGGCGGCCGCGCCCTTGCGGATGTGGGACACGGCGCCGTTCTCCCAGCGCAGGTCCACCCCGCTCATCCGGGTCTGCGCGCTGAACTCCACGAAGCGGGCGCCGCGCAGATCGCCCTCGGCCGGCTCGCGCAGCCCGTACCGCTCCTTGGCGAGCACCACCACCGAGCGGCCCTCGGGCGTCTCGTCCGCGAGCGAGGCCAGCTGGGCGGCGTCCGCGAGATGCGTCTCCTTGACCCCGGGCATCGGCACGAACGCCGAGGCCTCCCGGTTGCCCAGCGTGATCGTGCCCGTCTTGTCGAGCAGCAGCGTGTTGATGTCGCCCGCCGCCTCGACGGCCCGCCCGGACATGGCGAGCACGTTGCGCTGCACCAGGCGGTCCATGCCCGCGATGCCGATCGCGGAGAGCAGCGCCCCGATCGTCGTCGGGATCAGCGTCACGAGCAGCGCCACCAGGACGGTGGTGGACTGTGCGGCGTTCGCGTACTCGGCCATCGGCTGGAGCGTCACCACGACCAGCAGGAAGATGATGGTGAGCGCCGCGAGCAGGATGTTCAGCGCTATCTCGTTCGGCGTCTTCTGCCGGGCCGCGCCCTCCACCAGCGCGATCATCCGGTCCAGGAAGGAGTGCCCGGGCCGTGAGGTGACGCGTACGACGATCCGGTCCGAGAGGACGGTCGTGCCGCCGGTGACGCCCGAGCGGTCACCGCCCGACTCGCGGATCACGGGCGCCGACTCGCCGGTCACCGCCGACTCGTCGACCGCCGCGACCCCGTCGACCACATCGCCGTCCGCAGGGATCAGCTCGCCCGCCTCGACCAGGACGAAGTCGAACGGCTTGAGATCGGTGGCCGCGACGGCCTCGGTCCTGGCGTGGTCCAGATCCGTACCTACCCGCCAGTTGTCCCGAAGGCGCAGCGCGACGGTGTCCGTACGGGCCCGGCGCAGCGACTCGGCCTGCGCCTTGCCCCGGCCCTCGGCGACGGCCTCCGCGAGGTTCGCGAAGATCACCGTGAGCCACAGCCAGACGCCGATCACCCACGTGAAGACCGACGGGTGGACGAGCGCGGACAGCGTGGTCAACGCCGCCCCGATGGCCACCACGAACAGCACCGGCGTCCGCACCAGGTCCCGCGGATGCAGCTTGCGCAGCGCGTCGGGAAACGCCTTGAGGAGCTGTACGGGTTCGAAGAGCCCGGCGGACCGCCGGCCGTCCCGGTGGGTGGGCCGGGGCGGCCGCGGCCCCGGCGGATTCCTGGGCGGCGGGCCACTGGGGGACAGGACGGTCGGGGCCTGCTGGGGGGCGGCGGGAGACATCAACGACCTTCTGGTGGGTCCGGCGGTCCGGACGGGGTTCGGACACGGCCTGTGATCGGGCGAACCGAAATCTAGGTCATCGCCGGAGCCTAACTCGCCCGATTCCGCGGGTATTTACGGCTCTCTGACAGCGCGGTCCACCGATGTCAAAGCCGCGACAATACGGCTGAATCGCCCTCGTGCGTGGAGTCGGCGGTCTCCGGGGGTCAGGGGCGTATGAGACCCGTCAAGGAGTCGGGGCGGGCCGTAAGAGGGGCGTCAACGGAGGCCGAAAGCGCTCGGCGAGGGGGTTTCCTCGGGATGTCCGTTCTTATCCGAACCTCTCTCCAGGAGTTCACGATGGCCGACGTGGCCTTCGTCGTCACCACGATCGCGGTTTTCGCGTTGGTGGCGCTCATTGCCAAGGGGGTGGCA
>NZ_LGDD01000145.1 GCF_001279695.1 Streptomyces sp. WM6378
CGGAGCGACCGAGCCCACGGTGCTGCCCGTCCGCCTGGACCTCGCGGCGCTCCGCGCTCAGGGCGAGCCCCAGCCACTGCTGCGCGGCCTGATCCGCACGAGGACCCGCCGATCCGGCGCGGCCGCGGCATCCGGCATCGCGCAGCGCCTGGCCGGGCTGTCCACGGCGGAGCGGCGCGAGGCGCTGCTCGATGTCGTACGCGCCCAGATCGCATCGGTCCTGGGACATGCGAGCCCGGAGACGGTCGACCCGGACCGGGCCTTCCAGGACCTCGGCTTCGACTCCCTGACTGCCATCGAACTACGCAACCTGCTGGGCCGGGCCACCGGACTGCGGCTCCCGGCGACGACCGTGTTCGACTACCCGACGGCCGACGCCCTGGCGGGCCACCTCCTGGGTGAACTGTTCGGCACGGAGACCGAGACGCCGCTCCCAATGTCCGCTCTCCCGTCCCTGACGGACGACCCGGTGGTGATCGTCGGCATGAGCTGCCGCTTCCCGGGCGGCGTTGCCTCGCCGGAGGACCTGTGGCGGCTGGTGTCCGAGGGGGTGGACGCCGTCTCGGCCTTCCCCACCGACCGAGGCTGGGAGATCGAGGACACCGACGACCCCGAGCGGGAGGGCGCCATCGCCACCCGCTCCGGTGGATTCCTTTACAACGCGGCGGAGTTCGACCCCGAGTTCTTCGGGATGAGCCCCCGCGAGGCCCTGACCACCGACGCCCAGCAGCGACTGCTGCTGGAGACGACCTGGGAGGCGCTGGAGCGCGCCGGTATGGACCCGGCCACCCTGCGCGGCAGCCGTACGGGCGTCTTCGCCGGCGTGATGTACCACGACTACTCGACGCTGCTGTCCGGGCGCGAGTTCGAGGGCTATCAGGGCAGCGGCAGTGCGGGCAGTGTCGCTTCGGGTCGGGTGTCGTACACCTTTGGTTTTGAGGGTCCGGCGGTGACGGTGGATACGGCGTGTTCGTCGTCGTTGGTGGCGTTGCATCTGGCGG
>NZ_LGDD01000146.1 GCF_001279695.1 Streptomyces sp. WM6378
TATCTGCGCGGTGTCCTCGCCTTCTCCGCGGTGAGCGTCCTCTTCCTGTACCTGATGCAGCGCCTGCAGGGTTCGCTGCCCGGCTCGCTGGGGTTCGTGTCGATTCCGGCGGACCAGGCGTTCAACACGGCGGCCTCGTTCGTGTCGAACACGAACTGGCAGTCGTACTCGGGTGAGCAGTCGATGGGCCATGTCGTGCAGACGGGCGGCCTGGCGGTGCAGAACTTCGTGTCCGCCTCGGTCGGTATCGCGGTCGCGGTCGCGCTGGTGCGGGGCTTCGCCCGCTCGCGCACGGGTGAGCTGGGCAACTTCTGGTCCGACCTGGTGCGTGGCACGGTCCGCATCCTGCTGCCCATCTCGGTGATCGGCGCGATCGTCCTGGTGGCCTGCGGTGCGATCCAGAACTTCTCCGGTATTCACGAGGTCGGCCAGTTCATGGGCGGCTCGCAGCAGTGGAACGGCGGCGCGGTCGCCTCGCAGGAGGCCATCAAGGAGCTGGGCACGAACGGTGGCGGTTACTTCAACGCCAACTCTGCCCACCCCTTCGAGAACCCCAACGGGTTCACCAACCTCTTCGAGGTCTTCCTGATCCTGGTGATCCCGTTCGCGCTGACCCGCACGTTCGGCCGGATGGTCGGCAGCGTGAAGCAGGGTTACGCGATCCTGGCGACGATGGTGACGATCTGGGTCGGTTTCACCGCGCTGATGATGTGGACCGAGTTCCACCACGGCGGCCCGGCGTTCGACATCGCCGGCGGTGCGATGGAGGGCAAGGAGACCCGGTTCGGAGTCGGCGGCTCGTCGATCTTCGCGGTCGCCACCACCCTCACCTCGACCGGCGCGGTCGACGCGTTCCACTCCTCGCTCACCGGCTTCGGCGGCGGCATCACCATGCTGGGCATGCAGCTGGGTGAGATCGCGCCGGGTGGTACCGGTTCCGGCCTGTACGGCATGCTGATCATGGCGATCATCGCGGTGTTCATCGCGGG
>NZ_LGDD01000147.1 GCF_001279695.1 Streptomyces sp. WM6378
GAGGCGTTCCACATCGCTTCGACCGGCCGTCCGGGCCCGGTCCTGGTGGACATCGCCAAGGACGCGTTGCAGGCGCAGACCACGTTCTCGTGGCCGCCGCAGACCGACCTGCCGGGCTACCGGCCGGTCACCAAGCCGCACGCGAAGCAGATCCGCGAGGCCGCCAAGCTGATCGTGGCGGCCAAGCGCCCGGTCCTGTACGTCGGCGGCGGCGTCCTGAAGGCCGGTGCGACCGCCGAGCTGAAGGTCCTCGCGGAGCTCACCGGAGCGCCCGTCACCACCACCCTGATGGCGCTCGGCGCGTTCCCCGACAGCCACCCGCTGCACGTGGGAATGCCCGGCATGCACGGTGCGGTCACCGCCGTCACCGCTCTGCAGAAGTCGGACCTGCTCATCGCGCTGGGCACCCGCTTCGACGACCGCGTCACCGGCAAGCTGGACAGTTTCGCGCCGTTCGCCAAGGTCATCCACGCGGACATCGACCCGGCCGAGATCGGCAAGAACCGCGAGGTCGACGTCCCGATCGTGGGCGATGCCCGCGAGGTCATCGCCGATCTGGTCCAGGCCGTCCAGGCCGAGTACTCCGAGGGCCACAAGGGCGACTACACCGCCTGGTGGAAGGACCTCAACCGCTGGCGCGAGACGTACCCGCTGGGCTACGACGAGCCGAACGACGGCACGCTGTCCCCGCAGCGCGTGATCCAGCGCATCGGCGAGCTGGCGGATGCGGACACGATCTATGCGGCCGGTGTCGGCCAGCACCAGATGTGGGCCGCCCACTTCATCAACTACGAGCAACCTGCCACGTGGCTGAACTCGGGCGGTGCCGGAACGATGGGCTACGCGGTCCCGGCCGCCATGGGTGCCAAGGCCGGCCGGCCGGACCGCATGGTCTGGGCGATCGACGGTGACGGCTGCTTCCAGATGACCAATCAGGAACTGACCACCTGCGCG
>NZ_LGDD01000148.1 GCF_001279695.1 Streptomyces sp. WM6378
TCGCTGCGCTCACTCCGGTGAACTGGGTTGCTGCGCAACCCAGTTGCCTCGCTCTGCTCGGCCGGCCCCATTCGGGGCCGCAAGTCCCGCGCTTCGCTTGGGACTTGGCCTCGCGCTGCTCGGCCGGCCAGGCTCGCTGCGCTCCCCCGCCCGGGCTTTCCGGCTTTGCCTCCAAGCCCTCAGGCCCGCTCCGCGGGCCAAGCTGACTGCAAGAACAGGTGGGGGTTGGTCTTGACCGCCCTATGCTCAACCACATGACCGATGACTCCACCAGACCAGCAACCTTACGAACCCGCAGCAAAACCATCCTGGCTGTTGTCCTGGCCATCAGCATCGCCGGACTCGTCTGGGCAGCCGCCTGGCACTTCCTCGGATGGCACTACTGGGGCATCGCCTGGCTCGCCTCAAAAGCCGCGGTCAAAGCAGTTCTCCTCGGCCCGCCCTTGGTGGCAGGGGTCATCATCTGGCTCCGCCAGCGATACAAGAAACCAACCCCGCCCCACCCCGAGGATGAGCAGCAGACCTGAACGCCACCAGCAAGACACCATGTGCCCGTCCGGTTGAGTGCCTGCATCACACTTGATGCAGGATGTAGAATCTCTAGATCGAGATGGGTACCGCAGAGAGCATCTCTCTGCGGCTGTTGTCGTGGTTCAGTGAACCTGCGCAGTACTCAACCAACCTGCGCAACGTTGCCCGGAGTTGGAAACTCCGCAGGTCAAAAGCTCGCGTGCCCCGGACTCTGCGCAGATTCAGTGAGCCACCAGACCCGCACCTCGTTCAACCAAACTGCACAACACCAGGCCAGAAGCACGACGACTGCTCAGTTTCGCTGACCGACGACACCCGGTGTCACCAGACCGGGCACCAGAATGACACCGGCTCACCCACCGAGGTCGGTCAGCGCCCAACGGCGGCGACCGCCGTCTTCCTGATCGGTATCC
>NZ_LGDD01000149.1 GCF_001279695.1 Streptomyces sp. WM6378
GCGGCCCTCGGCGACGGCCTCCGCCAGGTTGGCGAAGATCGTGGTCAGCCACAGCCAGCCGGCGATCGCCCAGCCGAACCAGTCCCCCGGGCTCTTGATCGCCAGGACCGTGGTGAGGACCGAGCCGATCTCCACCACGAACATGACCGGAGACTTGACCATCGTCTTCGGATTGAGCTTCCTGACCGCATCCGGGAAGGACTTGACCAGCGCCTTGGGGTCGAACATGCCGCCCCCGACCCGCCCGGCCTCGGGCTTGTGCCCGCTGGGGAGGTCACTGTGGGGAGCGCGCGTGGGTGTTGCGGTGGACATGGAGCCGGGCTCCTCAGACTTCTTCGTGTCGGTGGTCATGACGCCAGCCCCTCCGCGAGCGGGCCGAGCGCCAGCGCCGGGAAGTAGGTCAGACCCGCGACGATCATCACGGTGCCGACCAGCAGGCCGGTGAACAGCGGCTTGTTGGTGCGCAGGGTGCCCGCCGTCTCCGGGATGGGCTTCTGCTCGGCGAGCGAGCCCGCCAGCGCAAGCACGAACACCATCGGCACGAACCGGCCGAGCAGCATCGCGAGACCGATGCTGGTGTTGAACCACGGCGTGTTCGCGTTCAGGCCCGCGAACGCGGAGCCGTTGTTGTTGGCACCCGAGGTGTAGGCGTACAGGACCTCGGAGAAACCGTGCGCGCCCGAGTTCGTCATCGAGGTGAGCGTCGACGGCATCGCCATCGCGATCGCCGTGAAGATCAGCACCAGGGCCGGGGTGATGAGGATGTAGCAGGCCGCGAACTTGATCTCGCGCGTGCCGATCTTCTTGCCCAGGTACTCGGGCGTACGCCCCACCATCAGACCCGCGATGAACACCGCGATGATCGCCATGATCAGCATGCCGTACAGGCCGGAACCGGTACCACCCGGCGCGATCTCACCCAGCTGCATGCCCAGCATG
>NZ_LGDD01000150.1 GCF_001279695.1 Streptomyces sp. WM6378
GCGGCCCTCGGCGACGGCCTCCGCCAGGTTGGCGAAGATCGTGGTCAGCCACAGCCAGCCGGCGATCGCCCAGCCGAACCAGTCCCCCGGGCTCTTGATAGCCAGGACCGTGGTGAGGACCGAGCCGATCTCCACCACGAACATGACCGGAGACTTGACCATCGTCTTCGGATTGAGCTTCCTGACCGCGTCCGGGAAGGACTTGACCAGCGCCTTGGGGTCGAACATGCCGCCCCCGACCTTGCCCTGGTCCTTGTGACCCGTCGGGACGTCGCTGTGCGGTGCCCGGGTCGGAGTGGCAGTGGACATCTCGTCCTCGTGCTTCAGGTTGGTGGTCATGACGCCAGCCCCTCAGCGAGCGGGCCGAGCGCCAGGGCCGGGAAGTAGGTCAGACCGGTGACGATCAGGATGGTGCCGACCAGCAGGCCGGTGAACAGCGGCTTGTTGGTGCGCAGGGTGCCCGCCGACTCGGGGATGGGCTTCTGCTCGGCGAGCGAGCCGGCCAGCGCCAGGACGAACACCATCGGGACGAACCGGCCGAGCAGCATGGCCAGGCCGATGCTGGTGTTGAACCACGGCGTGTTCGCGTTCAGGCCCGCGAACGCGGATCCGTTGTTGTTGGCGCCCGAGGTGTAGGCGTACAGGACCTCGGAGAAACCGTGCGCGCCCGAGTTCGTCATCGAGGTGAGCGTCGACGGCATCGCCATCGCAATCGCCGTGAAGATCAGAACCAGGGCCGGGGTGATGAGGATGTAGCAGGCCGCGAACTTGATCTCGCGCGTGCCGATCTTCTTGCCCAGGTACTCGGGCGTACGCCCCACCATCAGGCCCGCGATGAACACCGCGATGATCGCCATGATCAGCATGCCGTACAGGCCGGAACCGGTACCACCCGGCGCGATCTCACCCAGCTGCATGCCCAGCATG
>NZ_LGDD01000151.1 GCF_001279695.1 Streptomyces sp. WM6378
GGGGTGAGGATTTCGATCTAGCCGCCTGCGGCGGCGCCGTCCCTGCGGGGGTCGGCGGCTGCCAGGAGTGTGCCGTCGGGGGTGATTTCTACGAGGGCGGCTCCGCTGCGGAGCGGCACTGCTTTGGCGCAGGGGTGGCCCAGGGCGCGGAGTCCGGGCAGGAGGCGTTCGGCCGTGGTGCCCTGTTCCACGTCGGAGCGGGCGTCGTGCAGGCCGGCGCAGTTGTTCGTCGTGGTCTGGCCGCTGAGGTGGCCGTGGGTGAGGGCCTGGTGTGGGTTGAGGCCGTGGACGAGGACGTCCAGGACCTGGTGGGCCACGTAGTCGGGGATGAGGCCGCCGCCTGCCGAGCCGGCGGCCAGGCGTGGCCTGCCTGTGGGGTCGAAGGCCAGGGTGGGGGCCATCGATGTGGTGGGGCGTTTGCGCGGTTCCATGAGGTTGCGGCCGCCTGCGGTTTCGGGTGCGAAATTGGTGAGTGCGTTGTTGAGCACCATGCCGCGTGCCAGGAGGGCGGACCCGAAGTTCTGGTTGACCGTGGTGGTCATGGACAGGGCGTTGCCGTATCCGTCCACGATGCTCACCTGGCTGGTGGAGTCGTGGTCGGCGGCGACGCGGAGTGTGTCGGTGCACAGCCCGGGGCGTACGGGGTGAACGGCGGAGGTGGGAGAAATCTGCGCGGCTCGCTGCTTGAGGTAGGAGGGTGAGAGAAGCCGGGAGGCTGGGATGTCACCGAAGTCCGGGTCGCCCGCGCAAGCGCGTGCGTCCACTCCGGCCAGCCGTCCGGACTCGATGAGCAGATGGGCATGTTGGAGGGTGCCCGGCTTCAGTGCGGCGACTGCCTTGCGGTCGGCCAGGGCCAGTACGGACAGGACGTCGATGCCGCCGAAGGCCGGCGGCGGAGCCGTGCACACCCGGTACCCAAAAGC
>NZ_LGDD01000152.1 GCF_001279695.1 Streptomyces sp. WM6378
GATGGTCAGCCAGTCATGCTCGGCGGCATAGTCACGGATGTCGGCGCTGCGGTGGACATTCAGATTGTCCCAGATCACCACGACGGGCCCGCCGAGCTGAAGATGGGCCCGCACCAGCAGATCGCGATAGTCCCGCCAGGTGAACCCCCTTTGACTGCCCAGGCAGTGGCCCTGGACGCGTGGACGGTAGATGAGCGGCTGCGTTCACCGGCCTTGTAGCAGGCGAGTGCGGCCAGGGTCACCCGCCCACGGGAGGCACCGTTGAACTGGACCACAGGGGTCTTCCCCCTCGGGGCCCAGGTCCGGCCGCGGTGCGACGTCATCGAGACGGCGGCTTCGTCCTCAAAGACGAGCCAGGCCCCGCGCGTCGCCGCGATGGCTTTGCCGACGGCCAGGTCTCCTTCACCCAGCCTGCGACGGCCGCCTCGTCACGCTCCACCGCGCGCCGCGCGGGCTGCTGACACGACCAGCCGTGACGCCGCAGCAACTCCCACACGCCGCGGACCGACAGCAACACACCGAGCTTCTCAACGAGAAGGGCCTGCACCCGCGACAAGGTCCACCGCGCGTTCGGCCATCCGTGGACGACCGTCCCCCGCAGCAGTTCCTCCTCCAGTCCGGCGAACTCCTGAGGGCTCACCTTCGGACTCTTGGCAGGCCCCGAACTACGCAAAACCGGCCCTGCCGTGAGCCCTCCAGTCCCGCCTCCAGCGTTCGACTGAGCGGACACTCACCCGCAGATCCGTCGCGATGACCGTGTTCTCCTCACCCCGCTCAAAGCCCTCGGCCGCCAGCATCCGTACCCGTTCACGGGCGGCCTGTTCATAGGCCCTGAGCCCACCCCCTTGCGCATACCGCATACCACCGGCATAGCGCGGAACACCG
>NZ_LGDD01000153.1 GCF_001279695.1 Streptomyces sp. WM6378
TGGGCGTGGCCCTGGCTGCCGTAACCGATCACCGCGACCTTGCGGCCCTGGATGATGGACAGGTCGGCATCGTCGTCGTAGAACAGCTCGGCCACTGGGATATCTCCTTGGTGTGCTGGTGTTGCGTCCACCGTATCGGTGGGGGTGAGTAAGGAATGGGTGAGTCCGCTATACGGGCGGGTCAGGCCCGTATCGGCGGGTCTCAGGCGCTGCGGTCCAGGGCGCGCAGCGAGCGGTCCGTGATGGACCGGGCGCCGCGCCCTATGGCGATCGTGCCGGACTGGACGAGCTCCTTGATGCCGAACTGCTCCAGCATCTTCAGCATCGCCTCCAGCTTGTCCGCGCCGCCGGTCGCCTCGATGGTCACGGCCTCCGGGGAGACGTCGACGGTCTTGGCGCGGAACAGCTGGACGATCTCGACGATCTGGGAGCGCGTTTCGTTGTCGGCACGCACCTTCACCAGGACGAGCTCGCGCTGGATCGCAGCGCCGGGCTCGAGTTCGACGATCTTCAGGACGTTGACGAGCTTGTTGAGCTGCTTGGTCACCTGCTCCAGGGGCAGGTCCTCGACATTGACCACGATGGTGATGCGGGAGATGTCGGGGTGTTCGGTGACACCGACCGCGAGCGAGTCGATGTTGAAGCCGCGGCGGGAGAACAGGGCGGCGATCCGGGCGAGGATGCCGGGGGTGTTCTCGACCAGGACCGAGAGCGTGTGCTTGGTGGACATGAGCCTCTTACCTCTTCCTACAGCTCTCAGTCGTCTTCGTTGTCGCCGAAGTCGGGGCGGACTCCGCGGGCGGCCATGACCTCGTCGTTGGAGGTCCCGGCGGCGACCATCGGCCACACCTGGGCGTCCTCGTGGACGA
>NZ_LGDD01000154.1 GCF_001279695.1 Streptomyces sp. WM6378
AGAGGCCCTAACAAAGGCGTTGGACGTGTCGGTGTGTGATGAGGCAAGTGGCGAGGCCGAGGAAGGCTTCGTGGATGTCATCGCGTCGTTCCCAGCGGATGCGTAAGCGCCGGAAGCCGTGGAACCAGGCGATGGTGCGTTCAACCACCCAGCGGTATACGCCGAGACCGGAGCCGTGTGGGACACCGCGGCGGGCGATCACCGGTATCACGCCCAGGGCCCGCACCTCCTTGCGGTATTTGTCGTGGTCGTAGCCCCGGTCGGCGAACAGCACGTCGGGCCGTCTACGCGGCCGTCCGACCAGACCGGCAACCGGGGGCACCTTGTCCAGCAACGGGACCAGCTCGGTGACGTCGTTGCGGTTGCCGCCGGTCAGCGACACCGCGAGCGGGATGCCCCGGGCATCGGTGAGGATGTGGTGCTTGCTGCCCGGCCGCGCACGGTCGACCGGGCTGGGACCGCTTTTGGGCCCCGCCGTGCCGCCCGGACGTGGGAGGAATCGATCACCGCCCGCGACCAGTCGAGCTGTCTGGCGGACCGCAGCCTCCTGAGCAGGACCAGGTGCAGTGCGTCCCACACACCGGCCTCGTTCCAGGCCGCCAGCCGCCGCCAGCACGTCATGCCCGAACCGAAACCGAGTTCCTGCGGCAGGTACTCCCACTGGATGCCGGTGTGCAGCACGAACAGGATCCCGCACAACGCCTGCCGGTCCGGCACCCGCGGCCTGCCCTCGACCCGTTTCGGTCCGGGCTGCGGCAACAACGGCTCCACCAGCGACCAGAGTTCATCCGACACGATCCACGGCCGCGACTGTCTCTTCCCCACACCCACACCAACGAACAGCCAAGCCGACAGTCAC
>NZ_LGDD01000155.1 GCF_001279695.1 Streptomyces sp. WM6378
GACCAAGGACGGCAAGCCGATCACGGTCAAGGGAACGGTCACGCAGCGGCCCTCGACCTCCTGCGTGACCGTTCCCTTGACCGTGATCGGCTTGCCGTCCTTGGTCTCGCCCTGGCAGTCCACGTCGGCGACCTGCCGGGTGGTGCTGCCGGCCGAAGGGGTCGCGCTGGGGCCGCCCTTCAGGTTGGCGGTGCAGGTCAGCCACTTGATCGCGACGTGCTGGTGCTGCAGCGCGGCGGTCGCCGTCTGGTCCGTGGTGACCGCGACCGCGGCGGAGTTGAGCCCGCCGACCGGGTCGCAGGCGGCGGCCCCGCCGATCGCCAGCGCGGCCATGGCCACGGCCGGCAGGGTTCGGTACGCCCTGCGGCGGGCGGTGTGTCGTGCTGGGCGGTGCGACCTCTTGGCCCCCATGAGCGCCAGGGTGCCACCGCGGCACCGGGTGCGGTAGACCCCTTGCGGCCATCCCGTCGCGTTCCGGGGTGGCCCGGTCGCGGTCCGGTCGCGGTCCGGCTGCCGCGCTGGAGGGTCAGGACCAGCGCCCGGTCCTCGCCATCAGTACCGCCGCCCCCACCGTCCCCGCCGTCGACGTGCGCAGCACGCTGCTCCCCAGGCGGTACGGCTTCGCGCCCGCCTCGGCGAACGTGGCCAGTTCTTCCGGGGAGACGCCGCCCTCCGGGCCGACCACCAGGACGATCTCGCCCCGGGCGGGCAGGTCCGCCGTGGACAGGGCGGCCGAGCCGGAATCCCTGTCCTCGTGCAGGACCACCGCCAGGTCCGCCCGCGCGAGGAGCGCCGCGACCTGCTTCGTCGTCATCGCTTCCCGTACGTCCGGGAAGCGCACCCGACGGGACTGCTTGCCCGCCTCGCGGGCCGTACTGCGCCATTTCGCGAGGGACTTGAGGCCGCGCTCGCCCTTCCACTGGGTGATGCAGCGCCCGGCCTGCCAGGGGACGATCGCGTCGACGCCGGTCTCGGTCATCGTCTCCACGGCGACCTCGCCCCGGTCGCCCTTGGGCAGCGCCTGCACCACGGTGATCCGTACCGCGGGCTCCTCCTCGGTGGCGCGAGCCGTGACCCGTACGACCAGGCGGTCCTTGCCCTCGGCCGCGACGACCACCGCGTCCGCCCAGTTCCCGGCGCCGTCGGTGAGGGTCACTTCCTCGTCCGCGTGCAGCCGTTTGACGGAGACGGCGTGCCGGCCCTCCGCGCCGTCCAGGACGAACTCGCCGCCGCCCGGCACCTTGTCGACAACGAAGACCGGGGCGGTCATGACGCACTCCTCATGTTCTTCAGGTTCTGCAGTGTCTGGGTCAACTCCGCTGCCGCGTCGTCGAGTTCGGCGGCCAGGACTTCAACGAGCCTGCCCGCCGGGAGCTCCCTGGCGAGGCGGTGGCCCTGGCCCGCCCACAGCGCCATGCCCTGGGGGTCGCCGGCCTCGGCCGCGGCCTTGCGCAGGCCCGCCGTGAGCTGGTGCACCTGCGGATACGCGGCGGGGGCGTACGGCCCGTGCTCCCGCATGAAACGGTTCACCAGGCCCCGCGCGGGCCGCCCGGAGAACGCCCGCGTCAACTCCGTACGCACGAAAAGGGGATTGGTCAGCGCCTGCTTGTGCAGCACGTTCGCGCCCGACTCCGGGCACGCCAGGAACGCCGTGCCGAGCTGCGCCGCGTCCGCTCCCGCCGCGAGGACCGCCGCGATCTGCGCGCCCCGCATCAGGCCGCCCGCCGCGACGATCGGCAGCTGAACCGTCTCCCGGACGAGCCCGATCAGCGTGAGCAGCCCGATGCCGGCCCCGCCGACCTGCGGATCGTCCCGGTACGTGCCCTGATGGCCGCCCGCCTCGACGCCCTGCACACACACCGCGTCCGCCCCCGCCCACTGCGCGGCCTGCGCCTCCTGGGGGGTGGTCACGGTGACGATCGTGTACGTACCGACCTTCGCGAACGCGTCGAACACCGGGCGCTCGGGGCAGCCGAAGGTGAACGAGACCACCGGCACCGGATCCTCGCGCAGGATCGCCAGCTTGGCCTCGTAGTTGTCGTCGCCCCCACCGTCGGCCTCGCCCAGCGGGGTCTCGTACCAGGTGACCTCGCCGGCCAGCTGGTGGCGGTAGACCTCGATGGCGGCGGGGTCGGTGTGCGGGTCCTGGGGCATGAACAGGTTGACTCCGAAGGGCTGGTTCGTCAGCCCCCGCATCTGCTTGATCTCCTGGTACATGCCGTCGGCGGTCTTGTACCCGGCGGCCAGGAACCCGAGCCCCCCGGCCTCCGAGACGGCCGCGGCCAGCGCCGGACCGGAGGCGCCGCCCGCCATGGGCGCCTGCACGATCGGATACCGGCAGAGATCGGTCAAAGCCATGCCCGCATCGTGCCACGCTGTTGCTCTCGCACCGAATCGCCTGTTCCTCCCGGGGTGGGTGAGGCCGGCCCCCTGCTCAGGGGCTCCGCCCCCGAACCCCCGCTCCTCAAACGCCGGAGGGGCTGGATTTTGGCTGAGGTCCACTTTTCAACCCGCGGACCGAAGGCCTCGGGGGTTTGGGGCGCAGCCCCAAAAGAAAAAGGGGGCTCCGGGGGTCACCCCCGGAGCCCCCCCTCACGGCTCAACGCCCGTTGAACGCGTCCTTCAGCCGGGAGAACAGGCCCTGCTGCCCCGGCTGGAACTGGCCCGTGGGGCGTTCCTCGCCGCGGAGCTTGGCCAGCTGGCGCAGGAGGTCCTCCTGCGCGGGGTCCAGCTTGCTCGGGGTCATGACCTCGACGTGCACGATGAGGTCACCGCGGCCGCCGCCGCGCAGGTGCGTGATGCCGCGGCCGTGCAGCGGGATGGACTGGCCGGACTGGGTTCCCGGGCGGATGTCCACCTCCTCCATGCCGTCGAGCGTCTGGAGCGGCACCTTCGTGCCGAGCGACGCCGCCGTCATGGGGATGGTGACCGTGCAGTGCAGGTCGTCGCCGCGGCGCTGGAACACGTCGTGCGCCAGCTCGTGGATCTCCACGTACAGGTCGCCGGCGGGGCCGCCGCCGGGGCCGACCTCGCCCTCGCCCGCGAGCTGGATCCGGGTGCCGTTGTCGACACCGGCCGGGATCTTCACGGTGAGGGTGCGCCGGGAGCGGATGCGGCCGTCGCCCGCGCACTCGGGGCACGGGGTCGGGACCACGGTGCCGAAGCCCTGGCACTGGGGGCAGGGCCGCGACGTCATGACCTGGCCCAGGAAGGACCGGGTGACCTGGGACACCTCGCCGCGGCCGCGGCACATGTCACAGGTCTGCGCGGAGGTGCCGGGGGCGGCCCCCTCGCCCGAACAGGTCGTACACACCACGGCGGTGTCGACCTGGATCTCCTTGGTCGTGCCGAAGGCCGCCTCGTTGAGGTCGATCTCCAGGCGGATCATGGCGTCCTGGCCGCGGCGGGTCCGCGAGCGCGGGCCGCGCTGGGATGCCGTGCCGAAGAAGGCGTCCATGATGTCCGAGAAGTTGCCGAAGCCGCCCGCGCCGAAGCCGCCGGCACCGCCGCCGCCCCCCGACGACGACAGCGGGTCGCCGCCGAGGTCGTAGACCTGCTTCTTCTGCGGGTCCGACAGGACCTCGTACGCGGCGTTGATCTCCTTGAAGCGCTCCTGCGTCTTCGGGTCCGGATTCACATCCGGGTGGAGTTCGCGTGCGAGGCGCCGGAACGCCTTCTTGATCTCGTCCTGTGATGCGTCGCGGCGCACGCCGAGTACGGCGTAGTAGTCCGTGGCCACTTACGACTCCGCCAGGATCTGTCCGACGTAACGTGCCACTGCGCGTACCGCTCCCATCGTTCCGGGGTAATCCATGCGGGTCGGTCCGACCACGCCGAGTTTGGCGACCGCCTCGCCGCCGGAACCGTAGCCGACCGATACGACGGACGTGGAGTTCAGTCCTTCGTGGGCGTTGTTCTCGTGCCCGATGCGTACGGTCATGCCCGATTCCTTGGCCTCGCCGAGCAGCTTGAGGAGCACGACCTGCTCCTCAAGCGCCTCCAGCACCGGCCTGATGGTCAGCGGGAAGTCGTGTCCGAAGCGGGTGAGATTGGCGGTGCCGCCGATCATCAGCCGCTCCTCGGTCTCTTCGACCAGGGTTTCGAGGAGGGTGGCGAGGACCGTCGAAACGGTTCCTCGGTCCTCCGGTTCAAAGGACTCCGGCAGGTCCTGCACCAGCTGCGGCACGTCCGCGAAGCGGCGTCCCACCACTCGTGCGTTGAGCCGGGCCCGCAGGTCCGCGAGCGAGGCCTCGCCGAACGGCGCCGGGCAGTCGACCATGCGCTGCTCGACCCGCCCGGTGTCCGTGATCAGCACCAGCATCAGCCGGGCCGCCGCGAGTGAGAGGAGCTCCACATGCCGCACCGTGGACCGGGTCAGCGACGGGTACTGGACGACCGCCACCTGCCGGGTCAGCTGCGCGAGCAGCCGCACCGTACGGGCCACGACGTCGTCCAGGTCCACCGCGCTGTCCAGGAAGTTCTGGATCGCCCGGCGCTCCGGCGACGACAGGGGCTTGACGCCCGCGAGCCGGTCGACGAAGAGCCGGTAGCCCTTGTCGGTCGGGATCCGGCCGGCGCTGGTGTGGGGCTGGGCGATGAAGCCCTCCTCCTCCAGAACCGCCATGTCGTTGCGCACGGTCGCCGGGGACACGCCAAGGGCGTGCCGCTCGGTCAGGGCCTTGGACCCGACCGGCTCCTCGGTGCCGACATAGTCCTGGACGATGGCGCGCAGCACCTCCAGCCTGCGTTCACTGAGCATCGCGCACACCTCCAGTTGCCGTCCGTTTGGCACTCACTGTGTTCGAGTGCCAGCAATCCCCCGGCCAGTGTACGGCCGACCGGTACGCCCCTAGCAAGGGCGGCCGACCACGCTACCGTGCGGCGTCGCCCCTCGATTGCGGATAGCGTCGCGTCATGGACGTCAGTTGGGAAGAGTTCGGCTGGGAGCGCCTCGGCGACGGGGTCGGGCGCAGGCGCCTGCCGGTCTGGGACGCCACGGCCGCACTGGTCGCCGGGGAGAGCTCGCTCCTCTTGTACGACACCGGCGCGACGCTCCGCGAGGGCGCCGAACTCCGGACACAGGCCGAGGCCCTCTTCGGCCGCCGTGTGACCCATATCGCGCTCAGCCACCCCCACTTCGACCACGTCCTGGGCACGGCCGCCTTCTCCGGCGCCGAGGTGTACGGGGCCGTCGGCATCGAGCGGGCGCTGGGACGCGACGAGCTGCGCGACGACGCGGCCCGCCAGGGGGTGTCCGCCCAGGACGCGGCCGAGGCGGCCGACCTGCTGGTCGTGCCGCACCACGCGGTGTGCGGCGAGTGGACGCTGGACCTGGGCGGCCGCCAGGTACTGCTCGCGAACGTCGGGCCCGGTCACAGCGGCCACGACCTCGCGGTCCTGGTCCCCGCGACCGGCGACTCGCCCGAGATCGTCTTCTGCGGCGACCTGGTCGAGGAGTCGGGCGAGCCCCAGGCGGGCTCCGACGCGGTGACCTCGCGCTGGCCGGCCGCCCTGGACCGGCTCCTTTCGCTGGGCGGCGAGGACGCGGTGTACGTGCCGGGGCACGGGGCGGTGGTGGACGCCGCCTTCGTACGGGCCCAGCGGGACCAACTCGCGGTGCGGTTCGGGGTGTTGTAGCCCCGGCCCCGATCCGGCCCCGGCCGCGCCACATCGTCGGGGGCCAACCCCCTTTCCTCCCGGCCACCCCGAATAATGGGCCCATGCGTAGCTATAGCCCCGATCTCACCCCGCCCTGGAAGAAGAAGCAGGTGCCCGTTCCTGAGGTGCCTGCCGAGGTCGACCTCGTCGTCGAGGAGGTCTCCACGGGATTCTGCGGAGCCGTGATCCGCTGCGAGAAGACGGCCGAGGGGCCGACGGTCACCCTGGAGGACCGCTTCGGCAAGCACCGCGTCTTCCCGCTGGCACCCCGCGGCTTCCTCCTGGAGGGCAAGGTCGTCACACTCGTGCGCCCCTCCGCTTCGGCCCCCGCGGGGCCCGCCCGTACGGCCTCCGGATCGCTGGCCGTGCCGGGGGCGCGGGCCCGGGTCGCGCGGGCGGGGCGGATCTATGTCGAGGGGCGCCACGACGCGGAGCTCGTGGAGCGGGTGTGGGGGGACGACCTCCGGATCGAGGGCGTGGTCGTCGAGTACCTGGAGGGCATCGACGACCTTCCGGCGATCGTCGCCGAGTTCGCCCCCGGGCCGGACGCGCGGCTGGGGGTTCTGGTCGACCACCTGGTCCCGGGCTCGAAGGAGTCCCGCATCGCGGCGTCCGTGACGCATCCGGATGTGCTGGTCGTCGGGCACCCGTACATCGACGTGTGGGAGGCGGTGAAGCCGTCGTCCGTGGGGATTGCGGGGTGGCCGGTAGTGCCGCGGGGGCAGGACTGGAAGACGGGGGTCTGCCGGGCGCTGGGGTGGCCCGAGAACACGGGGGCGGCTTGGCAGCGGATCCTGTCGGGGGTGCGGTCGTACAAGGACCTGGATCCGTCGCTGCTGGGGTCGGTGGAGCACCTGATCGACTTCGTGACGGCCCCGTAGCCTTTCCCCACCCCACCCCTTCCCGAGACCCTCCGGGGGAATTCGTTCGGCTGACGGCCGGTACTCCTGGGGCTCCGCCCCAGACCCCGTTCGCGCCTGAAAGGCGCTCGTCCTCAAACTCCCCCAAGGCCTCAAGGGCCAGGGGGGACCCCATGACGGGCTGAAGATGTCGGTGCCAGCCAGCGTCAATCCCGCTAGGGGCGCGAGGAACTGCGCGACCGACCACCCACGGGCCGAGGCCGAAAGCTGTTTAGGGGCGCGGGGAACTGCGCGACCAGCCACGCACGGTCCGCAGTCGACCCACTCGCCCCGGGAGGGAGGGCGGTTCAGTCCACCAGGTCCCGAACCACCGCATCCGCCAGCAGCCGACCCCGCAGGGTCAGCACGGCCCGGCCCTCCGTGAAGGACATCGCGTCCAAGAGGCCGTCCTCCGCCGCGCGGCGGGCCGCCGTCAGGCCCGTCGGATGCAGCAGGGTCAGCGGGCAGCCCTCTCGCAGGCGGAGTTCCAGGAGGATGCGTTCCACCCTGCGGTCCTCCGGGGACAGAACCTCCCGCCCCGCGCCGGGGGAGCGGCCGGACGCCAGGGCCGCCGCGTACGCGCCCGGGTGCTTCACGTTCCACCACCGCACCCCGCCCACATGGCTGTGGGCGCCGGGACCCGCCCCCCACCAGTCCGCCCCGCGCCAGTACAGCTCGTTGTGCAGGCAGCGGCCGGCGGGCGTCGTGGCCCAGTTCGAGACCTCGTACCAGGAGTAGCCCGCGGCGCCCAGGACCTCGTCCGCGATCAGGTACCGGTCCGCGTGCTCGTCGTCGTCCGTCATCGGCACCTCGCCGCGCCGGATGCGGCGGGCGAGCTGCGTGCCCTCCTCGACGATCAGGGCGTACGCGCTGATGTGGTCGGGGCCCGCGCCGACGGCCGCGTCGAGCGAGGCCCGCCAGTCCTCGTCGCTCTCGCCCGGCGTGCCGTAGATCAGGTCCAGGTTGACGTGGTCGAAGCCCGCCGCGCGGGCCTCCGCGACGCACGCCTCCGGCCGGCCCGGCGTGTGCGTACGGTCGAGGACCTTCAGGACGTGCTGCCGGGCGCTCTGCATGCCGAAGGAGACCCGGTTGAAGCCGCCCGCCCGCAGCTCCGCGAGGTACGCCGGGTTCACCGACTCCGGGTTCGCCTCGGTCGTGATCTCCGCGTCCTCGGCCAGGCCGAACTCGTCCCGCACCGCCGCCAGCATGCGCACGAGGTCGGCCGCCGCGAGCAGTGTGGGCGTGCCGCCGCCCACGAACACCGTCCGCACCGGGCGGGGGTCCTCGCCGAGGACCTTCCGGGCCAGGCGGATCTCCTCGACGACCATGTCCGCGTAGTTGTCGCGGGAGGCGAGGACGCCGCCCTTGCCCACCAGCTCGCTCGCCGTGTACGTGTTGAAATCGCAGTAGCCGCAGCGCGTCGCGCAGTACGGAACGTGCAGGTAGAAGCCGAGCGGCCGCTCCCCGGCGCCTTCCAGGGCAGCGCGGGGCAGCGACCCGTCCTCGGGCATGGGCTCACCATCGGGCAGTACGGAAGGCATGCCCCCATTGTCCGCCACCCCGGCCAGTCCGATGACCGCCCCCGCACAGGCACCCCCTGGGGCGCGGAACCGCGCGGCCAGCCGCCTGCGGCCCGCACCCGAGCCCCCGCCCGTCCGGCACTGTTCACGTCACCCCTCTCCCTCCCGACCCCGCCCGTACGCCATCGTGTCCCGCGGAACAGACACACCTTCAACCCACCGAAGGGCATCCGGCCCCAACCACCCGAAGGGCAACCGCACATGATGATCCGTCAGCGAACTCTTCTCGTCTCCGGCAGCCTCGCCGCCGCCACCGTGCTCGCCCTGTCCGGGACGGCGGGCGCCGCCGTCGTCAAGCTCAGCCAGTCCGCGGCCGCCTCCCAGCTGTCGGCGGCGGGCGTGACCCACTCCTCCAGCGGCGGCTGCACCACCCGTTCCAACTCCACCTGCACCTCGTACGAGCAGATCAACCAGGCCACCGTCGACGGGCTCAGGACGCTCAAGTCCGCGAGCAAGTGCGCGATCAACGTCACCGGCGGCACCGAGGTGGGTCACGCGGCCGGCACGTACAGCCACTACAACGGCTACAAGGCCGACATCTCGCGCAACACCTGCGTCGACTCCTATGTCACCAACAGCTTCACGCGCATCGCCACCCGTAGCGACGGCGCCACCCGCTGGCGCTCCTCGGCCGGCAACGTCTACGCCAACGAGGGCACCCACTGGGACATCACCTACTGCGGCGGCGACGCCTCCTGCACCGCCGCCGCCAGCGCCTGAGAGCAGCGGCGGGAAGGACCCAGGCCCGCCCGGCGCCGACGGGCGGGCCTGGTCAGTTCGCCCGGAGGACGAGGAGCGCGAGATCGTCCGCGGGCGGGGCCTCGTCGAAGTCGTACACCGCCTGCTTGATCCGGCCGGCCACCCCGGAGGCGGTCAGGCCGACGCAGCCGGACAGTTCCGTGGCGAGCCCGTCGGCGTCGTCGAACATGCGCGGGCCCGAGCGGCGCTCGGTCACCCCGTCGGTCACGCACAGCAGGGTGTCGCCCGAGGTCAGGCGCAGGCTCTCGCTCTCGTAGCGGGCGCCCTCGACCACGCCGAGCAGGACCTGCGGGACGGCGGCCGCCCGGACCGAGCCGTCGGGCCGAAGGAGCAGGGGCAGCGGGTGTCCGGCGCTGGCCAGGGTGCAGCGCACTCCCCGGGCGTCCGGCACCAGCTCTCCGTACAGGAGGGAGAGGAAGCGGGCCTGCGGTCCTTCGGCCTCCCCCACGGGCTCGGCGGTCGCGAGGCGGACCGCCGCCTCGGCCGCCTCGGTGGCGTCGTCGACCAGCAGCTGGTTGAGCCGGTCGAGCACCTCGTGCACCGCGTAGCCCTCGCGGGCGAGCAGCCGCAGCCAGGGCCGGGCCAGGCCGGTCACCACGGCGGCTTCGGGGCCGCTGCCCTGGACGTCGCCGAGTGCGAAGCACCAGCGTCCGTCGGCGCCGGGGAAGACGTCGTAGAAGTCGCCGCCCGCCAGCGCCTCGTTGCTCGGCTCGTAGACGAAGGCGCTGTCGATGCCGGGGATCTCGGCGACCCGGGTGGGCAGCAGGCCGCGCTGGAGCACCCTGCTGATGGTCGCCTGCCGGGTGTACTGGCGAGCCGCGCCGACCGCGAGGGCCACCCGGCGCAGGAAGTCCTCGATCAGGCCGGTGACCTCGTCGGGGATGCGCGACAGGCCGGCCCGGCCGAGCAGCAGCACGCCCACTTCGCTGCCGCCCGCGACCAGGCGGTAGGCGAGCGCCGCGCCGTCCGCGCCGAGCTCGGGCGTGCGGGGCCAGGGCATCGGCACCGGGCCGCCGCGGGCGGAGGCGGGCAGCCGGGGCGGCTCCTTCTCCACGGCGGCCCGCAGCGGCTCTATGGCGGCTTCCTTCGCGTGCCAGACCCGGGCCAGGCGGGGCGCGGCGAGCGGGCCGCCCGCGTCCTCGTCGAGCCAGATCGCGCACCAGTCGGCGAGCCGGGGCACCAGGAGCTGGCCGGCCAGGGCCGCGATCATGTCCTCGTCGAACTGTCCGGCCAGGAGGTCGGAGGCCTCGGCGAGGAAGGAGAGGGCGCCCCGGTTGACCCAGTCGCGGTCGTGCCGGCGCGGGGTGCGGTGCGGGGCCGGGGCGAGGATCTCGGCGGCGCGCAGGCCGCGTTGGAGGAGTTCGTCGCGGTGGCCGGCGGGCGGCTCGGGCGGCTCGTCGGCGTCCACGGTGAGGCGGGCCCAGACGGTTTTCAGCCCGCTGCGGTAGGTGATGCCCCAGCATTCGGCGAGGGCGGCGACGACGTGCAGGCCGCGCCCGTACTCGTACGCCGCGTGCTCGTCCCGGGCCCGGTGCGGCTCGCTGGATACCGCACGGGAGGGATGGTGGTCGGAGACTTCGATGACGAGGGCGGCCGGTTCCTGGCCGTCGCCGCGCTCCAGACGGCACAGCACGTCGACGGTGGTGCCCGCGTGGACGACCGCGTTGGTGACCAGCTCGTTGACGAGGATCGCCGCGTCGTACGTGAACTGGTCGGTGAATTCCGGGAGTTGACCTGATACCGGCGGGCCGAGCCCGGCCCAGTCGGCGAGCGCGGCCCGTATGAATCGCCGGGCGGCGCAGGGGGCGAGCGGGTTGCCGGGCAGGCTGGTGCGGGCGGTCGGGCAGGCGCCGGGTTTCGCCGCGGCGGACTGAACGTGTGCCGCCTCGGTCGGGTCGTAGGAGGTCGGGGAATACGGGCGGTTCATGCTCCCCCGCTGCGCTGGAAAGGGTCCCACGGTGCGGCTCCTGACCGTTCTCGCGAATGCGCCGCTCACGACACCGACAGAGTGACAGACTGAGCGGGCCCATTAGCTCCGAGTCACCGAAGTGGGCCTGCATGAACAGAGACAGTGCTATGCCACCGGACGAGGGCGGCTGGGTCCGTGCCTCGGAGCTCCGTCCCCTCATCGCGGCGATGACGGCCCTGCGCGACGGCGACTTCCGGGTGCGGCTCCAGGAGGTCCACGAGGGGGTGCCGGCCGAGCTGGCCGCGCTCTTCAACCAAGTGGCCGTGCGCAATCAGCACTTCACCGACGAGCTGATGCGGGTGCGCCGCGAGGTGGTCCGGCACGGGCGGCTCGACGAGCGGCTCGCGGCCAGCCCCGGGCAGGGCACCTGGACCGCCGGCATCAGCCATGCGAACACCCTGCTCGACGCCCTGGTGGTGCCGGCGGCGAACGCGACGCGGGTCCTCGACGCGGTGGCGGGCGGCGATCTGACCCAGCGCGTCGATCTGCACGACGGCAACCGGCAGCTGCGCGGCGATCTGCGCCGGCTCGGCCGGGCGGTCAACAAGATGGTCGACCAGCTGTCGCTGTTCACCGGCGAGGTGACCCGGGTCGCGCGCGAGGTGGGCACCGAGGGGCGGCTCGGCGGGCGCGCCAAGGTGCAGGGCCTGAGCGGGAGTTGGCGCGATGTCACCGAGGCCGTGAACACCATGGCCTCGCGCCTGACCGCGCAGGTCCGCGACATCGCGGCGGTGACCACGGCGGTGGCCCGCGGCGATCTGACCCGTACGGTCACGGTCGAGGCGACCGGCGAGTTGCTCGAACTGAAGCTGACCGTCAACACGATGGTGGACCAGCTGTCCGCCTTCGCTGATGAGGTCACGCGCGTGGCCCGTGAGGTCGGCACCGAGGGTCAGCTGGGCGGCCGGGCGCAGGTGCGGGGCGTTTCCGGGGTCTGGAAGGACCTCACCGACAACGTCAACTTCATGGCGTCCAACCTGACGTCCCAAGTGCGCAACATCGCCCAGGTCACCACCGCCGTCGCCAACGGCGACCTGTCCCAGAAGATCACCGTCGACGCGCAGGGCGAGATCCTGGAGCTCAAGTCGACCATCAACACCATGGTCGACCAGCTCTCCGCCTTCGCCGACGAAGTCACCCGCGTGGCCCGCGAGGTCGGCACGGAAGGCAACCTCGGCGGGCGTGCCCAGGTGCGCGGGGTGTCCGGGGTCTGGAAGGACCTCACCGAGAACGTCAACTTCATGGCGGACAACCTGACCTCGCAGGTCCGCAACATCGCCCTCGTGTCGACCGCCGTCGCCCAGGGCGACCTCGGCAAGAAGATCACGGTGGAGGCGAAGGGCGAGATCTTGGAGCTCAAGTCGACCATCAACACCATGGTCGACCAGCTCTCCGCCTTCGCCGACGAAGTCACCCGCGTGGCCCGCGAGGTGGGTACGGAAGGCAACCTCGGCGGTCAGGCGCAGGTGCGGGGCGTTTCCGGGGTCTGGAAGGACCTCACCGACAACGTCAACTTCATGGCGTCCAACCTGACGTCCCAGGTCCGCAACATCGCCCAGGTCACCACCGCCGTCGCCAACGGCGACCTGTCGAAGAAGATCACCGTCGATGCCCGGGGCGAGATCCTGGAGCTGAAGGACACCGTCAACACGATGGTGGAGCAGCTGCGCGCCTTCGCCGACGAGGTCACCCGCGTGGCCCGCGAGGTCGGCACGGACGGCCGGCTCGGCGGGCGCGCCCAGGTGCTCGGTGTGTCCGGCGTGTGGAAGGACCTCACCGACAACGTCAACTACATGGCGGACAACCTGACGTCCCAGGTCCGCAACATCGCGCAGGTCGCCACGGCGGTGGCCCAGGGCGACCTGTCGAAGAAGATCGACGTGGACGCGCGCGGCGAGATCCTGGAGCTGAAGACCACCATCAACACCATGGTGGACACGCTGTCCTCGTTCTCCTCCGAGGTCACCCGGGTGGCCCGCGAGGTGGGCTCCGAGGGTCAGCTCGGCGGCCAGGCGCGGGTCGAGGGCGTGTACGGGACGTGGAAGCGCCTGACGACCAACGTCAACGAGCTCGCCCTGAACCTCACCACCCAGGTCCGCGCGATCGCCGAGGTCGCCTCGGCCGTCGCCCAGGGCGACATGTCCCGCTCGATCACCGTGGAGACCCGGGGCGAGGTCTCCGAGCTGAAGGACAACATCAACCTGATGGTGTCCAACCTGCGCGAGACGACCCGGGCCAAGGACTGGCTGGAGTCCAACCTGGCGCGTCTGGCCGGGCTCATGCAGGGCCACCGCGACCTGATGGAGGTCGCCGACCTGATCCTGCGCGAGCTGACCCCGCTGGTGAACGCCCAGTACGGCGCGTTCTTCCTGGCCGACCCGGACGGCGACGGCACCCCGTCCCGCACCACCAGCACCTCCAAGGGGCTCGCCTTCATCGCCGGGTACGGCTCCGCGCAGGGCGCGACCGTGGACACGACCGGCATGCCGGGCCACGGCCTGGTCCGGCAGGCGGCCCTGGAGAAGAAGCGGATCCTGCTCGAAGAGGCCCCGCCGGACTACATCAAGATCAACTCGGGGCTCGGCGAGGCCTCGCCCGCCAGCGTCGTCATCATCCCGATCCTCTTCGAGGACAAGCTGCTCGGCGTGATCGAGCTGGCCTCCTTCTCCCGCTTCTCCGATGTCCACCTGGCCTTCTTCGACCAGTTCGTGAACACCATCGGCGTCGCGATCAACACCATCATCGCCAACTCCCGCACCGAGTCGCTCCTGAGCGAGTCCCAGCGGCTCGCCGTCCAGCTCCAGGAGCGCTCGGACGAACTCCAGCGCCAGCAGGCCGAGTTGCAGCGATCCAACGCCGAACTGGAGGAAAAGGCCGCCCTGTTGGCTACCAGCTCCCAGTACAAGTCGGAGTTCCTGGCGAACATGTCGCACGAGCTGCGCACCCCGCTCAACTCGCTGCTCATCCTCGCCCGGCTGCTCTCCGACAACCCGGACGCCCATCTGTCCGACCAGGAAGTGCAGTTCGCCACGACGATCCACCGGTCGGGCTCCGACCTCCTCCAGCTGATCAACGACATCCTGGACCTGTCGAAGATCGAGGCGGGCCGCATGGACGTACGCCCCAAGAAGCTCCCCCTCATCAAGGTCCTCGACTACGTCCACGCCACCTTCCGCCCCATCACGCTCGACCGCGGCCTCGCCTTCGACGTGGCGGTGGGCGAGGAAGTGCCGCGCGAGATGTACTCCGACGAGCAGCGCCTCCAGCAGATCCTGCGCAACCTGCTGTCCAACGCGATCAAGTTCACCTCCTCGGGCCGCGTCGAGCTGCGCGTCAGCCGCATCAAGGACCCGGAGAACGGAGTGCTGCGCGGCTCCGACGACCTGATCGCGTTCGCCGTACGGGACACCGGCATCGGCATCGCGCCCGAGAAGCTCCCGGTGATCTTCGAGGCGTTCCAGCAGGCCGACGGCACCACCAACCGCAAGTACGGCGGCACCGGCCTCGGCCTGTCCATCAGCCGCGAGATCGCCGGGCTGCTCGGCGGGCGCATCATCGCCGAGAGCGAGCCGGGCCGCGGCTCCACCTTCACCCTGTACGTCCCCGTCCTCTACCCGGGGCACGTGCCCAGCGAGGCCGAGCAGCAGGGCTCCGAGCTCACCCTCGACACCTCCGACCGGCTCTCCGACGACCATCTCCTGCTGCCCGACCAGGACGACGGCTGGCCCACCGCCACCAGGCTGGAGGAGTGGAAGCGTGGCCGGCCCGGTCAAGTCCTGCTCGGGCGCCGGGTGTTGATCGTCGACGACGACATCCGCAACGTGTTCGCGCTCACCCATGTGCTCGGCCGGGTCGGCATGCCGGTCCTGTACGCGGAGAACGGGCGGGAGGGCATCGAAACCCTGGAGCGCAACCCTGACATCGAACTGGTCCTGATGGACATCATGATGCCCGAGATGGACGGCTACGAGACGATCGAGGCGATCCGGCGCAGCCCGCTGTGGACCGATCTGCCGATCGTCGCGCTCACCGCGAAGGCGATGCCCGGCGACCGGGAGAAGTCGATCGCCCAGGGCGCCAACGAGTACGTACCCAAGCCCGTGGACGTGGACCTGCTCCTCGGTGTCGTCTGCGCCCTACTGGACCCCGAGGGCCGGGCGGAGGAGGCTGACGACACCACCCCGTCCGTCCCGGAGCAGTCGAGCGGCGCCGGGGAGACGGCGGCTGCACCACCGAGCACGTGAGGCGACCTGGCATGAGCACAGAGGCACCACCCGGCGAGCGGGCGAGCATCCTCCTCGTCGACGACATGGAGGACAACCTGATCGCCCTGGAGGCCGTCCTCAGCTCCCTGAACGAGCCGCTGGTCAGGGCGCGTTCGGGTGAGGAGGCGATGAAGGCCTTGCTGCGGCGGAAGTTCGCGGTGGTGCTGCTCGACGTGCGGATGCCGGGCATGGACGGCTTCGAGACGGCGTCCAACATCAAGCGGCTCGACCAGACGAAGGACGTGCCGATCATCTTCCTGACCGGCACGGACGGCGACAACGGCTACGCGTTCCGCGGGTACGCCACGGGCGCGGCGGACTTCCTCACCAAGCCCTTCGACCCCTGGGTGCTGCGCGCCAAGGTGAACGTGTTCCTCGAACTGCACCGCAAGAACCGGCAGTTGGAGCGGATGCTGGCGGGCGAGCAGAAGCAGCTCGACCAGATTTCCGCGCGGCTCGGCGCGATCGAGGACGAGCTGACCCGGGGCGGGCTCGCCGAGGTGACCGAGCTGCGCCACCAGATGGCCCGCCTGGAGGACGCCCTGCGGGCCCTCAGACGGGCCCGCAGCATTACGTGAACGGAACGGTCAGGCCTCCCGGGAGCCCGCGTACATCTCGTCGATCAGGGCCCGGTACTGGCGCTCGACGACCGGCCGCTTCAGCTTGAGGCTGGGCGTCAGCTCGCCGTGCTCCACGTCGAGATCGCGCGGGAGCAGCCGGAACTTCTTGATCGTCTGCCAGCGCTGGAGGCCCTCGTTGAGGCGCTTGACGTAGCCGTCGACCAGCTCCACCGCCCTCGGGTCCGCCACGATCTCGGCGTACGAGCCCTGGATGCCCTGCTCCTTGGCCCAGCCGAGGATGGTGGGCTCGTCGAGGGAGATCAGCGCGGTGCAGAAGTTCCGGTCGGCGCCGTGCACCAGGATGTTGGAGACGAACGGGCAGACCGCCTTGAACTGGCCCTCGACCTCGGCGGGCGCGATGTACTTGCCGCCCGACGTCTTGATCAGGTCCTTCTTGCGGTCGGTGATGCGCAGGTAGCCGTCGGCGGACAGTTCGCCGATGTCGCCGGTGTGGAACCAGCCGTCGGACTCCAGGACCTCGGCGGTCTTCTCGGGCAGCCCGTGGTAGCCCTGCATGATGCCGGGGCCGCGCAGCAGGATCTCGCCGTCGTCCGCGATCCGCACCTCGGTGCCGGGCAGCGGCTTGCCCACGGTGCCGGTGCGGTAGGCCTCGCCCGGGTTGACGAAGGAGGCGGCCGAGGACTCGGTGAGGCCGTAGCCCTCCAGGATGTGGATGCCGGCGCCGGCGAAGAAGAAGCCGATCTCGGGCGCGAGCGCGGCCGAGCCGGAGACGCAGGCCCGCAGCCGGCCGCCGAACGCCTCGCGGATCTTGCTGTAGACGAGCGCGTCGGCGACCTTGTGCTTGGCCGCGAGCGCGAAGGGCGCGCCGGGCCGGCCGGTGCGGCGGAAGTTGTCCTGGCTGGCCTTCGCGTACTCGCGGGCCACCCCGGCCGCCCACTGGAAGATCTTGTACTTGGCCCCGCCGCCCTCGCGGGCCTTGCCCGCGACGCCGTTGTAGACCTTCTCGAAGATGCGGGGCACCGCGGCCATGTAGGTCGGCTGGACCACCGGCAGATTCTCGATGATCTTGTCGATGCGGCCGTCGACGGCGGTCACGTGCCCGACCTCGATCTGGCCCGAGGTGAGCACCTTGCCGAAGACGTGCGCGAGCGGCAGCCACAGGTACTGCACGTCCTCGCCGGTCACGAGGCCGGTCGCGGCGATCGCCTTGGCCATGTACGACCAGTTGTCGTGCGGCAGCCGTACGCCCTTGGGCTTGCCGGTGGTGCCGGAGGTGTAGATGAGGGTGGCGAGCTGGTCGGCGGTGATGGCCGCGATCCGCTCCCTGACCGCCTCGGGGCTCTTCTCCAGGAGGGCGGCGCCGCGCGCCTCAAGCTCGGCGAGGCTGAGCACCCAGCCTTCCGGGTCGCCCTCGGCCGCCTCCGCGCCGGCCGGGTCGATGACCACGACGTGCCGCAGGTTCGGCAGCTCAGCGCGGCGCTCGCGGGCCTTGGCCAGCTGGGCCGCGTCCTCGGCGATCAGGACCCGGCTCTCGGAGTCGGCCAGGATGAACGCCGACTCCTCGGCGTTGGTGGAGGGGTAGATCGTGGTCGTGGCGGCGCCCGCGCACATCACCCCGAGGTCGGCCAGGATCCACTCGACGCGGGTGGCGGAGGAGAGCGCGACCCGCTCCTCGCCGCGCACCCCGAGGTCGGCCAGGCCCGCGGCGATCGCGTAGACCCGCTCGGCGGCCTGGGCCCAGCTGAGCGACTTCCACTCGTCGGGGGCCTGCCCCGCACCCGGTACGGGGTAGCGGTAGGCCTCCGCGTCGGGCGTGGCGTCCACGCGCTGGACGAAGAGGGTCGCCACGGACGGCGGCCGATTCTCGATCAAGGTCTGTGTGTCGCTCACGACGTCCTCCGGGCTGGCCTGCGGCAAGGCTGCGCGACTGGTTGGTTCTCCGGGTGCTCTGGCTGTCCGACGCTTGTTTAACTGGCGAGTAACCATCGGGCGTGATCAGAGTAGAGCGCCGTCGCCCGGCGCGTAAGAGGCAACGGAGAGTGGTTTCATAACGAACGGACCCCCGCGCGAAGGCGCGGGGGTCCGTTGTGGCGGCGGTGCGGAGAGCCGGTGATCGAGGGCGTACTACTTCTTCTTGCCGCCCGACTCGTCGCTGGAGAGCACCGCGATGAAGGCCTCCTGGGGGACCTCCACGGAGCCCACCATCTTCATCCGCTTCTTGCCCTCCTTCTGCTTCTCCAGGAGCTTCCGCTTACGGGAGATGTCGCCGCCGTAGCACTTGGCGAGGACGTCCTTGCGAATGGCGCGGATCGTCTCGCGGGCGATGACCCGGGAGCCGATGGCGGCCTGGATGGGCACCTCGAAGGCCTGGCGCGGGATGAGCTCGCGCAGCTTGCCGACGAGCCGCACACCGTAGGCGTACGCCGCGTCCTTGTGGCAGACGGCGGAGAAGGCGTCGACCTTGTCGCCGTGCAGCAGGATGTCGACCTTGACCAGGCTGGCGGCCTGCTCGCCGGTGGGCTCGTAGTCGAGCGAGGCGTAGCCGCGCGTCTTGGACTTCAGCTGGTCGAAGAAGTCGAAGACGATCTCCGCGAGCGGCAGGGTGTAGCGGATCTCGACCCGGTCCTCGGAGAGGTAGTCCATGCCGAGCAGGGTGCCGCGGCGGGTCTGGCACAGCTCCATGATCGAGCCGATGAACTCCGACGGGGCGAGGATCGTGGCCCGCACGACCGGCTCGTACACGTCCGAGATCTTGCCCTCGGGGAACTCGCTCGGGTTGGTGACCGTGACCTCCTTGCCGTCCTCAAGGACGACCCGGTAGACCACGTTCGGCGCGGTCGCGATCAGGTCGAGGCCGAACTCGCGCTCCAGGCGCTCGCGGATCACGTCCAGGTGCAGCAGGCCGAGGAAGCCGACGCGGAAGCCGAAGCCGAGCGCCGCGGAGGTCTCCGGCTCGTACACCAGGGCGGCGTCGTTGAGCTGGAGCTTGTCGAGGGCCTCGCGCAGGTCGGGGTAGTCCGAGCCGTCCAGCGGATACAGACCGGAGAAGACCATCGGCTTCGGGTCCTTGTAGCCGCCGAGCGCTTCGGTGGCGCCGTTGTGCAGGCTGGTGATGGTGTCACCGACCTTGGACTGTCGGACGTCCTTCACGCCGGTGATGATGTAGCCCACCTCGCCGACGCCGATGCCGTCGGCCGGGGTCATCTCGGGGGACGAGACGCCGATCTCAAGGAGCTCGTGGGTGGCGCCGGTCGACATCATGCGGATGCGTTCGCGCTTGTTGAGCTGGCCGTCCACCACACGGACATAGGTGACGACGCCTCGGTAGGAGTCGTACACCGAGTCGAAGATCATGGCGCGGGCGGGCGCGTCGGCGACGCCGACCGGGGCGGGCACGTCGCGGACCACGCGGTCCAGGAGCGCGTCCACGCCGACGCCGGTCTTCGCCGAGACCTTCAGCACGTCCTCCGGCTGGCAGCCGATGAGGTTGGCGAGCTCCTCGGAGAACTTCTCCGGCTGGGCGGCCGGCAGGTCGATCTTGTTGAGGACGGGAACGATGGTGAGCTCGTTCTCCATGGCCAGGTACAGGTTGGCCAGCGTCTGCGCCTCGATGCCCTGGGCGGCGTCGACCAGGAGGACGGTGCCCTCGCAGGCGGCCAGAGAGCGCGACACCTCGTACGTGAAGTCCACGTGGCCCGGGGTGTCGATCATGTTCAGGATGTGGGCCCGGCCCTGGTCGGGGCCTTCGGTGGGGGCCCACGGCAGCCGGACCGCCTGGCTCTTGATCGTGATGCCGCGCTCGCGCTCGATGTCCATGCGGTCGAGGTACTGGGCGCGCATCTGCCGCTGCTCGACCACGCCGGTCAGCTGGAGCATCCGGTCGGCAAGGGTCGACTTGCCGTGGTCGATGTGCGCGATGATGCAGAAGTTGCGGATCAGCGCCGGGTCGGTACGGCTCGGCTCGGGCACGTTGGGAGGAGTCGCGGGCACGCAGGGTCCTGATTCTTGAGGCCCGCGGTCAAATCGCGGCGCCTCGTCTCGGGTCGACGACGGTTCGATACGTAAGTAGCGCCTCTATGGTCCCACGCCTGCGGGCCTGTGCTCGGTTTGGGCTGGTCGGCGGGCGACTGGTACCGTGGACAGCTGTGTCTCGTCACCCTTGTGGCGGCGGGGCCGACCTAAGATCGAATCATCGAACCTGCAAAGGCTCTTTCGTGGCGAACATCAAGTCCCAGATCAAGCGGAACAAGACGAACGAGAAGGCGCGCCTGCGCAACAAGTCCGTCAAGTCCTCCCTGCGCACCTTCATCCGCAAGGCCAACGAGGCTGTCGCCGCCGGCGACGTCGAGAAGGCCACGGCCGCGACCCGCGCCGCTTCGCGTCAGCTCGACAAGGCTGTCTCGAAGGGTGTCATCCACAAGAACGCCGCCGCCAACAAGAAGTCGGCGCTGGCGCACAAGGTGGCCGGCCTCCAGGGCTGAACACCCCGCTTCATCTGATCGACCCGCCCGACGGGACCAAGCGGCCCCTCTACCGCTCCCCGACGGCACCCCAGTGCCGCGCGCGGACGCGTTCGCCACGCGGGCGCGGCGCTAGCCATAAGTAACCCGAAGGCCCCGTTCCCTCCTTCCCCAGGAGGAAACGGGGCCTTCGTGCTGCCCGGGATCAGTGGTGGACGCGGCCGACCAGGTCGACGACCTCGCCGAGGAAGCCCTCGTCGAGCATGGTGGAGACGGCGGTGTCGCCCTCGTCGCGCAGCCCCGCGTCATGGCAGGCCACCCCGACCAGATAGCCGCCGTCGAGCTCGAAGGTGTCGAACGCCCACTCGCCGTGCGAAGCGGGCTCGCCCTGCGGGGTGAGTAGCGTGGTGGCCTCGGCGTCGAAGCCGAACTGGGTGAAGCCCATCCGCATGCCCTGCCCGAGCGCCTTGGTGTACGCCTCCTTCAGCGTCCAGGTGCGCACCAGGCGGCGCTGCCGTTCGGCCTCGTCGAGGGCGCCGAGCCAGCGGCGCTCGGCGGGGGTGCACAGGTGGCGCTGGACCGCGGAGTACTGGATGCGGCGGTCGGCGAGCTCGGTGTCGACGCCGACCCGGCCGCGCCGGTTCAGACCCACCACCAGGAGGTCCCGGGTGTGGCTGAGGCTGACCTCGATCTGGTCGCAGCCGCGCAGATAGGGGCGCCCGCCCGCCTTGGAGGCGAGCTCGACGGTCTCGGGCGGGGTCTGCAGGGCGGCGCCCGCGGTGTACTTCACCAGGAGCCGGGAGGCGGCGAAGCGGTCGCGGGCCTCGGGGTCGGCGAGGTTGTTGAGGCGCTGCCAGTCGCGGGCGCCGAGCAGGGGGCGCAGCTGGGGGTCGGCGATGGCCGCGGGCAGCCAGTCCCGCCAGTTCGCGTGGACGACGACATGGCCGTGCCAGGCCATGGACTGCCGCACCCGGCTCCATGGGCTGTCCGGTCCCGGCATCAGAAGGGGTTCGGCGATGCCCGTCCTTGTGAGGGGGCTCATGGGGTACCTGCTTCCGCCAGAGGCGCGTCGTGAAGATCGAAACTGCGGCCGGCCCGAAAGCGCGCCAGCAGCTCCTCCGCGACCCGGTCGACGCAGTCCGGCGGCAGCGGAGGAAGGGTGAGGCCGAGCCTGCGCCCGTAGCGGTGCAGGGCGAGCACCAGCCAGGCGGGGTCGGCGAGGAAGCCGGTGGTGTGCCGGTGGCGCTCCCACACGGCGAGGGCCGCGCCGGCCGCGACAAGGACCGAGTGCCGGTCGGCGAGGGCTGCGGTGGCGGGGCTCGCGAGCGCGGCCCGGTCGCCGGGCTCGATGAGGAGGCAGGCCTCGCGCACGGCGAGCAGGTCGGCGTGGAAGGCGGCGGCCATCGTCCGGAGCACTTCGCCGTACGGTCCGGTGGCCGCCGATCCGGCGAGGCGGGCGGCGGACGCGGTGAGGGAGGCGGCCAGGAAGTCCCCGCCGCCCGCGACTTCCAGGCCGCCGATGTCGAGGTGCGGTACGGGTTCGGCGCCGCGGAACAGGGCGGCGGGCGGTTCGGCCTCGCGGCCCCAGAAGTGCCGTGCCAAGACCGGGAGTTGGGGGATGACCACGGCCTGGCAGGAGGCGGTCCCGGCGTGGCCGAGCCCCGCGGCGGGCAGGTCGCGCAGGAGCTTGGTGAGCATGCCCTGGTCGGTGTCGCGGCTGTAGCCGCCGGCCCCGAGCACGGTGGCGAGCTCCTCCAGGTCGTCCCTGAGCAGATCCGGTACGAGGTACTTGAGTTCGGCGGCGGCCAGATGGGCCGCCCCGGGCAGCAGGGACAGGGCGCGCAGCACGGCGGTGGCCATGGCGTCGCCCGCGAGCAGATCGGCGAACACCCCGGCCAGCACGCCGCGTTGGCGCCTGCCCAGGGTGTCCCCGGCTGGCGCGGCCCGCACCGCGGCGCGCAGCACCGTGTCGACGGAGGCGATGACGGCGCCGGTGATGAGGGTGCGGTTGAGCTGGAACGTACGCAGGGAAAGGCGTACGCCCGCGCCCGGTTCGCCGACCAATGCGTCGCCCGGCACCTCGCACGCGTCGAACTCGTACCCGGCGAAGCGGCAGCCGCGCATGCCCGTGGTCGGCCGTCGCTTGAGCAACTGGACGCCTTCTGGCGGGAGTTGTGCCGGGTCGAGCAGGAACACCGAGTGCGAGGCGGGTCCCGGCGCGGGGTCGGTGCGGACGTAGGCGACGACGGCGCCCGCGCGCTCGGCGTTGATGACGACGTCCTTGCGGCCGTCCAGGACGAAGCCGCCGGAGTACTCCATGGCGGTGAGCTCGCCGCGCAGCATCGCTGTGCCGTGGGCGAGCGAGCGGTGCACGATGGCCGCACGGCCACCCGCCACGAGCAGCCGGGCCACGCTCTCGCGCTGCCGCGGCGACCCGGCGGCGAACACCGGGGCCGCCGCGAACAGCGAGGTGATGCCGTAGCCGAAGGCGAGCGCGACATCGCGGCGGAAGACCGGCCGGAGCATCCGCATCAGCTGGTCGGCGTCGCGCAGCCGGCCGCCGAGCGCGAGGGGCACCAGCTCGGCGCCGAAGCCCTCCTGGTCGAGCAACTCTTCGGCGGCGCCCAGGAGTTCACTGTCTCCGTCGGCTGCGAGCAGGGCCCTGAAGCCCAGCGGGTTGGCCGGGTCGCAGGGGTCGCCGAAGCGGAATTCGAGCCGCTCGGCCCGGTGGCGTACGTCCGGGTCGGCGGCGGCCCGGACGGCGGCGATGGGCATGGACTCAGCCTCCTTCTGCGGCGTACGGGGGCGCCGACGCGTACAGCGGGCGCAGTTCGCCGCGCAGGTAGAGCTCGCGCATCAGCGAGCGGCGGACCTTGCCGCTGGTGGTGCGGCGGACGGTGCCGGGGCGGACCAGGACGACGCCGCCAAGGGACGCGCCGAACTCCTGGCGCAGGCAGCCGCGGACGCGCTCGGCGAGGTCGGCGAGCTGGCCGCGGCTCCAGCCGGCGCCGCGGATCTCCTGGATGGCGACGATCTCCTCGCGCTCGGCGGGCGCGGAGAGCACCACGGCGGAGCCGAACGGGGCGCCGGACTGGGCGAGTTGGCGCTCGGCCTCCTGCGGGTGCAGGGTGCGGCCGTCGACGAGGAGGGCGTCCTTGATGCGGCCGGTGAGGTAGAGCTCGCCGTCGCGCAGCGCGCCGAGGTCGCCGGTGCGCAGGAAGCCGTACTCGCCCGAGGAGGTGGCGTGGCCGAAGACGGCGGCGGTCTCCAGGGGGCGGCGCCAGTAGCCGTCGGCGACGGCCTCGCCGCGCACCCAGATCTCGCCGACGGCCCCTTCGGGAAGCACGGCCGAGCTGTCCGGGTCGACGATGCGCACGGTGACGCCGCGCGCCGGTCCGCAGCCGGCCAGGGTGCGCACCGGGTGGCCCGGCACCGGCGGTCTCAGCTCGCCGTGCTCCAGGCCTTCGGCGGACACGGTGGCCGGGGCGGGCGGCAGCCCGTCGGCGAGGCTGACCAGGAGGGTGGCCTCGGCGAGCCCGTATCCGGCCGCGAGCGCGCCGGGGCGCAGGCCCGAGGCCGCGAAGCGGTGGGCGAAGGCGCTGAGAGTGACGGCGGAGACCGGCTCGGAGGCGTTGACGGCGGTGGTCAGCGCGCTCAGGTCCAGGTCCGCGAGGTCGTCGTCGCCGGCTTCGGCGAGGCAGCGGGCGTACGCGGAGTCGGGGGCGGCGGTGACGGTGACGCGGTGCCGGGCCACTTCGCGCAGCCAGCTCAGCGGGGCGGCGGCGAACAGGCGCTGGGGCATCAGGACGGCGGTGGCACCCAGCCAGAGCGGGTGCAGCAACTGGCCGATCAGGCCGAGGTCGTGGTGGAGCGGGAGCCAGCCGCCGATGCGGGCGTCCTCGTCGGTGCCGAGCGCGGCGCGCAGGCTGTCCATGGTGGCGAGCAGGTTGGCGTGGGTGACCTGGACGCCGCGCGGGGCGGCGGTGGACCCGGAGGTGTATTGCAGGAGCGCGACATCGGCGCCGGTCAGGGCGGGCGGCTGCCAGTCGGCGCCGTCGTCGGGCAGGCAGTCGACGGCCAGGCACACCACCGCGGAACGCCCGGCCTCGGCGAGGCGCCGGGAGAGTTCGGGGGCGTGCGCGGACTCGGTGAGCATGACGGCCGCGTCGGTCTCGGCGGCGATCGCGGCGGTACGTTCGGCGGCGGCCCGCGAGCTGTCCGGCGGCGGCACGGGCACGGCGACGGCGCCCGCGTACAGGCATCCGACGAGGGCGGCGACGGTGTGCGGGCCGCCGTCCATCGAGATCAGGACGGGCGCGCCGGCCGCGCGGCGGCGCAGCAGCGCGGCCGCGACGGACCTGGCCCGTACGTCGAGTTCCCGGTAGGTGCGGTGGTCGGCGTTGCCCTCACCGTCCAGGCAGAGCAGAGCGGTCCGTGCGGCCCGGTCGGCGAACCGCGCCGCCAGTGCCTGCGTGAAGCTCTTGGCTGGGGTCATCCTCTGCTCCCTGGTGCTCGGACGATGGATGGTTGGTCCTCCTACTCTGTGCCTCGGCCCTCGACGGGTACTTGAAGATCAACTGTGTGGGGGCGGCCGGGCCGCTCATCCTCTGCGTCCGGGCACCTCGTTCAGCAGGTCCTGCAGGAGCAGGAGCTCCTGGCGGGTGAGCGGGACGTCGGGGCGCAGCCGCTCGGGGTGGCCCGGCGGCGGGCCGTCGTCGTCGGTGCGCAGCATCAGGCGGAACCCGCTGTCGAGCGAGCGCAGCCGGGCCCTGTTCCCGTCGGCGGCGGTCAGATACATGTCAACACCGCCGTGCACCATGAGGGCTTCGCCCACGGGTCGCAGGCAGCGGCCGATGAAGCGGCGCCATGTGCCCTTGGGACGGCGGCGGGCGGAGCCGTCCCGTCCGTCCGGAACGTCCTGGTTCTTCCGGCGGGCCATGTCAGTGAACACCTTCCGAGCTGGGGTGTCCGTTCATGTTCACGTCACCTCTCCCTTCCCCCTGGCCGCCGGACGGCGCCTGGGTGGAGGGAGGATGGGAGCGACCACTTGAGCCGTGGTCGGGTTCTGGCTGAAAGGCGCGGGTGCGGAACCGCTCGTACCGGTCCTGAAACGGCATGTGCCGGATTAGTCTCAGCCCCGGGTCTTGGCCACGGCCTATTGCATAATCCTTAGCAACCGACCCATGATCCAGCACAACGGGGGGCACCATGGTGCGAGTTCTGATTGCCGAAGACATGCATATGCTGCGCAAGGCATTGGTGTCGCTCATTGAACTGGAGTCCGACCTGGAAGTGGTCGCCGAGTTGTCGTCCGGTACGGACATCGTGCCGACCGCGATGGCCATGCGGCCGGATGTCGCCGTTCTCGATATCGACCTGCCCGGCACCGACGGGATCACCGCCGCCGCTGGGCTGCACACCTCGGTACCGGAGTGCCGCACGCTCATCCTGACCAGCCTCGGCAGACCCGGGAACCTCAGACGGGCGCTGGCAGCCCACGTCTCCGGTTTCCTTCCCAAGGACTCCGATCCCGACAGTCTCTGCGCCGCGATCCGCCAGGTGGCGGCGGGCGAGCGGGTCATCGACCCGCAGTTGGCGCTCGCCACGCTCGACTCCGGCCCCTCGCCGCTCACCGACCGCGAGCGGGAAGTGCTCCAGCTCGCCTCGGAGGGCATGGAGGCCGGCCAGATCGCGTCCCGCCTCCACCTCTCCTCCGGCACCGTTCGCAACTATCTGACCTCGGCCGTCAGCAAGCTCAACGCGCGTAACCGGGTCGATGCCATCCGTATCGCCCGCGAGGCGGGCTGGCTGCACTCGGTCTGAGCACCGGGCCGGAGCTGCCGCATCAGCCCCGGCCGAAACGTTCCTGCCGCCCCTGGTCTCAGGCGGCGAGGAGTTCGACCTCGGCCCTGAGCTCGAACCGGCCGTCGGGCCTCGGCCCCGCCGTGAGCCGGCCGTTGACCGCCTCGACGCGCGTCGTCAGATTCCCGATCCCGCTGCCGCCGCCAAGGCGTGAGGCGAGCGAGGGATCGCCGCTCCGGTCCGCCCCGTCGTTGACGAGGCTCAGCCGCACCGCGCCGGCCGTCCGCTCGGCGGTGATCTCGCAGCACTCCGGTCTGCTGTGCCGCAGCATGTTGGTCAGGCCCTCGCGCACGAGTGTGGCGAGCACGGTCTCCACGTCGCCGGGCAGTTCACCGCAGTCGAGCCGGACGGTGGCGTGGATGCCGGCCCCGGCGAGCATGGCCATGGCGTGCTCGGCCTCGGCGCTCAGACACATCCGCCGGCTTCCGCCCGCCACGGTGCGCACATCGGCGAGCGCCTCGTGGACGATGCCGAGCACCTCGGTCAGCTCGCGCCGCGCCTGCACCGGCCGGGTCGGCGCGAGCCGCCGTACCAGTTCGCACTTCAGCGTGATCGCGGACAGGCTGAAGCCGAGCAGATCGTGCAGGTCACGGGCAAAACGCAGGCGCTCCGTCGTCACCGCCAGGCGGGCGATCTCGGCGCGGGAGCGGTGGAGTTCGGTGGCGAGCTGGGCCATCCTGGTCAGGCCGAACACGACGACGGCGCAGATCGGCGTGTACGCGGTCTCGTAGATCACGTCCTGCGTCGAGACGCCCACCGCGTACTGCGCGGCATCGCTCGCCACGGTGACCAGGACCAGTACCGGCCACGCGGCCACCGCGGGCAGGGCGAGCAGCGCCGATCCGGCGAGGAAGCCGGGGATCCCGGCCCAGGCCTCGCCGAACACCAGGAACGGCACGAACTGGAGCAGCGCCTGCGCCCCCAGCGCCCCGTACCGCAGGCGGCCCTTCCAGCTCGGCCCCCAGGCGAAACGCCGGTGGAAGGACTCGGCGAGCTGGAGCGCGAGGCAGCCGAGCAGGCAGAGTTCGACGGTGGGCAACCCGTGCGCGTAGGGGGCGTACGACCAGCCCTCGGCCGAGTACGACAGGAAGTAGCCGACGAGGACGGCGAGGGTGATCGCGCCCGCCGCCCGGGGCATCATGTCGGTGCGGCCCGGGCGCGCCGCCCTGCTCCGGTCGCCGGTGGCCGAGGTACGCCGCCGCGGCCTCGGCGCCTGTGCGTCCTGCCGGAGCGGGACGACCGCGCGCAACCGGAACCAGCCGCGCCCGTCGGCGCCGTGGGTGAGGGTGCCGCCCAGTTCACGCAGCCGGGAGTCGAGCGCGGCGAGGCCACTGCCCGGCTCCGGCCCGGCCGTGCGGCCGCGGCCGGCACCGTCGTTGCCGAGCACCAGGACGGCGACGCCACCGCCGCACTCGGTGGTGATCACGCAGCGCTCGGCCTTGCTGTGCCGCAGCATGTTCGTCAGGCCCTCGCCGAGCGCGGTGGCGAGGACGGTGTCCACGGGGGCGGGCAGCTCACCGCAGCGGTGGCGCACGGTGGTGTCGATGCCCGCCGCCGACAGCATCGAGACGGCGGCGTTCGCCTCGTCCGACAGGGACATCTGACGGTAGCCGCGGCTCACCGAACGCACATCGGCGAGCGCCTTGCGCGAGGTGCGCAGCACTTCGCCGACCTCGTCGTACGCCTTCTCGGGCGCGTCCGCGAGCAGCCGGTACGCGAGTTCGCACTTGAGGGAGATCGCGGAGAGGCTGAGCCCGAGCACCTCGTGCAGATCGCGGGCGAACCGTAACCGCTCCCCCGCCACCGCGAGGCGGGACAGTTCCTCGCGCGACGCGTGCAGCCGGTCGATCATGTCGGACATCCGCGAGAGCCCGATGACGACCAGCGGAATCAGCACCGCCTCGATGGCCCCGTACACGAAGTCCCCGGCGTCGAAGCCGAAATGGCCGAACAGCGCGAGCTCCCCGGCGACCGCGCAGGCGAACAGCGGCCAGCCGAGCGCCGCCGGAAGGACGAGCACCGCCGAAGCCGCGAAGAACTCCGTCATCCCGCCCCACGCGGCCCCGAACGCGATGATCGGCAGATAGGCGAGCAGGCCTTGGAGCACCCAGGTCGCATACCGGTAGCGGCCGAGCCGCAGGATGAACCCCGGGAAGGAATGCACCAGTTGGAGCCCCATGATCGCGGCGAACCCGAGCACGGCGGCCACGGCGTGCCACACCGACGGGTGTTCGGCCCAGACGTGACTGCCGTCGATCACGAAGAAGCCGAGCAGCACCCCTGCGGTGATGGCGATCGCGGTACGCCGCGGCAACGCCCGCCCGGCGGCGCGGCCCGGGACCCGGTGGCCCTGGGCCACCGGGTCCCGGGCCGCCGGGTTCCCGTCCGCCGGATTCCGGTCCACCGGTTTCCGGCCCGCTCGGCCGACTGCATCGGTCCTCAAGTGTCCCCCGTGAGCTTGCTTTTCTTCGGTTGTGGGCGGTGCGTCGCGCGTAGACCGCATCGTGGTGAGGCCTGTGAACGCCTTCCGGCAGGATTGACGCCTCGACGCGTCAGGCAGCCGCGGCGAGGAGCTCGACTTCGGCCTTCAGCTCGAACCAGCCGTCGGGCCGCGCCCCCGCCTCCAGGCGGCCGTTCACCGCGTTGACCCGCGTGGTCAGATTGCCGATCCCGCTACCGCCGTTGACCTTCGAGTCAAGCCCCGGGGCGGCACACCCGTCCACCCCGTCGTTGACGAGAGTGAGCCGCACCCCGGCCGCCGTGCGCTCCGCTGTGATCTCGCAGTGGGCGGCTTTGCTGTGCCGCAGCATGTTGGTCAGCCCTTCCCGCAGCATGGTCGCGAGCACCGTCTCCACGTCGCCGGGCAGCTCACCGCAGTCGGTGTCCACGGTCGCCCGGATACCCACCCCCGCCAGCATCGCGGTCGCATTCTCCGCCTCCGCGGTCAAACTCATGCGCTGGCGCCCATCGGCCACCGTCCGCACATCGGCGAGGGCCTGGCGTGCAATCTGCAGCACCTCGGTCAACTCAGCCTGCGCCTGCACCGGCCGGCTCTGCGCAAGGCGGCGTACCAGCTCGCACTTGAGCGTGATCGCGGACAGGCTGAACCCGAGCAGATCGTGCAGGTCACGGGCGAAGCGGAGACGCTCCGTCGTCACGGCCAGACGGGCGATCTCCGTGCGGGACCAATGGAGTTCAGAGGCCAGCTGCGCCATGCGGGACAGGCCGAAAACGACCAGGGCGCAGATGACGGTGTAGGCCGTTTCGTAGATGAGATCCGTGAGAGTCCCGTCAACCTGGCAGAAGACGATGTCGGTGAGCACCGTCAGAGCAGTGACCAGCCCCCAGCCTGCAGCCGTCGGCAGCATGAGGAGCGCCGAGCCGGCGACGAAACCGGGCATTCCCAGCCAGGTCGGGCCGAGAAAGAACCAAGGCACGCATTGAAGCAGCAGCATTCCAGCGAGGGCGCCGTGGCTCAGCAGGCGTGGGTGGCGGGTCGACCAGGCGTATCGCCATTGGAAGGAGACAGCGAGCTGGATCACGAAAGTTGCGAATATGAGCAGTTCCGTCGCCACGGCCTTGCCGAACGGCGGCTGGTAGGACATGGCGATCAGGGAATACGCGAAGAAATAGCCCACCAGGACCGCGAGTGTGATCGCTGCGGCGGCCCGGGGCACCAGATCCCGGTGGCCGTGGGGTTGCACCGGTGATTGTTCGGCGTCATCCGTGTCGGAGACGGTCACGAGGTCCGAGCCCCGATCCTCTCCGGCCCGTTCTGGCAGCGGCACGACGGCTTCGAGGCGGAACCAGCCCTGGTCGTCGGAGCCGTGGCTGAGGGTGCCGCCGAACTTCTTGATTCGACAGTCGAGTGCGGCGAGGCCTCCGTCCGTGCCGCCCTTGGGGAGCCTTGCACGGCCGATGCCGTCGTTGGCGAGCGTCAGGACGGCGCCGGCGCCCACGCGCTCGGCCCGGATCTCGCACTTCTCGGCCTTGCTGTGCCGCAGCATGTTGGTCAGACCCTCCCGCAGCGCGGTCGCGAGGACGGTGTCCACCGCTGCGGGCAGTTGGCCGACCTCGAACTTCAGCGTCGTGCGGATGCCCGCGGCAGACAGCATCGACACCGCCGCTTCGGCCTCGCCGGACAGCGACATCTCCCGATAGCCCCGGCTGACCGAACGCACATCGGCGAGCGCCTTGCGGGAGGTGCGCAGCACTTCACCGAGTTCCTCGTTCGCCTTGGCCGGCGCGTCCGCGAGCAGCCGGTAGGCAAGCTCACACTTGAGGGAGATCGCCGACAGGCTGAAGCCGAGGACGTCGTGCAAGTCGCGGGCGAAGCGCAGTCGTTCACCCGCGACCGCGAGTCGCGACAACTCCTCGCGGGAACGGTGCAACTTCACGATCATGTCGGACATCCGCGACAGCCCGATGACGATCAGCGGGATCAGCGCGCCTTCGACGACGTTGTAGAGGACGGTGTTGGTATCGCGGCCGCTGTACAGACCCCAGCAGGTAAGCACTCCGGCGCCGAAGAGCGGCCAGCCGATCACCGCCGGGAAGATCAGGACCGAGGAGGCGGTCAGGAACTCCGTCATCCCGCCCCACGCGAAACCGAACAGGGCAAGGGGGACGTAGGCCAGGACCGCCTGGAGGCTCCAGGTCGCGTACCGATAGCGGTAGACGCTGGGAAGTAGCTGCGGAAAGGAGTGGGTGAGTTGCAGACCCAGGATCGCGACGAAGCCGAGCAGGGCGACGATGCGTTCCCACCATGGCGGATTCTCGGCCCAGATGAAGACGGCGTCGATCACGAAAAAACCGAGGAGTGCGGCCGCGGTCACGGCTATTGCCTTACGCGGTGGAAGCACCACGCTGCCGACGTCCGCGGATATTCCTTCCGTACGGTCGACTACTTCTGCTTTCAACTGTCCCCCATGGTTCACGGTGCTCGGTCAGAAGCACGTCTCCGGTCCGGATCATAGGTAATCCGGAGGCCGAATCTGTAGTGCTCGACCGGTTCTCACAGCCGGGCGGCACCGTTGAGATCCACCGCGGAGAGCATTCCGGCGGCGACCGCGTAGGCGCGGGCGGCCTGGACGACGGTCCCCGGAAGCGGAACGTCCAGCGGTGACCGAAAATCGCCCTTCCCTCCCTGCAGATGGAGCAGCAGCCGCGGAGCGTCGGGGCCGTGCAGCTCGATGCGGTGGTCGCAGCCCTCGTACGAGAGCACGGGATCGCGTCCGGGCCTGCGCAGCACCGCTTCCTTCGGCACGCGGAGTTCGCCTCCGGGGGCGACCGGCGGCGGGTGGAACGACGCCCGCGGTGAGAGCGGGATCACGCTCAGGAGCGGCGAGGCGCCGATCGCGAGGTGGCGCACGATCACGTGCTGGAGCGGGGCCAGGGCGTCGAGCAGTTCCCGCGAGGCCTCGTTCCACTCGCCCTCGGGCACGTCGTAGCCGGGAAACCCGGGCACCACATTGGCGAGCGACACGGGCCCCAGCTGCATCCGGCGCAGAGCCTCGCACAGCAGCGGCCCCGGCCGCTCCAGACGCAGCTCCCCCCACGGCGTGCGCAGCACGGTGCTCTGGCCGAACAGCACCGTGACGTCCTCGCGCAGCGACCAGAACTCACCGAGTTCACGGGCCGCGAGGCGGTCGATACGCATGAGAGAGGGTCCTTCCACCGGCAGGGTGTGGTTCGCGTGCGGGTTCAGCGGGTTCAGAGGAAGAGCGGGACCGGGTTGAGGTCCTCGTACGGGGTCGGCGCGGCCAGTCTGCCGAGCTGCACCGGGACGTCGAAGAGGCGTCCGGGGGCGTAGCGGGCCCAGTGCGGTCTGAGTCCGGGCACCACGACCTTGACCACCGGCAGGCCGACGTCGGGCCGCGTCTGGTCGAGTACGAGGAGTTCCATCCCCTTGCCGCGCAGCAGCCCTACGACCGCCTCGATGTCCTCGTACAGGTCGTCGTTCGGAGTGTAGGGGTGCGTGTCCGGGCCCGTCGGGGCGCAGTCCGCGGGGAGGAGATACGGGTGGTCTTCCACGGTCGCCGTACGCAGCCATTCGCGTACGTCGGGGTCCTCGGCGGCCGCGCGGGAGACGCTGCCGTCGGGTGCCACCACGTGCGGCATCATCTGGTTCAGCTCGGTCAGGGCGCGGCGCAGCGCGATCGCGGGGTCGAAGTGGGCACCGAAGCCGAACATGATGTCCTGCCGCTGCCCGGGTTCGGCGCCGACAATCCTCGACAGTGCGGCCATGACCGGGATGCCGAGGTCGGCGGTCAGGTCGAGGACCCACACCTCACGGTCCAACGAGGCGTGCACACGCTTGAGTTCACTGATCCACGGGTCGTCGAAGGCGTCGAGGTCCACGGCGGGGTGGCGGGTGCGGTTGTACCACCACAGGGCCAGCGCGTCGCGCTCGACGAGTTCGAGGAAGCCCTGGAGTACGGCGTCCTCCACCGTTCCGCCGGCTGCGGTGCCGTTCGAGGTGGCCAGGCAGGAGAAGGCGCCGGGCGGCTGGGGCACGCCGTAGTAGAGCAGCGCGGTCGGGAGCAGCTTGTGCCGCTGCTCGGTCACCGACCACAGCGGTGTCCAGTCGGTCGCCGTGTCCTCCTCGAAGGGGTCGGCCACGTACTGGAACGGGCCGTGCACCTCATTCCATGCATCGCGGCCGGTGAACTGCCGCTCGTCGTAGAGCTGGACCGTGTTGGGGTGGATGGCATCGGCGGCCAGTTCGCGGTAGCTGCCGCGGACCGTGGCCTCGCCGCCCTCGAAGTGGCCGGAGTGGCGTTCGAGGGCCTCGGCGAGGGCGCTGACCCTGGCCTGGATCTCGGTGGCACCCTTGCCGCCGCAGGAGGCACGCAGTCCGCCGCGTATCGCGCCGAGACCCTGGTTCCCCGCAGCCGGGTTGAGGCCCGCGGAGAAGGAGTTGAAGAATCCCGGGCCGCATTCGTTGCGCACTATGTCGCGCACCAGCCCAGTCACCGGATCGACCAAGTGGCCGAAGCGGTCCAGAAGTTGCTGAGGCGTGAGACTGCGATGGCCGTTTCCGTTGGTGTCCCGCTTGATCCGCGAGCGCAGCACGATCGGGGCCTGCACCTGGGCGGTGGTCATCGCGGGCTCGCCGCAGGTCGGGCACTGCGGGCGGCGTACGACGGGGTGGAGTTCCCCGGCGAGGGTGAGACCGTCGAGCGTACGCAGCGCCTGCTGGCTCGCATCGCGGTATCCGGCAAGCCACTTGGCGGCTTCGAGGCCGGCCAGCTGAAGGGCGGCGAGCCGGGCGGCGGGCAGCGTGCAGGAGGGCCGGGGCACCGGGCCCGAGCGGCCCAGCATGCGCTGGACGTGGGCCTCCACCGGGCGGGTCCGCCACAGGCGTTCGGCCAGGCAGGACCAGCAGGGCCCGTCAGGGTCGCCGAAGAAGGGGCCGATCCACATCTCGGTGCCCTCGGTCTTCACCGGCAGCCAGCGTCGGCCCGCGGCGCGGAACTCCGCGTCGATCACGGCGAGTTCGGGGTCGAGATAGTCATCGCAAAGGACAACCGTGAGGTCGGCGGGGTCATTGCCGGTCGCGGTGGTGAGTCCTGCGACGGCGAGGCTCGCGGAGAGTTCGTCCGCGTCCGCGCTGCCGACGGAGGTGACGCGTACAGCGCCGTGGGCCAGGGCGGTCGCCGCCCTTGTTCCGTCCAGTCCTGCTGCTTCCCAGTACGCCTGCTCGGCGGCCTCCTGCGCGGTCACCTGGCGCTCGCGGCCGCACAGCAGCCCGGCGCCGGTCAGCCGCGACACCAGCCGGGCGGCCTGCCCGGAGGGGAGCGAGTCCGCGGTGTCCTGGGCGATGCGCTCCAGGGGGCGGGTGCCGTCGAGGAAGGGGGCGAGGCAGGCGATCTGCTCGCCGTGCAGTGCGGTGACGCGCTGGTCGGAGATCAGGTACACCGCTTCACCGGGCACCTGCTCGACCCGCAGGTGCGGCTTGAACCCCAGGAGCGGGGCGGCGGTCTGGACGGCCCCCATCAGACGGTGCGCCGGGCGGTCTCGGCGGTGGCCGACACCGGTATCTGGGTGACGCCGGAGCCCCAGCTGGCATACGCGGGCTGGCTCAAAACGGCGTACCGCCCGAACTCCTCGATCACAAGATCATCACTGACGGACACTGCGAGGCCGATGTTCGCGTTCATAGGTCTTCCCCCAGGCAGACAGCTGTTGAAGGCGAGGGGGACCTGACCCCCTGGCCGTCGCCCCTTGAGTTCTGGTCGAGGCGACGTCCAGAACTCTGCCGGGTCGGCCTAATCCGCCCCAGTGCCGCGGTCACGGGATGCACATGAAACTTTCATACCCGGCCCCAGGACACTCACATGCCGGGTTCAGGAGCCCGGCACTGCCGTAAGTCGGGGCTGGGTGACAGCTTTTGAGGGTGCTTGGAGCCGGGTCCGAAAACCATCGGGTCATCCGGCAGATCCGACCCCGGAGGAATCCCATGGAGATCAAGGTTCTCGGTCCGCTCATGGCCGAGTCGGGCGGCACGTCGGTCGTCCCGAGCGCCGGCAAGCCCCGGCAGATACTGGCGCTGCTCTCGGTGTACGCCAACCAGGTCATGCCGGTGCCGACGCTGATGGAGGAGATCTGGGGGGCCGACATGCCCCGCAGCGCGCTGACCACCTTGCAGACGTACATCCTTCAGCTGCGCCGGCTGATCGCGGGAGCGCTCGGCCCGGACAGCCCCTACACCGCACGTGAGGTGCTCGCCACCCGGCACGGTGGCTACCTCCTCGAAGTGACGCCGGGTGCGGTGGACGTGCACGAGTACGACCGTCTGGTGGCCACCGGGCGCGGTGCCGCCGAGCGCGGTGACGACGAGAGCGCCGCCGCGCTCTACCGCGAGGCGCTCGGCATGTGGCGCGGTCCGGCCCTGGTCGACGTCCGCCTCGGCCCGCTGCTCGAAATCGAGCTGGTGCGCCTGGAGGAGAGCCGGCTCGGTGTGCTTGAGCAGCGCATCGACTCCGACCTGCGGCTCGGGCGACACATGCAACTGCTCGCCGAGCTCACTTCTCTGACGGCTCGTCACCCTCTGCACGAGGGCCTGCACGCCCAGTGCATGGTGGCGCTGTACCGCTCGGGCCGGCAGTGGCAGGCGCTGGACGTGTTCCAGAACCTGCGGCGCGGGCTCGCCGACGAGCTGGGGCTCGACCCCTCGGCGCGGCTCCAGCAGCTGCACCGCGCGGTGCTCGCCGGTGACCCGGCGCTCGACTCGCACCTGGCCGGGCGTCGCCCGGTGCTCGACCTCTTCGCCGCCTGAGCGGCGCGCGGGCGGCCCGACCGCCCGGCAGCAACGCGTCCGGACCCCGCCCTCTCCCCCCACAGGGCGGGGTCCGACGCGTGCGTGGCTCGATCCGGCCTCTAGGCGATCGACGCACAGTGCCCCCCGAACGTCGCCAACGACACTGGGGGTTACCTTGCGAGTCATCGATCTGTCGTCGCCCGTGGACGCGGCCGGCTGGGAGCCGGACCCGATCGTCCACGAGATCATGACGCCCGCCGAGGGCGCCGCGCACATGGCGGCGGAGATGAAGGAGCACTTCGGGCTCGACTTCGATCCGGCCGACCTGCCCGGGGGCGAACTCCTGTCCCTGGACACCCTCACCCTGACCAGCCACACCGGTACGCACGTGGACGCGCCCTCGCACTACGGCTCGGTCGGCGACTACGGGCGGCCCCGGCACATCGACGAGATGCCGCTGGACTGGTTCCTGCGTCCGGCCGTCGTGCTCGACGTGAGCGATGTGGGCATCGGCGCCATCGGCGTGGAGCGCATCGAGAAGCAGATCGCCGAGATCGGGTACACCCCGCAGCCGCTCGACATCGTCATGCTGCACACGGGGGCCTCACAACACTCCGGTACGCCGCGGTACTTCACCGATTTCGCCGGCCTCGACGGCGCCGCCACCGACTACCTGCTCGACCTCGGGGTGCGTGTCATCGGCACCGACGCCTGGAGCCTGGACGCGCCCTTCGGGCACATGATCCGTACCTTCCAGGAGACCGGCGACAAGTCCGTCCTGTGGCCGGCTCACTTCGCCGGCCGGCGCCGTGAGTACTGCCAGGTCGAGCGGCTCGCCCAGCTCGACACGCTGCCCACGCACGGCTTCCGGGTGTCCTGCTTCCCCGTGAAGATCGCCGGAGCGGGGGCGGGCTGGACCCGGGCCGTCGCCCTGATCGACGAATGAGAACCGAGAGCGCCGCACGGGAAGACACCGTGACGCCCTGGTTGTTCTGCTTCCACCACGCGGGCGCCGGGATCTCCTCCTTCGCCAAGTGGCAGAAGATCCTCGGCGACACGGCCGAGGTGGTGCCGGTGCTCCTTCCGGGCCGCGGGCCGCGCGCCAAGGAGGCGCGGATCACCGACGCCACTGAACTGATGAACGAGCTGAGGGAGTTGATCACTCCGCTCCTCGACCGGCCCTACCTCCTGTACGGGCACAGCCTCGGCGGTCTGGTCGCGCACGCGCTGACCCGGACCCTGGAGGACGACGGGCTGCTGCCGCCGGCCCGCCTGGTGATCGGCGCCGTACCGCCGCCGCATCTGCGCAACACGCTGCTGCGCGGGGCGCGCCTGCCCGACCACGAACTCATCGATCTGCTGGTCGACTTGGAGGCGGCGCCGCCGGAGGCCGCCGGGCGGGACCGTTCGCTGTGGCAGCGCCAGGTCATCCCGGCGCTCCGCGACGATCTGCGCCTGGGCGAGGCGCTGTGCCAGGTCAACGCCGACATGGCGGTCGGTACGCCGCTGATGGCGCTTGCCGGGCGGGACGATCCGATCGCGCCGCTGTGGGAGGTGGCCGAGTGGGCCGACTACTCGGTGACCCGCTTCCGGCTCCAGACGCTGCCCGGCGGCCACTTCTTCGTACGCGAGCGCGTGGTGCCCGAGCTGCTGCGCGAAGTGGCCCTTGAGCTGCGGGAGTCGCTCAAGGGGAAGTACGACGGCGAGTCGAGCGGGCGTCAAGAGGGCGGGACGAGACTCCTTCCAACAGCGGATCTCACAGCGGACCTATCAGAGAGGTGACGCAGCCGTGCTGCACATTCCCGGGGCGCACCCCCAGGCCCAGCCCAACGAGGGGGACAGGTGAGCCGACGCGTAGTCATCACCGGAATCGGTGTGGTCGCCCCCGGGGGCGTTGGCACCAAGGAGTACTGGTCCCTGCTGACCGCGGGTCGCACCGCGACCAGGGCCGTCTCGCTCTTCGACGCTTCGGCCTTCCGGTCGAAGATCGCCGCCGAGGTGGACTTCGACCCGGTCGCCCAGGGTCTTACCGAGGAGCAGGCCGGACGCCTCGACAGGGCCGCCCAGTTCGCGCTGGTCGGCGCCCGTGAGGCCGTCTCGGACAGCGGCCTGGACATGGCCGGCGTCGACCCCTTCCGCACCGGCGTCACCATCGGCAGCGCGGTCGGCGCGACCACCGGGCTCGACTACGAGTACGCGGCGGTCAGCAACAACGGCGCCGAGTGGCTGGTCGACCACGAGCGGGCCGTGCCGCACCTGTACGACTACTTCGTGCCGAGCTCGTTCGCGGCCGAGGTGGCCTGGGAGTTCGGCGCGCAGGGTCCCACGGCCGTGGTCTCCACCGGCTGCACCTCGGGCCTGGACTCGGTCGGCCACGCCGTCGAGCTGATCCGTGAGGGCAGCGCCGACGTCATGATCGCCGGGGCCACCGAGGCGCCGATCTCGCCGATCTCGGTCGCCTGCTTCGACGCCATCAAGGCTACCTCGAACCGCAACGACGAGCCGGAGACCGCCTCGCGGCCCTTCGACAAGTCCCGCAACGGCTTCGTGCTCGGCGAGGGCAGCGCCGTGTTCGTGCTTGAGGAGTACGAGCAGGCCGTGGCGCGCGGCGCGCACATCTACGCCGAGATCGCCGGGTTCGCCTCGCGCTCCAACGCGTACAACATGACGGGCCTGCGGGCCGACGGCGCGGAGATGGCCGAAGCCATCGGCGCCGCGCTCGACGAGGCCGGGATCCCCGGCACCGACATCGACTACATCAACGCGCACGGCTCGGGCACCCTGCAGAACGACCGGCACGAGACGGCCGCGTTCAAGAAGAGCCTCGGCGACCACGCGTACGCGACGCCCGTCTCCTCCATCAAGTCGATGATCGGGCACTCGCTCGGCGCCATCGGCTCCCTGGAGATCGCCGCGTCCGCCCTTGCCATCGAGCACGGCATGGTGCCGCCCACCGCGAATCTGCACGAGGCCGACCCCAAGTGCGACCTCGACTACACGCCGATCCACGCCCGCGAGCGGGACATCAACACGGTGCTCAGCGTGGGCAGCGGCTTCGGCGGATTCCAGAGCGCGATCGTGCTCACCAAGCCCGAGCGGAGGAAGACGGCATGACGAGCGAGCTGCTCGAACGTACGGCGGTGCGCTCCGCCACCGCGGTGTTCACCGGGATCGGCGTCACCGCCCCCAACGGCCTCGGTACGGACGCCTGGTGGCGGGCGACGGTGGCGGGCGAGAGCGGCATCCGTCCGGTCTCCCGCTTCGACGCCTCCGGCTACCCTTCCACGCTGGCGGGCGAGGTGCCCGGCTTCGACGCCGAGGAGCACATCCCGAGCCGGCTCCTTCCGCAGACCGACCACATGACGCGGCTCGCGCTGACCGCGGCCAAGGAGGCCCTGGAGGACTCGGGCGCCGACCCGGCCGAGATGCCGCAGTACTCGGCGGGCGCGGTCACCGCGGCCTCCGCGGGCGGCTTCGAGTTCGGCCAGCGCGAGCTCCAGGCGCTGTGGAGCAAGGGCGGCCAGTACGTCTCCGCGTACCAGTCGTACGCCTGGTTCTACGCCGTCAACACCGGCCAGATCTCCATCCGGCACGGTCTTCGCGGCCCCAGCGGCGTGCTGGTCACCGAGCAGGCGGGCGGCCTCGACGCGGTCGCCCAGGCGCGGCGCCAGCTGCGCAAGGGCAGCAAGCTCATCGTCACCGGCGGGGTGGACGGCGCGGTCTGCCCCTGGGGCTGGACGGCGCAGCTCGCCGGCGGCCGGATGAGCCCGGTCGCCGACCCGGCGCGCGCGTTCCTGCCGTTCGACAGCGAGGCCAGCGGTTACGTCGCCGGTGAGGGCGGCGCCATCCTCGTCCTGGAGGACGCCGAGGCGGCCCGCGAGCGCGGCGCCCGGATCTACGGACAGCTCTCGGGTTACGCCGCCACCTTCGACCCGGCACCGGGCCGCGGCGGCGAGCCGGGCCTGCGCCGAGCGGCCGAACTCGCCCTCGCCGAGGCCGGGTTGAGCGCCTCCGACGTGGACGTCGTCTTCGCGGACGCGTCCGGGGTGCCCGAGCTCGACCGCCAGGAGGAGGCGGCGCTGACCGCGCTGTTCGGCCCCCGCGGCGTGCCGGTGACGGCCCCCAAGACCATGACGGGCCGGCTGTCGGCCGGCGGCGCCTCCCTCGACCTGGCGGCGGCGCTGCTCTCCATCCGGGACGCGGTGATCCCGCCGACCGTGAACGTCACGTCCCCGGTCGCGGCCGACGCGCTCGACCTGGTCACCGAGGCCCGGCGCGGCCCGGTCCGTACCGCACTCGTCCTGGCCCGCGGGACCGGCGGCTTCAACGCCGCGGCCGTCGTGACCGCGGCGAACTGAACTCCCATTTGTTGGCATTGAGAGAGGCGAGCTTCATGAATCTCAAGGAACTGACCACGCTGCTGCGCGAGTGCGCCGGTGTCGGCGAGGGGATCGACCTGGACGGTGACGTCCTGGACGTGCCGTTCGACGACCTGGGGTACGACTCGCTGGCGATCCTCCAGGTGACGGGGGTCATCGAGCGGGACTACCAGATACAGCTGTCCGACGACACGGTTGCGGAGGCGGCCACGCCTCGGCTGTTGCTGGAGTTCATCAACGAGTGCCTGTCGTCTACGGCGGCGGCGTAGCCCCTCCGGGGTTCCCTGTGCAATCGGCTGCCCACCCTTTACGGGGTGCGGCGGCCGTTTGCGTTGCCCGGGATGCCCCCCGCGAGGCAACCCCCTGGGGAGTTTGCCCACCCGCCCGCCCGTGCAGGGGGTCTGGGGCTGAGCCCTGGGGCTGAGCCCCAGACCCCCTGAGGGGCTGCGCCCCTCGAACCCCCGCCGGGGGCTCCGCCCCCTGCACCCCCGTTCGCGCCTGAACGGCGCTCGGCCTCAAACGCCGGCCGGGCTGGGGATGCCTGCATGGGCATCCTGCCGAGGTCAACCCTGATAGGAGCGCGGGAACTGCGCGAGCAACCACCCACGGTCCGCAGCCGAACACTTACCCCCGGCGGGTTTCGGGAAGGGGTGGGGCGGAGCCCCAGCGCACGTCGCCGGGCCGCACGCACAGAAGTGCCCGCACGCCGGGGGATTGCGTGCGGGCACTCGTTCTGGGGTGGGTCAGACCAGGTCGTCCCGGGTGATCTGGCGGTCCTCGATCTGCCAGGCGCCCTCGACCCGCACGATGCGGTCCTCGCACAGCGTGCTGGCCTTGATCTCGGGACGTCCGCCCCGCGGCGTCTCGATGACCAGGGCGTAGCAACGCGCGTTCACCGCGCCGTCGGTGACGCCCTCGACCGAGACCATGCCCAGCCAGTGCCGACGCTGGACGCCGGCCTTGGCGTACGCCTCGGTGGCGGCGGCCGCGGCCGCGGTGATGGCCTCACGGCCCACCGCCGGGACCGGCTGCGCGTTGGCGGCGAACACACCGTCGGTGGTGAAGGTGTGGGCCCACTCCTCGACCTTGCCGTCGTCGAGCAGATGCATCTGCTGCGCGTAGAACTGCTGGATCTCCGTGTACAGCCCGGCGGTGGTGGCGGCCTGCGGCAGCTCGGTGACGCTCATGGGGGTCCTCTCCTCCTGGATCTTCCTGCTCCCTGAGCATCACGGCCCCCGCTCGACCCGCGCTGGTGCGCCGGTGGGGGGCCGGAGCCCCGCGAAGGGGTCCAGCCCCGCTCGATACCCGTTCGAGTGCACCGGCGCACGTTGGCCCCCGTACACCAACCCACCCGAGGAGATTCGTATGACTCAGCCCAAGGTCACCAGCGAGCGCCGGGTCGCGCTCATCACCGGGGCGACCAGCGGGATCGGTCTGGCGTCGGCGCGGGCGCTCGGCGCGGCCGGGCTCGCGGTGTTCATCTGCGCGCGCAGCGCCGAGTCCGTGGAGCTCACCGTGAAGGAGCTCCGTGAGGAGGGCCTGGAGGTGTCCGGCGCGACCGCCGACGTCCGCAGCCCCGAGTCCGTCAAGGAGCTCGTGGCCGCCGCCGTCACCGCGTACGGCCGCGTCGACGTCGTCGTCAACAACGCCGGCCGCAGCGGCGGCGGCGTGACCGCCGACGTGTCGGACGAGCTGTGGGAAGACGTCATCGACACCAACCTGAACAGCGTGTTCCGGGTGACCCGCGAGGCGCTGAACGCCGGCGGGATGCGCGAGCGCGGCTGGGGCCGGATCATCAACATCGCCTCCACCGCCGGCAAGCAGGGCGTGGTGCTCGGCGCCCCCTACTCCGCGTCGAAGCACGGCGTGGTCGGCTTCACCAAGGCGCTCGGCAACGAGCTCGCCCCCACCGGCATCACCGTGAACGCCGTCTGCCCCGGCTACGTCGAGACGCCGATGGCGCAGCGCGTGCGGCAGGGCTACGCCGAGGCGTACGACACCTCCGAGGACGCGATCCTCGCCAAGTTCACCTCGAAGATCCCGCTCGGCCGCTACTCCACCCCCGAGGAGGTCGCCGGTCTGGTCGGCTACCTGGCCACCGACACCGCCGCCTCGATCACCGCGCAGGCCCTCAACGTCTGCGGCGGCCTCGGCAACTTCTGACCCCGAGGGGTCGACCGGCCCCGACGACGAGCCCGACGGCTCCCCCAACTCCCCTATCACTTAAGGAAGTTACCCCGTGTCCGTGACCGGAACGAAGCACCACACCCTCCACAGCGTCGCCGTCGCCGCCCCCGCCGAGGTCGTGTACGGGATCGTCGCCGATGTCACCAAGTGGCCGCAGTACTTCGGCCCCAACGTGCACGTCGAGCACCTGGAGCGGGACGACCGCGCCGAGCGCATCCACATCTGGGCGACCGCCAACGGCGCCGTCAAGAACTGGATCTCGCGCCGCACCTTCGACCCGCAGCGTCTGCGGGTCGACTTCCGCCAGGAGGTCTCGACGCCGCCGGTGGCGGGCATGGGCGGCGCCTGGGTGGTCTCCCCCGTGGACGCCGAGACCTCGCTGCTCGAACTCCACCACGACTTCGAGGCCGTCGACGACGCCCCGGACGCCGTGGACTGGATCAACTCGGCGGTGGACCGCAACAGCGCGGCCGAGCTGAACAACATCAAGGAACTCGCCGAGCGGCACGCCCAGTTGGACGAGCTGGTCTTCACCTTCGACGACACCGTGCACATGGACGCCGACGCTGCTGATGTATTCGACTTCCTGAACCGGGCCGACCTGTGGCCCGAGCGCCTGCCGCACGTCGCGCGTCTCGACCTGACCGAGGACGAGCCCGGTGTGCAGGTCATGGCGATGGACACCAGCACCGCCGACGGTTCGGTGCACACCACCGAGTCGATCCGCGTCGTCTTCGCGCCGGACCGCATCGTCTACAAGCAGACCACCGTGCCCGGACTCATGACCGCCCACACCGGTCGCTGGACCATCGTCGAGGTCGAGGGCGGCGTCGATGTGACCTCCCGGCACACCGTCACGCTGCGGACCGACACCATCGAGAAGTACCTCGGTGAAGGCAAGACCGTCGCCGACGCCCGCGCCTATGTGCACCGCGCGCTGTCCACCAACTCGACCAACACCCTGAAGCTGGCCCGCACTTACGCGGAGGCGCTCCGTGGCTGACACCCTGCCCGAGGTGCCCGACCGGCTCGACCAGCTGCTTTCCCGGGCCGCCGCCGCGCACCCCGCGCGGCGCGCCGTCGTCACCGACGACTTCGCGATGGACTACGCCACCTTCGACGCCCGGGTCACCGCCGTCGCCGCCGGGCTCCAGGCGCTCGCGCCCGAGCCCACGGTCGTGGCGGTGGGCACCGTCCTTCACCCGGACGTCGCCGTCGCGTACTACGCGGCCGTGCGGGCCGGGCACACCGTGGCCGTGGTCAACCCGCTGCTGCGCGAGGACGACCTGCTGCACGTGCTCGGTCTCGGCGGGGCCCGCGTGGCCCTGCTCGACACCGGTCTGAACGCGCGCCTGGAGCAGGTCCGCGACCGGCTGCCCGAGCTGCGCGAGGTCGTCCTGATCGGCGCCGGTACCGACGGTCTCGACTCACTCGCCTCCGACCGGCCCCTTGCCGCCCACGGCAAGGGGCCCGGGGACACCGCCGCCCTCCAGTTCACCAGCGGAACCACCGGGCGCCCCAAGGCCGTTCGGCTCAGCCACCGCAACGTGACCGTCAACGCGGCGCAGATCGCCCAGGCGCACCGGCTCGACGGCGACACGGTCAGCCTGAACCACCTGCCGACCTACCATCCGATGCACCTCAACTCGGCCATCGCCGCAGGCGCGACGCAGGTCCTGTGCGCCTCGCCGGAGCCGTACGCCGCGCTGATGACCGCCAACCGGCATCGGGCGACGATCCTGTACAGCCTGCCGGTGCGGCTCGCCCGGCTCGCGGCCGACCCGGATCTGGACTCCGTCTCGATGACGTCCGTGCGGCGGATCGCCTCCGGTGGGTCCGGCCTTCCGGTGCCGGCCGCGCGCCGCCTGTCCAAGCGGTTCGGCGTGCCGGTCTTCCAGGGGTACGGGCTCGCCGAGACCTCCCCGCTGACCCACAGCGACGACCCGGACCACCCGGTGCACGGCTCGGTCGGCACCCCGGTCGCCGGGACCGAGTGCCGGGTCGTCGACATCGACTCGCGCGCGGTGCTCGCGCCGGGCGGCGTCGGCGAGGTGCAGCTGCGCGGCCCGCAGGTGATGCAGGGGTACGCGGGCGGGCCCGACGGCACCGGCCTTGAGCCGGACGGCTGGCTGAGCACCGGCGACGTCGGCCGGATCGACGAGGACGGCCGGCTGTTCCTGGTGGACCGCCTCAAAGACGTCTTCAAGTGCGACAACTTCCTGGTCGCGCCCTCGGACGTGGAGCGCGTGCTGCGCCGCGACCCGCGGGTCGCCGACGTCGTCGTGGTCGAGCTGGCCGATGTCGAGCACGGCGCGGTCGCGGGCGCCCTCGTGGTGCTCGCCGGCGCGCACCCTGACGACCTCGCCGATGTCATCGCGCAGGCCAATGACGCCCTGCCGTACTACCAGCACGTACGCGACGCCATGACGCTCGACGCGATCCCGCGCTCGGGCAACGGAAAGATCCAACGACGGGTGCTTGCCGAGCAGTTGACACATCGTCAGCCCGTCGCAAGCTGAGCCGGAGAGGCACCGCATGTCCTTCACCGTCATCAACACGTTCACGCTGCTCGACCCGGCGGGCGCCGAGGAGTTCGAGGCCCGCTTCCTGGCCCACGTGGAGTGGATGCGCGCCCAGCCGGGCTTCCTCGCCCACCAGGCGGTCCGCTCGGCCGGCCGGCCCGAGGTGTACGTCAACCTCGGCTGGTGGGAGCGGCCCGAGGACTTCCAGAAGGTCCTCGCGAGCGCCACGTTCCAGGAGCACGCCGAGGAATTCCACAAGATCGTCTCTGTGGAGGCCGACCCCTCGATGGGGCTCGCGCGCTTCGACGGCGTCGCGGGCGAGCCCGGCGACGTGCTCTTCGTGGACTTCTTCACCGTCGAAGCCGGCAACGCCGACAGCTCCGACACCACCGACGCCTTCGTCGGGGCCTACCGCGCCCATGCGCAGGCGGCCGCCGCCTTGGACGGCTTCGTCGCCGCCGACCTCGCCAAGTCGCTGTTCGCCCGGCCCGGCGGGTTCACCGCGCTCACCCGCTGGCGCGACGCGGAAGCCGCGCTCGCGGCGACCGCCCTGCCCGAGTACGCGGCGCTCGCCGCGCTCGCCGAGGTGCGCACCGTGCCCGCCGCCCACGTCGCGGGCAACCGCGCCGAGCTCGCCCCGGCCGGGGCCTGACGGCTCGGGAGGCGGGCCCCGCCCGGAACAGAAGGGATTCACCATGGAGTACCGCCGTCTCGGTGCCTCGGGACCGGTGGTCAGCCGGGTCGCGTTCGGGAACTCGCTGACCGCGGGCAACCAGCTGGACGACCGGGCCGCCTCCGCCTGCGTGCGGGCCGCCCTCGACGCGGGCATCACCACGTTCGACACCGCCGACGCGTACGCCGAGGGCCGGGCCGAGGAGCACCTCGGCCGGGCCCTCGCGGGCGTCGACCGGGACGCCGTCGTGATCTGCACCAAGGTCGGCAGGGGCGGCGGGCCCGGCCCGGGCGCGCTGTCGCGGACCCGTATCGCCGAGAGCCTGGACGCCTCGCTGCGCCGCCTCGGCACCGGGCACATCGACCTGTACCAGGCGCACCTGTACGACGACTCGACGCCGCTCGAAGAGACCATGAGCGCCTTCGCGGACGCCGTGGCCGCGGGCAAGGTCCGTTACGTCGGTGTCTCGGAGTGGGCCGCCGACGAGATCGAGCGGGCCGCGGAACTCGCCCGCGACCTTGGCATCGAGCTGGTCTCGAACCAGCCGCAGTACTCGATGCTGTGGCGGGTCATCGAGGCCGAGGTCGTCCCGGCGTGCGCGCCGCTCGGCATCGGGCAGATGGTCTGGTCGCCGCTGGCCGGCGGCGTACTGACCGGAAAGTACAAGCCGGGGCGGCAGGCGCCCGCGGGCTCCCGGGCGGTGGCCGCCAAGGGCGGAGACGTCTCGATCCAGCGCTACCGCTTCCTGTCGGACGAGGTCCTGACCGCCGTCGGCCGCGTCGCCGAGCTGGCCTCGGAGACCGATCTGACGATGCCTCAACTCGCCCTGGCCTGGGTGCTGCGGAACGCCCAGGTCGCCACGGCCGTCATCGGGGCCTCCGCGCCCGAGCAGATCGGCCGCAACCTCGCGGCCGCCGAGGCCGTGCTCGACCCGGAGCTGCTCGCCCGGATCGACGCGGCGCTCGGCCCCGTCGTGGTCACCGACCCCGGGCTGACCCTGAGCCGCATGCTCCGGGCGAAGGCCGCCGCCACCCCCTCCCCCGCCACCCTCTGAGAGGTACTGCGATGAGCACTTCCACGACCGACAGGGAGATCCACCGGACGCGTGCCGGCATCGAGATCGACGCCTCGGCGGACACCGTCTACCGGGCGCTGACCGATGTGGCCGACTGGCCGCTGCTCTACCCCTGGATCGCGCACACCGAGACCCTGAGCCAACAGGGCCAGGACGACGAGGTGAAGTTCTGGGCGGTGCGCCCGGGCCCCGAGGGCGGCCTGCGCATCTGGACGTCCCGGCGCACCCTGGACCCGGTGGCGCTGCGCATGGACTTCGCACAGCAGGGCTCGGTGGGCCCGATCAAGGAGCTCGGCGGCACCTGGGACTTCCTGCCCCGCCCCGACGGCGGCTGCCGGGTGGTGTCCGGGCACTGGTTCACCACGGACGCGGACCCCGCGGAGACGGCGGGCGAGCTCGACCGGCACGGCGGGCTCCAGATGCGCACCCTCAAGTCCAAGACGGAGCGGCCCGGTTCGCTGACCTCCGACGTGATCCGGGTCGAGGACAGCGCGGTCCTGTCCGGCTCGGTCGCCTCGGTGCACGCCCGGCTCCTGGACGCGCTGCCGTGGCGCGACGGCGAGGAGAGCGCCTGGTTCGGCACCCAGGACGACGCGCCGACCGTGCAGATCGAGCACGGCGGCCACACCCTCGTACAGAAACTGCTCACGCCGCCCGCGCCGGCCGAGCTCTACCGGCGCCGCTGGCGTCTGGTGGAGGCGCCCGGCGGGGTCCTGGTGACGGCGGACGTGCTCGCCGTCGCCCCGACCGGCCGCGACCGGGTCCTTGAGATTGCCACCACCGACGTGCGCTTGGCGCTCGCGCTGGCCGGGCAGCGATGACCGCGGCCGCCGAGGAGGTCCGCGCGGGGGCCCGCACCGACGAGGAGCACCGCAGTGACGTGTGCGTCGTCGGGGCGGGCCCCGCCGGTCTGACCCTCGCACTGCTGCTGCTCAAGTCCGGGGTGCGGGTGAGCGTGGTGGAGCGTTCGCGCTCGCACCAGCGGGAGTTCCGCGGCGAGATCCTCCAGCCGGGCGCGATGACGGTCCTGGACCGGCTCGGCGTGCTCGCCGGGGCCCGCGAGCGCGGCTGCCACGAGCACGACCGCTTCCGCCTGGTGGAGCAGGACCGGGTCCTGCTGGACATCGACTACCGGGCGCTGCCGGCCCCGTACGACCACCTGCTGTCCATCCCGCAGTCCCACCTGTTGACCGAACTCCTGCTGCGCTGCGCCGAGTTCCCCGACTTCGAGTACGTGGACGGCTGCCGCGTCAACGCGCTGCTGCGCGACGAGCGGGGCCGGGTCACCGGGGCCGCCGCCGACGGGCACGTCTTCCACAGCAAGATCGTGGTCGGCGCCGACGGGCGGTTCTCCAAGGTGCGCCGGCTCGCCGGCATCGAGGCGGGCCGCAGCGAGGCCTTCGACCAGGACGTGCTGTGGTTCAAGCTGACCAGGGACGAGCCCGAAGTCAGCCACGACGTACGGGTGTTCAGGAGCGCGGGCACCAGCCCCGTGCTCGCGTACGGGTCCTGGCCCAACCGGATCCAGGTCGGCTGGACGCTGCCGCACGGCGGCTACAAGAACGTGGTCGCCGAGGGCCTCGGCCACGTCAAGGCGCAGCTGTCGAAGGCGGTGCCGGCGTACGCGGACCTGATCGAGGAGCAGATCACCTCGCTGCGCGACCTCAGCCTGCTCGACGTGTTCTCCGGGCGCGCCGAGCGCTGGGCCACCGACGGCCTGGTCCTGATGGGCGACGCGGCGCACACGCACAGCCCGATCGGCGCGCAGGGCATCAACCTGTCGGTGCAGGACGCGGTCGTCCTGCACCCGCTCCTTGTCGAGTCAGTGGGCCGGGGGGATGCGAGCGCGGCGTTCCTGGCCCGCTTCGAGGAGCGCCGGGCACCCGACATCGCGACGATGATGCGGCTCCAGGGCATGCAGTCCAAGGCGATGCTGTCGACCGGCACGTTCGCGACGCGGGTGCGCCCGAAGCTCGCGGCCGTCGTCAAGCACACCCCGGTCTACCGCAAGGTGCTGCGCACCATCGCGTTCGGCAACCCGTCGATCGAGGTGGCCGAGGGGCTGTTCACCGCCCGCTGAAAAGTACGCGACGCGAAAGGCGGGCCGGGTCTCGAAGACCCGGCCCGCCTTTCGGTGTGCGGTGGTTCGCGGTGCTCAGACGGTGGCGACCGCTGTGCGGGCCGAGTCGACGACCGCCTTGTACAGACCGCCCTTGACCTCGGCGTGCACGGCCATGGTCTTGGCGTCGGCGGCCATCTCGGGGCTCTGCAGGACCGGCAGGTAGGCCTGGGGGCCGCTCCACCAGCCGATGTTGACGTAGGCGCCGGTCTCGCGGTTGGAGTGGACCAGCTGGTGGCCGAGGAAGCCCTCGTGACCCTTGACGAAGGACAGGTGGCCGAGGAAGGAGCCCTCGAAGGCCTGCTGGTCGGCGCCCTCGCGCAGGGTGAACGTGGTGAGCGCGACGGCCGCGTCCGCGGACGGCACCGCGAGCTCGCCGAGGCCGTCGGCCGCGTCCTGGCCGGCCAGGACCGGGCCGTGCACGCTGGTGATGGCGGCGAGGTAGACGAAGCGGCTGCTGACGGCGGTGAAGAACTGCCAGTCGCCGACGACCGTGCGGTGCGCGTCCGCGTCCCGCCACCAGGTCAGGATGACGAAGTTGTCGGGCTCCTTGATGCCGCGGAGCAGCGCGGTGCGCAGCAGACCGTCCTTGGCGGCGACGGCCTCCTTGTACTTGAGGTAGGCCTTCTCGAACTCGGCGCCCTTCGCCTTGTGCTTCTCCTTGAGGACGAAGTGGGCGACCGCGACGACGGGGCTGTTCTCGCTCATGGGGTGTGACTCCGAATCTGAGTGGGTGTGTGGTTACGCGGTGACCGGCTGGTGCGCATAGGCGTGCACGTACTTGTCGAGGACCGTGCGGTAGTAGTCGGGCCCGAAGCCGAGCCCGTACACCGGCGGCACGAGACGGCAGAGCTTGTCGATGGAGACGGGCTGGGCGCCTGAGGCCTCCACGTAGGACTTCTCGGCGCGGGTGCCGAGCAGGTGCTCCATGTGCGTGACGACGTCCTCGATGTGCGGGGCGTGGCCCGAGGCGACGTTGACGACGTCACGGGTGCGGCCGTCGACGAGCAGCGTGTGCACGATCTTGATGACGTCCTCGACGTCGATCAGGTCGCGCTGCGCGCCGCGGTAGACCTGGATCTCGCCGCTCACCAACTGCCGTACAAGGGCGGGCAGTAGCTGGTGGGCGGGCTGGTTGAAGCCGACGACGTGGGACAGGCGCAGGATCAGGTACTCGACGTCCGAGGACTTGACGACCGCTTCGAGGGAGAGCTTGTGGCGGCCGTACGGGGTCGCCGGGTAGACGGGGCCGTCCTCGCGGCCGGGCGAGGCGTCGGGCACCGAGTACATCCCGGCGGACGCCGTGGAGAAGAACACCAGGCGTTTGCCGGTCTTCTCGCAGTGCCGCAGCACCTCGTACAGGCGCTTGGACTCCCGGGTGTACTGCTCCGGCGGAATGTCACCGGCGGCCGAGACCCCGGCGGCCAGCGCCACCACGTCGGGGTGGTGTCCGGCGATGCCTGCCAGGTGTCCGGCCAGGAAGCCCCTGCCGACTATCTCCATGGGGTGTGCCAACTCCTTGTGGTGGGCGGCTTGTTCAGGCCGCTGCGGGCTCGGCCCAGGCCGGGATCTCCAGGATTTCCAGCACGGCGGTGGTGATGGTGTAACCCGCGCCGCCGCCGTAGAGCATCACGTGGTCGCCGGACTTCAACTGGCCGGTGAGCAGCAGGTTTTCGAGACCCGCGGCCCAGTCCCCGGCGCCGATGTGGCCACTGCGGCGGGCGAACTCCCAGGTCGTCTCGGACTCGTCCACGCCGAGCAGGTGGTGGATCTGGAAGGGGCCCTTGATCCGGCCGGTGGAGGGGATGATGACGTACGCGATGTCGTCCATCTCAAGCCCGGCGTCGTCGAGGACGGCCTGCTTGGCCTCCTGCATCACCTTGCCGAAGCGGATGTTGGTCATCGTCTCGTCGCTGACGGCCTTCTGGGCGTCGCCGCGTGCGGTGAGGTCGATCTGCCGCTCGGCAGCGCGTGAGACCGGGCCGAACTCCTCGTCGCCGCGGGCCATCGGCTCAAGGGAGTTGTCCGCGACGGTCGCCGTGGCTTTGAGCCGGGCGAAGCCGCCTTCGGTGGACAGGATGGTGGCGGTGGCGCCGTCGGCGTAGGCGTTGCCGTGCCGCAGCTGCCAGCGGTTGGCGCCGGGGCCGCCGAAGCGGTCGGCGGTGGTGAGCATGACCGCGCTGCCCTTGCCGTAGCCGGCCGTGAGGTGGGCGGCGGCCAGGTCGAGCCCGCTGATGCCGATGTTGCAGCGCTGCTGCACGTCGAGGCCGGGCACGGTGGCGCCGACGGTCCGCTTGGCGATGTAGGACGCGGCCGGCCAGATGTCGAGGCCCTGGAACCAGGTGCTGCCGTGCAGGAGCAGGGAGTACGCGGACTTGTTCAGGCCGGAGCGCTCGTGCGCGGTGCGGCCGGCGGCGACGGCCATGTCCGGCGGCGCCGTCCAGCCCTCCTCCTCGCTCTCGCGGGCGATCCGCACGGACTCGTACCCGAAGTCGTCGATCCACTCCTGGCCGCACTCCCCGGCCGCGACGGCCTCGGCCACCGGGACGGGCTCGGGCAGCCAGCTGCCGAGCGAGGCGACATAGATCTCGTTCCAACGCATCCAGCTACTCCCCTGTTCGGCGGTTCGGTCGATTCCTTCGGGCATACGGCATGCGCCCAAGGTCGCCACCGCCTCTCGAATAGGACTTGAGTGCGGCCGGGGAAAGCCCGGCCCATGGCGGCTCAAGTGGAGTTCGAGTGGGGCGGGTCACGCTCTTGGCCATACCGACGGGCGGCCCGTGAGGGCCGCCCCCACCCCCCAATCGGAGACCCGCCGTGCGCATCCTGTTCACCGCCCATGCGGGCAAGTCGCATCTGCGCCTGCTGATCCCCCTGGCCCAGGCCGCCGTCCGAGCCGGGCACACCGTCGCCGTGGCCGACGACGAGTCCATGCGCGAGGAGAGCGTGAGCTACGGCCTGGAGTTCTTCCCGGCCGGGTTCGACTGGGCCAAGGACCCCTTCTGCATCGAGGCGATCGCGCTTCCGCTGTTCCGGGCCGACCAGGAGGCGTACGAGGAGGGGCTCGTGGAGTGTGTGCTCGGGCCGCCCGCCCTGGCCGCGGCCCGCGACATCCTGGAGATCGCCGCCGACTGGAAGCCCGACCTGATCGTCCGCGAGGGCGAGGAGATGGGCGGCCTGCTCGCCGCCGAGTCGCTCGGCATCCCGCACATCGCGGTGGCCGGCGGCTCGACCCACCTGCTGCCTCCTGCCGTCACCAACGGACCGCTCAACGAACTGCGGACCGAACTCGGCCTGCCCGCCGACCCCGACGACAACTCCGCCTACCGGCACGGCCTCATCAGCTGGCTCCCGGCCGAGTGCACCGGCGACGACCTGGACCCGCGCACCCTGCGCCACTACCGCCAGACCACCCCGTACCGCAGCGACGACAAGGCCCTGCCCTGGCTCGCCGAACTGCCCGACGACAAGCCGGTGGTGTACGCCTCCATCGGCACGATGGCGCCGTCGATGCCGTGGAAGTCCGACGAGGTGCTGCACGCGGTGATCGAGGCGGTCTCGGGGCTCGACTGCACCGCGCTCGTCTCGATCGGCGTGGGCCGCGACCCCGAGGAGTTCGGCGAAGTCCCCCCGCACGTGCGGCTGCTCACCGAGTGGGTCCCGCAGGACGTGCTCCTGGAGGCGGCCGACGTGTTCGTCACGCACGGCGGCCACAGCAGCATCCGCGAGGGCCTGCGCAGCGGTACGCCGATGCTCGTCACGCCGATGTACGACGACCAGCCCAACTCGGCCGAGCACGTCGCCGAGGTCGGCAGCGGCATCAACCTGCCCGCCTACTGGGTCACCGGCGAGACCGTCACCGAAGCCCTCGGCCGGCTGCTCACCGAGCCCTCCTTCCAGCGCAGGGCCTCCGCCGTGCGGCGCTCGGTCCTCGCCTGCCCGCCGGTGGAACAGCTGGTCACCGACCTCGAAGAACTCGTCGCCGCGCACGCGGTCCAGGAGGAGTCATGCGCGTCCTAGTGACCGCTCTGGTCCCCAGCCACATCGTGCCGATGGTGCCGCTGACCTGGGCGCTGCGGGCGGCCGGACACCAGGTGCTGGTGGCCGGCGACGCCGAGCTCGTGAAGTTCGCGGCCGCGGCCGGTCTCGACACCCGCCTCGTCGGCGGCGGCGAGACCCGCCAGCGGCTCACCCGGCCCGGCGCCGTGGCGATGCCCGACCGGGCCGGCATGGACCGCCGCGCGGACTCCGAGTGGGACGCGGTCGGCGAGCGCTGGCGCACCCGGCTCGGCGGCTACATCGACGACCTGGTGACGCTCGGCCGGGCCTGGGAGCCCGACCTGGTGGTGACCGACCCGGTGGAGTTCGGCGGACTCGTCGTCGCCGGTGCCCTCGGCGTGCCCGGCATCATCCACCGCTGGGGCCCCGACGACTTCACCAGCCCGCTGCTCCGTCAGGCCAAGGTCCAACTGCACGACCTGTGCGTCGAGTTCGGGGCCGACGGCTTCCCCGACCCGGCCCTGATCATCGACCCGAGCCCGGCCTCGCTGCTCCCCGAGGGCGACAACACCCCGGGCCTGCTCTCGCGGTACGTCCCGTACTGCGGCACCGCCGAACTGCCCGACTGGGCGGTCGTGCGGCCCGAGCGGCCCAGAGCCCTGCTGTGCCTGGGCATGTGGCACGGCCGGGTGCTCGCCGAGACGGGCGAACTGCCGCTGGGCTTCCGGAACGTCCTGGACGCGTGCACCGAGCAGGGCCTGGACGTGCTGTTCCCGATCGACGCCCAATACCACTCGGCGCTCGCCGGGATCCCGTCCTCCGTCAAGGTCGTCGACCGCTTCCCGATCGGACCGGTGATGCGCCACACGGCGGTCGCCGTCCACCACGGCGGCAGCGGCACCAGCATGACCTCGTTCGCCTCGGCCGTCCCGCAGCTGGTGCTGCCCGGCGACAAGCCGTTCCTCCAGACCACCGGCCGGCTCGTCCAGGAGTCCGGATCCGGGCTCAGCCTCGCCAGCGAGGCCGAGCAGCACGACCCCGGGCTCGTCCGGGAGGCCCTCGCGGGCCTTCTTGAGGACGAGCGTCACCGCAAGGCCGCGCACGACGTACGCGCGGAGATCGAATGCCTGCCAGGCCCCACGGAGCTGGTCCACACCTTGGAAGGGCTGATCTGACATGCGCTCACTCACACAGGAAAGGGAACAGGTGCCACCCCCCATGGCAGAACAGCACGGCCCGCCCGCGGTCGTCTTCAAGGGTGTCGTCAAGGAGTACGGCAGCGTCCGCGCCGTCGACGGGATCGATCTGACGATCGGCCGCGGTGAGACGGTCGCCCTCCTCGGCCCCAACGGCGCCGGCAAGTCCACCACCATCAACATGCTCCTCGGGCTGTTCCCGCCGGACCAGGGCACCATCGAGGTCTTCGGCAAGAAGCCCGAACTCGCCATGCGCGCAGGGCACTTGGGGGCCATGCTCCAGGAGGGGAAGATGATTCCCCGGGTGTCGGTGCGCGAGCTGGTCGACTTCGTGCGCCAGACCTACCGCAAGCCGCTGCCGCTCCAGGAGGTCCTGGAGCTCGCCGAGCTCACCAAGATCGCCACCCGTAACGTGGACCGGCTCTCCGGCGGCCAGGCCCAGCGCGTGCGGTTCGCGCTCGCCCTGGCAGGCGACCCGGACCTGGTGGTCCTCGACGAGCCGACCGCCGCCCTCGACGTCGAGTCGCGGCGCGAGCTGTGGGCCGCGATGCAGCGGTACGCCGAGCGCGGCAACACCGTCCTCTTCTCGACGCACTACCTCGAAGAGGCCGACGACAGCGCCGACCGCGTCGTCGTCATCGCCTCGGGCCGGGTCGTCGCCGACGGCACGACCTCGCAGATCAAGTCCATGATCGAGGGCCGCACGGTCAGCTTCGTGCCGCGCGGCGCCCAGAACGGCTTCGACCTGCTGCCGGGCGTCAGCTCCGTGGAGTTCCGCGGCGGCCGCGTCCACCTGCGCACCAGCGACTCCGACTCGACGGTGCACGCACTGTCGCGCGCCGACGCCTTCACCGACCTGGAGGTCTCGGGCGTGGGCCTGGAGGAGGCCTTCATCGCGCTCACCCACCAGTCCCGCCACGCGGCCGCCGCTCCGGAAGGACGGACCAACTGATGCTCGGTTACATCCGCCTCGAAATCCTGCGGCTCGTCCGCAACGGCGGCTACCTCATGATGAGCCTCATCATGCCGGTCGGCCTGTACGTCACCCTCGCTGGCGGCGGCCCCGACCAGGAATCCCTGGTGCGGGCGATGGTCGGCGCGGCGGCGTTCGGCGCGCTCGGCGTGGTCATCACCAACGGCACCGGCATCGCCGAGGACCGGGCGCTCGGCTGGCTGCGCCAGCTGCGGCTCACCCCGCTCTCGCCGGTCCAGGTCGTCATCGCCCGCGGCGCCGTCGCCACCTGCCTCGGCATCCTGCCGATCGTGGTGATCGGCCTGATCGGCAAGTTCTACCGGGGCGTCGACCTCTCGCCCGGCACCTGGCTGGAGATCTTCCTGCTGCTCTGGGTCGGCATCGCCCCGCTCGCGATGCTCGGCATCGGCATCGGCTACCTCTTCAAGGCCCAGCTCGCGCAGATCGCCGGCACCGTCTCGTACCTGACGCTCACGCTGCTCGGCGGCCTGATGATGCCGACCGACAGCCTTCCGCAGTGGCTGCAGCCGCTGTCGAAGGAGACCCCGGTCTACCGCTACGCCCAGCTCTCCTGGGACGCGGCGGCCAACTCCGCGCCGAGCGGCACCGGGCTCGGCGTGCTCGCCCTGTGGACGGCGCTGCTCGCGGCCTTCGCCGCCTTCGCCTACCGCAGGGGCGGCCGTCGCGCCTGATCCGTACCGCGTCCGAAGTGCCCGCAGGGACTCCCCCTGCGGGCACTTTCGTGTTCGTACCGGACGCGAGTCGCATTCGAGCGGGTGCCCCCACCCTTGCCCTGCCACTGACCGTACGCGATGGAGTGAGGCAACTGAATGCGCGTGTTGTTCGTGGGGCACGGCCCGGCCCATGTCCCCTGGATCATCCCGCTCGCCTGGGCCTGCCGCCTTGCGGGCCACGAGGTGCGGGTGGCGGTGCGGCCCCAGTGCGTGGCCCCCGTCACCCGGGCCGGTCTGGTGGCCGTGCCCGTCGGCGACGAGGCCGCCACCGCCGAGGTCGCGGCCCGTCAACTGGGCCTGGGCCCCGGGCGGTTGAAGGCGGCCGCCGAGTCGGTGGCCGTCCTCGACGCCGATCTGAGCGAGGCGCTCGTCGAGAAGATGATCGCCGTCGCCGACACCCTCACCGACGACCTCGTCGACTTCGCCCGCTTCTGGCGCCCGGACATCGTGGTGCACGACACCGCGGCCGCCGCGGGCCTGGTGGCCGCCGCCGCGATCAAGGTTCCGGCGGTCGGCCACACCTGGGGCGTCTCGCTCGGCGTGCACTGCGAGAGCGAAGCGGAGCTGCGCCCCTCCTACGCGAAGCTCTTCGAGCGCTTCGGCGCCGACCCGGTGGTCGGCCCCTCGGTGTGGATCGACCCGTGCCCGCCGGGCCTTCGCCCGCCGCACGGGGTGCGCCGCGCCAACATGCGCTACATCCCGTTCGCCGGCCCGGCCGCGCTGCCCGACTGGCTGCGCGCCGAGCGCCCCTCGGGCCGGCCGCTGGTCTGCGTGACCGGCGGGGTCACCACCTCCGCCCTGGACGAGGTGCGCGACCACGTGGTCCGCTCACTGCTCGGCCTGGACACCGACGTGGTCCTCGCGGTCACCCCCGAGCAGGCGGCCAACACCGGCCAACTCCCGGACGGCGTACGGATGGTGGAGTCCTTCCCGCTCGACGTGCTGCTCGCGCACTGCGACGCGCTCGTCCACCACGGCGGCGTCGGCAGCGGACTCATCGCCGTCACCCACGGCCTTCCCCAGCTCCTGCTGCCGCGCAACGCCTTCCAGGAGCACTGGTCCCATCTGGTGCGCGCGTCCGGCGCGGGCACCGCGCTGCCCGCCGACGCCGAGGAGGGCGCGGTCGGCGCGGCCGTCCAGGACCTGCTGACCCGCCCCTCCTACCGGGAGCGGTCGAAGGCGCTGCGGGCCGAGACCGACCGGATGCCCACCCCCGACCAGCTCGTGGGCTTCCTGGAGGAGTGCGCGAGAGCCGGTCACACGGACGTTCCCACACCTGAGGAGACAGGAAGACGATGACCGTACTCCTTGAGCCCACGACGGGCACGAACCGCTTCGTGCGGGGCGAGACGATGCACGGCCTGTTCCAGGACGCGGCCCGCCGCTTCCCCGAGGCAACCGCCGTGTCCCACCGGGGAGTCGGCGTCTCCTACCGCGACCTCGACGCCGCCTCCGACGGGTACGCGGCGCTGCTGCAGGGCCACGGCGTGCGCCGCGGGCAGCTGGTGCCGGTGCTCATGGAGCGCGGCACCCCGCTGATCGCGGTCCTGCTCGCGCTGTTCAAGTGCGGGGCCGCCTATTCGTTCCTGGACGCCCGGTGGCCCGTCGACCGGCTCGAAGGAGTGATCGGCCAGCTGGGCGCGCCGCTCCTGGTGACCACCGTGGACGGCGACTGGTCCGTTCCCACCTGGACGCCGCCGGCCGAGGACCTGACCCTCACCGCGGCGCGCGGCCTGACCCCCGCGCCGGTCGCGGTGACCGGCACCGACGCCTGCTCGGTGTTCTTCACCTCCGGCTCCACCGGCACCCCCAAGGGCGTGGTGTCCAGCCACGAGAACGCGGTGCGCCTGTTCGACGGCGCCTTCTACGCCGAGCTCGGCCCCGGCACCGTGATGCCGCAGACCGCTCCCCCGACCTGGGACGGCTTCACCCTGGACTGCTGGAGCATGCTGCTCACGGGCGGGCGGACCGTACTCCTGGACGAGACGGTCCTGGTGCCGCGCACCCTGCGCGCGCTGATCGCCGAGGAGGGCGTGAACGCCGCGTTCATGACGACGCAGCTGTTCAACATGCTGGTCACCACCGATGTGGGGGCCTTCGCCGGGATGAAGTGGCTGTCCATCGGCGGTGAGCGGGCCGCCCCGACCCGGGTGCGCGCCTTCCTCGCCGAGCACCCCGGCATCCGGCTGCTCAATGTGTACGGGCCCGTCGAGTGCGGCGCCGTCGTCACCGCCCACCGGGTGCGGCCCGAGGACTGCGACGACCCGGCCGGCATCCCGCTCGGCCACGCGCTGGCGCACACGGATGTGCACGTTCTGGACGGCACCCGGGTGTGCGCGCCCGGCGAGACCGGCGAGCTGTGCCTGGGCGGCCCGGGCCTGGCCCGCGGCTACCTCGGCAACCCCTCGCTGACCGAGGAGGTCTTCGTCGAGGCCGAGATCGGCGGCAGGATCCAACGCCTTTACCGCACGGGTGACTTGGGCAACCGGTCGGCCGAGGGCGTGTTCCACTACACCGGCCGCGGCGACCGCCAGATCAAGATCCGGGGGCACCGGATCGAGCCCGCCGAGGTCGAGCGCACCGTGGAGCGGGTGGCCACGGTCACCGGCGCCGCGGTCGTGCCGGTGCCCAAGCCCGACGGCTCCTACCACGGGCTCGCCCTCTTCTACACGCACGGCGAGGGCGGGGCAGGCCCGGAGGAGCTGCGCGAGCGGCTCGCCGAGCTACTGCCCGAGTACCTGGTGCCGCGCCGTGTCCAACTCCTGGACCAGTTCCCGCAATTGGCGAACGGCAAGATCGACCGGCGGGAGCTGGCCGCGCGGGTCCGCCCGGAGCAGGAGCGCGCCGAGGCACCCGCCGAGTCCTTCGAGGGCACCGCGGCACTGGTCGCCGCGGGGTTCCGGGCGGCCCTCGGCACCGAGCGGGTGCCGGGCGACGTCTCGTTCTTCGAGCTCGGCGGCAGCTCCCTGGAGGCGGCCCAGCTGTGCCAGCACCTGGACGCGGTGCTCGGCGCGGCCGTCCAGCCCTCGCAGATCTTCCGCACTCCGACCGTGCGCCGGCTCGCCGCGTGGCTGGACGCCACCGCGCGCTCGGCCGAGGCCGCCGACGCCCCGGTGCCGGGACTTCAGCCCGGCGAGATCCTGCTGCCGCCCGAACAGGCCGGCTTCCTGTTCGCCGCCGCCCACGACAAGGACGGCCTGGGCGGTCTGTGCCGGATGACCTGGTGGATCGAGGGACCGGTCGACGTCGACGCCCTCACGGCCGCGGTCGGCGACGTCCACCTGCGCCACCAGGCCCTGCACGCCCGCTACTTGATCCGCGACAACGAGCTCGGGTACGCGGTGGTGCCGCCGGCCCCGGCCGACGCCGAGGTGATCCGGCTGCCCGACGCCGCCGACGAGGAGGCCGCCGCCACCGCGTGGCTGACGGCCGCGCTCACGCCGCTGGCCGTCCGGGACGCCGAGGTGTGGCGGTGCGCGGTCGTGCGCGCCGAGGACACCGCGCGCACCCTGTTCGGCCTGGTCGCCCACCACGTCGCGTTCGACGGGGCCTCCGAGGCGGTGCTCGCCGCCGACCTGTCGCTGGCCTACGCCGCCCGGCTCTCGGGCCGCGCCCCCGAGTTCCCCGCACCGGCCGCGACCCTCGCCGAGGTGTCCGCCGACCACCGCAGGGTGATCGCCCGGGTCGACCTGGCGGCGCAGGCCGAGTACTGGGAGGACCACCTGGAGCTCCAGGAGCCCCTGGAGCTGCCGGGCCGCGCCGACAACGACCGCAACGCCGGGCCCGGCTACTCACCCTCGCGCACCGTGACCAACGCCGAGCTCGCCCGCTGGGACGAGCGGGCCCGCGCGCTCGGCACGACCCGCTTCGCCATGCTCGCGGCCCAATTCGGCCTCGTACTGAGGGACTTGACCGGGCAGAGCGACATCGCCGTCAAGGTGCCGGTGGCCCGGCGGGGCAGCGAGGTGCTCGCCTCCGCCGTCAGCTGCCGGGTCGACCTGCTCTTCCTGCGCTTCTGGCCGCCGCACAAGGACGACGGCTCCGGGCTCCTGGAGCAGGCGGTGACCCATGTCGACGAGGCCCTCGCCGCCCAGGAGACCGGCGGCGCCCAGCTGGCCCGCACCGTGGTGCTCACCGGCGGCGGCGAGTCCCTGCGCCCGATGCCGAGCTTCCTGATGCAGGACGACCCGGACCCGAGGCTCGAACTCGCCCGCTGCACCGCCCGGTTGTCCCGCATCGGCGCGCCCACCATGTTCACCGAGCTGGAGCTGGACGTCCGCACCACCGCGGACGGCGCCCTGATCACCGCCTCGGTACGCACCGACCGCATCCCGGCCGAGATCGCGGACCGGGTGGTGATCGCGTACACCGAGGGCCTGCGCCGCGGCCCCGCCCAAGGGGCCGAAGCCCCCGCCGCTCCCATCACATCCGAGGACACCTCATGCGTGTACTGATCCTGAGCAGCCCCGAGTCCACCCACTTCACCTGCATGGTGCCGCTGGCCTGGGCGCTGCGCGGCGCCGGGCACGAGGTCCTGGTCGCAGGCCAGCCCGACATCATCCCGATGGCCCGTTCGGCGGGCCTCAACACGGTCACCGTGGGACGGCAGTTCTTCGGCAAGGACCTGCTCAGCCCGCCGCTGCCGCCGAACAAGCGGCCCATCGAGATCGTCGGGCCGCTCACCCCGAAGATGACCATGATCGGCTCCCGGGTGTGGGTCCTGCACACCCGCTACATGGCGCCCGAGTACCTGGAGGTCGCCGAGCGGTTCAAGCCGGACCTGGTGATCTCGGAGATCTTCGACTGGGTCGCCTGCCTGATCGGCGGCGTCCACAAGATCCCGGTGGTCTCGCACCGCTGGGGCGTCGACCCGATGAGCCACCTGATGCGGGCCACCGCCGAGGACCTGCTCCAGGGCACCTGCGAGCGCCTCGGCGTCGAGGGCGGCCTCCCGAAGCCCGACCTGCTGCTCGACCCGGCCCCGCCGCAGCTCCTCGTGGCGGGCGCACCGGCCGGCGCGCCGATCCGGCACATTCCGTTCAACGGCACGGGCCACGTGCCGAGTTGGCTGCGCCGGCGCGGCGACAAGCCCCGGGTCTGCGTGACCATGGGCCGCCAGACCATCTCGCTCGGCGGGCTCCCGATGTTCCGCGGCATCGTCCAGGCCTTCGGCGACCTGCCGGAGACCGACGCGGTGATGACCGTGCAGGAGGAGTTCGTCGACGAGCTCGGCACCATCCCGTCCAACGTCACCATCATCCCGCCGACGCCGCTCAACGGCTTCCTCGACAAGACGGACGCGGTGGTCACCCACGGCGGCGCCAACACCCTGCTCGCCGTGGCCAGTTTCGGCGTCCCGCAGCTGATCATGCCGCAGCTGGTCGACCAGTTCGAGGGCGGCGACCTGCTCGCCGCCGCCGACGCCGGTCTCACCCTGCGCACGGCCGAGGCGCAGAACGACCCGGCCCAGGTGGCCGAGGCCGTGCGCACCCTGCTCGCCTCGGAGCGGATCGCCAAGGGCTCGACCGTCCTCGCCGAGACCATGGCCGCCATGCCCAGCCCCGCCGCCGTCGTCCGTGACCTGGAGAACCTCCGATGCGCGTACTGATCATCAGCACCCCCGTCGACACGCACTTCCTGCCCATGCTGCCGCTGATCCGGGCGCTCAAGGAAAAGGGCCACGAGGTGCTCGTCGCGGGGCAGCCCGACGTCACCGGGCCCGCCGAGGCGGCGGGCCTCGCCACCGCCACGTTCGGCGAGGCCTTCCACTACACCGATCTGCGTCGGGGCCGGCGGCCCGAGGGCCTGCGCCCCATCGAGGTGGTGGGCCGCCCGCCGGCCCAGCAGATCGACGGCGCCGCCCAGATGTGGCGCAACCACGCCCCGTACTTCCTGTACGACTACCTGGAGCTGGCCCGCGAGTGGCGGGCCGACCTGGTGATCTCGGACCACATGGAGTTCGCGGGCCCGGTCGTCGCGAAGGTGCTCGGCATCCCCAGCGTGTGGCACCGGTGGGGGGTGGCCCCCACCACCACGTTCATGCTCGGCCAGACCCGGATGTGGCTCGGCCCGCTGTGCGAGCGGCTCGGCCTCGGCTCCGTCCCCGAGCCGGACCTGATCCTCGACCCGGCACCGCCCACCCTGGCGAGCGCGGAGGCCCCGGCCGCACGGCCGATCCGCCCGGTGCCGCACACCGGCGACGGCACGCCCTGGACGTACGCCGCCCCGCCCGGGCGCCGGGTCGCGGTGGCGCTCGGCGGCCACACCCTCAACCTCGACGGCGCCCCGCTGGTGCGCCGCGTCGTCGACGCGCTGGCCTCGACGGGCGGGGTGGAGGCGGTCGTCTCCGCGGCCCCCGAGCACCGGGCCGCGATCGGCACCCTGCCCGCGGGCATGGCGTACTCCGGCGAGACGGCCCCCGGTCTGCTCTTCCCCGGCGCCGACCTCGTGGTCCACCACGGCGGGCCCGGCTCCACCCTGGCCGCGGCCGCGCTGGGCATCCCCCAGCTCGTGCTCCCCCAGCTCGACGAGACGTTCCTCGCCGGCGACAAGGTGGCAGCCGCGGGCGCCGGGATCACCCTGGACACGGCCGAGCGGCAGAACAGCGCCGCCGAACTGGCCGACAGCGCCCGACAGTTGCTCACCGAACCCACATACGAGGCGGGCGCCCGGCGGCTGCGCGCCGAGGTCCAGGACATGCCGGCCCCGGCCGAGACCGTCACCCCGCTCGAAGAATTGACGACACGTCAGGAGGTACTGGCGTGAGCACGGACGTGACCGCCGAAACCGCCACCAGCGAGGCGGACACCAAGGCCGACGAAAAGGTGACCAAGGAGAAGAAGCCCAATCCGAACGGGATGAGCGACATCCAGGTCCTGGTGCTCATCGTGTGCGCGATGGCCACCATGACGCTGGCCCTGCTCGACGGCTCGATCATCTCCTCGGCCGTCCTGCCGATCGTGCGCGACCTCGACCCCGCCCACGGCATCGACCGCTTCCCCTGGCTGATCACCGCGTACCTCCTTGCCGCGACGGCCGCGCAGCCGCTGTACGGCAGGCTCAGCGACAGCTACGGGCCGCGCCGGATCTACCTGGCCGCGCTCGGCACGTTCCTGGCGGGCTCCGCGCTGTGCGCCACCGCTCACTCGCTCACCCAGCTGATCGCCTTCCGCGCGGTCCAGGGGCTCGGCGGCGGCGGCCTGATGAGCATGACGCTGATCGTGATCGCCACCCTGTACCCGCCCAAGTCCCGCGCCGGGCGCTCCAACGCGGGCGGCGCGCTCATCGCGGCCGGCATCATCGCCGGGCCCATGATCGGCGGCCCGCTCAGCGAGAACCTGTCCTGGCGCTGGATCTTCCTGCTCAACGTGCCGCTCGCAGGCCTCGCGCTCGCCGGAGTGGCCTGGGCGCTGCGCCTCCCGGTGAAGGGCACCCGGCAGAAGGTCGACATCCTCGGCTCGGTCCTGATCGCGGCCGCCACCTGCGCGCTGCTGCTCGGCGTGAAGGCGTACGGCGAGCACAACTCGTTCTCCGGTCCGGTGCTGCCCTACTTCTACGGCGGCTTCCTGATGGCCGGAGCGTTCGTCGCGCGGCAGCTGAAGGCGTCCGATCCCCTGATGCCGCTCACCCTGTTCAAGGACAAGGTGTTCCGGCCCGCGGCGGTCCTCCAGTTCGTGGGCGGCTTCGCGCTGCTCTCGCTGCCGGTGTTCCTCATCAACTACCTGAACATCGTGCGGGGCGTCTCGCTGGACGCGGTCGGGCTCCATCTGATCCCGCTCGCCGTCGGCGTGGTCCTGGTCTTCCTCTGCTGGGGCAAGATCATCACCCGTACCGGGAAGTGCAAGGCGGTCCTGGTGGTCACCACGGCGACGGCGACCGCCGCCGTCGCCGGGCTCGGGTTCACCGTGGCCGACGCGCCCGTCTGGGAGCTCGACCTGCTGCTCCTGCTGCTCGGCGTGGGCCTGGGCGGCGTGACCCAGATCGCGCTGTTCATGACCCAATCCGCCGCTGCGCCCGACCAGTTGGGCGTGGTCACCACCACCTCGCGGTTCGCGACGATGCTGGGCACCACCATCGGCGGCACCGTGCTCGGCGCGGTCCTCAGCGCCCGCTTCGCCTCGGCCGCCGGCGCCTCGGGCATCAAGGACCCGGACTCCGCGGCAGCCCAGCTCGCCGGGCTCGACGCGGAACGGCGCCACCTGGTGACGGACGCCTTCGCGCACGCCACGTCCACGCTGCTCCTGGTGGCCGCGGGGCTCCTGCTGCTCGCGCTGGGGACGGCTCTGGTCATGAAGGACGTCGACGTGAACGCGGTGGCGGACGCGTCCACGGAGGCACCCTCCGCCCCCGCCGCGGAGGTGTCCGACACCGCCGCCCCCCTACCCGCCGAAGAGGCCGCCCCACAGTCCGAGGAGGACGACGAAGATGCGCGTACTGATGCTAAGCACCCCCTTCCCCACCCACTTCACCCCCATGGTCCCGCTGGCCTGGGCGCTGATGGGAGCGGGCCACGAGGTGCTGGTCGCCGCGCAGCCTGACGTCACCGACGCGGCCCGCGCCGCCGGGATCTCGGCCGTCGACATCGGCGACCGCTTCCACGGCCTCGACGTCCTCCAGCGCCACCTCCCGGACGGGGTACGCCCGTTGGAGCTGATGGGCCCGACCCCGCCGGAGAAGATGGCGGGCACGACCAAGCTGTGGGAGACCCACGCCCGCTATCTGGTGAGCTCCTACCTGGAGTTCGCCCGGGAGTGGGGTCCCGACCTGATCGTCTCGGAGCAGATGGAACTGGCGGGCCAGCTCGTCGCGGGCGCGCTCGGCATCCCGAGCGTGCAGCACCGCTGGGGCGTCGACCCGCTGAGCGGCCCCTCGCGCGCCTCGGCCCGCAACTTCCTGCACGGGACCGCCGAGCGCCTCGGCCTGGACGGCCTGCCCGACCCGACCCTGCTGCTCGACCCGTGCCCGCCCGCGCTGCACCACCCGAGCGCTGCGCCGGGCGCGCCGATCGGCTACGTGCCGTTCAACGGCACCGGCACCGTGCCCGACTGGCTGCACCGGCCGGCCGCCGACGGGGTGCGCCGCGTAGTGGTGTGCCTGGGCCGCCAGACGCTGGTGCTCAACGGCACCGGCCTGTACCGCTCGATCATCGCGGCGTTCGAGGGCCTGGAAGACGTCGAGGCGGTGGTGACGGCGGACGCCGCCTTCCACGAGGGCTTCGGTGAACTCCCCGCCAACGTCAAGGTGGTTGAGCCCGTCCCGCTGAACCTGTTCCTGCGCGACTGCGACGCCGTGATCCACCACGGGGGCGCGAACACCACGCTCACTTCGTGCGCGTTCGGCCTCCCGCAGGTGGTGCTCCCCCAGATCGTCGACCAGTTCGCCTCGGCCGAGCTGCTCGCCGCGGCCGGCGCGGCCCGGGTGCTCGGCGAGGCGGCCCCGCAGAACGACCCCGGCCAGGTCCGCGAGGCGATCCGGGACGTCCTGGACGACCCGCGCCACCTCAAGTGCGCCCAGGAGCTGCGCGCCGACATGGCCGCCATGCCGAGCCCGGCCCGGGTGGTGCAGGACCTGGAGCGACTGGCTGCCGCCTGAGCCTCAACTCCCCTACGGGGAAGGGCCCTTGCCGCATCGGCAGGGGCCCTTCTCTCGTGTGCCTGCCCTGCGGAGGCTCCCTTCCGTCCGCGGACCGTGCGTGGCGTTCGCGCAGTTGCCCGCGCCCCTTAGCGGGATCGGTGCGGGCCCGCATCGGCATCCTCAGCCCGTCCGGCGATTGAGGACGAGCGCCCTTGAGGCGCGAACGGGAGTCTGGGGGCGGAGCCCCTTGCGGGGGTCCGCACGCGGAAGGGGCCCGCCGACCGGGGTGGTCGGCGGGCCCCTTCCGGGTCGGCATCCGTACGGACTAGCCGCGGCGCTTCTTGAGGGCGTCGCCGCCGAACTTGACGACGAGGCAGACGACGACAGTGACGGCGAGACCGATGATGAGGTGGCTCATGATGTCCTCCAATGGACGTAAATGGGTGGGGGGTTGGATGGTGCGGCGGAAACTTGTGGTGCCGGTCAGGCGTGGGCGGCGGTGCGCTGTGCGGCGAGGACCGCCCACAGCGCGCCCGGGGTCGCGAAGGTCGCGGCCGTGAGCTTGTCCTCGGGGATCTCCACGTCGTACTGGTCCTCCAGGCGGACCAGGAGCTCGATGGTGGCCATCGAGTCGAGGCCGACGGCCTTGAGGTCGAGCGCGGGGTCCAGCGGGCCCGTGACACGCGGCAGGACCGCGGTCAGCAGCTGCTCGAAGCCGGCGTCCCACGAGACGTCAGTGGTGGTCATGGCTCAATCTCCTTACGGGATTGCGGGATTACGGGGTTACCGACTCGGGGAGTCGGTCACTTCGGTCACTTCTGTTCGCGGCGCAGCCGCTGCTTGTCGGTCTTGCCGTTCGGGGTGAGCGGGAGCTCGTCGAGCAGGTGGCAGGCGGCCGGGACCTTGGCGGCCTCCAGGCGCTCCGTGAGCTGCGCGAGCACCTCGTCGGCCGTCAGCCCGGTGACGGCGTACAGCGTGAGGTCGTGGCCCTCGGCCGGGGCCAGGGCGGCGGCGGCCGTCACACCCTTGACGTCGAGCGCGGCCGTCTCGATCTCCAGGGTGCCCATGCGGACGCCCTTGCGCTTGAACAGGTCGTCGCGGCGGCCCTCGAAGTAGAGGTGGCCGTCCGTGTCGAGGTGGCCGTAGTCGCCGGTGTGCAGGGTGACCTCGCCGGTGACCGGGTCGGGGCGGAACCGCAGGGCGCTCTGCTCCGGGGCCTGCCAGTAGCCGGTCATGATGTGCGGTCCGCGCACGCAGATCTCACCGACCGTGCCGGGCGGCAGGAGCCGGCCGTCGTCGTCCAGGATCAGCACCTCGGTGCCGTCCAGGGCGCGGCCGACCGAGCCGGGGCGGGCGATGTCGCCGTCCGGTTCGAGCACGGTGATGCGCTTGCACTCGGTGGTGCCGAACATCGGCGAAACCTGGGCCGCCGGGAACGCGGCCCGCAACTGCGCGATGACGGGCCCGGTCAGGGCCGCGCCGGTGTTGGTGAAGAGCCGTACCGGGGGCGCCGCGCGGCGGTCCCGCTTCGACAGCGTGAGCAGCATCTCGCCGAGCGAGGGCACCAGCGGAACGACGGTGACCTGGTGCTCGTGCAGCGTGCCGAGCAGCCGTACGTGGCGGTCCGGCGAGGTGAGCACCACCTGGGCGCCCGCGATCACGGAGAGGAGGATCTGGTAGAGCCCGTAGTCGAAGGAGACCGGCACCGCGACCAGGACGACATCGTCCTCTCGGTAGTTCAGGCGGGCCTGGATGGCGCGGGCGGCGAAGACGATCGGGGCGTGCGTGCTCACCACGGCCTTGGGCGCCGAGGTGGAGCCCGAGGTGTAGATGAGCAGACCCAGGTCGTCCGGGGCGACGGGCGTCTCGGCGCCGGCGGGCGCGGCGTCGTACAGCGCCTCGGCGCCGCGCCGCACCTCGTCGAGTCCGAAGACCGGACGGTCAGTCAACTCCCGCAGGATCGCGGTGTCTTGGGCGTCCTGTCCGATCACGAGGACCGGGTCGCAGTCCGGTACGACGGTGTTGAGGTGGAAGCGCTTCATCGCCGGGTTGACCGGCACGAAGGCGATGCCGCGGCGCAGCGCGCCGAACATCAGGGCGGTGAATTCGCGGGTGTTGCCGACGCGGACCAGGATCCGGTCCGCGTGTCCCACACCCTGGGCGGTGAGCCAGTCGGCGTACGCCCGTGACCAGGCGTCCAGTTCCGCATAGGTCCACACGCCCGAGGCGTCGCGCACCGCGGGGGCGTCGGGCCGGGCGGCCACGGCCGCCGCGAGCAGTCCGTGGACGGTATCGGTGCCGGTGTCCGCGGCAACCAGCGTCTGAGTCGTCATCCAGCAACCTCGTGGTCATCGGAACGGAAGTTGGTCACCCTGAGCGTGAGGGGGTTGCCTCGACCCCGGATCGAGCGTCGGTGGACACCCCTTCCGGGGGTGCGGTTTCGGCTGCGGGCCGTCCGTGGCTGGTCGCGCAGTTCCCCGCGCCCCTTGGCGGGATGCGAGTACCGCGGCCCTGGCAGGTGCAGGCACCACCCACTTCGAGCCGCCCTCGTATTCCGGTGGATCCATCACATCCCCCGTTCCTCGTACGGGACTTGAGGCTCGCTGGAGCGCTCTTGACCTGCCCGGGACTCAAGTCCGCTGCGAGGAGGCCGCCCCATGGTGTCGCCGGGCAGCAAGCCCCCATGGTGACGACCCCGCCGCGACGACGTCCGACGGGGAAGGAGGCAGCGCTAAATGAACGCGGATTCCCGGCAGACCGGCAGCCAGGGTGCGGACGGCTCGGCAGGTGAGCGGCCGCTGGACTTCGGTGTCTTCTTCTTCGCCGCGGTCGGCGACCGGGCACAGGAGACCTACCGGCTGATGCTGGACGCGGCCCGCCGCGCCGACGAGCTCGGCTTCGGTTTCGTATCGACGCCCGAGCGGCACTTCCACCGCTTCGGCGGTGCCTTCCCGAACCCGGCCGTGACCTCGGCGGCCATCGCCGCGGTGACGAGCCGCATCCAGATCCGGGCCGGCAGCGTCGTGACGCCGCTGCACCCGGCCGCCCGCATCGTCGAGGACTTCGCGATGGTGGACGGCATCTCGAACGGCCGGGTCGCCATCTCGGTGGGATCCGGCTGGAACGTCAACGACTTCGTGATCGCGCCGGAGAAGTACGAGACCCGGCGCGAGCAGATGATCAAGGATGTCACGGACATCCGGACCGCCTGGCGCACCGGTCACTGGACCGGTCCCAACCCGCTGGGCGTCGAGACCACGCTTCCCGTCTTCCCGCGCCCGGTGCAGGACGACCTGTCGGTGTGGGTGACCGCGTCCCGCAGCGAGGGCACCTTCCGCGAGGCGGGGCGGCTCGGCTGCAACATCCTGACCCACCTGGAGAACCAGGACGTCGAGTCGCTCTCCGACAAGATCGCCCTGTACCGGACGGCCCGCGCCGAGGCGGGCTGGGGCGGCCCGGGCAAGGTCACCGTCATGATGCACACGTACGTCGCCGACGACGCGGCCGAGGCCCGCGAGGTGGGCGGCGGCGCCCTGCGCGACTACCTGCTCTCCGCCATCGACCTGGAGGCCCTCGCGGTCGAGGCCGGCGGCCGGATGAGCGGCAACAAGCAGGGCCGCGAGGTGCTCTCCGCGGTGAGCGCCCAGCGCAAGCTCGCCGAGCTCGGCGTCAACCGCTACCTGTCCGGGAACTCGCTGATCGGCTCGGTCGAGGAGTGCACCGAAACCGCCCGCCGGGTGCGCGCGGCCGGCGTCGACGAGATCGCCTGCCTGGTGGACTTCGTCGCCGACCCGGAGCTGGTGCTCGCCTCCCTGGAGCGCGTCGCCGCGGTCCGCCGCGAAGCCGCCACACCTGCCGAGCCCGTGCTCGCCGCCTGATCCACCGGCCCCAACTCCACGCAAGAGCCTCTCCTCATCCTTGACCAGGATCCGTTATCAGGAGGTTGTCCATGCCGACGATCCTCGCCGTCTCCGGCAGTCCGTCGCCGGTCTCCAGCACCCACCAGGTACTCACCCTCGCGGCGGACCGCCTTGCCGGCCGCGGGCACCGGGTCGAGACGCTCGCCGTGCGCACCCTGCCCGCGGCCGAACTCCTGCGGGCCGACCTGAACCATCCCCAACTGGCCTACGCCGCCGAGCAGTTCGCGAGTGCGGACGCCATCGTCCTGGCCACGCCGGTCTACAAGGCGGGCTACTCGGGACTGCTCAAGTCCTTCCTCGACGTACTGCCGCAGTTCGCCCTCGAAGGCAAGGTGGTGCTGCCGCTGGCCACCGGAGGGTCGCTCGCCCATGTGCTGGCCCTCGACTACGGGCTGCGCCCGGTGCTGATGTCGATGAAACCGCGGGCGGTGTCGGAGAGCTTCTTCGTGCACGCGGGCGGCATCCGCAGGGGCCCGGGCGGCTTCGCCGGCCTTGAGCCCGACACGGACGCCCTGCTGCGTGAAGCCACCGACAAGTTCGCCGACCTGGTGGAGAGCCTCACCGAGGCCGCCACCCCGACCGTCCGGCTGGTGCCCGCCGCCTGACCCGGAATCGCCGTGCGCGGATCGCCGCACACGCGTCACTGTGCGACGAACCGCTGTGCAACATCCCCCATTCATGTGCCTGTTGATGTGTCGAACACGACGTAACCACGACAGAAGAGGACCCCATGAAGGCTCTGGTTCTGAGCGGCGGCACGGGAAGCCGACTGCGCCCGTTCAGCTACTCCATGCCCAAGCAGCTCATCCCGATCGCCAACAAGCCCGTCCTTGAGCGGGTGCTCGACAACATCCGTGACCTCGGTGTCACCGAGATCGGGATCATCGTCGGCAACCACGTCGAGGAGATAGCCGAGGCGCTCGGCGACGGGTCCCGGCTCGGCGTCGAGATCACGTACATCCCGCAGGAGAGCCCGCAGGGCCTCGCCCAGTGCGTGCAGCTCGCCCGGGGCTTCCTCGGTGACGACGACTTCGTGATGTACCTCGGCGACAACATGCTCCCCGAGGGCATCGCCGAGGCATCCGCCGAGTTCCACGCGCTGCGCCCGGCCGCCCAGGTGCTCGTCGCCCAGGTCGAGGACCCGCGCGCCTTCGGTGTGGCCGAGGTGGACGCGACCGGTGTCGTGGAGCGGCTCGTCGAGAAGCCCCCGGTGCCGCGCTCCAACCTGGCGCTCATCGGCGTCTACTTCTTCACCCCGGCCATCCACGAGGCCGTCGATTCGATCGTGCCGAGCGCGCGCGGCGAGCTGGAGATCACCGACGCCATCCAGTGGCTGGTGACCAACGGCTCGACCGTCCGGGCCCAGGAGTACCGCGGGTACTGGAAGGACACCGGCCGCGTCGAGGACGTCCTCGAATGCAACCAGATGCTGCTCGACGGCATCGAGCGCCGCGTGGAGGGCGAGGTCGACGACCAGAGCGTGCTGATCGGCGCGGTCGTCGTCGAGCCCGGCGCGAAGATCACCCGCTCCTTCGTGGAGGGCCCCGTCGTGATCGGCGCGGGCACCGTCCTTGAGGACAGCCACGTCGGACCGCACACGTCCATCGGCCGGGACTGCGTCCTGTCCGGCACCCATCTCGACTACTCGATCGCCCTGGACGGCGCGACGATCTCCGCGGTGCGGGGCCTGCACGGCTCCCTGCTCGGCAGGTCCGCCGCGGTCACGGGCATCGACCTGGCAAGCCGCCACCACCGCCTGGTGGTCGGCGACCACACCCGCGTGGAGGTCGCGGCATGACGAACACCGACACGCAGAGCGCGGAGAAGAGCGGCATGAGCAAGATCCTGGTCACCGGCGGCGCGGGCTTCATCGGCTCGCACTACGTACGCACGCTCCTTCAGGGCGGCTACGAGGGGTACGAGAACGCCGAGGTCACCGTCCTCGACAAGCTCACCTACGCGGGCAACCGCGAGAACCTGCCCGCCTCGCACCCCCGCCTGACCTTCGTCGAGGGCGACATCTGCGACCTGCCGCTGCTCCTTGAGCTGTTCCCCGGCCACGACGCGGTCGTCCACTTCGCGGCCGAGTCCCACGTGGACCGCTCCCTTGAGTCGGCCGCCGAGTTCATCGCCACCAACGTCGGCGGCACCCAGAACGTCATGGAGGCCGCGCTGCGCGCCGGCGTCCAGCGCGTCGTGCACGTCTCCACCGACGAGGTGTACGGCTCCATCGACGAGGGCTCCTGGACCGAGGAGTGGCCGCTCCTGCCCAACTCCCCGTACGCCGCCTCCAAGGCCGGCTCGGACCTCATCACCCGCGCCTACTGGCGCACGCACGGCCTGAACGTGTCCATCACCCGCTGCTCCAACAACTACGGGCCCTACCAGCACCCCGAGAAGCTGATCCCGCGCTTCGTCACCAATCTGCTCGAAGGCGAGACGGTCCCGCTGTACGGCGAGGGCGCGAACATCCGCGAGTGGCTGCACGTCGACGACCACTGCCGCGCGATCCAGCTCGTCCTCACCAAGGGCCGCGCGGGCGAGATCTACAACGTGGGCGGCGGCAACGAGCAGACGAACCGCCAGATCACCGAGCGCCTCCTCGAACTGACCGGCAACGACTGGTCGAAGGTGGTCCGGGTCGCCGACCGCAAGGGTCACGACCTGCGCTACTCGCTCAGCGAGGCCAAGATCGCCGAGGAGCTCGGCTACGCGCCGCGCATCTCCTTCGAGGACGGCCTCGCCGAGACCGCCGCCTGGTACCGCGACAACCCGGGCTGGTGGAAGGCGGTCAAGCACGCGCCGCAGGAGGGCCAGAAGTGACACTGCTCAACGAGACGGCGCCCGCACCGCAGGTGCTGGTCGTGGGCGCCGGGCCGGTCGGGCTGAGCGCCGCCCACGAGCTGGCCCGGCACGGTGTGCGGGTCCGGCTCGTGGACGCGGCGGCCGGCCCGGCCACCACCAGCCGGGCGCTCGCCACGCACGCCCGCACCCTTGAGACGTACGACCAGATGGGCCTCCTGGACGAGCTCCTGCCGCGCGGGCAGCGGGTGGAGCACTTCACGCTCCACCAGAACGGCCGCCGCCTGATCCGCTTCGACACGGACTACAGCCGGCTGCCCACTCGCTTCCCGTTCACGCTGATGGTCGACCAGGTCATCACCGAGGAGGTGCTGCGCACCGCGACGGCCCGCCGGGGCGTGGAGGTCGAATGGGGGGTGCGCCTCACGGAGTTCGAGGACCTGGGCTCCGAAGGCGTACGGGCCCACCTCGTCCACGCCGACGGCACGACCGAGACCGTCACGTCCGACTGGCTGGTCGGCACCGACGGAGGCCACAGCACCATCCGCAAGCAGCTCGGCCTGAAACTGGAGGGGGAGTCGAGCGAGACCTGGCTGATCGCGGACGCCACCGTCCACTGCGACCTGCCGAAGGACAGCATCCACTGGATGCGCACGCCCACCGGCACCGTGATGATGGTGCCGTTCCCGGAGCCCGGCAAGTGGCGCCTGCTCGACACCGCGGAGACGTCCTACGGGGGCGACGACGCGATGGTGGCCCGGCGCTTCTCGGCGAAGATCAGCACCGGCACGGGCAAGGCCGCCGTGGTCGAATCGCCCTCCTGGGTCTCGGTGTTCACCATCCAGCAGCGCATGATCGGCCAGATGCGGGGCGGCCGGGTGCTGCTCGCGGGCGACGCGGCCCACGTCCACAGCCCGGCCTCCGGGCAGGGCATGAACACCGGCGTCCAGGACGCGGTCAACCTCTCCTGGAAGCTCGCCACGGTCCTGCGCGGCGAGGCACCCGACTCGCTCCTGGACAGCTACAGCGACGAACGGGTCCCGGTGGGCGCCGAGTTGCTGCGCACCACCAAGATGGCGACGCTGCTGGTCCAGCTGCGCAGCCGCAGGGCGGCGGCCGCGCTGCGCGCCGCGTTCACGGTCCTGCGCTCGCTGCCCCCGGTCAAGGGCCGCATCCAGCGCAAGATCATGGGCGGCATGTCGGCGCTCGGCCTCGGCTACGCGGCGGGCCCGCTGGCCCACCCGTCGGCCCCTTCGGGGGGCGTACGCCCCGGCGAGCGAGTGGCCCGCGTAACGGCACCGGAGCTGGCCACGAGCCCGGGCTGGCAAGAGGTCGTCTCCGAACTCCAGCGTCCGGAATGGCTGTTGCTCACCTTCGGCGAGGCCCCCGAGGACCGCTACGGCCCCTCGGTACGCATCCGCACGGTGAACACCCCCGGCCCGGACGCCCTGTCCGACCCGGCCGGCCACCTGTCCACGGCCCTGGGCGCCCCGGAGGGCACCTGGCTCCTGATCCGCCCGGACGGCTACCTGGCCGCGAGAGGCACAGCAAAGGAGTCCCCGTCGACCGCACTGACCTCTTTGGGAATCCATCCGGCAGAAGCACGTCAACTGACCTACTGAGAACGCCGATTGGGCCCGCCTCGGACAATGTCCGGTGGCGGGCCCAATCGGCGTTCACACAGGGGGCGGGCGCGCCACCAGCGCCCCAAAGGGGCGCGGGGAACTGCGCGACCAGCCCCCGCCGACCCGCAGCCGAACGCGATACCAGCGGAGCGCCTAGGCAGCGTGCTGCGAGCGCTCCGAACCCCTCCCGTAAAGGGAAAGGCACTGCGCATACGTAGGAAGCAACCCGAGCTCCAAGGCCTCCGCGACGGTAGGAGCCGCCGCATCCTTCTCGGACAGCACCGGGTCCCCCGTGAGCCAGCGTGCCCACGGCAGACCCAGCTCCGGGTCGAACGCCCGCAGGTCGAGCTGCGTACCCGGCACGTACTCCGTGGAGCAGAGATAGCTGATGCACGTGTCGTCGGTCAGCGCCACGAACCCGTGCGCGAGCCCCTCCGCCACGAACATCGCCCGCCCGTCCCGCGCGTCCAGAACCGTGGTCACGTGCTCGCCGAACGTGGGAGATCCCACGCGCACGTCGACGACCACGTCGAGCAGCGCCCCGCGCACGCAGCTCACCAGCTTGGCCTGGCCCGGCGGAATCGCCACGCCGTGCAGCCCGCGCACCGTGTTGCGGGAGGAGGCCGAGTAGTTGACCTGGCGCGGCACGAACTCGTGCCCGGTCTCGGCGGCCAGCAGGTCGTAGCGGTATGACTCGTGGAAACTGCCGCGGGGGTCCGTCAGCAGCTTCGGCATGATGCGGTACGCGTCCGGTACGGCGGTCTCTTCGATCCTCATGCTCCCGGACGGTAGGCGCCCCGACTCAAGTTCCGGTAGCGCCGCATGACCACCTGTCCAGCGGTCCCCGAGCGAGACGCGCCACAGTGCCGCTCAAACCGCGCATACAGGAGGTAGCAACGGTGTCGGTGAGCGACCGAAGAGCAGGCGGCAGGGGCGGCGGCGAAGCCGGGTCGGTGGTGGTGCTCGGCGCCACGGGGTTCGTGGGCCGGCACATCTGCGAGGTGTTCGGCGCGGCGGGCTGGACGGTGACGGGCATCGCCCGCGGCGCCCAGGACCCGTCAACTCCGTACGAAGTCATCCCACTTGACGTGGTGGGCGCGGAGCCGGGGCACATCGCCCGGCTGCTCGCCGAGCGCGGCGCGGGGGCGGTGGTGAACGCGGCGGGCGCGGTGTGGCAGGCCACCGAGGACGACATGACCCGCGCCAACGCCGAGCTCGTGGAGCACCTGGTGGCCGCGACCGCCCGGCTCGACGCGCGGCCCCGGCTGATTCAGCTGGGCTCGGTGCACGAGTACGGCCCGGTGCCGCGCACCGGGATCACGGAGGACACCCCGACCGCGCCGGTCACCCCGTACGGCCGCTCGAAGCTGGCGGGTGCCCGCGCGCTGCTCGACGCGACCGCGTCGGGCGAGGCGGAGGGCCTGGTCCTGCGCGTCTCGAACGTGTCGGGGCCCGGCACCCACCGGGCGAGTCTGCTCGGCATGGTGGCGCACCATCTCGCCACGTCCGCCCCCGAACCGCTGCGGCTCGCCCCGCTGCTCGCCCACCGCGACTTCGTGGACGTACGGGACGTCGCCGATGCGGCGCTCGCCGCGGCGCGCTCCGAGGCGACTGGGCAGGTCCTCAACATCGGTGGCGGGCAGGCGACTTCGGTGCGCAGCCTGGTGCTGCGGCTGACCGAACTCGCGGGTGCGGCGGCCGAGATCGTCGAGGCGCCGAGTGCGGGCGGGAGGCCGCCCGAGGCCGAGTGGCAGCGCATGGACATCGGGCGTGCGAAGCGGCTTCTGGGCTGGTCACCGCGGCGCAGCCTGGACGATTCGCTGCGCGACCTGCTGGCCCACGCCCGTGCCGGGGCCCATCGCGAGTCGTTGTCCAGTGCCCTTCAAGTCGCCCCCACGACGATGGCGCTGTCGGATCACCGCTGAGGGCTTCGTGCCGAACTGACGACCATGGAGGCAGCCAAAATGAGTGACACCAAGGCACGGATTCTCGATTCTGTGCGGGAGTACCACCTGGAGAAGGAGCCGTCCCGCGAGTTCGTGCCGGGAGTCAGCGAGATCTGGCCGTCCGGTGCGGTCCTGGAGCCGGCGGACAGAGTGGCGCTGGTGGAGGCGGCCCTTGACATGCGGATAGCCGCCGGCACCAGCTCCCGCAAGTTCGAGTCCCGGTTCGCCCGTTACATGAAGCGGCGCAAGGCCCATCTGGTGAACTCCGGTTCCTCGGCCAACCTGCTCGCCATGTCGGCGCTCACCTCGCCGCACCTGGAGGACCGCCGCCTGAAGCCCGGCGACGAGGTCATCACGGTGGCCGCGGGCTTTCCCACCACCGTCAACCCGATCCTGCAGAACGGCCTCATCCCCGTCTTCGTGGACGTCGAGCTGAAGACGTACAACACGACGGCCGAGCGCATCAAGGCCGCCGTCGGCCCCAAGACGCGGGCCATCATGGTCGCGCACGCCCTTGGCAACCCGTTCGAGGTCGCCGAGGTCGCGCAGATCGCCGAGGAGAACGACCTCTTCCTCATCGAGGACAACTGCGACGCGGTCGGCTCCCTCTACAACGGTCAACTCACCGGTACGTTCGGCGACTTGACGACGGTCAGCTTCTACCCGGCGCACCACCTGACGATGGGCGAGGGCGGCTGCGTGCTGACCTCGAACCTGGCGCTCGCCCGCATCGTGGAGTCGCTGCGCGACTGGGGCCGGGACTGCTGGTGCGAGCCGGGCGAGAGCGACCGCTGCTTCAAGCGCTTCGAGTACCAGCTGGGCACCCTGCCGGCCGGGTACGACCACAAGTACATCTACTCGCACATCGGCTACAACCTGAAGGCCACCGACCTGCAGGCCGCGCTCGGTCTGACCCAGCTCGACAAGGTCGACGACTTCACCGCCGCCCGCCGCCGCAACTGGCAGCGGCTGCGGGAGGGCCTGGAGGGTGTGCCGCACCTGATCCTGCCCGAGGCGACGCTCGGCAGTGAGCCCAGCTGGTTCGGTTTCGTCATCACCGTCGACCCCGGCGCGCCGTTCAAGCGGAAGGAGTTGGTGAACTTCCTGGAAGAGCGGAAGATCGGCACCCGCAACCTGTTCGCCGGCAACCTGACCCGCCAGCCCGCCTACGTGGACGCCCCGCACCGGATCGTGGGCGACCTCACCAACTCCGACATCATCACCGAGCAGACCTTCTGGATCGGCGTCTATCCGGGGCTCACCGACGAGCACACCGACTTCATGACGTCCTCGATCCGGGACTTCGTCGCCGGCTGGTGACGGCCCCCGACACCCCTCCACCACAGCACCCTTGACGAGGAGAGAGCGTACATGTCGTCGACACTTGCGGAGCTGACTGAGCTTCAGCCGGTGGTCCAGCCCCGTGAGCCGGTGTCGGTCGCCGACCGGATCGCGGCGTCCGCGGCCTCCGCCGGCGGGCTCCTGACCACCGGGGAGTTCCACCACTGGTTCGCCGAGCGCAGGAAGGCGGGCCGCTTCCACATCGAGCGCATCCCGTTCTCGAAGCTGCGCGGCTGGTCCTTCGAGCCGGACACCGGGAACCTGGTGCACTCCAGCGGCCGTTTCTTCAGCGTGGAAGGGCTGCACGTCACGACCGACGACGGCCCGCACAAGGAGTGGTACCAGCCCATCATCAAGCAGCCCGAGGTCGGCATCCTCGGCATCCTGGTGAAGGAGTTCGACGGCGTACTGCACTTCCTGATGCAGGCCAAGATGGAGCCGGGCAACCGCAATCTGCTCCAGCTCTCCCCCACCGTGCAGGCCACCCGCAGCAACTACACCAAGGTCCACCAGGGCACGGACGTGAAGTACATCGAGTACTTCACGGGCAGCGGGCGGGGCCGCGTCCTCGCCGACGTGCTCCAGTCCGAGCACGGCTCGTGGTTCTACCACAAGAGCAACCGCAACATGATCGTCGAGGTGGACGGCGACGTCCCGCTCGACGAGGACTTCTGCTGGCTGACGCTGGGGCAGATCTCCGAACTCCTGCACCAGGACAACCTGGTGAACATGGACTCGCGCACGGTCCTCGCCTGCCTGCCCGCCTATCGTGCGGGCGCCGCGCGGGGGGACGTTTTCAGCCAGTCCCTGGCCCGCTCGCGCGACCCCGAGGCGGGCGCGCTGCTCACGGACGTCGACCTGCTGTCCTGGTTCACCTCGGAGCGCTCGCGCTACGACGTGCAGGCCGAGCGGATCCCGCTGGACGACGTGCCGGGCTGGACCCGGGACGAGGCGCGCATCGGCAAGGACGACGGCCGCTGGTTCAACGTGGTCGCGGTCGAGGTGCAGGCCGGCAACCGCGAGGTGACGAGCTGGACACAGCCCCTGATCGAGCCGTGCAGCCGCGGCATCGCGGCCTTCCTGGCCCGTTCGTTCGACGGCGTGCTGCACGTCCTGGCCAACGCCAAGGTCGAGGGCGGCTTCCTCGACACGGTCGAGCTGGCCCCCACCGTGCAGTGCTCGCCGGACAACTTCGAGGGCCTCCAGGTCCGCCCTCCGTTCCTGGATCTCGTCCTGGAAGCGGCCCCCGACCGCATCCGCTACGACGCCATCCACTCGGAGGAGGGCGGCCGGTTCCTGTACGCGGAGAACCGCTACCTGGTCATCGAGGCCGACGAGCAGGAAGCACCTATCGAGCCACCGACCGGCTATCAGTGGGTAACGATCAGCCAGCTGACGGCGCTGATCAAACACGGACACTACGTCAATGTGCAGGCCAGGACCCTCCTCGCCTGCCTCAACGCCATGGGACATCTGACGGATGACTGAACGACCCCTGCGCATCGCCGTCCTCGGCACCGCCGACATCGCCCGCCGCCGGGTCCTGCCCGCCATGGCGGCGGACCCGGACGTCGAGCTGACCGCGGTGGCGAGCCGGGACGGCGGGCGCGCCAAGGAGGTCGCGGCCCAGTTCGGCTGCGCGCCGGTCGAGTCGTACGACGCGGTCCTGGAACGGGCCGACGTGGACGCCGTCTACGTCCCGCTGCCCATCTCCCTGCACGCCGAATGGGCGGGCCGGGCGCTGCGCGCGGGCAAGCACGTCCTGGCCGAGAAGCCGCTCACCGCCGACCGGCCGACCACCGAGGCGCTGCTCGACCTCGCGCGCGCCTCGGGCCTGGTGCTGATGGAGAACGTCATGTTCGTCCACCACCCCCAGCACTCGGTCGTGCGGGAGCTGGTGGCGAGCGGCGCGATCGGTCAACTCCGGGCGTTCAGCGCCGCGTTCGCGATCCCGGCACTGCCCGCCCAGAACATCAGGCACCGCCCCGAACTCGGCGGCGGCGCCCTGCTTGACGTCGGCTACTACCCGGTGCGGGCCGCGCTGTACTTCCTCGGCGCGGGCCTGGAGATCGTCGGCGCCGCCCTTGAGAGCGCGGGCGGCTCGGCGGTGGAGACCTCCGGCGCGGTCCTGGTGCGCTCCCCCGCCGGCGTCCTCGGCCAGCTGGCGTTCGGCATGGAGCACGCGTACCGCTCCGCGTACGAGCTGTGGGGCAGCGAGGGCCGGATCCGCGTGGAACCGGCGTTCACCCCGCCCGCCGACCACAAGCCGGCGGTGTGGATCACGGACGCGCACGGCCCGCGCGAGCTGACGCTGGCCCCGCACGACCAAGTGGCCGCCACCGTGCAGGCGTTCGTGCGCGCGGTCCGCTCCGGCGCCGCCGAGTCGCCGGACGCCGGGGAGTGCCTGGAGCAGGCGACCCTGCTGGACGCGGTGCGCGCGAGGGCAACGTCTTCCCTTCGCCCTACGCCACCCACTTCGCCTGCTTCTTCCACTTCGACTTCTTCTACTTCGACTTCGCGACAGGAAGGGACCGACCGTGACCGTGACTGAGCAGCCGCCGCCGCAGACCGCGGCGGTGCGCGTCGCCGAACTGCACGTACTGCGCGAGCAGGCCAAGCTCGGCCCCAGCGAGAAGGCGACCGAGGCCCAGCGCGCCAAGGGCAAGCTGACCGCGCGCGAGCGCATCGACCTGCTCCTGGACCCGGACACCTTCCAGGAGGTCGAGCAGCTGCGCCGGCACCGCGCGACGGGCTTCGGCCTGGAGGCGAAGAAACCGTACACGGACGGTGTGGTCACCGGCTGGGGCACGGTCGAGGGCCGCACGGTCTTCGTGTACGCCCACGACTTCCGGATCTTCGGCGGCGCCCTGGGCGAGGCCCACGCCACGAAGATCCACAAGATCATGGACATGGCGATCGCAGCGGGTGCTCCGCTGGTTTCGTTGAACGACGGTGCTGGGGCTCGTATCCAGGAGGGTGTCTCGGCGCTGGCGGGCTATGGCGGCATCTTCCAGCGCAACACGCGCGCGTCGGGTGTGATCCCGCAGATCAGCGTGATGCTGGGCCCGTGCGCGGGCGGCGCGGCGTACAGCCCGGCGCTCACCGACTTCGTGTTCATGGTGCGAGAAACCTCGCAGATGTTCATCACCGGCCCGGACGTGGTGCAGGCGGTGACGGGCGAGGAGATCACCCAGAACGGCCTCGGCGGCGCCGACGTGCACGCCGGGGTCTCGGGCGTGGCCCACTTCGTCCATGACGACGAGGAGACGTGCCTGGCGGAGGTGCGCTACCTGATCTCTCTGCTCCCGTCGAACAACAGGGAGATGCCCCCGCCGCTGCCCCCGGGCGACGACCCGGCGGACCGCCGCAACGACGTGCTCCTCGACCTGGTGCCCTCGGACGGCAACCGCCCGTACGACATGCGCAAGGTCCTGGAGGAGATCGTCGACCACGGCGACCTCCTGGAGGTCCACGAGCACTGGGCCCGCAACATCATCTGCGCGCTGGCCCGGATCGACGGCCGTGTGGTGGGCATCCTGGCGAACCAGCCACAGTTCCTGGCGGGCGTGCTCGACATCGAGGCGAGCGAGAAGGCTGCCCGCTTCGTCCAGCTCTGCGATGCTTTCAACATCCCGCTGCTGACCATGGTCGACGTGCCGGGCTTCCTGCCGGGCGTCTCGCAGGAGCACGGCGGCATCATCCGCCACGGCGCGAAGCTCCTGTACGCGTACTGCAACGCGACGGTGCCCCGCATCTCCCTGATCCTGCGCAAGGCGTACGGCGGCGCGTACATCGTCATGGACTCCCAGTCGATCGGCGCCGACCTGACCTACGCCTGGCCGACGAACGAGATCGCGGTGATGGGCGCGGAGGGCGCGGCGAACGTCATCTTCCGCCGGGAGATCGCGAGTTCGGACGATCCCGAGGCGGTCCGCGCCTCGAAGATCGCGGCGTACAAATCAGAACTGATGCACCCGTACTACGCGGCTGAGCGGGGCCTGGTGGACGACGTGATCGACCCGGCCGAGACGAGGAAGGTCCTGGCCGCCGCCCTGGCGATGCTCCGCACGAAGCACGCAGACCTGCCGTCCCGCAAACATGGCAACCCCCCGCAGTGAGGAGCGAGCGTGTCGAACGATTCGGCTGACCCCCTGTTCCGGGTACTGAAAGGCACCCCGACGGAGGCAGAACTGGCCGCGCTGGCAGTGGTCCTCCTCTCCCTGACCGGGGAGCCCCCCACGGATCTGGCCCCGATAGTCCCCCTGGCCGCTTGGCGCCGCCAGCCGTACGAGCCTCCGGTGAGCTGGCGAAGAGCGGCGTAGCGGGCGGGGGGCCGAGCTTGGGGGTGGCCGGGCTTGGGCCCCGCCTCGGGCGGCCGCATGAGGCGGGGGCCCACGCTCGGCGGCCCCTTGGTACGTCTGCAGGGGTCTGCTCGCCTGGGCCAGCTGAGGGCCGGGCGAAGCCCAGGCCTTTCAGGGGCGCGGGACTGTGACATCGTGCGGCTCCGCCGCGCGGGCGCGACCAGCCACACACAGCCCGCACCCGACGAAAAAGCGGGGTCTGGGGCGAAGCCCCGTTCGAGGGGGCCCGGGGCGAAACCCCGGGAAACCCCACAGCTGGCCCAGGGCGCAACTCAGCCCGCGCTACCGCCCGGACCGCGCCGCCCGGGCAATGGTGACGACGGCCTTCTCAAGGGCGTACTCAGGGTCATCCCCCCCACCCTTGACCCCCGCATCCGCCTCAGCCACGGCCCGCAGGGCCAAAGAGACCCCCTCCGGCGTCCACCCCCGCATCTGCTGCCGCACCCGGTCGATCTTCCACGGAGGCATGCCCAACTCGCGCGCGAGATCCGCCGGCCGGCCCCCCCGCGCGGAGGACAGCTTCCCGATCGCCCGCACCCCCTGCGCGAGCGCACTGGTGATCATGACGGGGGCGACCCCGGTGGACAGCGACCACCGCAGCGCTTCGAGCGCTTCCGCGGCCCGCCCCTCCACCGCCCGGTCGGCGACGGTGAAGCTGGAGGCCTCGGCCCGCCCGGTGTAGTACCGGCCGACGACCGCCTCGTCGATCGTCCCCTCCACGTCCGCGCAGAGCTGCGACACCGCGGAGGCCAGCTCGCGCAGATCGCTGCCGATGGAGTCGACCAGCGCCTGGCATGCCTCGGGCGTGGCCGAACGCCCCAGCGCCCGGAATTCCTGCCGTACGAACGTCAGCCGCTCGGCCGGCTTCGTGGTCTTGGGGCACGCGACCTCCCGCGCCCCCGCCTTACGGGCCGCATCCAGCAGCCCCTTGCCCTTGGCGCCGCCCGCGTGGAGGAGCACCAGGGTGATCTCTTCGGCGGGCGCGTCGAGGTACGCCTTCACGTCCTTGACGGTGTCCGCCGACAGGTCCTGCGCGTTGCGCACGACCACGACCTTCCGCTCGGCGAAGAGCGACGGGCTGGTCAGCTCGGCCAGGGTGCCGGGCTGCAACTGGTCGGAGGTCAGGTCACGCACATCGGTGTCGGAGTCGGCGGCCCGGGCGGCCGCCACCACCTGCTGCACGGCGCGGTCGAGCAGCAGGTCCTCTTGGCCCACGGCGAGCGTGACGGGGGCGAGCGGATCGTCGGTGGAATTCTTCCTGGTGGCCATCGCCTTCCAGCATCCCACGGGCCACTGACAGTCCCGGCCCGCTCCCCGGCCCGCTCCCTTCCCCGCCGCCCCCATATCGGAGAATGGCCAGGTGAACGATGTGACCCGACACGTACTGGTGCTCCCGGACCGCGACGCCGCCGAGGACGTTGCCACCGAGCTGACCGACCTCTTCGGCCTCCCCGAGGAACCCCAGCTCGTCCGCGACGCCCTGGCCGGCGAGGACGACGCCGAGGACGCCCAGTGGCTCGTCGTCGTGGAGGACCCCAGCGCCCGCCTGGACCCCAAGGCCCTGGACACCCTGGCCGCCGAACACGACGGCTGGCTCGAATCCCCCTGACCCGCCCGGCGATTGAGCCCCGTGCCCTCTGGTACGGGGCCAGCCGTCCGTGCCCGACCGTAGATCAGTCGGTACGAGATCGATCGGTACGCGGTCAGTCGCCGCGCGGCCGACCCGTACGCGGTCAGCCCGTCTTCGGCACGATCTGAATGTCGAGGTCGATCGAGATCGAGGACCCGATCGCCGCGATGCCCCGCGCCAGCATGGTCTGCCAGGTGAGCGTGAAGTCCTCGCGGTGCAGTTCGGTGCTGGCCCGACAGGCGCCCCGGGTCTCGCCGCCGAGCCCGGTGCCGAGCCCCAGGTACTGCGTGTCGAGCGTCACCGTACGGCTCACGCCGTGCAGCGTGAGCCCGCCGATGATCGCCCACCGGCCGCCGCCCCGGTGCACGAACCGGTCGCTGTAGAACTCCATCGTCGGGTAGCTCCCGACGTCCAGGAAGTCGCCCGACCGCAGGTGGTCGTCCCGCATCTTGACGCCCGTGTCTATGGAGGCGGTGTCGATGATGACGTGCATGGCGGACCCTTCCATGCGCTCCCCGATCCGGATGGCCCCGGCGAAGGTGTTGAACCTGCCGTGGATCCGGGCCAGGCCGATGTGGCTCGCGGTGAAGCCGATCTGAGAGTGCGTCGGGTCGAGCTCCCACTCGCCCGGGTCGGGCAGCGAAGGAGGGGCCGCGACCTGGAGCGTGACGTCGCCGAGCGCGGCGAGCCCGCCGGCGGCGACGGTCGCGTTGCCGTGGAAGGGGGTATATCCCTCGGCCGTGACGGCCAGCCGGTACTCACCCGCCAAAACCGTCGTGACCACCGTCCCGAACGGGTCGGTCTCCCCGCCCACGACCCGGCGGCCCGACGCGTCGCTGACCACGAACTCGGCCCGCTGCACCGGCTCACTGACCGGATCGAGGACCCGACAACTGAGCACGCCCGCGGTCGACGGGACGGACAGGCCGGCCAGCGGCCCGGTACGAAGCGGAGAACTGGTCGAGCTCTTGCCGAACCAGCGGCTGAACACTGTGCACGCACCCCCGTGCGAAGAAGTATCTGCCGGGCCGCGCAGGGGGCAGACATCCTCGTCCGTCCTCGCCACAGCAGGACTGCGGCCCCTTGACGAAGACGCATTCGATCACTGTTGTGCCGTTCGAGGCAAACGCGGTGCCTGGGCACTGTTGAGGCACCTGTCACCAGAGGCCCGAATTGGCCATTCCGGTTCACCGGGCCGAGCGGGCCGCGTTCCGCCCCCTCCGCACCCCGCTCTCCCCCGCCGGACCTAGGTCCGGCGCCCGAGGCGTTCGGGCCCCAACCCCCGCTAGCGTAACGGGACATGACGACACGCGAGCCGGCGCGCAGCCGCGAACAGCGCAAGCAGGACGTCCTGACCCGCCTCGAAAAGGACGAGGACGCCTGGGTCGCGACCGCTTCCGCCTCCGGTGAACCCCACCTCATGCCTCTCTCCTTCGTCTGGGAGGACGGGACCCTGCTGATGTGCACCCGCATGACCAACCCCACGTTGCGCAACCTCCGGTCCGGCGACCGCCCGGTCCAGGTCACGCTCGGCCACACCCGGGACGTCGTGCACATCACCGGCACCGCCATCGTGATCCCCACCGCCGAACTCCCCACGGCCTCGGGCGACGCCTTCGCGGCCAAAACCATCTGGGACCCCCGCACCAGCGGCCCTTCGTACACCTACTTCCGTGTCGTCCCCCGGCGCATCCAGGCCTGGCGCGAGGTCAACGAAATCCCTGACCGCGACCTGATGCACGAGGGAGCCTGGCTCGTCTGACACCGCGAGACCGCAGGTCGCCCGGCGCCTCACCCCCTCACGAGCCGTGTCACGGGTCGCGGCCCCGAGGAACGGCCCGCAGTCCCTCCCCCACACCCGTGACCGCGATCGCCCCGTCCGTGTCCGTGCGCAGCACGGCCGCGCCCCATGCACGCAGTACGGCGACAGTGCCGGGCGCGGGGTGGCCGTACCGGTTGCCCCGGCCGACCGAGATCAGCGCCAGTCTCGGGCGTACGGCTCCGAGCAGCGCGGGGTCCTGGTGTGCCGAGCCGTGGTGGGGAACCTTGAGGACGTCCACCCGCGCCAGCCCTGGGTTCCGCCTCAACAGACCGCGCTGTGACGGGGGTTCGAGATCCCCGGGCAGCAGCAGCGTCAGCCCGGCGGCGGTGCGGACGAGCAGGGTGACACTGGCGTCGTTCGGCCCGTCCGGCACCGGTCCGGGCGCGGGCGGTGGCCACAGCACCTCCCACGAAAGGCCGCCCAGTGCCCGTCGTTCCCCGTACGCGGCCCGCACCACCGGCACCTCGTCCGCGGCGGCGGTGCGCCGCACGAACGCCGCCTGATCCGGCGGCTCCGCGAACCCCGTCGTCTCGATCAGCCCGACGGACCGCCCCCGCAACACCCCTGCCAGGCCGCCCACATGATCGGCGTGAAAGTGGGTGAGCAGGAGCAGCGGAATACGGCTCACCCCGAGCTCGTGCAGACAGCGGTCGACCGGCAGGGCCTCGGGCCCGGTGTCGATCACCACCGCCGTCCCCGCCCCGGCGGCCAGCACCGTGGCATCGCCCTGCCCCACATCGCACATGGCGTACGACCAGTCCGGCGGCGGCCAGCCGGTGACGATCCTGGTCAGCGGGGCGGGCCGCACCACGGCGAGCAACAGCACGAGCGCGATCACCGCGGCAGCCCAGGGGTATCGGGGCAGCCGCCGAGCCACGAGCACCGCCACCGCGGTGGCGACGGCGAGCAGCGCTCCCCCGCGCCAGCCGCCCGGCCACCCCGACTCCGCCCCGGGCAGGGCCGCTCCGTTGCGAGCCACCGACGCGATCCAGCCCGTAGGCCAACTCGCGCACCAGGCAAGGAACTTGGCGACCGGCATCGCGATCGGCGCGACGGCCAGTGCTGCGAAGCCCGCGACCGTCGCCAGCGCCACCGCCGGCTCGGCCAGCAGATTGCAGGGCACCGCGACCAGGCTGACCCGCGCCGCGAACACGGCCACCACCGGAGCGCACACCGCCTGGGCCGCGCCCGCCGCCGCCAGCAGCTCGGCGAGCCGCGGCGGCACCCCACGCCGTCGCAGTGCCGCGCCCCATCCCGGCGCGATGGTGAGCAGCGCCCCGGTCGCGAGCACCGACAGCAGAAACCCGTAACTCCGGGCCAGTTCCGGCGCGTACAGCACCAGGAGCAGGACGGCGGCTGCCAGTGCTGGGATCAGCGATCTGCGTCGGCCCGTCCCGATCGCCAGCAGCGTGACCAGGCCGCAGGCGGCGGCCCGCAGCACGCTCGGCTCCGGCCGGCACACCACGACGAAGGCCAGCGTGAGCGCCCCGCCCAGCAGCGCGGTCGCCCGCAGGGAGATCCCGAGCCGTGGCGCGAGGCCGCCCCGCTCGGCCAGCAGGGCCTTCCCCGGCGATCCGATCAACAGGGCGAGCAGGATCGCGAAGTTGCTTCCGGATACCGCCATGACATGCATGAGATCGGTCGACTCGAAGGCGGCGCGCAGCTCGGGCGTGACCCGGGACGTGTCGCCGACAACCAGGCCGGGCAGCAGCGCCCGCGCATCCGGCGCGAGCCCTTCGGCCGCCTCACGGAGCCCGTCCCGCAGCCCACCGGCCAGGCGCTGCACAACAGTTGGCGGCCCGGTGATGCGGGGCGGCCCATGGGGAGCCTTGAGCAGGGCGGCGATTTTCCCGTCACCGGGCGCGAGCCGCGCGGTCACCCGCACCCGGGTGGACGGCAGCAGCCCCTGCCAGCTCGCGGGCGCGATCACAAGGACCGGCGTCTGGACCCGCTCGGCTCTGCCACCCGGCCCGAAAACCCGCTCCACCTCGGCATCCACCGCGACCGAGGCGCCGCCCCACCCCGCGGACCTGGTCGGACGCGGGTCGGTGCGGACCACCAACTCCACGGCGGCCTGCCCGAACTCCCGCGCAAGCCCCGGCAGCGGCCCCCTCCGCACCTCGGCGGCGTGCAGCCCCCCGGCCACGATCCCGGCCGCCGCACAGACCAACACCCCCGCGACGGCACCCCGATACCTCCAGACCCCACCACCCCCCACTGCCTCATCGCGCTTCCCCTCGACACCGTCATGACGGCCGCCCTCCTCGCGGCCCCGCTCGCGACGTCCACGTAACCCCGCGCCCGAGATCCATCCCGGCAGAGCCCGCCGAACGACCGGCGCCACCAGCATCCCCGCCACTGCGAGACACACCACTACACCCCAACTCACCCTGTCTGCTGGCGAGTTGACTGCCACGGCCGCGCCGCCCCACGCCCCCAGCGCCGGGCCGATCAGGCGGAGGTCCGCCGGTCCTTCCCGGTGCGGGTTGGCCGCCCCCAGCCGGTGGCCCGACTCGGCGTGGATCTCCAGGCGGTTCACAGCCGCACCAGGGGTTGCAGATCGTTGAACCTGCGCTCGCCGATCCCATTGACCTCTCGCAGTTCATCGACCGAGCGGAAGCCACCGTGCTGGGCTCGATAGTCCACGATGTGCTGCGCGAGCACCGGACCGACGCCGGGCAGCCCGTCCAACTGCTCCGCCGAAGCGGAGTTGAGACTGACCGGCCCGCTCGATCCGCCGCCGGTGCCACCGCCCGTGCCGGTGCCAGTACCGGCGCCCGTTCCGCCCGGCACTCCGGCCAGCACCTGCTCACCGTCCGTGAGGAGTCGCGCCCGGTTGAGGCCGGTCAGATCGGCACCTTCGCGCACCCCGCCCGCCGCGGTCAGCGCATCGGCAACCCGCGATCCGGTGGGCAGCCGGTAGATCCCCGGTCGCCGCACCTTCCCGCCGACGTCCACCACGAGCACTCCGGCCGGCGACGGCACCGCGTTGGCCACCGGCCGGGGCGTCGCCTCGGCGCTCGTGCCACGTCCCGGTCCGCCGCCGCCCTTCGCCGCGGGCAGCGTCGGCGCCGGCCCGTCGACCAGGTCGGGGGCGCGTACGGACTGCGGGCGTCCGGCCCAGAAGTGGTGCACGGCGAACCCCGCCGCGACCACCAGGACCACACAGAGCGCGGCCAGGCTGCGCGGTGCGAGACCGAACCTCAACTGGGCCCACACCGGCAGCCGTTCCCGCACCGCCACCCGGCCCCGCTCCCATGCACCGGGACCAGCACGGCCGACCTGCGGAGCCGGGTCGACCCGCGGAGCCCGATCGATCGGTGCTGGAGGGTCGATCGGTGCTGCGGGAGCGACCAGCACGGCAGGATCGATCGGTGCTGCAGGAATGCCGCGCGCGGCCGGGACAGCCGGTGCGGCGGGAGCCGCCGGTGCGACGCGAGCCGCCCGTGCGACGCGAGCCGCCCGTGCGACGCGAGCCGCCCGTGCGACGCGAGCCGCCCGTGCGACGCGAGAGCCTGGTGTGGCAAGACCTCCCTCCCGCCGGGCCGCCCGCCTCCGGACCACCTGCTCGGGTGCGGGCGGAGGCACCAGCGTCGACTCCCCGAGGATGCGCGCGGTCGGGGCAGCAGGATCGTGCGGCGGGGCCGCCGTACCCGGCGGCGGTGGGAGGAACAGCGCGTCCGCGCGCGTGCGTGCGGTCAGGGCAGAGACGTCGGCCTGGGCGGCGCGGCTGCGGCGGCCCGGGCGGGCCCGGCCGTCGGAGCCGGGTGCCCGGCCCGGTCCGCTCGTAGCGGTGCGTGGTGATCGGAGTGCCATGTCACGAGACGTTAGGCACCCGAGCGCGAGCCCGCTGAGCAGGCCCAATTCCGGTGGACAGCAGGCGAGTTGTGGATAACTCGGCCACCCGTACGAGTGAGTGCGGTCGGGCCAAGGCGTTCAGCAGGCGGGCCACAGCACGCGGACGCCTCTCGGCGCGGCCCCGCACCGGGAGCCGTCGAGACGGGCCTGTTTCGGGGCTTTCCCCGGCCGGGCGGCCCCGAACCGCCGGCCGCCACCCCGCCTCAGCGCGGCGAAACGATCGCCCCCAGCAGCCCCGGCCCCGTGTGCGCGCCGATCACCGCTCCGACCTCGCTCGTGTACAGGTCGACCAGGCCCGGCACCCGCGACCGCAGCCGGTCGGCGAGAGCGGCGGCGCGTTCCGGTGCCGCGAGATGGTGCACCGCGATGTCGACCGGGCTGCTTCCGGCCCGGTCGACCACGATCTCCTCCAGCCGGGCGATGGCCTTCGAGGCGGTGCGTACCTTCTCCAGCATGTCGATCCGGCCGCCGTCGAGCTGAAGCAGCGGCTTGACCGCCAGGGCCGAGCCGAGCAGCGCCTGAGCGGCCCCGATGCGGCCGCCGCGACGCAGATAGTCCAGGGTGTCGACGTAGAAGAAGGCGGAGGTCTCACCGGCACGCTTCTCGGCGGCCGCCACCGCCTCGTCCAGGGTGCCGCCCGCGTCCGCGACCTGGGCCGCGGCCAGCGCGCAGAAGCCGAGCGCCATCGCGACCATCCCGGTGTCGACCACCCGAACCGGCACCGGGGCATCCTTGGCGGCGAGCACCGCGGCGTCGTAGGTGCCGGAGAACTCGGCCGACAGATGCAGCGAGACGATCCCGGTCGCCCCCGCTTCGGCGACCTTGCGGTAAGTGGCCGCGAATACCTCGGGGCTGGGCCGGGAAGTGGTGACGGGGCGTCGTTTCTGCAGGGCGAGCGCCAGCGAGCGGGCCGAGATCTCGGTGCCCTCCTCCAGCGCCTGGTCCCCCAGGACGACGGTCAGCGGCACTGCGGTGATGCTGTGCCGCTCCATCGTCTGCGGCGGCAGATAGGCCGTTGAATCGGTGACGATCGCGACATGGCGGGACATGAGCGGGAGGTTACCCGCCAAGACCGCCGGACGGCAGTCCGGCCCTGGTGGAATGATCAGTTCGGGTCAGCGTCGGGCGTCCCGTCCAGCGTCTTGACCTGGTGTTCGCCGGCTCAGCTCGTGGTTTTGGGGTGCGGCGCCTTCTGCCAGGGGTACGTCACCGGCGGCTCGGCGGCGCCTATCGCCTGAGGCGCCTGGGCCGGCGGCTCGGGCCGCTTCCCCGCGCCCCGCCCGGGCGTCGGCGAGGGCGTCGGCTTGCTCTGCGCGGGCGCGGGGTTGTCCGAAAGGTCGCCCCAGGAAGCGGACTCGCCCGTCGTCGGCCCCTTGGTCGACCAGTCCCGCAGCGCCCCCGACTCCATCTCGATCTGCTCGCTGAGCGAGGCCAGGTCGTCGTCGGCGAACTGCCGGGCCCGGTCCCGCGCGGCCCAGCGCAGCGAGTCCGCGGAGTGCGTGATCCGCTCGGTGCGCTCGCGGAGCTCGGGCATCCGGGCCGCTGTGTTGCGCTTGTCCGGATCCCGCTCCAGGCGCCTGAGCTCGTCGTCCAGTTCGCGGCCGTGCCCGCTGAGCCGCTCGAACAGAGCGAGGGACTCCTTGAGGGACTCGTCCTCGGCAAGGCGGGCGTGCAGCGCGTCCTGCGTGGCTCGCATCGACGTACGCAGCGAAAGCCGCAGTTGGGCGAGTTGGCCCGCGACGCCCGGCTGGCCCACGCTCTTCGCCCGCAACGTGGTGTCCTCGACGGTCCTGCGGGCCTGCGTGACCGTACGCTCCACTCCGCGCTTGGCGGCGCCGACCACCTTGACCGTCACGTACACGCCGAGCACCACGAAGGCGACGAACAGCAGCGCCAGGATCAGGATCGCGGCTTCCATGAACGTCCCCTCGGTCGGTCGGCATCGTCCCCTCCACCGTAAACGGAACGGGCAGGCCGTGGGTTCCCGCGGAACCCCCAACCTGCCCGTAGGGGAAAGCCCCCAGTACCGTTTCGGCCCTTACGCGGGGACGATGTTCACCAGCTTCGGCGCGCGCACGATGACCTTGCGGATGCCCGCGCCGGCCAGCGCCGCGACGACGGCCTCGTCCGCAAGCGCCAGCTCCTCCAACTCGTCGTCGGAGATCGTCGGCGGCACCTCCAGGCGCGCCTTGACCTTGCCCTTGATCTGGACGACGCAGGTCACGGCCTCGTCCACGACGTACGCCGGGTCGGCGACCGGGAAGTCGCGGTGCACCACGGAGTCGGTGTGGCCCAGCTTGCGCCACAACTCCTCGGCGATGTGCGGGGCCAGCGGGGCGATCAGCAGCACCAACCGTTCGGCGACCGGCCGCGGCAGCGGGCCGCCCGCCTTCGTCAGGTGGTTGTTCAGCTCGGTGATCTTGGCGATGGCGGTGTTGAAGCGCAGCCCCGCCAGGTCGCCGCCGGCGCCGTCGATCGCCTTGTGCAGGGCGCGCAGCGTCGCCTCGTCGGGCTCGGCGTCGGTGACGGTGACCTCGCCGGTCGTCTCGTCGACGATGTTGCGCCACAGGCGCTGCAGCAACCGGTACTGGCCGACCACCGCGCGGGTGTCCCAGGGCCGCGAGACGTCCAGCGGACCCATCGCCATCTCGTACAGGCGCAGGGTGTCGGCGCCGTACTCGGTGCAGATCTCGTCCGGAGTGACCGCGTTCTTCAGGGACTTGCCCATCTTGCCCAGCTCGCGCTTGACGGGCTCGCCCTCGAAGAAGAACTTGCCGTCGCGTTCCTCGACCTCGGCGGCCGGGACGGGGAAGCCGCGGCTGTCCCGGTAGACGTAGGCCTGGATCATGCCCTGGTTGTACAGCTTGTGGAACGGCTCGGCCGACGAGATGTGGCCCAGGTCGAACAGCACCTTGGACCAGAAGCGCGCGTACAGCAGGTGCAGCACCGCGTGCTCGGCGCCGCCGACGTACAGGTCGACGCCACCGGTCGGCTGGCCCTCGCGCGGGCCCATCCAGTACTGCTCGATGGCCGGGTCGACCAGCTTCTCACTGTTGTGCGGGTCCAGGTAGCGCAGCTCGTACCAGCAGGAACCGGCCCAGTTGGGCATGGTGTTGGTCTCGCGGCGGTACTTCTTCACGCCGTCACCCAGGTCCAGCTCGACGTTGACCCAGTCCTCGTTGCGGGACAGCGGGGTCTCCGGCGAGGTGTCGGCGTCGTCCGGGTCGAAGGTGCGCGGCGAGTAGTCGTCGACCTCCGGCAGCTCCAGGGGCAGCATCGACTCGGGCAGCGGGTGGGCGACGCCGTCCTCGTCGTAGACGATCGGGAAGGGCTCGCCCCAGTAGCGCTGGCGGCTGAACAGCCAGTCGCGCAGCCGGAAGTTGACGGTACCCTCGCCGATGCCTCGCTCGGTCAGCCAGTCGGTCATCTTCGCCTTGGCCTCGACGACGCCCAGGCCGTCCACCGAGATCTCGTCGTTGGCGGAGTTGACCAGCTTGGCCTCGTAGGAGGCGAACGCGTCGTCCCACGTCGAGGCGTCGGTGCCGCGGTCGTCGGAGGGCTGCACGACGCAGCGCATGGGCAGCTCGAAGGCACGCGCGAAGGCGAAGTCACGGGTGTCGTGCGCCGGTACGGCCATGATCGCGCCGGTGCCGTAGCCCATCAGCACGTAGTCGGCGATGAAGACGGGAACTTTTTCGCCGCTGACGGGATTGATGGCGAACGCGCCGGTGAAGACGCCGGTCTTCTCCTTGGCGTCGGCCTGGCGCTCCACGTCCGACTTGGAGGCGGCGAACGCGCGGTACTTGGCGACGGCCTCGGCCGGGCTCGCGTGCCCGCCGGTCCACACGTCGTGGGTGTCCTCGGGCCAGGCGGCCGGGACGATGGTGTCGACCAGCTCGTGCTCGGGGGCCAGCACCATGTAGGTGGCGCCGAACAGGGTGTCCTGGCGGGTCGTGAAGACGGTGATGGCGTCCGAGTCGCCGACCTTGAAGTCGACGCGGGCGCCCTCGGAGCGGCCGATCCAGTTGCGCTGCTGCAGCTTGATGGCGTCGGGCCAGTCCAGCGCGTCCAGGTCGTCGATCAGGCGGTCCGCGTAGGCGGTGATGCGCATGTTCCACTGGCGCAGCTTGGACTTGAAGACGGGGAAGTTGCCGCGCTCGGAACGGCCGTCGGCGGTGACTTCCTCGTTGGCCAGGACGGTGCCCAGGCCGGGGCACCAGTTGACGGGCGCGTCGGAGGCGTACGCCAGGCGGTACTCGCCCAGCACGTCGGAGCGCTCGGCGGCGCTCAGCGCGGCCCAGTCACGGCCGCCGGGGACCTCGCGGGTGCCGTTCTCGAACGCGGCGACCAGCTCGGCGATCGGGCGGGCCCGCTTCGCGTCGGCGTCGTACCAGGAGTTGAAGATCTGCAGGAAGATCCACTGGGTCCACTTGTAGTACTCCGGGTCGATCGTCGCGATCGACCGGCGCTTGTCGTGGCCCAGGCCCAGCCGGCGCAGCTGCCGCTTCATGTTGTCCATGGCGGCCTCGGTGGAGACCCGGGGGTGCGTGCCGGTGGCGACCGCGTGCTGCTCGGCGGGCAGGCCGAACGCGTCGAAGCCCAGCGTGTGCAGAACGTTGTGGCCGGTCATCCGCTGGTGGCGGGCGTAGACGTCGGTGGCGATGTAGCCCAGCGGGTGGCCGACGTGCAGGCCCGTGCCCGAGGGGTACGGGAACATGTCCATGATGAACTTCTTGGGCCGGGCGACGACCGCCGGATCCCCGGCCAGGTCACCGGTCGGGTTCGGCGCCGCGTAGGTGCCCTCGGCGTCCCAGAAGTCCTGCCAGCGTGCCTCGATGTCGGCGGCCATGGCTGCCGTGTAGCGGTGCGGCGCGGCCGTCTCTGCGGCGGCAGCGGTGTTCGTCTCGCTCATGTCCTCAAAGCTCCATCGATCGTCTCTGCCAGCGGTTACGAGCGTTCGTCCGTCGATCCGCCATCGAATCGCCAAACGAAAAAACCCCTCGCACAGGAGGGGGCGCCGCGCCGAGTCCGACCGGATCTCTTCATCGGTCGGGAGTGTTCAGCGCGGCTCGCTAAGCAGAAGGCGTACGGCACGCATGGCGTCAGGGTACCGCAGGCCCCGCAAGGCCCGCACGGAGCGCCCATGGGGGCGCCTCGGGCTACCCCATGGGGGTGCCGAGGGCGAGGTTACTCCGCGTACCCCCCTCTTCTGGGGCAACCGCTCAAACCCCGTACCGGCTGGTATGGGGCGACCTAGCATGCCGCCACGGGACCGCTTTGCCGAACCATTCGGAGTCGCCCCACCATGAAACCTCGCAATCCGCTCAACCCGCACCGCCCGCGCCAGAATCCGGCACGGGGCCGTCCGGCCCGCAGGGGCGGGCTTTCCGCGGCCGCACTGGGCGTCGTCGCCCTGCTCATACCGCCGTTGGCACTGCTCTCCTCGGACGGGCTGCGCGCCGCCCTGGACTTCACCGCCGGCGTCCTGTCCCTGGTCTCGCTGACCGCCTCCATCGCCTGGGGCCTGCTCGCCACCGACCGGCTGCTCCTCACTCCACGTCACCGCCTCATGGCGCAGGCCGTCCACCGAGCGACCGCCGTCGCCTCGATCGGCTTCCTCCTGCTGCACGTCACCGTCAAGATCGCGCTCGGCCATGTCGGGCTGCTCGGCGCGGTGGTTCCGTTCGGGCTCGGCATCACCGGCGCGTCCGGCCTGATCGGCTTCGGATCACTCGCCGGGATCCTGATGGTCCTCACGGCCGTCACGGGTGCGATGCGCAGCGCCTTCGCCACCCCGGGCCGCATCGCGGCACGCTGGCGCGCGGTGCACATGCTGGCCTATCCGGCCTGGTGCTTCGCCCTGGTGCACGGCCTGTACGCGGGACGCCCGCCGGCCGCCTGGGTGGTCGCGATGTACGGCCTGTCCCTGGCGGGAGTGGCGAGCGCGCTGGCCGTACGCGCGCTGCCGCGGCCGGTGAAGCGCCGGATCGCCGACCGGCTCGCCCCCTTCCGGCCGCGTCCGGAGAGCGAGCCCGCCGAACCGGCCGTACCGCCTCGGCCCTCCGTGCCGCCCTCTTATGAGGCCTATGAGACGCCGCCCTACGAGCCTTCGCACGAGACCTCTTATGAGACCTCTTATGAGACCTCTTATGAGGCGCAGCCGACGCAACCACTACGTGGTGCGCAGCCGGCGTACGACGCCCTCGAAGAGGCGCCGCGGTTCCAGGAGGCGCACGCCCTGTACGAGCCTCCGCACGAGGCGCTGCCCCGCTATCGTCCGGCCGCCGGGCAGGAGGTCCGCGGCGATGCGGGCACGGGCATCTCGGCGGCCTACCGCGCGGTCTCCCTGGCCCCGTCGGCTCCCCCGGCCGCCCGCTGGCCGGCGCCCTCGCCGCGTGCCCCCGAGCCGCTGCCCTCCCCTGCGCCGTCCTCGCCCTATCAGCCGCCGGCCGCCGGCGAGCCCTGGCACTCCCAGCCGGGCTCCGCCTCAGGAGAACGCCCGTGACGGTGCCCGCAACAGCAGGAGTACGACCATGAACACCCCCCTCCCCGATGTTCCCGAGGTCCGCGTCGTCGGCCTGCCCCATCTGACCGCGGGCTTCGATCTCGTCGAGCGCCTCGCCCTGCCGATGCACCTCAAGGTGCACGGCCCGCTGAAGCCGGTCGACGGCGAACGCCTGGCCCAACTCGCCGACGACATCGCCCTCAACGGCCGCGGCGGCGCGGGTTTCCCCTTCGGCCGCAAGCTGCGCGCGGTCGCCTCCGCCGCGATCCGGCGCGGGATACGCCCGGTCGTCGTCGTCAACGCGAGCGAGGGCGAGCCCGCCTGCCGCAAGGACACCGTCCTGGTGTGCCGGGCCCCCCATCTCGTCCTGGACGGCGCTCTGCTGGCCGCCGAGGCGCTCGGTGCCCGCACTCTGGTCGTCGCCGTGACGCGCGACTCCACGGAGGCCTCCGTGCGCGCCGCCCTCGCCGAGCGGGGCCTCGCCGACAAGCGCAGCTCCCCCCTGCGCGCCCGCGTGGTCCGCACCCCCGAGCGCATGGTGTCCGGCGAGGCCTCCGCGGTGATCCGGGCCGTGGACGGCGGCCCCGCCCTGCCGCCGGGCCGCCGCGAGCGGGCCGCCGAATCGGGCGTGGGCGGCGCCCCGACGCTGCTGTCCAACGCGGAGACGTACGCCCAGCTCGCAGTGGCCGCGCGGCTCGGCCCGCGCCGCTTCTGCAACACCGGGGAGCCGACCGAGCCCGGCACCGTGCTGCTCACGCTGTCCGGGGCGGTCGCCCGCCCGATGGTCGTCGAGGTCCCCACCGGGGTGCCACTGCGCTACGTGCTCCAGCTGGCCGGGGCGCCCTCAGCGCCCCAGGGCGTGCTGACCGGCGGCTATCACGGCAGCTGGCTGAACTCGGTGGCCGCCCATGACGCGGCCGTCTCGCGGGCCTCGCTCTCGGCGCTCGGCGGCGCCCTGGGGGCGGGTGCGATCCTGCCGATCGGCGCGGAGACCTGCGCGCTCGGCGAGGCGCTGCGGGTCGCCAACTGGCTGGCGGCCGAGACGGCCGGCCAGTGCGGCCCGTGCAGGCTGGGCCTGCCGGCCGCCGCGGGAGGGCTCGCCGATGTCCTGAACGGCGGCGGCCCGGCCGCCCTGGAGGCGCTGCGCGAGGTGACGGGGGCGGTGAAGGGCCGCGGTGCCTGCAAGCATCCGGACGGCTCGGCCCGCTTCCTGGCCTCGACGCTGGCGGCGTTCACCGACGACCTCGCGGCCCATGTGCTGGCCGGGGGCTGCGGCCGGCCGACCGTGGGCGTGCTGCCGCTGCCCTCGCCCGGCTACCAGGAGGAGGGCGTGCCGAGCGGTGAGAAGGTGCTGGTCGACTGGACGCTGTGCGAGGGCCACGGGCTCTGCGCGGACATCGTGCCGGAGCTGATCAGGCTCGGCCCCGACGGCTACCCGCTCGTCGCCGACGCCACTGTGCCGATGCACCTGCGGGGGCGCGCCCAGCGGGCCGTGCGCCGCTGCCCGGCGCTCGCGCTCCGGATCGAGCAGGCCCCGGCCGCGCTTCCCCAGATCCCCCGCAAAGCCCTGGGCAGCGGCCGGAGTTGACCGTTTCTGATCGTTACGGCGCCCTTAGAGGGGGCGCCGTAACGATCAGAGAGGGAGCACAACAAGAAGGCGGGCCATCCGAATCGGATGGCCCGCCTTCTTCACTGTGGAGCTAAGGAGAATTGAACTCCTGACCTCCTGCATGCCATGCAGGCGCTCTACCAACTGAGCTATAGCCCCTTGTTTTCCCGCCGCCCGGTTTCCCGCGGCGACATCGAGAACATTACACGGTCCCCCCGGTGCTTCACCAAATCGGTTTCCGTTCTGTACGGAGAAGGGCGATAACGTCGGTCTTCGTGACCGTGAAGGTACTCGCGCACACCGCTGCCCGCTTCCCCTCCGCCCGCCGTCCGTGCCGCTCGCCGCGGCCGTCCGCCTGGTCTCCTTCGCGGCGTTCTGGGCTGCTCAGCGAGCCGCCGGGGTTTCGATGATCGACCTGATGGTCTACCGGGCGGAGGGCCCGACCGTACGGGCCGGAGCCGACCTCTATGCGATGCGCGCGACCGAGGCCCGGCTGCCCACCACCTACTCGCCGTTCGCGGCGCCGGCGTTCACCCCGCTCACCCTGCTGGGCGTCCCGGCGCTGCGGGCCCCGGCAACCGCCGCAAGCCTGGGACTGCTGATCACCGCCGTCGTACGGATGAGGAACGGCGCCGGGAACTTTCCGCTCGGCATGACCATCAAGGCCGCCGCGGTGTTCTGCGCGGCCACGGCGACGGCCGCCGCGGCGCTCCCGCACGACTCACTGCGCTTCTGGACATCGATGGTGTTCGAGACCGGCCGGGTCGGTCATGCCGAGGACACCGCCGACCAGTCGCTGCGCGGGGTGCTGGCCCGGCTGTTCCACACCGGCGTCCCCGGCCCGTGGTGGGCGGCGGCTGCGGCCCTCACCGCGGCGCTTGGCCTGGCCGTCGCCGTATGCGCCGAACTGCTTGGGGAGCGCGCCTGGGCGGCCATGGCCTGCGCGGTCACGGCGCTGCTCGTGAGCCCCGTCTCCTGGTCGCACCACTGGGTGTGGTGCGTGCCGGTGGTGGTGCTTGCTCTCAGTTGAAGGCTCGCGCTGGGCGCTGCTCGGCACCCTCTTCTGCTCGTACGCGCTGTGGTGGGTCCCGCACGGCACGGGCCGGCCCGAACTCGCCCAGAGCGGCGGCCAGATGGCGCTCTCGGCGCTCTATCCGCCGGCCGGGACGTGCTTCCTCGTCCTGGCGACGCTCAGGCCGTGGCGAAGGAGTAGAACCGCTTGAGCGTGCAGTGCGCCTCAAGGAGGCGGCCGTAGATCGGCTCCCCTTCGAGTTCCCGATACGTCTCGATCGGGTCGCCCTTTATGATCAGCGCCCGGGCGCATTCCTCGCACCAGTACTGATAGTCGGTGTTGACCGGATCCATGTCCCTGACGATGGGCGTACCGCTGCCGCACCAGTCGCATTTCCGCCTGTGTGCACCCATGTTCAGCTCCAGCTGTGGCCGCAGGCCGTGCACACGTAGGACACCCCGCCGTTGTCGCCGAGCATCTGCGCGACGTGGGAGGAGCCACAGGAGGGACAGCTCAGGCGGGCGCCGGGTGACGCGGCTTCGGGCCCGCCGGGCGGTTCCGGGAATTCTTCGCGACTCGCGGGCATCGCGCACTCCCTCCCGTTCGGTCCGTCGTCCCCCTCCGGCCGTCCCGATTCTGCCATGTCCTCGCAAGGGGGTCAGTGCTGTCGCCGTACGAGACCGGCCACCGGGGGTGGACAACAAGAAGATCCCGCCCCCACGAGGGGACGGGATCCGATTGTGGAGCTAAGGAGAATTGAACTCCTGACCTCCTGCATGCCATGCAGGCGCTCTACCAACTGAGCTATAGCCCCGCTGTTCGCCTTGTTTCCGCTTCTTCGGCGGTCCCGCGCTGCGAACAAGAAGAACTCTAGCCTGTGACCTGCCGGAAAGTGAAATCCGGCCGTCACCGCCCCTGAGCAGCGGTTAGTCGTCGTCGCCGAGGACCGGCTCAGGCAGCGTTCCGGCGTTGTGCTCAAGCAGGCGCCAGCCGCGCGCGCCCTCACCGAGGACGGACCAGCAGCAGTTGGTGAGGCCGCCAAGGCCCTCCCAGTGGTGCGCCTCCAGGCCGAGGAGCCGGCCGATGGTGGTGCGGATGGTGCCGCCGTGGCTGACGACGACGAGGGTGCCGCCGTCGGGCAGCTTGTCGGCATGGCGCAGCACGACCGGGGCGGCCCGGTCGGCGACCTCGGTCTCCAGTTCGCCGCCGCCCCGGCGCACCGGCTCGCCGCGCTTCCACGCCGCGTACTGCTCGCCGTACTGGCCGACGATCTCCTCGTGCGTGAGCCCCTGCCAGGCGCCCGCGTACGTCTCGCGCAGGGCCGAGTCGTGCTCGACCGGCAGGCCGGTCACGGCCGCCAGCTCGGCGGCTGTGGCGGCGGCCCGCTGAAGGTCGGAGGCGACGATCGCGTCCGGCTTCAGGGCGGCCAGCAGGCGCGCGGCCCGGTGTGCCTGGCCGATGCCGGTCTCGGTCAGCTCGATGTCCGTGGAGCCCTGGAAGCGGCGCTCCAGGTTCCAGGCCGTCTGGCCGTGCCGCCACAGGACTATCCGGCGGCCCCGGCCGCCCTTGGTGGTGCCGTTCAGCTCAGCTCACCGTCCGCTTCGTCGGCGCCGGTCAGCGCGGCGTGCTCGGCGGCCTTGCCACGCGTCTTCATGGCGTCGTCCGGCAGCGGCAGCTCGGGACAGTCCTTCCACAGCCGCTCCAGGGCGTAGAAGACGCGCTCCTCGCTGTGCTGGACGTGCACGACGATGTCGACGTAGTCGAGCAGGATCCAGCGGGCGTCGCGGTCGCCCTCGCGGCGCACCGGCTTGGCGCCGAGCTCCTTGTTGAGCCGCTCCTCGATCTCGTCGACGATCGACTTGACCTGGCGGTCGTTGGGCGCGGAGGCGAGCAGGAAGGCGTCGGTGATCGACAGCACATCGCTGACGTCGTACGCGATGATGTCGTGCGCGAGCCGGTCGGCGGCCGCCTGAGCGGCGGCGGTGATGAGCTCGATGGAACGGTCCGTGGCGGTCACAAGCAGGCTTTCGTCGGCGGTCAGATCCAATCGGATCGATTTCCAGGATCTCACGGACCGCCGACAGCCCCGAAAGGATTACTCCGGGCACCTCACTGTGGCGCCTTGTAGTCCTTTCCGATGACGACCGACACGTCGGCGTTGGCGGCCGCCTTGCCCTGTTTGACCGCGCTGTCCGGCAGCCCGAGGGTCTTGGCGACCTCGACGGCCTTCGCTTTCTGCGCCCCGTCCGCGTACAGGACCTGCGAAGTGGCCTCGGTACCGGAGCTTCCGGCGTCGACGAACGCATAGCCGCCGTTGATCAGGGCGACCCGTGCGGCCTCGGCCGCCTTGGAGTTTCCGCTGGCGTTCTTGACGCCGACCCGCACCGCGGAGCCCTGGTCGGACCCGCCGCCGAGCTGACCGCCCAGGACGTCCTTGACCACGCTGTCGCCGGCCTGCTGGCTGAGCGTGCCGTCGGGCTGCACGGGCAGCACCGCCGTCTTGTACGCGCCGATCTTGGCGTGCTCGGCGAGCTTGGCGAGGGAGGCACCGAGGTCGCTCTCGGGCAGCGAGGGGTCGAGGATCTGCGCGAGCGTCTGGACGGTGACGGTGGCGGCCTTGGGGTCGTCGGAGATCTTGCGCAGCACCCCGTACATCACCGCGCCGAACCGCTGGAGCTGCTTGGTCTCGGCCTCGCCGGGGCCTCGATAGGTGGCGTAGGCGACGGCCATCTGGCCGGTGAGCGTCTGGTCGTCGCCCTTCTTCACCAGCGGGTCGCCGCCCTGCTTGGCCCCGGGAACGTCCGCATCCGTAGTGATGTCGATGTTCCCGACGAGGTCGACGAGGTTTTCCAGGTACGGGGTGTCCAGGCGCCAGGTGCCGGTGATCTTGGTGCCGAGGAGGGTGGAGAGCGAATCCCGGGTGCCCTGCGAGCCGTCCGCGTCCACCGACTTGCCCAGGGTGGTGCGGCTGCCGTCGTCATTGGAGACGGCGAGCGAGTTGGGCAGCAGCACCGTAGTGCCCTGTTTGGTGGTCACGTTGTTGACGAGGAGCGCCGTGGAGGTGCCGCCCGCCTTGGTGTTGTGCAGATGCACCACGATCACGTCGCGCTTCTGCGGCCCGGCCGTGGTGGCGCCGCCGTTCTTCTTGTCCGAGGACGACGAGAGCCCGGGCAGCTTGCCGGCGAACCACAGGTAGCCGACACCGCCCACCGCCACCAGAGCCAGCGCCACGACGAGCGCCACGACGCGGTTGCGGCCGCGCCGCTTGGCCTCCTCGCGGCGTTCGCTGCGGCTTTCGGTGAACTTCAGCCAGTCGATGACGTCTTCGGAGTCCTCGTCGGGCTCCTCGATGAACGAGAACTGCTCGGTGCGGTAGTCGCGTTCGCCGCCGTCGCCGTGCTCGTCCCGCCGCTGCTGGGGCAGCACGGGCGCGCCCTGCGCCTCCCGTGTCGGCTCCTGCGCGGGAGGCGCCTGGACGGGCGGCCGCTGCGCGGTGCCGTAGTCGCGCCCGTAGCTCTGCTGCGGAAACTGCGCGGGCTGCTGCTGGGGGAACTGCTGGGTCTGCTGCGGCTGTTGCTGCGCGTACGGGTCGTACGTCGACTGCTGCGGAACGTACGTCTGGTCGTAGCCGTACCCCTGCTGTTGCTGCTGGGGGTCTTGGGGCTGCGCATAGGGGTCGTACGCCTGCTGCTGCGGCTGGACCTGCTGGTACACCGGCCGGCCGTACTCGTCGTACCCGACCAATTGCACCTGGGGTGCGTACGGGTCGTACTGGCGGTCGTTCACCGGTGGCCTTCTCTCACTCGCCGACGTACAGGCGGTACAGCTGGACTCACTCGCCGCGATACAGCTGGCGCTTGTCGATGTAGCGGACCACACCGTCGGGAACCAGATACCAGACGGGGTCGCCCTGCGCGACTCTCGCCCGGCAATCGGTCGAGGAGATCGCCAGCGCGGGCACCTCCACCAGGGAGACCCCGCCCTCGGGCAGCCCGTCGTCCGTCAGCACGTGGCCGGGCCGGGTCACGCCGATGAAGTGGGCCAGCGAGAACAGCTCCTCGGCGTCCCGCCAGGTGAGGATCTGACCGAGCGCGTCGGCGCCGGTGATGAAGAAGAGGTCCGCGTCGCTGTTGCGGTCGCGCAGATCCCGCAGCGTGTCGATGGTGTACGTCGCCCCGCCGCGGTCGATGTCGATGCGGCTGACCGAGAACTGCGGGTTGGACGCGGTGGCGATGACCGTCATCAGATAGCGGTCCTCGGCCGGGGAGACCAGCTTGTGGCTCTTCTGCCACGGCTGCCCGGTCGGTACGAAGACGACCTCGTCCAGATGGAACTGCGAGGCCACCTCACTGGCGGCCACGAGGTGTCCGTGATGGATCGGGTCAAACGTTCCGCCCATCACGCCGATGCGTCGCTTCACCGGACCGGTAGGCACTTCCTGCTCTCCCATGCGTGCAGAGCCTACTGGCCCGGCTTTCGGCCCCGACTCAGCGGTCGCGGTTGAAGCGGGTGGTGATCCAGAGCAGGAGGAGCAGGGCGAACAGCGCGCCGCCGCCCGTCATCCAGGGCTGCAGGCTTTCGTGGTTGCCACCGTGCTCGGCGCCTTCGGCGAGCGTGACCAGGTTGGCGGCGGTGCTGTGGAGGCTCATCTTCGGCAGGACCTATCCGGGAGTCGGGGCGGAGACTTCGCCCACATCGTATGCGGGCGGTCCGGGCACGCTCACGCCGACTCAGTCGTTCTTGTTGTCGTCGCCATCGTTCGAGCGGTATCCGCGCAGCAGGAACCAGGCCAGCAGGCCAGCTCCGACCATGGAGCCGAGCAGCAGGATCCGCAGCAGCGCGCCCGGCCCCTGGCCGGAAGCGGCAGCGAGAGCAGTGACGACGTCCGGCATGGCAGGTCTCCTCGAAGTTATCCACAGGCCCCCGGGCCACGGTATCCCCACCGCCTAATGTGGATGTCGTCAGGGGGGACGGGCCGACGACTCGAACGACAGGGGGCACCCATGACCGAGGACATCAACGACAACGTGCCGAGCAGGCAGCGGCGCAGGTTCCCCGGGATCTCCTCCCGGGCCTACGAACACCCCGCGGACCGCTCGGCGCTGGTCGCGCTGCGCAAGCTCACCGGCTTCGACACCGTCTTCAAGGCGCTGAGCGGGCTGCTGCCCGAGCGCAGCCTCAGACTGCTCTTCCTGTCGGACTCCGTGCGGGTGAGCGACGCCCAGTTCGCGCACCTCAACGCCATGCTGCGGGACGCCTGTTACATCCTGGACCTGGAGAAGGTCCCCCCGATGTACGTCACGCAGAACCCGCAGCCCAACGCGATGTGCATCGGTCTCGACGAGCCGATCATCGTGGTGACGACGGGCCTGGTGGAGCTGCTCGACGAGGAGGAGATGCGCGCGGTCGTCGGACACGAGGTGGGCCACGCCCTCTCCGGCCACTCCGTCTACCGCACGATCCTGCTCTTCCTCACCAACCTCGCCCTGAAGGTCGCCTGGATCCCGCTGGGCAACGTCGCGATCATGGCGATCGTCACGGCGCTGCGCGAATGGTTCCGCAAGTCGGAGCTGTCCGCGGACCGGGCCGGGCTGCTGGTCGGCCAGGACTTGCACGCCTCGATGCGGGGGCTGATGAAGATAGCGGGCGGCAACCACCTGCACGAGATGAACGTGGACGCGTTCCTGGAGCAGGCCGAGGAGTACGAGGCCGGGGGCGACCTGCGCGACTCCGTGCTGAAGATCCTCAACGTGCTGCCCCGCTCGCACCCGTTCACCACAGTGCGTGCCGCCGAGCTGAAGAAGTGGTCGGAGACCCGCGACTACCAGCGGATCATGGACGGTCACTACCCGCGCCGCGACGAGGACAAGGACACCTCGGTGACCGACTCCTTGCGGGAGTCCGCGGCCTCCTACGCCGACGCGGTCAAGAGCAGCAAGGACCCGCTGATGAAGCTGGTCGGCGACATCGCGGGCGGCACGGCGGACCTGGGCGGCAAGCTGCGCGACAAGTTCACGGGCACGGGCACGCGCCCCTCGGACAAGGCGGCGGGACCGGACGCGGAGCCGACCGACGGCAAGCCGGAGCAGAACGGCAACGGGGAGGGCTGAGAGGAGAAAGGCCGAGCAGGGCTGAGCCGGATCAGCCGGCTGCGGGGGACGGCTGGACGCCGGAGGCCAGGGTGCCGCAGACGGCCTCGGGGACGGGACCGATCGCGTACGGGTCGGTGCCGGCCGGGCCCTGCGCGCTCGCCCGCTCCCCCGCGAGGAGCGGCCTCAGCTGGGCCGCGACATCGGCCGAGCAGGCCTGCGGACCGGCCTCGACGGTGCTGGCCTGCAGCTCCGTACGGTTCAGCCGCAGGTCCTCGCGGTCGAGCCGGAAGTGCAGCTCGCGGCGGACGGTGAACAGCGAGGCGTCAGTGGTGTGCGGGCCGTTCCCGGCCGGGTGCAGGGCGTACACGAACACGTAGTCGGTGGCGACGTCGAGTGCGTCCGGTCCGGATTCCGAGTAGCTCATCGAGCCCTGGACCCGGATCTGCGGGTCGGCCAGGACCACCTTGGCCGGATCGAAGCGCACCAGCCAGCCGGTGGCGGAGTGCCGGCCGTCGTCGAGCGGGGTGGCCACGCTCTGGTCGAACTGGGCCATCAGATCGGGGTCGAGCAGCACCCGGATCTCATGGACCGGGCCGCCGGCCAGGACATCGGGGTCCAGGGACGACTTGACCAGGTAGTCCTTTGCGATGGACAGGGCGTTCATCACCTGCGCCTCGGAGAAGTGCGCGGTCTTGGTGGCCGAGGGCAGGTTGATCCCGGACCCGCCGATCCGGAACTGGGCGGCCGGGCTGTGCGCGAAGAGCTGCTCCGCGTCGCCGCCCGGCACCGGGCCCTGCGGGGCCAGCGGCACCACGGCCATCCGCAGCGGCTCGGGGTGGCTGGTCGGGGGCGGCTGGTACGGGTGCCGGATGCCCATGTAGATGGCGGTACTGAACGCGATGAGAAGCAGCAGCACCAACGCGACGGCGGGTTTGGAGGAAGCCCTGAAGGACCAGCTCGGACGGGACCGTACGGCCCGCGCGTGCTCGCGCATGCGCTCCTGGGCGGAGAACTCCTGAAGGCGGGCAGCACGGACGAACGATTCGTCGAAGACGACGGACCGGTACTCGTCGTCACCACCGCCGGGGAGGCCCTCCGGTGTCCCCTCGGGTGGCTCTCCACGCCCTGCCATACCTTCAGGGTAGGTCTGGTGAGGGAAAGGTAAACGCGCTGGTACACGTCAACTTCTGACCAGTTCCTGCGGGGGCGTCCAGGTGCTGCTCAGCGGGGTGGGCG
>NZ_LGDD01000156.1 GCF_001279695.1 Streptomyces sp. WM6378
TCGGTGTCGGTGTCGGCGGGTTCGGGCTGTTCCAGGATCACGTGCGCGTTCGTACCACTGATCCCGAAGGACGACACACCCGCACGACGCGGCCCATCCCCCCGCTCCCACTCAACCGCAGACGTCAACAACTCAACCGCACCAGCATCCCAGTCCACATGCGACGACGGCTCACCCACATGCAACGTCCGCGGCAACACACCATGACGCATCGCCAACACCATCTTGATCACACCCGCGACACCCGAAGCCGCCTGCGCATGACCAATATTGGACTTCACCGAACCCAACAACAACGGCCGACCCACCGACCGCTCCTGACCATACGTCGCCAACAACGCCTGAGCCTCAATCGGATCACCCAACGTCGTACCCGTACCATGCGCCTCCACCACATCCACATCCGCCGCCGACAGACCCGCACTCGCCAACGCCTGCCGAATCACCCGCTGCTGCGACGGACCATTCGGCGCCGTCAAACCATTCGACGCACCATCCTGATTCACCGCACTACCCCGCACCGTCGCCAAGACCCGATGCCCATTGCGGCGCGCATCCGACAAACGCTCCAACACCACAATCCCGGCACCCTCCCCCCAACCCACACCATCAGCCGCATCAGCAAACGCCTTACAACGCCCATCCAAGGACAGCCCACCCTGACGCGAGAACTCCACGAACGTCGACGGCGTCGACATCACCGTCACACCACCCGCCAGCGCCAACGAACACTCACCCAGACGCAACGACTGCGCCGCCAGATGCAACGCCACCAACGACGACGAACACGCCGTATCCACCGTCACCGCCGGACCCTCAAAACCAAAGGTGTACGACACCCGACCCGAAGCGA
>NZ_LGDD01000157.1 GCF_001279695.1 Streptomyces sp. WM6378
GGCCCGTCTCCAGGAGGGCCCCTGCGCGGTCGGCGACCTCGCCGAGGCCGTGGGCATGGAAGCATCCGCCTGCTCCCACCAGCTCCGCCTGCTGCGCAATCTCGGGCTCGTCGCCGGAGAACGGCGGGGCCGTTCCATCGTCTACGCCCTCTACGACAATCACGTCGCCGAACTCCTGGACCAGGCCCTCTTCCACGTCGAGCACCTGCGCCTGGGCCTGCGCGACGCATCCACCGAGACGGACGAGTACGTGGTCCCGTAGCGGGCCGGTATCACCTGCTGGCCGATGCATGTCGCGGGCGGCGCGCAGCAGTTTGTCGATGACGACGGTGAGCCGACTGCCGACGCGGCTGCGGGCCCACGGGGCGCCAGGCCTTTCTACGCGCACCACGCCGGAAGCGCCTCGCAGCACGGAAGGGACTCACCAGAGCGGGCTGCCGCTATCGCGGGGCTCACCGACTCCGGCCTCCTCGTGCACACCGAGGGTGACATCGCCGTCCTCGCCGACGATGTCCGGTACGGCCTACGTCTCTGTCGGGCGACAGCAGGTGGTTGTCAGTCGCGGCGACACCGGAAGTGTCAGTGACTGGCTGCCTGGGCCTTGACCTTCCTCAGGTCGTAGACGGTGGCCTCGGATTCACCCGCACCGCAGACACCTGGACGGTCAACGCCGCCACCGCCCGATCCCAGGGTGCGCTCACCCAGAAAACCACCGCTGACCAGGCAAGATCTTCAGTGATCTCCTAGTGACCTGAGTCGTTGATGCGTCGTTTGATATGCATGGGGCGTCCGGGGCCGCGGTTGGCCGAACTGGTGTTGTCCGAGCGCGAGCGTGAGGTGC
>NZ_LGDD01000158.1 GCF_001279695.1 Streptomyces sp. WM6378
TACGCCTCGTCGTTCTGGACCCAGCTCATGAGCTTGCGGAGCTCCTTGCCGGTGGTCTCCAGGAGGTGCTCGGAGTCCTGGGTCTTGTACTCGTTGTACTTCTTCAGACCCGAGTGGTACTCCTCCATCCAGTTCTTCGCGAACGTACCGTCCTGGATCTCCGCGAGGACCTTCTTCATCTCCGCCTTCGTGTCGGCGGTGATGATCCGCGGACCGGTCACGTAGTCGCCCCACTCGGCGGTCTCCGAGATCGACCAGCGCATCTTCTCCAGACCACCCTCATACATGAGGTCCACGATCAGCTTCAGCTCGTGCAGACACTCGAAGTACGCGATCTCCGGCTGATAGCCGGCCTCGGTCAGCGTCTCGAACCCTGCCTTCACCAGCGCCGCCGTACCACCACAGAGGACGGCCTGCTCACCGAACAGGTCGGTCTCGGTCTCCTCGGTGAACGTCGTCTTGATGACACCCGCCCGCGTGCCACCGATGCCCTTCGCGTACGACAGGGCCAGCGCCAGACCATTGCCCTGCGGGTCCTGCTCGACGGCCACGATGCACGGAACACCACGGCCCTCCTCGTACTGACGGCGCACCAGATGCCCCGGGCCCTTCGGCGCGACCATCGCCACGGTCACGTTGGCCGGGGGCTTGATGAACCCGAAGCGGATGTTCAGGCCGTGGCCGAAGAACAGCGCGTCGCCGTCCTTCAGGTTGTCCCTGACGGACTCCTCATACACCTGGGCCTGGATCGGGTCCGGGACCAGGATCATGATGACGTCGGCCTCGGCCGCCGCCTCGGACGGCGTCACCAC
>NZ_LGDD01000159.1 GCF_001279695.1 Streptomyces sp. WM6378
GAGCAGGGAACCGACCCGCTTCGCGGGTCGGTCACCGGGTTCGCTGCGCTCACTCCGGTGAACTGGGTTGCTGCGCAACCCAGTTGCCTCGCTTTGCTCGGCTGCTCCCTTCGGGAGTTAAAGTCCTGCGCTGCGCTTATGACTTGGCCTCGCTCTGCTCGGCCTAGCGGACTCGCTGCGCTCCCCCGCTGGCTTTCCGGCTCCGCCTCCAAGCCTCTGGCCCGCTCCGCGGGCCAAGCTGGCTGCAAGGGTAGGGGGCTTGGTCTTGACTGTGTTTCATATGCTCAAACGCATGACCGATGAGCCCACCGGAACAGCAACCCTTCGAACCCGGAGCAAAACCATCCTGGCTACCGTCCTGGCCATAAGCATCGCCGGACTCGTCTGGCTGGCTATCTGGCACTTCTTCGGATGGCACTACTGGGGCATCGTATGGCTCGCTTCAAAAGCCGCGGTCAAAGCAGTCGTTCTCGGCCCGCCCCTGGTGACAGGGGCCATCATCTGGATCCGCCAGCGCTACAAAAAACCGACCCCTCACCATCCCGAGGATGAACAACAAACCTGAGTCACCGTCGGCGAGATCCGGCAGCTCAGGCTGGAACGAAGAGCCGTAGCCGTCTCTTTCGACATGCAGACCTCACCCCTCACCATGTGATGCAGCATGTAACACCACGAGATGCCCCGGTCTACCGGGACGACCCGGAAATCGTCACCCCGGTGTCACCAGACCGGGCACCAGAATGACACCGGCTCACCCACCGAGGTCGGTCAGCGCCCAACGGCGGCGACCGCCGTCTTCCTGATCGGTATCC
>NZ_LGDD01000160.1 GCF_001279695.1 Streptomyces sp. WM6378
TCGTCCACGAGGACGCCCAGGTGTGGCCGATGGTCGCCGCCGGGACCTCCAACGACGAGGTCATGGCCGCCCGCGGAGTCCGCCCCGACTTCGGCGACAGCAACGAGGAACGATGACAGACGGAGCACCCCCCGCGCTGCCCAGGCACACGCTGTCGGTCCTGGTGGAGAACACCCCCGGTGTGCTCTCCCGGATCACCGCGCTGTTCTCCCGCCGCGGCTTCAACATCGACTCGGTGACCGAAGGCCGCACGGAGCACCCGGCGTTCTCCCGGCTCACCCTCGTCGTGCACGCCGAACCCGAGGCCCTGGAGCAGGTCGCCAAACAGGTCGGCAAGCTCGTCAACGTACTCAAAGTGATCGAACTGCCGCCGGACACCGCCCTCCAGCGCGAACTGGTCCTGGTCAAGGTCCACTCGGAGGGCAGGACGCTCTCCCACATCATCGAGATCGTGCAGCTCTTCCGCGCCAAGACCGTGGACGTGTCCCCGGAGGCCGTCACTATCGAGGCGTCCGGAACGACCGAGAAGCTGGAGGCCATGCTGAGGATGCTGGAGCAGTTCGGCATCACCGAGCTGGTCAGATCGGGCACCATCGCCATCGGGCGCGGCCCGAACTCCTCCTCCAGCAGCCTGGTACGGCGCATCGATCACGCCGCCTGACCCCCATGCACACCAACTGAACACCGACATGAAAGAGAAGCCCAGTGGCCGAGCTGTTCTACGACGACGATGCCGACCTGTCCATCATCCAGGGCCGCAAGGTCGCGGTGATCGGTTACGGCAGCCAGGGCCACGCCCA
>NZ_LGDD01000161.1 GCF_001279695.1 Streptomyces sp. WM6378
GATGGTCAGCCAGTCATGCTCGGCGGCATAGTCACGGATGTCGGCGCTGCGGTGGACATTCAGATTGTCCCAGATCACCACGACGGGCCCGCCGAGCTGGAGATGGGCCCGCACCAGCAGATCGCGGTAGTCCCGCCAGGTGAACCCCCTTTGACTGCCCAGGCAGTGGCCCTGGACGCGTGGACGGTAGATGAGCCGGCTGCGTTCACCGGCCTTGTAGCAGGCGAGTGCGGCCAGGGTCACCCGCCCACGGGAGGCACCGTTGAACTGGACCACAGGGGTGGTCTTCCCCCTCGGGGCCCAGGTCCGGCCGCGGTGCGACGTCATCGAGACGGCGGCTTCGTCCTCAAAGACGAGCCAGGCCCCGCGCGTCGCCGCGGTGGCTTTGCCGACGGCCAGGTCTCCTTCACCCAGCCTGCGACGGCCGCCTCGTCACGCTCCACCGCGCGCCGCGCAGGCTGCTGACACGACCAGCCGTGACGCCGCAGCAACTCCCACACGCCGCGGATCGACAGCAACACACCGAGCTTCTCAACGAGAAGGGCCTGCACCCGCGACAAGGTCCACCGCTCGTTCGGCCGTCCGTGGAACACCGTCCCCCGCAGCAGTTCCTCCTCCAGTCCGGCGAACTCCTGAGGGCTCACCTTCGGACTCTTGGCAGGCCCCGAACTACGCAAACCGGCCCTGCCGTGAGCCCTCCAGTCCCGCCTCCAGCGTTCGAC
>NZ_LGDD01000162.1 GCF_001279695.1 Streptomyces sp. WM6378
CCCCGCCCCGATCGCCCCCGGCGTCCAGCAGGCACCCCCGGCGGTGCGGTCTTCCGCCCAGGCCGAACCCGCCGCCGTGCAGCGGGCTGCCGCACCTTCGCGTGAGACGCCTTCGCGCGAGGCGGTGGAGCAGTCCCGCACGACGGCCGGGCATGTCCCAACTCCCGCCGTACAGCGGGCTGTTGCCCCTCAAGGCGCCCCGGCGGGCAACCCCGCCCAGGCCGCGCCCGGGGTGACTCGGAGTGCCGCCGTACCCCCGTCCGGCCCGACGGGACCCCGCTCGGCGGCAACCCCCTCTACCGCACCCGGACCAACTCCCGCCGTACGGCGCGTTGTTACGGCCACGCCGAGCCGCCCCAACCCGGCAGCAGCTCCCCGGAACCCCGCGCCGGTTCAGCGTGCGGCGACCGCGCCCGCCCAGCGTTCGCTCACCTCCGCGCCCCGCCCGGTGCGGCCCTCCCACCACCTCGACCCCGTCGGCGTGGTGCGGCCCGCCTCGAAGGCGCCCGCACCCGCGCCCACTCCCGCCGTCGTCCCCGACGGCCCCTCCAACGTCCCCGCATCGGTTTCCCCCACCGATGCGGGGACCACCACCCCGCCCCCGGTGACACCCCCCGTACAGCGCAAGCCGATGGTCCGCCGGGTCAGCCGCGTCCAGAACCCGATCCCGGACACCGCCCGCCGCCGCCCCCTCATCGGCGCCCCCATCACCC
>NZ_LGDD01000163.1 GCF_001279695.1 Streptomyces sp. WM6378
ACCGCCTCCACCTTCGCCACCCTGAACGACATGTACGGCAACCGGACGGTCTGCGGCATCGGGCGCGGCGATTCGGCGATGCGGGTGGCGGGCCGCAAGCCCAACACCCTGGCCCGGCTCGGCGAGGCGATGGGCGTCATCCGCGACCTCGCCGAGGGCCGCGAGGCCGACATCGACGGGCAGCGGCTGCGACTGCCCTGGGTGAAGGACGGAAAGCTGCCCGTCTGGATGGCGGCGTACGGGCCCAAGGCCCTCGCGCTCGCGGGGCAGAAGGCCGACGGCTTCATCCTCCAGCTCGCCGACCCGTTTCTCACCGAGTGGATGGTCAAGGCGGTCCGCAAGGCCGCCGCCGACGCGGGCCGCGACCCCGCCTCGATCACGATCTGCGTCGCCGCACCCGCCTACGTCGGCGACGACCTCGCGCACGCCCGCGAACAGTGCCGCTGGTTCGGCGGCATGGTCGGCAACCACGTCGCCGACCTGGTCTCCCGCTACGGCGAACACTCCGGCCTCGTCCCCGAGGCGCTCACCGCATACATCAAACAGCGCCAGGGCTACGACTACAGTCACCACGGCCGCACCGACAACCCCGACACCGCCTTCGTACCCGACGAGATCGTCGACCGCTTCTGCCTGCTCGGCCCGCCCCAGGCCCACATCGAGAAGCTGAAGGC
>NZ_LGDD01000164.1 GCF_001279695.1 Streptomyces sp. WM6378
ACAGCGCCAACTTCGCCCGAACACGCATCACTTCATGTGCGTCCACATGCCCAACATGCCTCCGGAACAGGCCCCACGGGAAGACCTAACGGAGTCCTAGCGGGTGTCCGGATCGATCAGGCTGGGCAAGGGACGGGGCGGCTCACGGTAGCGGGGCAACGTGGGTGGTCCCAGCCCGTTGCAGGGCGGCTGGAACGGCTCGGCACCGGCCGACCGGGCGACCTCCTTGGGCTCCACGGCCACCACGTAGGACCAGCCGCGTTGTTCCAGGGCCAGACGAAAGCCGACGCTGCGGCCGTACCCGCAGTCGGCCACGATCACCGGCACCGGCGCAAGCCAGTCGGCCAGCCGGTCCAGCAGCCCCAGGGCCAGCGACGGTTTGGTCACATGTCCCACCGCATCGGGCACTCCCGCGGCCGTGCGCCGCTGGACCTCGTGCGCCCATTGTTCGGGCAGGAACAGCTCCCATTCCAACGGACAGGAGGCGGTGTCCGTGGCCGCATGCACGCTGACAGCGACCTGGCAGTTGGCCCGTTTGCCCAGGGCTTGTACGTGAATAGCTGTCAGCGACGGGTTTGGGTGGGAGTCACTCGGGCGTGTAGCTGTTCCCATGTGCGGGCGGCCGATCCGGGTATAGGTGT
>NZ_LGDD01000165.1 GCF_001279695.1 Streptomyces sp. WM6378
AGCGCGGCGTCGAAGAGGGCCAGGCCCTCCTCGACAGACAGCGGCGGCATACCCTGCCGAGCGATCCGCTGAACATCCACATCACCCAGACCACCGGTCATACCACTGTCCTGGGACCAAGGACCCCACGCCAACGACACCCCAGGCAAACCCAACCCACGACGATGACCCACCAACGCATCCAAAAAGGCATTACCCGCAGCGTAATTACCCTGACCAGCACTACCAACAGTCCCAGCCACCGACGAGAACACCACGAACGCATCCAGATCCACACCACGCGTCGCCTCATGCAAATGCCACGCCGCATCCACCTTCGGACGCAACACCCCCACCAACCGCTCCGCAGACAACGACTCCACCACACCGTCATCCAACACACCAGCCGCATGCACCACAGCCGTCAGCTCATAACGGCCAACCAGATCAGCCACCGCCACCGCATCAGACACATCACACGCCTCAACAACCACCTCCGCACCAAACAGAGCCAACTCCGCAACAAACTCCCCAACACCCTCCACAGCCAGACCACGCCGACTCACCAACAACAGACTCCGCACCCCATGCACCACCACCAAATGCCGAGCCACCACACGCCCCAGACCACCCGTACCACCCGTGATCAGGACCGT
>NZ_LGDD01000166.1 GCF_001279695.1 Streptomyces sp. WM6378
TTGAGCCCCCACCCCGCCCCTTCCCTGGACCCTCCGGGGGATGGGGTCGGGTGCGGCTCGGTGGGTCATGCTGGGGCGCTGCCCCCTGGCCCCGCTGGATGCGTGGTCGAGTTCGGCTGCGGACCGTGGCTGGTTGCTCGCGCAGTTCCCCGCGCCCCTGGCAGCGCTGGCCTTGGCAGGGTGCATCCCCAGCCCGCCGGGAGAAGCCGATGACGGGCATCAGCCCACTCCTAGCCTGTCCGGCGTTTGAGGACGAGCGCCGTTCAGGCGCGAACGGGGTTCGGGGGCGGAGCCCCCGAAAAGGGGTGCAGGGGACGAAGTCCCCGCAGGGGGTCTGGGGCGCAGCCCCAGGGCTCAACCTCTCCAACCCCTTGCACGGGCGGGCGGGCAGTCCCCCCGGGGTCTGGGGCGCAGCCCCAGGGGGCTTCGGTGCGCACCCCGAACCCCTAAGCGGGAGGCGGCGCCGTGCTCTCCCTCGGCTGGAGCCGGGGCAACGGGTCCTGGACCTGCCGGGCCGGGCCGCCGTCCAGCAGGGCCAGGAGTTCGCCCGCCGCCCGGTGCCCGAACTCGTCCGCCTTCCGTACCAGCGCGGTGAGTAGGGGATGCAGCGTGTGGCAGATCACCGAGTCCTCCCAGGACACCACCGACACGTCCCGCGGGATGAGCAGCCCCCGCTCGGCCGCGACGCTGACCGCAGCCACCGCCATCACCTCGTTGTCGCAGATGAGCGCGGTGGGTGCGGCGGGGGACGAGAACAACCGGCGCGCCGCCTTCGCCCCCTGGCGGTCCGTGAAGTCCGTCGTCACCGACACTGCCTGCTCCAGGCCGAGCCGCCGCCCCGCCGCCCGCAGCGAAGCGATCCTGCGAGCGGTGTGGGCGAAGCCCGGCGTACCCGCGATGTGACCGATGCGGCGGTGGCCCAGCGCGTACAGGTGGCGGACGATCAGGTCCATGGCCCCGGAATCGTCGGCCCAGATGTTGGAAAGCCGTGCCTGGCGCGGGAGTCGGGGCGCACCTGGGTTCCCCGGCGCCTCCATGCCGCCGATGACCACGGCTGGCAGGCCGAGTACCGCGAGGGTCTCGGGGCGGGGGTCCGACACCCGGGGGTCGACCACGATCACCCCGTCGACCCGCCGCTGCGCCCACCAGCGCCGGTACAGCTCGCACTCCGCCTGGACGTCGTCGACCATCTGGAACACGAGCGCCTGGTCGCGCGGCGCGAGGCTCGCCTGGATGCCCGAGACGAGCTGGAGGAAGAACGACTCCCCGCCCAGGCTGTCCGCCGGGCGGGCCAGGACCAACCCGATCGCGCCCGCGTTCTCCCCGGAGAGCGCACGCGCCGCCGAGCTCGGCCGCCAGCCGAGCCGGTCCGCGACCCGTATGACCCGACGGCGGGTCGAATCGGAAACCCCGGGCCGGTTGTTGAGCGCGAAGGAAACCGCGCTGGTGGAGACGCCGGCCTCTCTGGCCACGTCTTTCATGGTCGGACGGCGGGGCGGCGGCGCATCGCTTTCGATCTCGCTCATGAGGTGATGGTAACGCGGTTTAGCTGGCTGCAACTAAACCGTCTTAGTTGGTCCAGAATATTCGGGACTTTAGTCCTTTTTAGCCTTGCCGACCTGCGCGTTTAGTAAAACAGCCTACTTATTCGGTATTGACGTCCAATTAATTCACGCTGCATGGTGTGCGGCAACGTCATCGGGACGAGGCGAAGGAGTCAGCCACTCATGTCCATTCATCGCAGTGTCGCGATCCGGACGGCCGTCGGGCTCGGCGCGGCCCTCTCGCTCACCGTGCTCACCGCGTGCGGGGGCGGCGGGAGCGGTACGGGTTCGTCCACCGACGGGAAGGTCGAGGGCGAGATCAAGTTCCAGACGTGGAACCTCCGCGCCAACTTCAAGGACTACTTCGAAGGCGTCATCAAGGACTTCGAGAAGGCGAATCCCGGCGCCAAGGTGAAGTGGGTCGACCAGCCCGCCGACAACTACGCCGACAAGCTGAGCGCCGACGCCACCGCCGGCACCCTCCCCGATGTCGTCAACCTCTCCCCGGACCTCGCCTATCCGCTCGCCAAGGCGGGCACCCTGCTCAACCTGGACAAGGACAAGGTCGCCGCCAAGTTCAAGCCCGAGTACCTGGACGGCGCCTGGCAGGGCTTCGACATGCCGGGGCTCGACGGCTCGTACGCCTTCCCCTGGTACCTGAACACCGGCCCGCTCTTCTACAACAAGTCCATGTTCAAGGATGCCGGCCTCGACCCGGACAAGGCGCCTAAGACCTTCGATGAACTCTTCGCGGACGCCGCCCAGTTGGCGAAGAAGGGCAAGGCCACCCTCGCGCAGCCGCCGACCGTCGAGGACTTCGGGCGGTACGGCGTCGACATCATGAGCAAGGACGGGACGAAGTTCACCTTCAACGACGCCAAGGGCGTCGAATTCCTGACGAAATATCAGGAGATGTTCAAGGAGGGTGGGCTCCACAAGCAGGCTCTCACGCTCACCGCCGAGACCGCCGGGCAGAAGTTCCTTCAGCAGGAGGTCGCCATGAACCCGGGCAGCGCCCATGATCTGGAGACCTTCAAGAAGAACGCCCCGTCGCTCTACGACAGCCTCGGCATCACCGACGTACCCACCAACACCGGCAAGCAGAACATGTACTTGCAGGGTCTCTCGGTCAACTCGCAGAGCAAGAACGCCGCGACCGCCCTCGCCTTCGCGCACTTCGTCACCGACCAGAAGAACCAGGAGGACTTCGGCCACAAGGTCGCCGTCTTCCCCAGCACCAAGGGCTCCCTCGACAAGGAGTACTGGACCAAGGCCGACGGCACGGAGGAGGGCAAGATCCGGGTCGCCTCGGCCAAGATGCTGCCGACCGCCGTCAACTACACGCCGGTGCTGTTCAGCGACGAGATGAAGACGATCCTGCGCAACGAGATCGCCAAGTGCCTCCAGGGCAAGGAGTCCCCGAAGGAGGCCCTGGACAGCGCGGCGAACCAGATGACCAAGCTGATCCAGCAGAAGTGACCCGGGGGAACGAGAAATGAGCCACTCCTCGGTCCTGACGATGAGCACCCCCACCCCGACCCGGCGGTCAAAGCGATGAGCACCTCGGCCACCACCGTCGCCGCGAAGGGGGCCGCGGGCCGTCCGCGCGCCGCCGCCCCCGGCCGGCGCGCGGGCCGCACCACGGCCCGTACGCACAAGGCCTTCAGTCCCTGGCTCTTCCTGGCGCCCGGCCTCCTGATCACCCTCGCCTTCAACCTCTACCCGTTCCTCGCCACGGTGTGGAAGTCGTTCACCGACGCCCGCACCCTGACCACAGGCAGCTTCGTCGGCTTCGACAACTTCACCGCGCTCGTCCACGACGACCAGTTCTGGGTCGCCCTGCGCAACAGCGCGCTGTACGTGGTCCTGGTCGTGCCGTGCCTGGTCTTCCTGCCGCTGCTCCTCGCACTCCTGGTGCAGCGGCACGTCCCCGGCATCGCCTTCTTCCGGTCCGCGTACTACACGCCCGTCGTCGCGTCGGTCGTGGTGGTCGCCCTGATGTGGGTCTGGATGCTGGACGACCGCGGTTTCATCAACGGCGTCCTGCACATGGTGGGCGTCGACCCGGTGCCGTTCCTCTCCAACGAGTGGCTGCTGCTGTTCAGTTCGATGGCCCTGACCGTGTGGAAGGGCCTCGGCTACTACATGATCATTTACTTGGCCGCGCTCGCGAACGTACCCAAGGCACTCCACGAGGCCGCCGAGGTCGACGGGGCCGGGCCGATCCGCCGGTTCCTCTCCATCACCATGCCGTCCGTGCGCTCCACGATGGTCCTGGTCGGCGCGCTCTCCTCGGTCTCCGCCTTCAAGGTCTTCACCGAGGTCTTCATGATCGCGGGGCCGACCGGCGGACCCGGCGGCGCCGACACCACCCTCGTCATGCTCATCCAGCGGGCCGGCACCGGGCTCCAGGGCCGCACCGGCTACGCCTCCGCCATGTCGATCGTGCTCTTCCTGCTGACCCTGGTCCTCATGCTCCTCGTGCTGCGGGCCGACCGGAAGGACAAGGACTGATGGCCGACCGGAAGGACAATCACTGATGGCCGCCGTCGCCCACGCCCGTACGCCCGCCGATCCCCGCACCCCCGCCCGGCCGAGCCGCGGACGCGTGCCGCGCTGGCGCAAGATCCTGCGGTACGTGGCCCTCGTGCTCGTGCTGCTGATCATGATCGGGCCGTTCCTGTGGCAGCTGTCCACCTCGCTCAAGGGCACCACCGAGGACATCTACACCTCGCCGCCCCGGCTGCTGCCCGAGCACCCCACCTTCGCCAACTACCGGGGCGTCGCGGACATCATCCCGGTCTGGGACTTCATCCTGAACTCCGTGAAGGTCGCGCTCAGCAACGTCCTGACGAACGTGGCCGGCGCCGCGATGGCCGGGTACGCGCTCTCCCGGCTCCGCTTCAAGGGCCGCGGCGCCGCCGGAACCGTCTTCGTGCTCGCGCTCCTCGTGCCGATGGAAGCGATCATGCTGGCCCAGTTCGCGACCATGCGCTCGCTCGAACTCAACAACACCCTGGTCGCCGTGGTGCTGCCCGGCTGCATCGGCGCGATGAACGTGCTGCTCATGCGGAACGCCTTCGACAACATCCCGTACGAGATCGAAGAGGCGGCCATCGTTGACGGCGCCAACGTGTGGCAGCGCTTCACCCGCATCGCGCTGCCCGCCGTGAAGGGCACGCTCGCGGTCGTCGCGATCTTCTCCTTCATGGGTGCCTGGGACGACTTCCTGTGGCCGCTGATCGTGCTCTCCGACTCCGACCACTTCACGCTGACCGTCGGCCTGAACTTCCTGCAGGGCACGTTCTCCAACAACCAGCGCGTTGTCGCGGCCGGCACGATCATCGCCGTCGCCCCGCTGATCGTGATGTTCGCCTGCCTCCAGCGGTTCTTCTTCCGCGGGGTCGGCGAGGGCGCGGTCAAGGGATAGCGCTTCGCCGGACCACCAACTCCCTTTTCGCAGAACTACCTTGGAGCTCACCCCATGGCAGCCCCGCGCTTCGGCGTCAACTACACGCCCAGCCAAGGCTGGTTCCACCACTGGCTCGACTACGACCCGGACGCGGTGCGGGCCGACCTCGACTCCATCGCCGCGCTCGGCCTCGACCACGTACGGGTCTTCCCGCTCTGGCCCTACTTCCAGCCCAACCGCACCCTGATCAGGCCCCGGGCCGTCGAGCACCTCGTCGACCTCGCCGACGCGGCCGCCGAGCGCGGCCTGGACGTCAACGTCGACGGACTGCAAGGGCACCTGTCGAGCTTCGACTTCCTGCCCGCCTGGACCCGCACCTGGCACCGCCGCAACCTGTTCACCGACCCCGAGGTCGCCGACGGGCAGGCCGCCTACCTGCGCACCTTGGCCGCGGCGCTTGCCGACCGGCCCAACTTCATCGGTATGACGCTGGGCAACGAGGTCAACCAGTTCTCCGCCGGGCCCCACCCCGACCCCGACCGGGCCACCGAGGCCGAGGTCGACAGCTGGCTGGAGCGGATGCTGGCGGCCTGCGAGGAGGGCGCGCCCGGAAGGCTGCATCTGCACGCCGAGTACGACGCGTGCTGGTACCAGGACGACATGCCGTTCACCCCGGCGCAGGCGGCCCGGCGCGGCGCGCTGACCGCCGTGCACTCCTGGGTCTTCAACGGCACCGCGCAACAGCACGGACGCCTCTCGACGGCGACCGAGCACCACGCCGCCTACCTCGTCGAACTCTCCAAGGCGTGGGCGGACGACCCGCACCGCCCGGTCTGGCTCCAGGAGGTCGGCGCCCCGGCCCCGCTGGTGCCGCCCGTGCACGCCGCCGCCTTCACCGAGGCCACGGTCGAGAACGCCCTGGACTGCCCCGACCTGTGGGGCATCACCTGGTGGTGCTCCCACGACGTCTCGCGCGACCTCGCCGACTTTCCCGAACTCGAATACGGGCTCGGCCTGTTGACCAACGACCGGCACCCCAAGGACACCGCCCAGGTCCTCGCCCGGACCGCCGCCGAGTTCCGTGACGGCGTACGCGGCTACGCCCCCGCACCCCGCACGACCGCGCTCGTGGTCCCCGACGACCCGGCCGCCCGCTCCGTGTGCGCCCCCGGCGGCGCCGTCTTCGAGGCGTTCTTCCGGCTCACCGCCGATGGCGCCCGCCCCACCACCGTCCTCGCGACCCGGGCCGAGGACAAGGCGCACCTCGCCGCCCGCGGCATCACCGAAGTCGTCACCCCCGACCAGGTCCGGTAACGCTCCCGCCAGGAGGCACCCCGTGCACCACCACCCCACCAGACGCGCCGTGGTCCTCGCCGGCGCGGCAGCCGCCCTCACCCCGACACTGCCCGCCATCGCCTCAACTACCGCCACGAATGAGGCTCTTCAGCCGTACGCCTCCTACTGGTACCCGGACTCGCTGCCGGCGGGCAGCCCCGGCGAAGGCATCACCTGGCGCAGCCTGAAGTCCTGGCGGAAGGCCACCGACGCCGACCTGGCGTTCAACGCGGCGACCGTGCCGCTCGCCCGGCGCTTCACGCCCACCCCGGCGAATCCGACAGCCCGCGCCGGGCAGGCCCGTATCCAGTCCCTGGTCTCCTTCGGCCCGACCGCTTCCAACCCCTCGCAGGGCGCGCCCACCGCCGACTACTACGCGCTCACGCACTGGGCGTACATCGACGAGCTGGTCTTCTGGGGCGGCTCGTCGGGCGAGGGCCTGATCCTCGCGCCGAACGCGCCGGTCGTGGACGCCGCCCACCGGCACGGCGTACGCGTCCTGGGCAACGTCTTCCTGCCTCCGGCGGCGTACGGCGGGCAGCTCCAATGGACCCGCGACCTGGTCCAGAAGGACGCCTCGGACCGCTACCCGCTGGCCGCCCAGCTCGTCGCGGTGGCCGTCGCGTACGGCTTCGACGGCTGGTTCATCAACGCGGAGACCGACGGCGGCAACACCGCGCTCGCCACCGACATGCTCGGCTTCGTGAAGGAGCTCAAGGTACTCGGCGCGGCCAGGGGGCAGCGCGTCACCTGGTACGACTCGATGACCGCGAACGGCTCGGTGAGCTGGCAGGGCGCGCTGAACAGCCAGAACCAGGCGTTCTTCCAGGCCGCCGACACCATGTTCCTCGACTTCCGCTGGACGGCGGCAACCCTGGCGTCGTCCGGAAGGAAGGCCGAGCAACTGAGCCGCAGTCGCCATGAGTTGTGGGCCGGCGTGGACGTGGAGTCCAACGGCTGGGACACGCCGGTGGACTGGGACGCGATCATCCCCGCGACCAAGCCGCACGTGGCGTCGTACGGCTTCTACCGCCCGGAGTGGACCCTGGGCCACCTCCCCGGGAGCCGCACCCCCGCCGATTTCCACGCGGCGGACGACCGCTTCTGGACGGGGCCGTCCCTCGACCCGTCGCGCCCCGACGCGGGGTCCGCCTGGCGCGCCCCCGCCGTGGCGGTGGCCGACCGCTCGACGGTGAGCGCACTGCCCTTCGCCACCACGTTCAACACGGGCCATGGGCTGCGCTGGTACGAGGCGGGCAAGGTGACGTCGCCTGTCGAGTGGAACCACCTGGGCCTCCAGGACCGGCTGCCGTCCCGGCGCTGGGTCACCCGCACATCCGGCCAACACCCCACCGTCGCCTTCGACTTCACGGACGCGTGGCGGGGCGGCAGCAGCGTGCTGGTTTCGGGAAGGCCGGGCGCGCCGGTCACCCTGGACCTGTACGCGACGTGCCTGCCGCTGTCGAAGCGCACGGTCGTGGAACTCACCCACCGAGCCGACGCGGACGTCACGGTCGAGCTGGCCGTGGCGACCGACGAACCGACGAAACCCGGCGCCCCTCAGTCGTACCGCTACATACCGGCCGGCACGCTGAAGGCGGGTGGGTGGACGACGGCCCGCCTACGGCTGGCCGGCCTGTCCGGCACGGCGAGGGCGATGGGCGTACGGCTCACGGCGCCGGGTGCGCTGACCTACCGGATCGGCGCGCTCGCCGTGCACGATGGTCCACAAGTGCCGGGATCGCCGAGGGAGTTGAAGACCGTGGCGGGCTCGGACGGGATGCGCTTCAGCTGGCTCGGCGCGCCCGGATCCGTACGCCACTACGAACTGCACCGGATCCTCCCCGACGGCACCCGGCGCTTCCTCGGCGGCACGTGCCAGCGCGCGTACTACGTGCCGGGCCTGGCACCCGAGCAGGGCGAGAAGTCAGCGCGCTTCGAGGTGCGGGCGGTGGGCGAGCTGTACGCCGCGTCCGGCCCGGCCTCGGCCGCCCACACCTGGTAGACCCACCCGTCCCCCTCCACCCCGAAACGGAGCACCCCTCATGCATGACGACCGCGGCCTGGTCGAAGCCCGCCTCAAGCGCGTTCTGGACGAGCGCATCCGCCCCGCCGTGTACCCGGCGTCGGTGCCACTGGAGGTCGCCGTCTGGAACGCGCCCGGAGAGCCGGTACCGGTGGAGGAAGGCCTTGCCGCGCCGGTGACGTCGGTCGCGGTCGGCGACATGTGGGGCCCGCCCTGGGGGACCAGCTGGTTCCGGGTGACCGGGACCGTGCCCGAGGAGTGGGCGGGGAAGTCGGTGGAGGCGATCCTGGACCTCGGCTTCGACGAGAACATGCCGGGCTTCCAGTGCGAGGGCCTGGTCTACCGCCCCGACGGCACCCCGGTGAAGGGCCTCAACCCGCGCAACCAGTGGGTACGGATCGGAGCCCCGGTGGACGGCGGCGAAGAGGTGCGCCTGCACATCGAGGCGGCCTCCAACCCGGTGCTGCTCGACTACCACCCCTTCCTGCCGACCCGGCTGGGCGACATCGAGACGGCGCACCGGGACCCGCTGTACAAGCTGACCCGCATGGACCTCGCCGTCTTCGACGAGACGGTGTGGGGCCTGGTCATCGATCTGGAGGTGCTCGGCGAGCTGATGGCGGAGCTCCCCGTCGAGTCGGGGCGGCGCTGGGACATCCTGCGCGCGGTGGACCGAGCCCTTGACGCGCTCGACCTACAGGACGTGAACGGCACGGCGGGCGCGGCCCGTTCGGAGTTGACCGGGGTCTTGTCCTCTCCCGCCGAACCGTCGGCGCACCGGATCAGCGCGGTGGGCCACGCGCACATCGACTCGGCGTGGCTGTGGCCGTTGCGCGAGACGGTACGGAAGGTGGCGCGCACGACGTCGAACATGACGGCCCTGCTCGACGACGAGCCCGAGTTCATCTTCTCGATGTCGCAGGCGCAGCAGTGGGCGTGGATCAAGGAGCACCGCCCGGAGGTGTGGGCGAAGGTGGTCAAGGCGGTGGCGGACGGCCGGTTCGTCCCGGCGGGCGGCATGTGGGTGGAGGCGGACACGAACATGCCGGGCTCGGAGGCGATGGCCCGGCAGTTCGTGCACGGAAAGCGTTTCTTCATCGACGAGTTCGGGGTCGAGAACGACGAGGCGTGGCTGCCGGACACGTTCGGGTTCGCGGCCGGGCTGCCGCAGATCATCAAGGCAGCGGGCTCGAAGTGGCTCCTCACCCAGAAGATCTCCTGGTCCCAGACCAACAAGTTCCCGCACCACACCTTCCAGTGGGAGGGCATCGACGGCACCCGGATCTTCACGCACTTCCCGCCCGTCGACACGTACAACTGCGCCATGAAGGGCAGCGAAATCGCCCACGCGGCCAAGAACTTCAAGGACAAGGGAGTCGCCCGCCACTCGCTCGCGCCGACGGGCTGGGGCGACGGGGGCGGCGGCACGACCCGCGAAATGATCGCGAAGGCGGCGCGGCTGCGGAACCTGGAGGGCAGTGCGCAGGTGGTCTGGGAGACCCCGGCGGAGTTCTTCACGAAGGCGGCGGCCGAGTACGCGAACCCGCCCGTGTGGGTGGGCGAGCTGTACCTGGAGCTGCACCGGGCGACCCTGACGAGCCAGGCGAAGACGAAGCAGGGCAATCGCCGGAGCGAGCATCTGCTGCGGGAGGCGGAGCTGTGGTCGGCGACGGCGGCGGTGAGGACGCCCGAGTTCGTCTACCCCTACGCGGACTTGGACCGCATCTGGAAGACGGTGCTGCTGCACCAGTTCCACGACATCCTGCCGGGTTCGTCGATCGCGTGGGTGCACCGGGAGGCGGAGAAGACGTACGCCGCGGTCGCCGAGGAGTTGACCGCGATCATCGAGAAGGCCCAGCGGGCGTTGGCTGGGGAGGGCGCGGAGGCTCTGGTCTTCAACGCGGCTCCGCATGCGCGGCGTGGGGTGGCGGCGGGCGGGGCCGCGGCACCGGTGGGTGACGCGCGACCGGAACGGTCGGCTCGGCCGGGCGGCGGCTTCGTCCTCTCCAACGGACTGCTGCGGGTGGAGGTGGATGAGCGGGGCCTGGTGGTGTCGGCGTACGACCTGCTCGCCGGCCGGGAGACGATCGCACCGGACCACCCCGCCAACCTCCTCCAACTCCACCCCGACTTCCCCAACATGTGGGACGCGTGGGACGTGGACGCGTTCTACCGCAACACGGTGACGGATCTGGTCGAGGCGCAGGAGGTGGCGCCGGGGGAGGGGGACGCGTCGGTGCGGGTGGTGAGGTCGTTCGGGTCGTCGAAGGTGACCCAGACCCTGACCCTGGCGCCGGGCTCCTCCCGCCTGGACATCCTCACCGAGGTGGACTGGCACGAGACGGAGAAGTTCCTGAAGCTGGCGTTCCCGCTGGACGTGCACGCGGAGCGGTACGCGTCGGAGACCCAGTTCGGCCACTTCTACCGGGCGACGCACACGAACACGAGCTGGGAGGCGGCGAAGTTCGAGGCGTGCAACCACCGCTTCGTACACCTTGAGGAGCCGGGCTGGGGCGTGGCTCTGGTGACGGATTCGACGTACGGCCACGACGTGACGCGTACGGTCCGGGCGCAGGACGCGGGCACGACGACGACCCTGCGGGTCTCGCTGCTGCGGGCCCCCCGCTTCCCCGACCCGGAAACCGACCAGGGCTTGCACCGCTTCCGTCACGCGCTGGTGCCGGGCGCCACGATCGGGGACGCGGTGCGGGAGGGATACGTCGTGAACCTCCCCGAGCGGACGGTCCCGGGCGCAGGCCCGGTCGAGCCGCTGGTGGTGGTCGACAGCGACGCGGTAGTGGTGACCGCGGTGAAGCTGGCGGACGACGGGAGCGGGGACGTGGTGGTCCGCTTCCACGAGGCGTGCGGGGGGCGGGCTCGGGCGAGGCTGACGCTGGGCTTCTCCACCCAGGAGGTGGTGGTGACGGACCTTCTCGAACGCCCACTGGCGGAGCCGGAGTTGACCGAAGGGCTGGTGGAGGTGACCCTGCGGCCGTTCGAACTGCGGACGCTGCGGTTCAAGCGGTCGTAGCCCGACGGGCCTGGGCTTTTGGCCGGGTCGCCTCCGGCTGTGGGCGCATGCCCACGGCCGGAGGCCGCCGCCACCCGTGACTAGACGTGGCTGATCGGCTCGGCGAGCAGGTCGTCGACGAGCACCAGTCGGGTCTCCGGGAAACGTTCCGCGACCGCGTCACTCATCATCGCGGCCCCCTCCGGATCGGGCATCGCGCACCGTTCGCGGCTCTCCGCATCGGGCCATCGCGCGTACGCCACCCACGTCCCGTCGTCCGCTCGGTGCAGCCGTGATCCATAGCTTCCGCACTGTGCGTGGATCGCTGCGGTCACCCGGTGCCAGCCGTCGATGAACTGTTGCTCCTTGCCCGGCTCGATGCTCCATCGATAGATCACTGCGAACATCTCCGGGTTCCCTTCATCCAGGCTCGCAGGCTCGTTCCGGCCCGTCTCGACAGACAGTAAATGATGTTGCTCGGCGGCCGTCGCGGGACCCTGCCCGTCACCTGAGGCGGGCCCGGCTCAAATCCCCCGCAGCCAAACCGTCCCCAACGGCGGCAGCGTCAAGCAGAGGGACACCGGCTGCCCGTGTGATGGGATCGGTTCCGGCTTCAGCGGGTCCGGGTTGCCCACCCCGCCGCCCCCGTACCGCAGTTCATCCGTATTCAGGACCTCGCCCCACGCCGCCGCGGACTCCGGGACGCCCAGGCGGTACTCCGCCCGCACCACCGGGGAGAAGTTCGAGACCGAGAGGAGTGGCGTGCCCGCCGCGTCGTGGCGGAGGAACGCGAAGACGTTGTCCTCCGCCGCGTCCCCGGCGACCCAGCTGAACCCCGACGGGTCCGTGTCCCGCTCCCACAGGGCCGGCTGCGCCGCGTACACCGCGTTCAGGTCGCGGACCAGATCGCGTACGCCCCGGTGGTCCGGCTCCGCGCTGTACGACGGGTCCAGGAGCCACCAGTCCGGGCCGTGGCCCTCGGACCATTCCGCTCCTTGCGCGAACTCCTGCCCCATGAACAGGAGTTGCTTGCCGGGGTGGGCCCACATGAAGCCCAGGTAGGCGCGGTGCGTGGCACGCTGTTGCCACCAGTCGCCGGGCATCTTCGAGACGAGGGCGCGCTTGCCGTGCACGACCTCGTCGTGGGAGATCGGCAGCACGTAGTTCTCGCTGTAGGCGTACACCATCGAGAACGTCATCTCGCTGTGGTGGTACTTGCGGTGCACCGGCTCGTGCTGGACGTAGCCCAGTGAATCGTGCATCCAGCCCATGTTCCACTTCAGGCCGAAGCCCAGGCCCCCGTGATCGGTGGGCCGGGTCACGCCGTCCCAGGCCGTGGATTCCTCCGCGATGGTCACGACGCCGGGGCATCGCCGGTACACCGTCGCGTTCATCTCCTGGAGGAAGGCGACCGCGTCCAGGTTCTCGCGGCCCCCGTGCTCGTTGGGGGTCCACTCGCCGTGCTCGCGGGAGTAGTCCAGGTACAGCATCGAGGCCACCGCGTCCACGCGCAGTCCGTCGACGTGGAACTCCTCGCACCAGTACGTCGCGTTCGCCACCAGGAAGTTGCGCACCTCCTTGCGGCCGTAGTCGAATTCGAGGGTGCCCCAGTCGGGGTGCTCGGCGCGCGCGGGGTCCTCGTGCTCGTAGAGCGTCCGGCCGTCGAACTCCGCCAGCGCCCAGTCGTCCTTGGGAAAGTGCGCCGGCACCCAGTCCACGAGCACCCCGATGCCCGCCTCGTGCAGCGCGTCGATGAGGAAGCGGAAGTCGTCCGGGGTGCCCATGCGCGATGTCGGGGCGTAGAAACCCGTCACCTGGTAGCCCCACGAGCCGCCGAAGGGGTGCTCCGCCACGGGGAGGAACTCCACGTGGGTGAAGCCCAAGTCCTTCACGTAGGCCGGGAGTTGATCGGCAAGCTGACGATACGTCAGGCGGGGGCGCCAGGAGGCCAGGTGGACCTCGTACACCGAGAACGGGGCCTCGTGCACCGGGCGTTCGGCCCGCCGGGCCATCCAGTCCGCGTCCCGCCAGACGTGGTGCGACTCGGTGACGATCGAGGCGTTGGCCGGGGGCACCTCCGTACGCCGGGCCATCGGGTCGGCCCGCACGGTGTGGCTGCCGTCCGGGCGCATGATGTCGAACTTGTAGAGGGCGCCGTCGCCCACCCCGGGCAGGAACAGCTCCCACACCCCGGTCGAGCCGAGCGAGCGCATGGGGTGCGCGGTGCCGTCCCAGTAAGTGAAGTCCCCCGTGACCCTGACCCCTTGCGCGTTCGGCGCCCACACCGTGAAACGGGTTCCGATCACGCCCTGGTGGGCCATCGGGCGGGCGCCCAGCGCCGTCCACAGCTCCTCGTGCCGGCCCTCGCCGATCAGATGGAGATCGAGGTCGCCGAGCGAGGGCAGGAAGCGGTACGGGTCGTGCACCTCGATCTCGGTGTCCTCGTAGGTGACGAGGAGGGTGTAGTCCGGGATCTCACGCAGGGGCAGTACCCCGGAGAACAGCCCGTCGCCGTCGTCGTGCAGCTCGGCCCGCAGCCCCTTGCCGAGCACCGTCACGGCCTGCGCGTACGGGCGCAGGGCCCGGAACGCCACCCCGCCGCGCACCGGATGCGCGCCGAGCAGGGAGTGCGGATCGTGGTGCCCGCCCGCGAGCAGGCGCCCCCGGTCCGCGGCGGCGAGGGCGGGCGCGGGCCGTACGCCGCGGCTCGCGGCCCGGCGCGGCGCGGGCGGCGCCTTGGCCGGCTTCGCCGCCGCCGCCGGCGTCGTCGGCTCGGCGGTGCGCGGGGCGGGTTCGGAGGAGCTGCGGGCGGGGCGGGGGGTCACGGGGTCGGCCTCCTCGAAGGGCGTCATTCTCGGGCGAGTTCGGGCTCAGGCGAGTTCGGGCTCCGCCAGGCGGCGGATCGCCGCCATCGGCACGGGCAGCCAGTCGGGGCGGTGCCGGGCCTCGTAGAGGACCTCGTACACCGCCTTGTCGGTCTCGTACGCGCGCAGCAGCTCGGGCGACTCGCGCGGGTCCGAGCCGGAGCGCGCCGCGTAGCCCGCGCAGTAGGCGGCCCGGCAGTCCGTGGCCCAGGCCGGGTTCGGCGGGCGCGCCGAGCAGGACGCGTAGTCGAAGGAGCGCAGCATGCCCGCGACATCGCGGACCGGGGGCTGCGGGCGGCGGCGCTCGGCGAGCGGGCGGGCCGGCTCGCCCTCGAAGTCGATCACCGACCAGGGTCCGTCCGCGGGCCGCAGGGCCTGGCCCAGGTGCAGGTCGCCGTGGACGCGCTGGGCCGTGCCCGCCGAGTCGAGGGACGCGACCGCCTCGAACGCGGCCCGCAGCCCCGGTACGTACGGCGCGAGCGCGGGCACCGCCTGGGCGGTGGCGTCCAGGCGCTCGGCCATGGCGGCCGCGATCAGCGCCGTCTGCGGGCGGCCGAGGGTGACGGGCGTGAAGGCCTCGGCGAGGGCCAGGTGCACCTCGGCGGTGGCCCGGCCGAGCTCGTACGCCTCCTGTGTGAAGGCGCGGCCCGCCACGAGCGAGGCGAGCGCCAGCGTCCAGCCGTCGTCGGCGCCGCGCAGGAACGGCTGGAGCACGCCGAGCGTCGCCTCCTGGGGCTGGGAGGTGCGGAACCAGGCGGCCGGGGCGGGCACGCGGTCGCAGCCCTGGCGGGCCAGCGCCCACGGCAGCTCCAGGTCCGGATTGACGCCCGGCTGCACCCGGCGGAACACCTTCAGGATGAACGTATCTCCGTACACCAGTGAGGAGTTGGACTGCTCGACGCCGAGCAGGCGCGGTGCGAGACCCGGCGGAACCTGCACCTCCGGGTCGAGTTCGAAGGACAGCGGGCCCACCGTGCCCGGGGTGCGCAGGCGCTCCATGAGCAGGGCCGCGGACTGCGGGTCCTGGAGGGCGTCGTACACCGTGCGCCCGGCCAGCGGGCCCTTGTCCGCTCGGCCGATCAAGGCGGGGGCGAGCCGGGGCGGCAGCTGGTCGCGGACCCCGATCAGGAGCTGGTAGCAGTCGGCGGGCACCGGCGCGGCGTCGGCGGGGAGCGGCACCGGAGCGTGCTCGGTGCGCACGAGGAGGTGCAGGAAGCCGGGCAGCAGCTCGGTCGCGCTGAGCAGGACGAAGTCCGTGACGGGCCGCCCCTTTCCCGCGAACCAGCGCTGCCGGGGGAGCCATTCGTGCAGGAGCGGGGCGAGCGAGGTCAGCAGCCGGGCGAGTGGGAGGCCGGTGGTACGGGGCGGTGCGGCCTTCGGCATGACGGCGCATCCTTTCCCCGGGCACACATCGAGTTGCGCAGAGTGTCCCGGATTGCAACAGAAGCTGTCCGGCGGCGCGCGGGGTTCGGGGTTCAGAGTGCCCCGGGCGGAGCGGCCAAAACCGCTCCGCCCGGCGCTACGGGTCAAGTGACGGCGGGGTCCTTCCGCAGCCGGAACCAGTAGAAGCCGTGTCCGGCCAGGGTGAGCAGATACGGCCACTCGCCGATCGCCGGGAAGCGCACCCCGCCGATCAGCTCCACCGGGTGCATCCCGTTGAACGCCCTCAGGTCGAGCTCGGTGGGCTGCGGGAAGCGCGAGAAGTTGTGCACGCACAGCACCAGGTCGTCGCCGGACTCGCGCAGGAAGGCGAGGACGGCCGGGTTCGACGACATCAGCTCGGTGTACGAACCGAGCCCGAAGGCGTGGTTCTGCTTGCGGATCTCGATCATCCGCCGGGTCCAGTGAAGCAGCGAGGACGGCGAGGCCATGGCCGCCTCGACGTTCGTCACCTGGTAGCCGTAGACCGGATCCATGATCGTGGGCAGGTAGAGCCGGCCCGGGTCGCAGGAGGAGAAGCCCGCGTTGCGGTCCGGGGTCCACTGCATCGGGGTGCGCACCGCGTCGCGGTCGCCGAGCCAGATGTTGTCGCCCATGCCGATCTCGTCGCCGTAGTACAGGATCGGCGAGCCGGGCAGCGAGAGCAGCAGCGCGGTGAACAGCTCGATCTGATTGCGGTCGTTGTCGAGCAGCGGGGCGAGCCGGCGCCGGATGCCGATGTTGGCGCGCATCCGGGGATCCTTGGCGTACTCGGCGTACATGTAGTCGCGCTCTTCGTCCGTGACCATTTCGAGGGTGAGCTCGTCGTGGTTGCGCAGGAAGATGCCCCACTGGGCGTTGCGCGGGATGGCCGGGGTCTTGGCGAGGATTTCCGAGACCGGGTAGCGCGACTCGCGCCGTACCGCCATGAAGATGCGCGGCATCACCGGGAAGTGGAACGCCATGTGGCACTCGTCGCCGCCCTTGGCGAAGTCGCCGAAGTAGTCGACGACGTCCTCGGGCCACTGGTTGGCCTCGGCGAGCAGCACCGTGTCCGGGTAGCTGGCGTCGATCTCGGCCCGTACCCGCTTGAGGAACTCATGCGTTGCCGGAAGGTTTTCGCAGTTGGTTCCCTCCCGCTGGTACAGGTAGGGCACCGCGTCGAGGCGGAAGCCGTCGATGCCGAGGTCGAGCCAGAAGCGCAGGGCGGAGACGATCTCCTCCTGCACGGCCGGGTTCTCGTAGTTGAGGTCGGGCTGGTGGGAGAAGAAGCGGTGCCAGTAGTACTGCTTGCGGACCGGGTCGAAGGTCCAGTTCGACGTCTCGGTGTCGACGAAGATGATCCGGGCGTCCTGGAACTGCTTGTCGTCGTCGGCCCAGACGTAGTAGTCGCCGTAGGGGCCCTGGGGGTCCTTGCGCGACTCCTGGAACCACGGGTGCTGGTCGCTGGTGTGGTTCATGACAAAGTCGATGATCACGCGCATGCCGCGCTGGTGGGCGGCGTCCACGAACTCCACGAAGTCGGCGAGATCACCGAACTCGGGCAGCACGGCCGTGTAGTCCGAGACGTCGTAACCGCCGTCACGCAGCGGGGATTTGAAGAACGGCGGCAGCCAGAGGCAGTCGACACCCAGCCATTGGAGGTAGTCCAGCTTGGCGGTGATGCCCTTGAGATCCCCGACGCCGTCGCCGTTGCTGTCCTGGAAGGACCGCACGAGCACCTCGTAGAACACCGCACGCTTGAACCACTCGGGGTCGCGGTCCTTGGCGGGGGTGTCCTCGAAGGTGTCGTGGACGGGCTCGTTGACGATCATGGTGTGGGTGACCCTCCGATCGGCGGGGACGGTCGCAGGACCAGGATGTGCGCGGGCGCTCGGCCCGGCTCCAGACGCACGTAATTGGCCCTGCCCCAGTGGTAGGTCTCACCGGTGAGCTCGTCGCGCACCGGGACGGACTCGTCCCACGTGAGGCCGAGTTCCGGCATGTCCAACGAGACCGTCGCCTCCTGGGTGTGGTGGGGGTCGAGGTTGGCGACCACCACAACGGTGTTCGACCCCGCGCGCTTGCTGTACGCGATGAGCGCGTCGTTGCCGGTGTCGTGGAAGTGGACCGAGCGCAGCTGCCGCAGCGCCGGATTGCGGCGCCTGATGCGGTTGAGCGAGGTGATCAGCGGGGCGATGGAGCGGCCCTCGCGCTCGGCCGACTCCCAGTCGCGGGGCCGTAGTTGGTACTTCTCGGAATTCAGATACTCCTCGCTCCCGGCCTTGGCCGGGGTGTTCTCGCACAGTTCGTATCCGGCATAGACACCCCAGGTGGGGGAGAGCGTCGCGGCGAGCACGGCCCGCACCTCGAAGGCGGGCCGGCCGCCCTCCTGGAGGTAGCCGTGCAGGATGTCCGGGGTGTTCACGAAGAAATTGGGCCGCATGTAGGGCGCGGACTCGCCCGCCAGCTCGGTGACGTATTCGGTGAGCTCGTGCCTGGTGTTGCGCCAGGTGAAGTAGGTGTACGACTGCTGGAAGCCGATCTTGGCGAGGGTGCGCATCAGCGCGGGCCGGGTGAACGCCTCGGCCAGGAAGATCACGTCCGGGTCGGTGCCGTTGATCTCGGCGATGACCTGCTCCCAGAACACCACCGGCTTGGTGTGCGGATTGTCGACGCGGAAGATCCGTACGCCGTGCCCCATCCAGAACCGCAGCAGCCGCACCGTCTCCTCGATGAGGCCGGGCATGTCCTGGTCGAAGGCGATCGGGTAGATGTCCTGGTACTTCTTCGGCGGGTTCTCGGCGTACGCGATCGTCCCGTCCACCCGGTGGTGGAACCACTCGGGGTGCTTGTCGACCCAGGGGTGGTCGGGGGAGCACTGGAGGGCGAAGTCGAGGGCCACTTCCATGCGCAGGTCGCGGGCGGCGGCCACGAAGGCGTCGAAGTCGTCGAGGGTGCCGAGGTCGGGGTGGACTGCGTCGTGCCCGCCGTCGGCCGAGCCGATCGCCCAGGGCACCCCGACGTCCCAACGCCCCGCCTTCAGGCTGTTGTTGGGGCCCTTGCGGTAGGTGCTGCCGATGGGGTGGACGGGCGGCAGATAGACCACGTCGAAGCCCATCGCGGCGACCGCGGGAAGGCGCTCGGCCGCGGTGCGGAAGGTGCCGGAGACCGGCGGCGCGCCCTTGGTGACCACCGCCCCCTCCGAGCGCGGGAACAGCTCGTACCAGGACCCGAACAGGGCGCGCTCGCGCTCGACGAGCAGCGGCATGGGGGCCGAGGAGGTGACGAGCTCGCGCAGCGGGTGCGCCGCGAGGGCGGCCACCGCCGCCGGGGCGAGCGCGGCCGCGAGCCGTTTCCCGGGCGGGCGGCTCGTGTCGCGCAGGGCGTCCACCGCGGCCAGGACCGCCTCGCGGCCCTTGGCCTTGGGCACCCCGGCCGCGGCCCGCTCGTACAGCGCGGCGCCCTCCGCGAGGACGAGCTCGGTGTCCTGGCGGGCCGGGATCTTGATGGCGGCGTGGCGGCGCCAGGTCGTGACCGGATCGCTCCAGGCCTCGACGGCGTACGTCCACCGGCCCTCGGCGGCCGGGGCGACCTCGGCGCCCCAGCGGTCGGTGCCGGGGGCGAGCTCGCGCATCGGGGTGAAGCGTCCCGGCCTTCCTCCCGGGTCTCTCAGTACGACATTGGCGGCGACGGCGTCGTGGCCTTCGCGGAAGACGGTGGCGGTGATCTGGAAACTCTCCCCGGCCACCGCCTTCGCGGGCCTTCTGCCGCACTCGACGGCGGGGTGTACGTCGAGCACGGGGATGCGGCCGATTGACGGGTTCGGGTTCACGGGCTCACCTGCGGGTGACTGGTAGGGTTTGCCGCGTTTGCGGGAATCTGTCCTTTTTAGCTGCTCCGTTGACGGCTGACCGGCTGCGGGCATGGCCGCTCCTGTCCGCGTTCACTCGAATGGCGTGCGGGAGAGACTGCGGGAATGCGTTACCGGGGGAGCCTTCCACGGCGTACGGGTGGGCATTCCGGCAGTTTGTTAACTACCTGCGCGTAACGGTTCAGACAAGGAAAGCGCCGCGCCTTTCGTGGACAACGGCCCAAACTTTGCCTACCCGTAGGTCATGTGATGCTCCGTCAGGTGGTGGCGGAAATCGGAGGCGCCGGGCCGCGAGGCGCTGTGGTTGGCGGGGCGCACCGGCACTACCTTCGGGGGTGAAGGAGGGGCGCACATCGCGGTGTGCCCACCCCGGTACGTACATCCCCTGCAAAGGTGGAAGCGTGAAGGCAATCCGTCGATTCACCGTGCGCCCTGTCCTGCCCGACGCCCTCCGGCCGCTCAGCGACCTCGCGCGCAATCTGCGCTGGTCCTGGCACACCGAGACCAGAGAACTCTTCCAGTCCGTGGATCCCGACGGCTGGCGGGCGGCGGGTGAGGACCCGGTGCGGCTGCTCGGCGCCGTCGGCGCCGCCCGGCTCGATTCGCTCGCCCAGGACCGCCGCTTCCTGCGCAGACTCACCGCCGCCGCCGACGACCTCGACGACTATCTGCACGGCCGCCGCTGGTACCAGGAGCAGGGTGGCGAACTCCCTTGCGCCATCGGATACTTCTCTCCCGAATTCGGCATCACCGCGGCCCTGCCGCAGTACTCCGGCGGCCTCGGCATCCTCGCCGGCGACCATCTCAAATCGGCCAGCGACCTCGGCGTACCGCTCATCGGGGTCGGCCTCCTCTACCGGCACGGCTACTTCCGCCAGTCGCTCTCGCGCGACGGCTGGCAGCAGGAGCACTACCCCCTGCTCGACCCCAACGAGCTGCCCGTCTCCCTGCTGCGCGAGGAGGACGGCACCCCGGCCAGGGTCTCGCTCGCGCTGCCCGGCAGCCGCGCCCTGCACGCCACCGTCTGGCAGGCCCGGGTCGGCCGGGTGCCGCTGCTCATGCTCGACTCGGACGTCGAGGAGAACGCGCCGGGCGAGCGCGACGTCACCGACCGGCTCTACGGCGGCGGCAGCGAGCACCGGCTGCTCCAGGAGATGCTGCTCGGCATCGGCGGGGTGCGCGCGGTCCGCACGTACTGCCGCCTCACCGGGCACCCGGCGCCCGAGGTGTTCCACACCAACGAGGGCCACGCGGGCTTCCTCGGGCTCGAACGCATCCGTGAACTCGCGGGCGAGGGGCTCGAATTCGACGCCGCGCTCGAATCGGTGCGGTCCGGGACCGTGTTCACCACCCACACCCCGGTGCCGGCCGGAATCGACCGCTTCGACCGCGAGCTGGTCGCCCGCCACCTCGGCGACGACGGCGAGCTGCCCGGGGTGCCCGTCGAGAAGATCCTCCAGCTCGGCATGGAGACCTACCCCGGCGGCGAGCCGAACCTCTTCAACATGGCCGTGATGGGGCTTCGGCTCGCCCAGCGCGCCAACGGGGTCTCGACCCTGCACGGCGCGGTCAGCCGCGAGATGTTCGCGGGCCTGTGGCCGGGATTCGACGCGCAGGAGGTGCCGATCACCTCCGTCACCAACGGCGTGCACGCCCCGACCTGGGTCGCCCCCGAGGTCTTCCGGCTCGGCGCCCGCCAGATCGGCGCGGGCCGCACCGAGGACGCGCTGACCGTCGGCGGCTCCGACCGCTGGGACGCCGTCGCCGACATCCCGGACGCCGAGATCTGGGAGCTGCGCAGGGAGCTGCGCGAACAGCTCGTCACCGAGGCCCGGGAGAGACTGCGCGTCTCGTGGCGCCAGCGCGGCGCGGGATCGGCCGAACTCGGATGGATCGACGGGGTGTTGAACCCCGACGTGCTCACCATCGGCTTCGCCCGGAGAGTCCCTTCGTACAAGCGGCTCACGCTGATGCTGCGCGACCGGGACCGTCTGATGGAGCTGCTCCTTCATCCGACGCGGCCGGTGCAGATCGTCGTCGCGGGCAAGGCGCACCCCGCCGACGACGGCGGCAAACGCCTCGTGCAGGAGCTGGTGAAGTTCGCCGACGACCCGAGGGTGCGCCACCGGATCGTGTTCCTGCCCGACTACGGCATGGGCATGGCGCAGAAGCTCTACCCCGGCTGCGACGTGTGGCTCAACAACCCGCTGCGGCCCCTTGAGGCCTGCGGGACGAGCGGCATGAAGGCGGCCCTGAACGGCTGCCTCAACCTGTCCGTCCTGGACGGCTGGTGGGACGAGTGGTTCGAGCCCGACTTCGGCTGGGCCATCCCGACCGCCGACGGCGCGTCGACCGACGAGGACCGGCGCGACGAGCTGGAGGCCAACGCGCTGTACGACCTCATCGAGGACCGGGTCGCCCCGCGCTTCTACGACCGGGGCCCGGCCGGGCTCCCCGACCGCTGGATCGAGATGGTCCGCCAGACCCTCACCACCCTGGGCCCGAAGGTGCTCGCGGGGCGGATGGTGCGGGAGTACGTGACCCGCCTGTACGCGCCCGCCGCCGCGGCCCACCGGGCCCTGGACCCGTCCACGGCAAGGGAGCTGGCGCAGTGGAAGGCGCGGGTGCGGGGCACCTGGCCGCGGGTCGCGGTCGACCACGTCGAGGCGCTGGCCCCGGCCGCCGGGACTCTCAACGGCACCGCGGAGCTCGGCTCCACCCTTGCGCTGCGGGTCCGGGTCGCACTCGGCGAGCTCGGCCCGGACGACGTCGAGGTGCAGGCGGTGGCGGGCCGGGTGGACGCGGCCGACGCCATCGCGGACGCGGCGACCTTTCCCCTGAAACCGGCGGGCGGCCCGGACCTGGAGGGCCGCTGGATGTACGAGGGCCCCCTCGCGCTGGACCGTGCGGGCCCGTTCGGCTACACGGTCCGCGTGCTTCCGGCCCACCGCCACCTGGCCACCCACGCGGAGCTCGGCCTGATGGCGGGCCCGACGGAGGCGACCGGAGAGGGCGCGGGCGTGCTCATGCGCTGAGCCGCGTACGCCCGCGGACATGGGCGGTGCCCGGAGCCTCGTGGGCTCCGGGCACCTTCACTTTCCGGCCAGCCGCCTGGTCAGAAGGTGAGCTTCCAGAAGGTGAACCTCAGGGGGTACCGGAAGTTCAGAAGGAGAGCTTGAAGTCGGTGATGGTGCCGACGTCCTGCCGCGCCTTGTCCTGGACCTTCAGCTTCCACACGCCGTTCGCCGCGACGCTGGAGGCGTTCACGGTGTACGTCTTGTCGAGGTTCTCCGTCGAGTCCGACGAAGAGCTCTGCAGCCGGAACGAGGTGCCGTTCGGGGCCACCAGGTCGATCTGGAGGTCACCGATGTAGGTGTGGGTGATCTTCACCCCGACCTTGAGGGCGGACGGCGCGTTGCCGGTGATGCCCGAGACGGTGACCGGCGAGGTCACCGCGGCACCCGGGTAGTCCGGAATGGCCACGCTGGCCGTGTTCTCGAAGACCTTGCCACCGGGGTCGCCGCCGCCGGCGCGGGCGCCGACGTTGATGGCCGCCCAGGCGTTGGTGATGTTGGTGACCTCGGCGCTGTTCGCGCCGTACAGCTCGGTCGCCGCGGCGATGGTGCCCGCGCGGGCCCCCGCGTAGTCCGTGCTGGAGTTGAACTTGGTGGTCAGCGCCTTGTACCAGATGAGCTGGGCCTTGTCGCGGCCGATGCCGGTGACCGGCAGGCCGTCGGAGGTCGGCGAGTCGTAGCTCACGCCGTTGATGACCTTGGCGCCGCTGCCCTCGGAGGCCAGGTAGAACCAGTGGTTCGCGGGGCCCGAGGAGTAGTGGACGTCGAGGTTGCCGACGCCGGAGTACCAGCTGTCCGCGGAGCCGCCGTCCTTGCTCGGCTTGTCCATGTAGCGCAGCGGGGTGCCGTCACCGTTGATGTTGATCTTCTCGCCGATGAGGTAGTCACCCGGGTCCGAGGCGTTGTTCGCGTAGAACTCCACCGAGGTGCCCATGATGTCGGAGGTGGCCTCGTTCAGGCCGCCCGACTCGTCGGCGTAGTTCAGGCCCGCGGTGGCGGCGGTGACGCCGTGCGTCATCTCGTGGCCCGCCACGTCGAGCGCCGTCAGCGGGTCGTTGTTGCCCGCGCCGTCGCCGTACGTCATGCAGAAGCAGCTGTCGTCCCAGAACGCGTTGACGTACGCGTTGCCGTAGTGGACGCGGGAGTACGCGCCGACGCCGTCGCCGCGGATGCCGCTGCGGCCGAAGACGTTCTTGTAGAAGTCCCAGGTCTCGCCGGCGCCGTAGGCGGCGTCCGCACCCGCGGTCGCGGCGTTGGAGTTGGTGCCGTCGCCCCAGGTGTCGTTGGTCTGGGTGAACAGCGAGCCCGTACCGGACGAACCGTGGTTCAGGTTGTACGTCTTGTGCCCGCCGCGCGCGGCGTCGGTCAGGGTGTAGTTCGACCCGGACTGCGAGCTGCCGAGCGTGACCTGGCCGCTGTAGTGGGTGTTGCCGACACCGGTCTCGATGCCCTGCCACTGGTGCAGCTTGGCGCCCGTCTTGGCGTCCGTGATGACGTGCAGCTGGTTCGGGGTGCCGTCGTCCTGCAGCCCGCCCACGACCGTCTCGTACGCCAGGGTCGGCGCGCCCTTGACCATCCAGATGACCTTGCGGGCGCTGTCGGCCTTGTCCGCCTTCGAGCCGGCGGCCTTGGCGGCCTTGAGGGCCTGGCCCTCGGCGGCGGCCGGGGCGTTGGAGGGGGCGGCGGTCGATATGCCCTTCAGCTGCGCGCTGTTGGCCTTGCTGACGCCCTTGGTCTTGCCGGCCGCGGTGTCGACCATCAGGTCGCCGCCGAGGACGGGCAGACCGTCGTAGGTGCGCTCGTAGCGGGTGTGCGTGGTGCCGTCCTGGTCCTTGGACACATCGTGGACGACGAGCTTCTCCTGCGCGCTGAGCCCGAGCTCCTTGGCCGTGGCCGCCGTGGTGGCCGTGGCCTGGCGTATGAGCTCGGCGCGCTGGGAGGGGCTGAGGCCGGCGGGCAGGGCGCCCGGGTTGCGTACCGCCTGGGCCTTGAGGGCCGCGGTGGCCGCGGAGTCGTCGGGGCGTGCGCTGGCGCTACCTGCCTGGACGCCGACACTGAGCATGGCGGCTGCGGCGATCAGGGCGCCGGTGGCGGTGGCACGACGACGGTGCGTGGATCTCACGCGAACTCCTTCTGCGAGGGGGATCCGGTCGACTGGGTGGGGCCGGCCGGGCAGAGCAAGGCGGAGCGGGTGCGGCAACAAAGCGTGCTGCGTGAAAACTTTGTGAGTGGAACGGGGAGAGAGTGCCAGCAGATGAGAACTAATGTCAGGAGCGCGTCAACAAGTTGGCCGAAAACCGTCCGTTGTCCGAAGGTCGTCGTTCGTTAAGCGGACGTTTCGGCAATGATGACGGCGATGCCATCGAGGAGTCGGTCGAGCCCGAAACCAAAGAGCGAGTCCAAGTCCAGCTCGAACGGCTCGTGTTCGAGGACGGAGGTCAGGACGGGGTAGCCGCCGCCCGCCACGATGGCCGCAAACCGACCCCCGTTCCGGTCCATCCATTCGTCGTTGGATACCCCGGTGTCCTGGAGGGCGTGGCCCTCCAACTCCATGGCCACGCCCAGACCTTGGACGAAGGCGATCAGCGCCAGGTGCGCGTGCATGACCTGGTGCACGCCCAGGCCGGTGCCGCGCAGGGCCCGCAGGGTCCACTCGGTGTACTTCATCGCCTCCGGCATGGGATCCGGCCGGATGAAGGACGCCATCGCCCGCGCCATCCACGGGTGCCTGCGATAGGTGGCCCACAACGTCCGGGCAGCGTGCGCGAGTTGATCCCGCCAGTCTCCGGTCGGCCGCCCCGGGTGCGCCTCGCCGAACCCCACGTCCGTCATGAGCCGTACGAGGTCGCCCTTGCTCGGTACGTGCCGGTACAGCGCCATCGTGGAGGTGCCGAGGTCGCCGGCGACCCGGCGCATCGAGAGCCCGGCCAGGCCCTCGGCGTCCGCGATGCGGACGGCGGTGGCCACCACGGCTTCGCGGCTCAGAGCCGCCGCTCCGTCCTGGGCGCGCGCCGGGCGTGCCTCGGCGACCACCGTGCCGACCCCCGCCACCGCCCGCACCAGGCCCTCGCGCGTGAGCGCGGCGAGCGCCTTGGTCGCGGTCGCCATCGCCACCCCCGACTCGCGCACGATGGCCCGTGTGGAGGGCACCCGGTCGCCGGGCGCGAGCTCCCCGGAAGCGATGCGGCGCCGGATGCCGGCGGCGATGGCGAGGTAGGGCGGCTGCTCGGTCACGGCGGGCAGTGTACTAGTGCGCTGGACGGTGTAATGCCCGCTGATACCAGGGGAGTTGCCGGGGTGTACTAGCCCACTGATGGCGGTGTACGCGCGACGCTGTTTCCCTACCGTCATGGACACCACGACCGGCCCCCACGCGGGCCGCACGGACCCGGCCCCGCAGCGCGCCGGGCGCAGGGAATGGACCGCGCTCGCCGTCCTCATGCTGCCGCTGCTTCTCGTCTCGATGGACGTCTCCGTCCTCTACTTCGCCATCCCGTTCATCAGCGAGGACCTGGCGCCCAGCTCCACCCAGCAGCTGTGGATCCTCGACATGTACGGCTTCGTGCTCGCCGGGCTGCTCATCACGATGGGCGCCCTCGGCGACCGCGTCGGCCGCCGCAGGCTGGTGCTCGCGGGGGCGGGCGTGTTCGGCCTGGCCTCGGTCGCCGCGGCCTACGCCGATTCGCCCCAACTCCTCATCTCCGTAAGGGCGTTGCTCGGTGTCGGCGGGGCCGCGCTGATGCCCTCCACGCTCGCCCTGATCCGCAACCTCTTCCACGACGAGAAGCAGCGCGCCACGGCGGTCACCGCCTGGACCGGCGTCATGACGGCCGGCATCTCCTTCGGGCCGGTCGTCAGCGGCGCCCTGCTCGAACACTTCTGGTGGGGCTCGGTGTTCCTCATCAACCTGCCGGCGATGCTCCTGCTGCTGATCCTGGCACCGCTGCTGCTGCCCGAGGTGAGGCAGCCGTCGTCCGGCCGCTTCGACTGGCCGAGCGCGGTGTTGTCCCTGGCCGGGCTGCTCCCGGTGATCCAGGGCGTCAAGGAACTGGCCCGGAACGGCGTCGAGTCGCCGCCCATCCTGATGATCATGGCCGGATTCGGCCTGCTGTACGTCTTCGTCCGGCGCCAGTCGAGGCTCGCCCACCCTCTGGTCGACCTGGAGCTGCTGCGGCGGCGCGGTTACGGCGGCGCGGTGCTGGCCAACCTCTTCGCCATCGCGGCGACCGTCGGCATGGCGGTGTTCCTCACCCAGTACCTCCAGTCGGTGCTCGGCAAGAGCCCGTTCGAGGCGGCGCTGTGGAGCCTGGTGCCGGCGACGGGCGCGTTCGTGGGCGCGCCGACCGGGGCGGTGCTGGCCCGGCGCTTCGACCGGGGGACGGTCATGGCGTGCGGCTTCGCGGTCTCCACGGGCGGGTTCCTGGCGCTGACGTGGGTGCGTACGGACTCGGCGCTCTGGTTCACCCTGACCGCCTGTGCCGTCTACACCTCGGGCCTCGTGGCGGCGATGGCCCTCGCCAACGAACTGGCCCTGGGCGCCGCCCCGCCCGAGCGGGCCGGCTCCGCGGCCGCCGTCCTGGAATCCGGGCAGGAGCTGGGCGGCGCGCTGGGGATGGCGGTCCTGGGCTCGGTGGGGGCGGCGGTCTACCGGCACGGCATGGGGGACGCGCCGGCCGCGGCACGCGAAACGCTGGGCGGGGCGCTGGCCAGCCTCCACGGGGCTGACCTGGAGGCGGCGTTCTCCGCGTTCACGCGGGGCCTGGACTTCGCGGCGCTTTGCGCTGCCGCGCTGATGGCGGGGGCGGCTGGGCTTGCCCTGACGCTGCTGAAGGTTCGGCGGGGTGAGGGGGGTTCGGCTCCCTCGGGGAGGTGACTGCGGGGGTGCGGGGTTGTTTCGACTGCGAGCCGTCGTGGGCCGGTCGCGCAGTTCCCCGCGCCCCTGAGGGGGTGTGGCTTGGCGGGATTCAGCGTTCTGCTGGGTGCGGGGTGCTTCGGCTGCGGACCGGTCCGTGGCCGGTCGCGCAGTTCCCCAACGCCCCTAGGGGGGCTTGACCCTGCGGAGCTCGGTGTTCGGCTGAGTGCCCGGCCGTGCGGTGGGGCCGCGCGATGGTGCGAGCCCGCGCACCTTCCGCGCGTGGGGCTCGGGCCCGTTGAGCCGTGACCCGACGGCTCCGAGGGGGCATCGTCCGGCTTCGCCGCGCGGGCGCCGGGCGGTAGCCCGCGCCCTCCAGGGGCGCGGGGAACCGCGCGATCAGCCACTGACGGTCCGCAGTCGCACATCGGCGGTGCGGCCCCCTAGGCCCTGGGGTCGACCCACAGCGACTCCGCCACCGCGTAGAGGTCGCCCGTTGGCGAGGCCAGTGCCACGCCCATGTGGTGTTTGCGGCCTTCCTCGGCGCGCAGCCACGCGTACGAGATGAGCGGCTCGCCCACCCTCACCGGGCGGAGCAGGGTCGCCGTGAGGGAGGCCGTCACCGCCCCCGCCCGCTGGGTGCCGAGGAGGCGGCCCGCCGCGTTGCCCGGGCAGTCGAGCGCGCCCCACACCAGCTCGGGGGGCAACGCGCCGTCCGCGTCGGCGAGTTGGGGGCCCGGGGTCCAGGCGGTGGCCACCAGGGCCCGGCCCGGGACCCGGCCGCAGTGCTGGCGCAGGCCGGTGTCGGGGGTGCGGTCCAGGCCGCAGCCGAAGCAGTCGACGCTGCCGGAAGGGGGTGCGGCCCGGTAGGCGTCGGCCGCGGCCGACGCCTGCGCCCACGACGGCGCGTCCGGCGCCTCGACGCTCCGCTCGGCCGGGACGGCGACGGCAAGCACCGTCTCCCCGGAGGTCAGTTCGCTGCCGCCGTCCGCGGTCTCGGCGAGCCGCACCGGCACACCCGTCGGCACCGGCCGCCGGAAGTCCACCCGTACCGTTGTGGCCGCCGCCCGACCGGACAGCACGCCCGCCACATAGCCGCCGAAAGCCACCCCCGGGTACCCCTGGAGGTGGGCCGGAACCGTGATCGTCTCTATCGCTGTCATGCCCGCCACCCCATCACACCCGCCCCGGTGCCTGCGGGTACTGTTCGGGCCGCCCGGCCCGAACACCGTGAGGAGCCCCACCCATGACCGACCACCGCATAGGCCCGCCCCACTTCGGCAGCGAGCGCGAGACGCTGCGCGCCTTCCTCGACTACCACCGCGCGACGCTGGCCATGAAGTGCGAGGGGCTCGGCGACGAGGAGCTGCGCCGGCAGTCGATGCCGCCGTCCACGCTCTCGCTGCTCGGCCTGGTGCGGCACATGGCCGAGGTCGAACGGACCTGGTTCCGCCGGGTCTTCGAGGACCACGACATCCCGATGGTGTGGTCGGACAAGATCGATTTCCAGGCGGCGTACGACGCGAGCAACTCCACCAGGGCCGAGGCGTTCGAGGCCTGGGAGGCCGAGGTCGAGCACTCGCGGCGGATCGAGCGCGCCGCGGAGTCCCTCGACCTCGCGGGCCACCAGCCGCGCTGGGGCGAGGACGTGTCGCTGCGCATGGTGATGCTGCACATGATGCACGAATACGCCCGCCACAACGGCCACGCCGACCTCCTGCGCGAGGGCATCGACGGAACCGTGGGGGCCTGAAGGCCGGGCTCAGCGCCAGGGGATGTTCCGCCAGGGGCTGGCTTCGTGCTCGGTCAGGATCCGGTGCGCGTCGACGTTCTGCTGGTAGTAGCGGCCGTACGACTCCTCGTCGAAGCGCAGCACCCGGCCGAGCGCGTACGCCGCCGAGAAGTCCTCCCACGAGCGGTAGGCCGACTTGCTGAGCGCGCCCGCGTGCACGATCGCCTGCTCGGCCTCGTGCGGGGTGCAGAACCGGGCCGAGAGCCCCCAGCGCGCCAGGTTCACGGCCCGCCCGTAGTCGTAGGCGACGGTGGTGGTGACCCGGCCGTCCGGCGCGAGCAGCCCGTCGGCCCGGAACCGGGCCTCGTACCGGAGGATGCGCCGGACCAGCTCCTCGATGTCCTTGACCGCGCCGGGGCCGACCCCGATGTCCTGGGCGTGCCCGGCGGCCGTCTCGCGCCACAGATCGGGCGGCGGCGCCTCGTCGAGCCCGGCGCGCAATTCCTCGCGCACGCGCAGCACGAAGTCGGGCTCGGCCGGGCTGTTGCGCGCGTCGAGCAGGAAGTCCAACTGCTGCCGCCAGCCCGCCCGGTCGGTGATGTCCCAGGAGTCGCGGAGCATCCGGAGCTCGCTGGTGTACTCCTGGTAGACCGAGCCGACCTCGTTCCACGGCACGTCGTTGCCGACCGCCAGATGCGCGCCGCAGGCAAGGCCGTACGCGAGCGGCCCGCGCAGCGCGCCGTGCCGCAGGCCGATCAGCCGGTCGGGGCGCTCGACCTCCTCGTGGAGCCGGCGCCACAGGGCCAGGTTGTCGGCGGCGGCGGGCAGGAACAGCTGGGCCGGCGTGCCGGCGTTGACCGCGAGCAGCGTCCGCCCGTCCAGGAGGCCGGAGTCGGCGATCCACTTGAGGGAGACCCCGTGGAACACCCAGTCCGGATGCCACGGCGGCAGCATCCCCCGGGTGAGCACCGGCTTGCACAGCCAGCCCGACGCGTCCCGGTAGGAGGGCCAGCGGATCAGGTCGGGCCGCGCGTCGACCTCGGCCTTCGGCGCGGCTATGTAGAGCTCCTCGCGGGCGAGCACCCGCAGTTGCGCCAGCACGTCGCCGCGCAGCCCTGCCGAGTGCAGCAGCCACTCCGTCTCCGTGGGCGCCGCCCAGTTGGTACCCGTCCCCGTTGCCACGCCCCGATCCTACGAACTCCCCTCCGGCCGCCACGCGGCAGGTACCGGGAAACGCACAGGTCAGGCCAAGCTGTCCCGCCAGGCGCGGTGGAGGTCGGCGAAGCGGCCGGTGCCCGCGATCAGGTCGGCGGGGGAGCCGTCCTCGACGATGCGGCCGTGCTCCATCACCAGGACCCGGTCCGCGATCTCGACCGTGGACAGGCGGTGCGCGATCACCACCGCCGTACGCCCGTTGAGGACGGTGTGCATGGCGCGCTGCACCGCCCGCTCACCCGGAATGTCAAGGGAACTGGTCGCCTCGTCGAGGATCAGCACCGCCGGGTCGGCCAGCAACGCCCGTGCGAAGGCGACCAGTTGGCGCTGCCCGGCCGAGATGCGGCCGCCCCGCTTGCGTACGTCGGTGTCGTAGCCGTCGGGCAGGCCCGCGATGAAGTCGTGCGCGCCGATCGCCTTAGCGGCCTGCTCGATCTCGTCCCGGGTGGCGTCCGGGCGGCCGATCGCGATGTTCTCGGCGACCGTGCCGGAGAACAGGAACGCCTCCTGGGTGACCATGACGACCCCGCGCCGCAGATCCCGTACGGACAGCTCGCGCAGATCCGTGCCGTCGAGCAGGACGCGGCCCGCCGTCGGATCGTAGAAGCGGGCCAGGAGCTTGGCGAGGGTGGACTTGCCCGCACCCGTCGAGCCGACCACGGCGACGGTCTGGCCCGCCGGGATGGTCAGGTCGAAGCGGGGCAGCACCTCGCCGCCGGTCCGGTAGCCGAAGCCGACCCGCTCGAACTCGACACGGCGGCCCGGGAGTTCGGCCGCCCGCTCCGGCAGGGCGGACGGCTGGGCGCTCTCCGGGACGGACGGGGTCTGGGCGAGCAGCCCGGCGACCTTCTCCAGGGAGGCCGCGGCCGACTGGTAGGAGTTGAGGAACATGCCGAGCCGGTCGATGGGGTCGTACAGGCGGCGCAGATACAGCACCGCGGCCGCGAGCACACCCAGCTCCAGGCCGCCGTCCGCGACCCGGGTGGCACCCCACAGCACCATCGCCGCGACCGCCGTGTTGGCGACGAGCCGGGAGCCCACGACATAGCGCGCCATCTCCAGGAGGGCGTCGCCGTTCGTCCGCTCGTGGCGGCGGTTCAGCTCCTGGAACTCGGCGTCGTTGGCCCGCTCGCGCCGGAAGGCCTGCACCGGCCGGATGCCGTTCAGGGTCTCCGCGAACTTGACGATCACCGCGGCTATCGCGGTGGACCTGGCCGCGTACACGGTCCCCGCCCGGCGCTGGTAGAGCCGGATCAGGAAGTGCAGCGGGACGTAGGAGGCGACGGCCAGAGCCCCGATGCCCCAGTCGAGCCAGAGCAGCATCGCGCAGATGTAGACCGAGGAGAGGATCACCCCGATCAGCTCCTGCAGGCCCTCGCTGAGCAGCTCCCGCAGCGACTCGACGTCCGTGGTGGACCGCGAGATCAGCCGGCCCGAGGTGTACCGCTCGTGGAAGTCCACGCTCAGCGCCTGCGCCTGCCGGAAGATCCGCCCGCGCAGATCGAGCAGCACGTCCTGGTTGACCCGGGCGGAGGTCTGGATGAACGCGTACTGGAAGAACCCGGAGGCCAGCGCGCACACCAGATATCCGGCGCCCACCGCGATCAGCGGCCCGTAGTCGTGCGCGCGGAACGCCGGCACGCCCCGGTCGATGGCGTACGCGACGAGCAGCGGGCCCGCCTGGGCCGCGGCCTGTTGCACGACGAGCATCAGCGTCGCGATCAGCACGCGCCCGCGCAGCGGCCGCAGCAGGGACCTGAGCAGCGCGCCGGTCGCCCCCGGGGGCGCCGGCAGCTCGTCCCGGTCAAAGGGATCGCCGGCCGCCGGCACCTCGTCCTCCCCGGTGGCGGTCTCCTCCCCGACAGTCGTGGTCATCGCTCGTCCTCCCCCTTGTCATCGGCGCCCGACATGAGCCAGGCGTATTCGGCGTTGCCGCGCAGCAGTTCCTGGTGCGTGCCGACGGCCGCGATCCGTCCGCCCGAAAGCAGGGCGACCCGGTCGGCGAGCATCACCGTGGACGGGCGGTGCGCTACGACCAGCGCGGTGGTGTCCTGAAGCACCCGCCGCAGCGCCGCCTCGACGAGCGCCTCGGTGTGTACGTCCAGGGCCGACAGAGGGTCGTCGAGTATCAGGAACCTCGGCCGCCCCACGACCGCCCTGGCCAGCGCGAGCCGCTGCCGCTGCCCGCCCGACAGGCTGAGCCCCTGCTCCCCGACCTGTGTGTCCACGCCCTGCGGCAGTCGCCGTACGAACTGGGCCTGCACGATGTCGAGCGCCCGCTCCAGATCGGCCGGACTCCCGCCGCCCATGCGGACGTTGTCCCCCACGGAGGCCGAGAAGAGCGTGGGCTCCTCGAACGCGACGGAGACCAGTCCGCGCAGCCGCTCTCGCGGCATGAGCGCGATGTCCTCCCCGTCGAGAGTTATCCGCCCCCCGCTGACCTCGTGCAGGCGCGGCACGAGCGCGGTGAGCGTGGTCTTCCCGGACCCGGTCCCCCCGACCAGGGCCATGGTCTCGCCGGCCCGTATGTGCAGATCGATCCGGGAGAGGACAGCCGAACTCCCCTCGGCCGCATCCGGATACCGGAACACGACCCCCTCGAACCGGATGCCGAGTTCGTCACGGCCCGGCACTGCCTGAGCAGTGCCGGCCAACTCGGCCTCCGGCGCGGGAACCGGGGAGTTGGGGGAGGCGGCATCCGCCTCCTCCTCCGCGTCCATGGCCTCGAAGAAGCGGACCGTCGCCGTCGCGGACTCCTGGCTCATCGCAAGCAGGAAGCCGATCGACTCTACCGGCCACCGCAGGGCCAGCGCCGTGGACAGGAACGCCACCAGCGTTCCGGCCGAGAGGTCTCCGTCGGCCACCTGCACCGTACCGAGCACCAAGGCCGCGCCGATGGCGAGTTCGGGGATCGTGGTGATCAGGCCCCAGAGCCCGGCGAGCAGCCGGGCCTTGGCGAGCTCGGTGCCGCGCAGCCGCCGGGAGAGTTCGCGAAAGGCCAGGGCCTGGCTGCGGTGGCGGCCGAACCCCTTGATGATGCGGATGCCGAGCACGCTCTCCTCGACGACCGTCGTGAGGTCGCCCACCTGGTCCTGCGCCTGCCGGGCGACCAGCGAGTACCGGGTCTCGAAGACCGAGCACAGGACCACCAGCGGGATCACCGGGACGAGCAGCACGAGCCCGAGGCTCCACTGCTGCGACAACAGGATCGCGAACCCGGCCAGGATCGTCACCCCGTTGACGACCAGGAAGGTCAGCGGGAACGCCAGGAACATCCGAAGCAGCATGAGGTCCGTGGTGCCGCGCGACAGGAGCTGGCCCGACGCCCAGCGGTCGTGGAAGGAGACCGGAAGCCGCTGCACGTGCCGGTACAGATCGGCCCGCATGTCCGCCTCGACGCTCGCGAGCGGCCGCGCCACCAGCCACCGCCGGAACCCGAAGAGCGCCGCCTCCGCCACCCCGAGCAGCAGCAGGTACAGCGCGCCGAGCCACACCCCGCCCGGGTCGTGGTCGGCGACCGGCCCGTCGACGATCCACTTCAGGACGAGCGGGATCACCAGACCGAGACAGGAGGCGACGACCGCCACAAATGCCGCACTGAACAGGCGAGTTCGCACGGGTCTTACGTACGGCCAGAGCCGCAGGAGCGAGCGCGTGGCCGACGGGTCCTTGGTAGCTGCATGTGTATCGGGCATCGTGGCCGAGCCTACGGACGGCCACTGACAGTGCCCACCGAGTTTCGGACGGGCCCGGCTGGTCCGCTGGTCCTAGGACCGGTCGTCGGGCGGCCTTGATGGACGGCGCCGCGTCGCGTTCCGAGCCGGGAGGGCAGGGGGTCGTACCGCCCATCAACCGATCGGTTGATGCGGGGTCGAGCGCGATGGGCGATGTGGTGGACCCCCGCCGAACGGGAGTCTCAAGGCATGCCAATCATCGAAGTCACCGGAGTGCGCAAGACATACGGCCGCAGGCCCGCCGTCGACGGCGTCAGCTTTGCCGTGGAAGAGGGCGAGATCTTCGGGATCCTCGGCCCCAACGGCGCCGGCAAGACCACCACCGTCGAGTGCATCGAGGGGCTCCGCGTCCCGGACGCCGGGACGATCCGGGTGGCCGGTCACGACCCCGTCGCCGACCACGACGAGGTGACCCGCATCCTCGGCGCCCAGCTCCAGGAGAGCGAGCTCCAGCCCAAGCTCACCGTCCGCGAGTCCCTTGAGCTGTACGCCGCCTTCTACCCGAACCCGGCCGACTGGCGCCCGCTCGCCGAACGCCTCGGCCTCGGCGAGAAGCTGAACACCCGCTTCGCCAAGCTGTCCGGCGGACAGAAGCAGCGCCTGTTCATCGCGCTCGCCCTCATCGGCAACCCGCGCGTCGTGGTGCTCGACGAGCTCACCACCGGCCTCGACCCGCGCGCCCGCCGCGACACCTGGGAACTGATCGAGGACGTACGCCGCAGCGGAGTCACCGTCCTGCTCGTCACCCACTTCATGGAGGAGGCCCAGCGCCTCTGCGACCGTGTCGCCGTGATCGACAAGGGGCGGATCGCCGCCCTGGACACCCCCTCCGGTCTTATCCGGCGGGCGGCGGGCTCCACCGTCATCTCCTTCACCCCCTCGGCCCCGCTTGACGACTTCGCCCTGGCCGAGCTGCCGCAGGCCGCCGCCGTGGAGGAGAAGCACGGCCGGGTGACCATCCACGGCACCGACGAGACCGTCAACGCCGTGATCACCCTGCTCGCCCGGCACCACATCACCGCCCACCAACTCCGCGTCTCCGAGGCGACCCTCGACGACGCGTTCCTGGACCTGACGGAGGCCTCGGTATGACCACCACCCTCACCCGGCCGCGCCCGGCCCGGTCGGCCCGCACCTCCCGTTCGGCCGCCGTCGCCGTACTGAAGACCGAGACCAAGCTGTTCCGGCGCGAGCCCGCCGGGCTCTTCTGGATCATGGTGTTCCCGACCGTCCTCCTTGTCGTGCTCGGCTCGATCCCCGGCTTCCGCGACCCCGACAAGGCGCTCGGGGGCATCCGCTTCGTCGACGCCTACGTTCCCGTCGCCGTACTCCTCTCCATGATCATGGCGGGCCTCCAGGCGATGCCGCCGGTCATCACCGGATACCGCGAGCGCGGCATCCTGCGCCGCATGTCGGCCACCCCGGTCCGCCCGTCCGCCCTGCTCGGCGCCCAGATGGGGCTGCACGGCGTGGCCGCGCTGATCTCCGCCGTCCTCTCCATCACGGTGGGCCGGCTCGCCTTCCACGTGGCCCTGCCGCACCAGCTCTTCGGGTACGCCCTCGCCCTGCTGCTCGCCGTCCTGAGCGCGCTCGCCCTCGGCGCCCTGATCTCCGCCCTCTCCCGTACCTCGAAGGTCGCCAACGCCATCGGCTCCGCGGTGTTCTTCCCGATGATGTTCAGCGCCGGTGTCTGGCTGCCCGTCCAGGCCATGCCCGACACACTGGGCCGCATCGTCGAGCTGCTGCCCTTCGGTGCCGCAGCGCAAGCCCTCAACGAGGCCGCGGCCGGCGGCTGGCCCGGCTGGGACCACCTCGGCATCCTCGCCCTGTGGACCGTGCTCCTCTCGGCGGCCGCCACCCGCTGGTTCCGGTGGGAATGACGGCCGTGTCCTTCTGGGGCGGCTCCGGTGACGGCTTCGACGTGGACGAGACTGGAGCCATGAGCAACGGGGTGAGCACGGCGAAGTCGGATCCGGTGGAGGAACGCTGGGAGGCGTTCCACCGCTGGGGGCCCTATGGACTCCTCTTCGTCGGCTGCCTGGCCGCCGCGGCCACCGCCGACCTGCTGATGAGCACCGCCGACCGCTGGGCCGCCGCCGCCCTGGCCGGCGGTGCCCTGCTGCTCCAGCTCTGCTGGGGTTATCTGCGCCGCACCCGGCCGGGACCGGGCGCCGCCGGAGTCGTCTACTACTTCCTGCGCTGGGCCTTCGCCTTCGCGCTCACCTGGCTCAACCCGTTCTTCGCGTTCTACGCCGTCGTCGGCTACTTCGGCGCCCAGGCGGTGCTGCCCCGGCGCTGGGTCAAGGTCGGCCTGTTCGCGACCGCGGTGATCATGGCCGGCTCCCAGTCCGGCGGCCTGCCGCCCAAGGGCTCCATGGGATGGGTCCTGTTCGGCGCCGTACTCGCCATCAACTCCGTCCTCCTCGCTGTGTTCGGCCACCTCGCCGCCCAGGAGGACGAGCGGGCCCGCGTGCAGGTCGCCACCATCGACGAGCTGGAGACCACCAACGCCCGCCTCCAGCAGGCCCTCGACGAGAACGCCGCCCTGCACGCCCAACTCCTGCTCCAGGCAAGGGAGGCGGGCGTCGCCGACGAACGCCGCCGGCTCGCCGCCGAGATCCACGACACCATCGCCCAGGGCCTGGCCGGCATCATCGCCCAGCTCCAGGTCGTCACCAGCAGCACCGACCCCGACCTCGTACGCGAACACCTCGCCAGCGCCCAGTCGCTGGCCCGGCACAGCCTCGGTGAGGCCCGCCGCTCGGTGCAGAACCTCAGCCCCCTTGACCTCGAACACGACGTCCTGCACAAGGCGTTGAAGAAGACCGTCGCCGACTGGGGCAACCGGCACCAGGTCCGCGCCGACTTCACCGTGACCGGCACCGCCGTGCAGCTCCACGACGAGATCGAGGCCACCCTGCTGCGCATCGCCCAGGAGGCCCTCGCCAACGCGAGCCGCCACGCCCAGGCCTCCCGCATCGGCGTCACCCTCTCCTTCATGGGCGACGAGGTCTCCCTCGACGTCCGCGACGACGGCCGGGGCTTCGACCAGCTGGGCCTGCCGGCCCGCTCCGGCGCCGGAGGCTTCGGCCTCGACGGCATGCGCGCCCGGGCCGAACGCATCGCCGGCAGTGTCACCGTGGAATCGGAGCCCGGCCATGGCACCGCGGTCTGTGCCCGCGTACCGTTGGTCCCCCATGACCAATGACGCCACCATCACCCTCCTGATCTGCGACGACCACCCCGTAGTGCGGGACGGTCTGCGCGGCATGTTCGCCTCGGCCGACGGCTTCGAGGTCCTCGGCGAGGCCTCCGACGGAGTCCAGGGTGTCGACCTCGCCGAGCGACTCGACCCGGACGTCGTCCTGATGGACCTGCGGATGCCCGGTGGCGGGGGAGTGGCCGCGATCGCCGAGCTCACCCGGCGCGGGCTGCGCTCCAAGGTCCTCGTCCTCACCACGTACGACACCGACTCGGACACCCTCCCCGCGATCGAGGCGGGCGCCACCGGCTACCTCCTCAAGGACGCCCCGCGGGAGGAGCTGTTCACCGCCGTCCGGGCCGCCGCCGCGGGCCGCACGGTGCTCTCCCCGGCGGTCGCCTCCCGCCTGGTCACGGCGGTCCGCACGCCCGCCGTCCCCGCCGGTGAACCCCTCTCGGGCCGCGAGCGCGAGGTCCTCGCACTCGTCTCCAAGGGCACCTCCAACCGGGAGATCGCGCGGGCCCTGTTCATCAGCGAGGCCACCGTGAAGACCCATCTGACGCACATCTACGGCAAGTTGGGCGTCAAGGACCGGGCCGCCGCGGTGGCGGTGGCGTACGACCGGAAGATCCTCGGCTAGCCGAAGCTCGTCGCGCCGCCCGCCCTCACCGGAACCTCACCAGACCCCGGGTATCAGCCGGGGCGTGGTCGCCGCGTACTCCGTGTACGCGGTGCCCAGCGCCTCCGAGAGGAGCTTCTCCTCCACGCGGATGCGATAGCCGAGCGCCAGCGCGCCGCCCGCCACGAAGACCAGGAGCGCCGCCGCGTTGTCGTAGGTCACCCCGAGGGCGAGCCCGGCCAGCGCGATGCCGCTGTACGCGGGATGGCGCACCCAGCGGTACGGACCCGACCGCACCACCTGGTGGTCCCGCTGGACGTGGACCGTGCCCCGGAAGAAGCGGCCCAGGGCGACGATGGCCCACAGCCGCAGGCCTATCCCGGCCCAGGCGACGATCAGCACGGCCAGGCGGGCAGCCGTAGACGTGGTCGAGTAGTCGAGCGCGGGCGTGGCGCGGGCGACGGGATGCGCCGCCCAGCCGGCCGCGCCCAGCGCCACGACGAAGAGCAGCAGGCTGCGCCACTCGGTGCGCTCGGTGGGCGCGCTGCTCAGCAACTGCCTCACCTGGAGGGCCAGTTCGCAGGCCAGCCACGCGTACAGGGTGATCCGCAGGGCCAGATCGATGTCGTTGTTCATGCCGCACCACTCCCTCGTCGCCCGCTGATGGCTCCGGCACGTTCGACGATCGCAGCCGGGGCGGGTGGAGCGGATCGGCTCCCGGGTGGACCGCTGGGTGGAGCTTTCGGCGGCCCGGCCTCCACCCCGCCTCCACCCGCACCGCCACCACCCGGCCCCGCCCGCTACCCCGCCACCTTCAGCACGAGGACCGACCGGGCCGGCAGCGTCACCGTCTCGCCGCCCCGGTGCACCCGCCCCGGCGCCTCGGCCTGCTCCTCCTCCGAGGTGTCCACGACCAGCTCGTACGAGGCGGCCCACGGCGGCCCCGGCAGCACGCAGCTCGCCGGGCGGTCCGCCGAGTGCAGCAGGATCAGGAAGCTGTCGTCGGTCACCGGCGCGCCCCGCGCGTCACGCCCCGGGATGTCCCGGCCGGACAGGTACAGGCCCAGCGTCGCGGCGGGCGCGTACCAGTCCTGCTCCGTCATCTCTTCGCCCCGCGCGGTGAACCAGGCCAGGTCCCGCAGCCCGTCCGCGCCCTGAGCCCGGCCGGAGAAGAAGGCCCGGCGACGCAGCACCGGATGCCGGTGCCTCAACTCGACGAGCCGTGTGGCCAGTTCGAGCAGGCCGCGCGGCCCCGGCTGCTCCAGGAGCGACCAGTCGACCCAGCTCACCTCGCCGTCCTGGCAGTACGCGTTGTTGTTGCCGCCCTGGGTGCGGCCCATCTCGTCGCCCGCGACCAGCATCGGCACGCCCGTCGACACCAGCAGGGTGGTGAGCAGGTTCCGCAGCTGGCGCCGCCGCAGCGCGTTGACGCGGGGGTCGTCGGTCTCGCCCTCGACCCCGCAGTTCCAGGCCCGGTTGTCATTGGTGCCGTCCCGGTTGCCCTCCCCGTTCGCCTCGTTGTGCTTGCGCTCGTACGACACCAGGTCGCGCAGCGTGAAACCGTCGTGCGCGGTCACGAAGTTGATCGACGCGTACGGGCGCCGGCCGCCCCAGGCGTACAGGTCGCTGGAGCCCGAGAGGCGGTAGCCGAGGTCGCGCACGTCCGGCAGCGCGCCCCGCCAGAAGTCCCGAACGGCGTCCCGGTAGCGGTCGTTCCACTCGGTCCAGAGCGGCGGGAAGGAGCCCACCTGGTAGCCGCCGTTGCCCACGTCCCACGGTTCGGCGATCAGCTTCACGCGGCGCAGCACCGGGTCCTGGGCGATCACCGCGAGAAAGGGCGACAGCATGTCGACGTCGTGCATCGAGCGGGCAAGGGCCGCCGCCAGGTCGAACCGGAAGCCGTCCACCCCCATCTCGGTCACCCAGTAGCGCAGCGAATCCGTGATCAGGCGCAGGACATGTGGCTGGACCACATGGAGGGTGTTGCCGCAGCCCGTGTAGTCGGCGTAGCGGCGGGCATCGGACTGGAGGCGGTAGTAGCCGCGGTTGTCGATGCCGCGCAGGGACAGCGTCGGCCCCAACTCCCCTGCCTCGGCCGTGTGGTTGTAGACCACGTCGAGGATGACCTCGATGCCGGCCGCGTGCAGCGCCCGCACCATCCGCTTGAACTCGCCGACCTGCTGCCCCGCGGTCCCGGTCGCCGAGTAGCCGGCGTGCGGCGCGAAGTATCCGATCGAGTTGTAGCCCCAGTAGTTTCGAAGGCCGCGCCGCAGCAAATGGTCCTCGTGCGCGAACTGGTGCACCGGAAGCAGCTCGACCGCCGTCACGCCGAGCCGCACCAGATGGCCGATCGCCGCCGGGTGCGCGAGCCCCGCGTAGGTGCCGCGCAGCGGCTCGGGGATCTCCGGGTGCAGCCGGGTGAAGCCGCGTACGTGCAGCTCGTAGATGACCGAGTCGGACCAGGGCGTCTTGGGACGGCGGTCGTCCGCCCAGTCGTCGTCGTCCTGCACCACCACGCCCTTGGGGACGTGCGGCGCCGAGTCGCGGTCGTCGCGGACGGTGTCGGCGACCTGCTGCTGCGGCCAGTCCCGGACGTGCCCGTAGACCTCGGGCGGCAGCACGAAGTCCCCGTCCACGGCCCGCGCGTATGGGTCGAGCAGCAGCTTCGCCGGGTTCCAGCGCGCCCCCGTCCACGGGTCCCAGCGCCCGTGCACCCTGAATCCGTACCGCTGCCCCGGGCGTACGCCCGGCACGAAGCCGTGCCAGATCTCATGGGTCAGTTCGGCGAGCGCGAGCCGGGTCTCGGTGCCCGCCGCGTCGAAGAGGCACAGCTCGACCGATTCGGCGCCGCCCGCCCACAGCGCGAAATTGGTGCCCGCGACACCGTCCGGGCCGACCCGGAAGCGGGCGCCGAGCGGGGTCGGCGCGCCCGGCCAGACAGGGGGGCGCAGCGCCCCCGGTTCACCCCGGTGGCCGTTCACCTTCCGGTGCCCCTCCGTGCCGGGCGCGCCCTGCGCGGCACCCCGCACTGCCCTCTGCTCGGCTGCGCTCGACACCTGACGGCCTCCCGCGGCTCGGCGCAGGGCAGCACGCGGCGTCCCGGCCGCGGCTCCCCATGCGTGTCCCTGCACCTGTTCTTCCCGCAACAGCCCTCGTACTCACGTTTCCCCCGGCGGGGGGCGGTCGTTGGGTCGGTCGTGAGAGACGTACTGAAGCGGGCAGGGGCGGGCACGGCCGCCGCCCTGGCATGGGCAGGACTGACGGCGGTCCTGGTGGCCACGCTGACCGGGTGCTCGGGCAGCACCCTGGACATCGGCGACATCGGGGGCAAGCCGTTGACGCCCCAGGAGGCCATTCTGGTGACTCCGGACGACGGCGCCAAGGCGGTCAAGGCGGACCAGAAGGTGGAGGTGCGGGTGCCGAGCGGGCGCCTGGAGCGGGTCAAGGTGATGAAGACGGAGGACGCGCAGCCCGAGGAGGTGCCGGGCAGGATCTCGACGGACGGGCTGACGTGGACGCCGACCGGCAGCGCGCTGCAACTGGCCGCGCTGTACACGGTGGACACCGTGGCGCTCGACGGCCACGGCCACCGCCAGGCCCGCCACACCAGCTTCACCACCCTCGTCCCCGAGCACCGGTTCATCGGTTACTTCAAGCCCGAGAACCGCTCGACCGTGGGCGTCGGCATGATCGTGTCGTTCAACTTCAACCAGCCGATCAAGGACCGGGCGGCCGTCGAGCGCGCCATCAGGATCACCTCGCAGCCTCCGGTGGACGTGCGGGGCCACTGGTTCGGCAAGGACCGCCTCGACTTCCGGCCCGAGCAGTACTGGGTGCCCGGCACCAAGGTCACCGTCGACATGCACCTGCGCGACGTGGTCGCGGCGCCCGGCGTCTACGGCATCCAGGACAAGACGGTCGGCTTCACCGTCGGGCGCGCCCAGGAGTCCCTCGTGGACGCCGAGGCGCACACCATGGAGGTGCGGCGCGGCGGCGAGCTGGTGTCCACGCTGCCGATCTCCGCGGGGTCGCCGAAGAACACCACGTACAACGGGAAGATGGTCGTCACCGAGATGTACGACGTGACGCGGATGAACAGCCAGACCGTGGGCTTCGGCGGCGAGTACGACATTCCGGACGTCCCGCACGCCATCCGGCTCACCAACACCGGCACCTTCCTGCACGGCAACTACTGGGCTCCCTCCAAGACCTTCGGCAACTCCAACACCAGCCACGGATGCGTCGGTCTGCGCGATGTGAAGGGCGGCAGCTCGGACACCCCGGCGGGGTGGTTCTTCGACCGCACCCTCATCGGCGACATCGTCGAGGTCGTCAACTCCCATGACCGCCAGGTGGCTCCCGACAACGGGCTCAGTGGCTGGAACCTGGACTGGGCGAAGTGGAAGGCGGGCTCCGCGATCTCCTGATTTCCCCTCACCCCTCGAACGCACGGCCCCTGACCGTTCCCGGTTAACCAACCGGGAACGGTTCCTGTGTTTCACCTGAGAGTTCCAGGACAAGTTGGGACTGAACGGTGACATTGGAGGGGAGGTCGGGGCCCGCCCGGTGTGATTATCTAGCGCCGTGCGTGCGCGATGACGCGCGCGGGGGTGAGTGAGTACGGGCGGTGGCGGGGCCACGCCGTGCGAGGGGAGAAAAAGTCTTGAACGGGCAGCCTATTTCGGGGGCTTCGGCCGGGGCCGGACGACGCGGTCGCCAGGGCAGCGCACTGCTGGCCCTCCTATTCGGGGCCATGCTGCTCCTGGTCACCGCATGCGGCGGGGGCGACGGCTCCAGCTCCAAGGCCAAGGCGGGCAGCGGCGGCGCGGCCGAGGACACCAAGGCCTCCGAGGCCGTGGTCACCATCCTGCCGGCCGACAACGCCAAGGACGTGGCCACCAACGGCGCGCTGAAGATATCCGCCGACAAGGGCAGGCTGTCCGTCGTCACGGTGGCCGACAGCAAAAACAACGCGGTCGCCGGGAAGATATCCGCGGACGGCCTCGGCTGGGCCCCGGACCAGCACCTCGCCTCCGCGACGCAGTACAAGGTCCACGCGGTCGCCAAGGACGCCAAGGGCCGCGAGTCCGCCAAGGACACCACCTTCACCACCCTCGTGCCGACCAACACCTTCATCGGCCAGTACGTGCCCGAGGACGGCTCCACCGTCGGCGTCGGCATGCCGGTCTCCATCAACTTCAGCCGCGGCATCACCAACCCGGACGCGGTCAAGAAGGCGATCACCGTGACGGCCGAGCCGTCCGTCCCGGTCGAGGGCCACTGGTTCGGCAACGACCGCCTCGACTTCCGGCCCGAGCAGTACTGGGCGCCCGGCACCAAGGTGACCGTCAAGTTCAACCTCGACGGCGTCGAGGGCCGGCCCGGTGTCTACGGCAAGCAGACCCGCACCATCCACTTCACCATCGGCCGCTCCCAGGTCTCCACCGTGGACGCGAGCGCCCACACCATGAAGGTGGAGCGCGACGGCAAGCCCCTGAAGACCATCCCGATCAGCGCGGGCTCCCCGGCGAACACCACGTACAACGGGCAGATGGTCATCAGCGAGAAGTACGAGGTGACCCGGATGAACGGCGCCACCGTCGGCTTCGGCGGCGAGTACGACATCAAGGACGTGCCGCACGCGATGCGCCTGTCGAGCTCCGGCACCTTCATCCACGGCAACTACTGGGGCGACCCGTCGGTGTTCGGCTCGGCCAACACCAGCCACGGCTGCGTCGGTCTGGAAGACGCGCGCGGTGCGGGCGACCCGTCCACGCCGGCCGCCTGGTTCTACAACAACTCCCTGATCGGCGACGTGGTCGTCGTGAAGAACTCCAAGGACAAGGTCATTCAGCCCGACAACGGCCTCAACGGCTGGAACCTCTCCTGGGCGGACTGGACCAAGTAGGCCCGGACGAACGCCCGACGGACCCGGTGCTGTGACCGACAGCACCGGGTCCGTTGTCGTTAGTGACCGTTAACCTGCCTCCATGACTGTGAACCTCGAAGTTTCCGAAGGCGTCGGCACCATCCGCCTGGACCGCCCTCCGATGAACGCCCTCGACATCGCGAGCCAGGACCGGCTGCGCGAGCTCGCCGAGGAGGCGGCCCGGCGCGAGGACGTGCGGGCGGTGGTCCTGTACGGCGGCGAGAAGCTGTTCGCGGCGGGCGCGGACATCAAGGAGATGCAGGCCATGGACCACGCGGCGATGGTCGTACGCGGCCGGGCGCTGCAGGACTCCTTCACCGCCGTCGCCAAGATCCCCAAGCCGGTCGTGGCGGCCGTCACCGGCTACGCGCTGGGCGGCGGCTGCGAGCTGGCGCTCTGCGCCGACTTCCGCATCGCCGGTGAGAACGCCAAGCTCGGCCAGCCCGAGATCCTGCTCGGCCTCATCCCGGGCGCCGGCGGCACCCAGCGACTCGCGCGCCTGGTGGGTCCGTCCAAGGCCAAGGACCTCATCTTCACCGGCCGTCAGGTGAAGGCGGACGAGGCGCTGGCCATGGGCCTGGTCGACCAGGTGGTGCCGGCCGCCGAGGTGTACGAGCGGGCCGTCGCCTGGGCCGCGCGCCTCGCCCAGGGCCCGGCCATCGCGCTGCGCGCCGCCAAGGAGTCCATCGACGCCGGTCTGGAGACGGACATCGACACGGGCCTCGCTGTTGAACGCAACTGGTTCGCGGGCCTGTTCGCGACCGAGGACCGCGAGCGGGGCATGCGCAGCTTCGTCGAGGAGGGCCCGGGCAAGGCCAAGTTCCTCTGAGCGCACGGGAGTTGAGTGGCCGGGGTCAACGACGGCTGTACATGTGAGGGCAGTGTGTACACCCTGTGGGGGGATTAGCACAGCCTTAAGCGCACCTTAAGGAAAACCCCTTCGGAACGCTTGGTGATCAAGCAAACGCATCACGTCATCGCAGGTCAGAGCGGGTGCATTGGGTCATCGACTGCCCCCGTCATATGCCAGAACGAGCCTCCGGAACGTCAGGTTCCGGGGGCTCGATTCCTTCGGAACGGCCCCGGAGGCCGCGCCGGGCCGCCATGATGGTGCCATGGCGGGGCTGGAGGGTGTGGAACAACCGGCGCAGCGTGTGAGTGCGACCGCGGCACGGTGGATGCCGTCCGCCGACGACGAAGTGGCGCTGAAGGCGCTGGAGTTGTTCGGGAATCCGACGGAGGAAGAAGTCCGGCTGCCCTCGCGTCCGGAGTCCGCCGCCACGGCCCGCCGGATCACGCAGTCCGTCGTACTGCGCCAGTGGGCGCTCTCGCCGACACTCGCCGAGCACGCCGTGCTCCTCGTCTCCGAGCTCGTCGGCAACGCGGTGCGGCACACCGGAGCCCGCGTCTTCGGTCTGCGCATGCTGCGCCGCCGGGGCTGGATCCGGATCGAGGTCCGCGACCCCTCGCGCGGCCTGCCCTGTCTGATGCCGGTGCACGAGCTCGACATCAGCGGCCGCGGCCTCTTCCTCGTCGACAAGCTCTCCGACCGCTGGGGCGTGGACCTGCTGCCGCGCGGCAAGACCACCTGGTTCGAGATGCGCGTCGCCGACCGCTGAGTCGCCGAAGGCCCCGCCGAATCACAGAAGCCCCCTGGCTGCCGGATGTGGCGCCGCGGGGGCTTCTGTGGAGCGCCGTGGATCTGGGGGGGGGTGTGATCCACGGCGACTGAAGACGACCTGGCCCGGGTCAATGGGGGTCGTGGCTTCGACTATGACAGATGGGCGGCCAATCATCAAAAGTCCCTAGTCGGACATAGCGCCATGAATCATGACAGTTTAGCTGTGAATCGTAGGTGAGCTAGAGCACGCACCTTCTAAAGCATGAATAAATATTGGAAGTGCTGAGTGAATCAGCGACTCGGTCGCCTCCGGTCACCTTCGGGCGGCCGCGACCCGCAGAGGTCCTGAAATGGGTCAATCGTTACCAAGCGCCCTTCGGCCCACTTAAATGTCCATGTGTCGAATCCATCACCCCGTGCCGTCGACCGCCGCAGCGCCCTGCGGGCCGGGGCGGGCGCGGCCATCGTGGGGGCGTTCACGGCAGGCTGTTCGGACGACCACGCCGGCGAGCAGCCGGCCGACTCTCCGAAGCCCCAGCCGTCCGCCTCCGCGGCGGCCGTCGCTCCCGCCCGCCCCAAGGTCCCACGCTCCGCACCGGCCCCCCGTACCTTCCCCGGGCAGCCGGTCCAGATCAGCAGTGGCCCCCGGGGCCGCCCCCAGGTCGCGCTCACCTTCCACGGCCAGGGCGATCCGAAGATCGCCACGACCCTGCTCGGCGAGGCCGAGAAGGCCGGTGCCAAAGTCACCGTCCTCGCCGTCGGCAGCTGGCTCGACGAGCAGCCCGCGATGGCCCGCCGCATCCTCGACGGCGGCCACGAGCTGGGCAACCACACCCAGCACCACATCGACATCGGGGCCATGGACGAGGCGGAGGCGTACGCCGAGATCACGGGCTGCGCGGACCGGCTGCGCAGGCTCACCGGCTCCATCGGGACCTGGTTCAGGCCCTCCCGTGCCCAGTACGCGACACCGCTCGTTCAGAGACTGGCCCGGAAGGCGGGGTACCCGCACGTCCTGTCGTACGACGTCGACTCGCTCGACTTCACCTCGCCCGGTGCCTCGGCCGTCACCCGCAACGTCACCGGGCAGATCCGCAACGGATCGGTGGTGAGCCTGCACTTCGGCTATGCGGACACGGTCGCCGCGCTGCCCGCCCTACTCGCCGAACTGGAACGCCGCCGACTGCGCGCGGTCACGACCACGGAGCTGCTGATCTGATGCCGACCGCAACGAAGGCCGTAACGAAGAGGATCACCGTGCTGCTCTCGGCAGCCCTGCTCGCGGCGCTGGTCGGCTGCGGATCGGGTGCCGACCACAAGGACGAGGCACTCAGCACCAAGGCGGCCCTGCCGCCCCCGGCCGCCAAGAAGGCCGTGCCGCAGGGCCTGCCCGGGATGCCGCCCGTCCTGGACTCGAAGGACGCCTACGCCGCGGACCGGCCGAACGCCCTCCAGCCGGCCGTCAAGAACTTCCTGCCGCGCGTGTACGTGCCCAACACCAACTCCAACACGGTGTCCGTGATCGACCCGGCCACGTACAAGGTCATCGAGACGATTCCGGTCGGCCACCAGCCGCAGCACGTCGTGCCGTCCTGGGACATGAAGACGCTCTGGGTCAACAACGACCTCGGCGACTCGCTCACCGCCATCGACCCGGCGACCGGCAAGACCGGGCGCACCGTCCAGGTCTCGGACCCGTACAACCTCTACTTCACGCCGAACGGCAAGTACGCCGTCGTGATGGCCTCCAAGGACCGCGAGCTCGTCTTCCGCGACCCGGTCAGCATGAACCGGGTCAAGACCGTCCCGGTGACCTGTGCGGGCGTCAACCACGCCGACTTCTCCATGGACGGGCGGTACTTCATCGTCTCGTGCGAGTTCTCCGGCGAGCTGCTCAAGGTCGACACGGAGAAGATGGAGGTCATCGCCCACCAGAAGCTGCCCTTCGACGGGGCGATGCCGCAGGACGTGAAGATGTCCCCGGACGGAAAGACCTTCTACATCGCCGACATGATGGCGCACGGCATGTGGGTCCTGGACGGCGACAAGTTCACCACGCCGACCCTGCTGCCCACCGGCAAGGGCTGCCACGGCCTCTACATCAGCCGCGACTCCAAGGAGATGTACATCTCCAACCGGGGCGAGGGCACCATCTCCATCTTCGACTTCACCAAGAACAAGCTCACCAAGAAATGGGAGCTGCCGGACGGCGGCAGCCCCGACATGGGCGGCGTCTCCGCCGACGGCAAGGTGCTCTGGCTGTCCGGCCGCTACAACAGCGAGGTGTACGCCATCGACACCGCCACCGGCAAGGAGCTGGCCCGCATCCCGGTCGGCTCGGGCCCGCACGGCCTCGCCGTCTACCCGCAGCCCGGCCGGTACTCGCTCGGCCACACCGGCATCTTCCGCTGAGCACGAGCGGGGGCGTACGACGGCGAGGTGCCCCGGGGTCCGCCGGCCCCGGGGCACCTCCGTGTCACCACAGCACGGGCAGCCGCTCCGGCAGGCGCTTGATGAATCCCGTACGCCACACCAGCTGTTCGGCCGGGACCGCGAGGCGCAGCCCCGGCATCCGGTCCACCAGGACCGAGAGCGCCGTCTCGGCGTGCAGCCGGCCGAGCCCCGTGGCCGGGCAGAAGTGCCGCCCGGCGCCGAACGAGAGATGCGGGTTGTGCTCCCGGTCGAGGTCGAGGCGCTGGGGGTCGGTGAAGACCTCCGGGTCGAAGTTGGCGCCCTCGACCAGGACGAGCACCAACTCGCCCTTCTTCACGAGGACTTCGCCCAGCGTCACGTCCTCCAGGGCGAGCCGGGGCAGCCCGTCGCCGATCGACAGGTTCCAGCGAAGGAGCTCCTCCACCGCGCGGCCCATGCGCTCGGGGTGCTCGCGCAGATGGGTGATCAGCTCCGGGTGCTGGAGCAGGGCCAGGATCGCGAGGATCAGGAACGCGGAGGTGGAGACCGCGCCCGCGCCGAACATGGACACCGCGACCGTGGCCAGCATCTCGTCCGTGAGGTGCGCGGACTCCTGGTCCTCGCGCAGCGCCGCGAGCCGTCCGAGCAGGCTGTCGGGGTCCAGGCCGGGCGCGTTGAGGCGCTCCACCATGTACCCGAGGTCCTTGTACCAGTTGAGCCCGGCACCCTCGAAGGTGTGCGCGCTGGTCATGAAGGCGGTGTCCAGGCCGGACATGAGCCGGCGCCAGTCCGCGAACGGCACCCCGATCACCTGGCAGTGCAGCGCCGCCGAGAAGGGGTCGGCGAACCCCGCCCGGAGGTCGGCCGGCGGGCCCTCGGTGAGCAGCGCGTCGATGAACTCGCCCGCACGGACGCGGAGTTGACCGGCCAGGCCGTCGGCGCGCGGGCTGAGGGACTTCATCACGGCGGTGCGGAGCCCGGCGCTGTTGATGTTGCCCATGTTGTTGACGACCTCGGGCGGGATCGTCAGCGCGTACTGGCGGGGCACCCCGGCGTTCGCGGTGTCCTTCAGGCTGAACCGCGCGTCCTCCAGGACCTGTTTGGCCAGCGCGTGGCTGCTCACCAGCCAGGCCTGGTCGCCGGTGAGCGTACGCACCCGGGCCACCGGCTGCTTCTCGCGCAGCCAGGCGCACTCCTCGGGCAGGACGTCACCGCGGCGCGAGAGCGGGAAGTCGAGTACGGGCTCGGGGGTCATGCGGCGATTCCTTCCGGGCGCACCACGGCGTAGGCCTGATTGCGGGAGGCGCGCAAGCCGCCGCCCTTCGCGTAGAGGAGCTCGGTCAGCGGGATCGGCGCGTGGTAGGCCGACACCGAGGAGGGGACGCCGAGGATGCCCGGAGTGTCCAGGAAGAAGGGGAGTTCCGCGGCGATGTAGTCGAGGCAGGCGGCGAGCTGTTCCGCGCTCGCGGCCGGCCCGCCCACCTTCGTGGAGAGGAAGTGCCCGGCCATGCGCTCGCAGCCGGCCCGGAAATGCGGATCGGTGGCGAGGAAATGCCGCACCCGCCGGTGCAGGAGTTCGTAGACCGGATTACCGGCGAATTCGGAGAGCCCGTGCACGCCGACGGGTATGTCCGGCGAGCCTGCCTCTTCGACGCCGCGCAGAATTCTGCGGCGTACCGCCTTGAGTTCTTTCGAGGCGCGCCGTGCCGCGTGCTCCTCGTCGTAGCCGAGCGCGCTGAACAGCTCGGCCACATGGAGGTCGGCGTACACGATGTCGATGCGGGAGAACCGTGCCGAAGCCCAGCGGACGAGTTCGGTGATGCGGCCGGCGCTGAAATAGCTGTTTCCCGGACTCACACCGATGAGGACGTGATCGCCCTCGTCCCATATGTGGTGGCAACTTCGCGTGAAGGGCTGCACGGTGAATGCTTCAGTTGTGATGGTCACAGCTGTAACGCCCCAGCGCCGCTAGTCCCTGGGTGCCCTGTGCTCCCGGTGTGGCGGCGACAGCAAGAAGTTATCCGCCAAGTGCGGAGCGTGAGGAAGTGGCGGCGTGAAGTTGGCGCGAACTGCTCTTTGGCGGGCGGAAAACAGTCCTTTCCGTGTTTCGAACAGTCAGAGTCCGGGGCCCGCCGGTCTGGACCCGTTATCAGTGCGCGACAAGCAGTGCCTCCGAGCCGACCGGCCGGAAACCCGCCGCCTGGAAGGTGCGCACACTGCGCGCGTTGCCCGGCGACTGCTGCGCCCAGAGCACCGGCTCGGGCACCAAGTGCCGTGCGGCCAGGGCGAGTTGAACGCCGAGGCCCAGGCCGCGCGCGGACTCGTCGACCTCGACGGCGGCCTCCCAGCGGCCGGCGACGCCCCGGCCGAGTATCAGGACGCCGCCGTCCGCCGCCCAGACCCGCACGTCGTCCCGGTACTTCAGGGCCCGCGCCACCCTCGGATGCTCCGGGTCCTCGATCTCGGTCAGCCCCAGCGGCGGCTCGCCCGGCAGGGCGGGGGCGCAGGTCAGCAGGTCGACGCAGTTCATCGAGCGGCCGGTGCGGGCCATCAGGGCGGCCAGGAACCCGGGGTTCATCGACGCGCCGAGCGGATCGGCCCTCGTCTCGGCCAGCGTGGCCCGCAGCCAGTCCTCGTCCTCGTCCAGGAAGATCACCGAGTGCGCGGTGAACGCCAGCACGCCCGCGTCGCGCGGCCCCGGCTGCGCCACCACCGTCGTACCGCCGTCGGCCGGCGGGAACCGCCCCGTCGCCGCGGCCGCCAGAATGTCGCCGAGCGTGCCATCCATGGGATTCCCCGTTTCTTTCCGTCCAGAGGCCTTGAGTCTCCACCCACTGGAAACCGGACACTCGACAACATGATCGACGACGGCCCGGAAACCTTCACCATCGGGCAGCTCGCCCGCCGCACCGGCCTGCCCGTGCGCACCATCCGGTACTGGTCCGACATCGGCGCCCTGCCGCCCGTCGGCCGCTCCCACGGCGGCTACCGGCTGTACGACGCCGAGTGCGTGGCCCGCCTTGAGCTGGTGCGCACCCTGCGCGAACTGGGGCTCTCCCTGGATGACGTACGCCGCGTGCTCGCCCGGGAGATCACGGTCGCCGAGGTCGCCGCGGCCCATGTCGCGGCCCTCGACGCCCAGATCCGGGCGCTCCGGGTGAGCCGGGCCGTCCTGTCGACCATCGCCCGACGGCAGTCCGACACGGAGGAGACGACCCTCATGAACAAGCTGGCCAGGCTCTCCGCGCGCGAGCGCAAGCAGATCATCGACGACTTCACCGACGAGGTGTTCACCGGCCTCGACGACACCAACCCGCACTTCCACGCCCGGGTCCGCGGCGTGGCCGGTGAGCTGCCCGACGACCCCACCCCGCTCCAGGTCGACGCCTGGATCGAGCTGGCCGAACTGGTCGAGGACGAGGCCTTCCGGGCGCTGATGCGGCGGATCGCCGAGACCGACTCCGAGAGCTTCCGGGAGCGCTCGCGCGAACCGCAGGCCTACCTCGCCTTCGCGAAGAAGGTCGCCCAGCTCGCGGGCGCGGCCCAGGAGCGCGGCGTCGCACCCGAAAGCTCCGAGGCCGACGCACTCCTCACCGAGCTGCTCGGCGCGGGCGCCGACCGGGCGGCCGTCCTGGAGCGGGTCGGCGTCAGCCCGGACCTGCGCGTCGAACGCTATTTCCAGCTGCTCGCCGTCATCAACGGGTACGAGCAGCCGCCGAGCGCGGCCGCCGCCTTCCAATGGCTGGCCGCCGCACTGGGCGCGCACGTCGGCAGCTAATCTGACCCGCGTCAGAAACGCATCAAGCAGTAGGCACCAACAAAGGGGTGGACCCAGTGGCGGACATCGAAGAGGCGCGCAAGGCGTTCGCGAAGCTCGACATCGACGGCGACGGACGCGTCACCGCGAGCGAGTACAAGGCGGTCATGGCGCAGCTGGGCGACTTCCACGTCACCGAGACGGTGGCCCAGGCCATCATCAAGGCCAAGGACGCCAACGGCGACGGCAAGCTCTCCTTCGAGGAGTTCTGGGCCTCGCTGAACAAGTGACGCCGATCGGCCCCGGTGGCGTACTCCCGCTCGCGCGGTACGCCATCCGGGGCCGGCCCGGAATAACTTCCCGGGACCGCGAGTTCCCCGGAGCATGCCAACGCGGCACCATCTCCGGAAGGCCAGCTCATGAAGATCGGCATCATCGGTGCGGGCAACATCGGCGGCAACCTGACCCGCCGTCTCACCGCGCTCGGACACGAGGTTTCCGTCGCCAACTCCCGCGGCCCGCAGACCCTTTCAGCCCTCGCCGAGGAGACCGGCGCGACCCCGGTCACCGTCGCCGAGGCCGCCAAGGGCGCACAGGTCGTCGTGGTCACCATCCCGCTGAAGCGCATCCCCGACTTGCCCAAGGGCTTCCTCGACGGCGCGGCCGACGGCTTCGCCGTCATCGACACCGGGAACTACTACCCCAAGGAGCGCGACGGCCGGATCGACGCGATCGAGGACGGCCTCACCGAGAGCCGCTGGACCGAGCAGCACATCGGCCACCCGGTGATCAAGGTCTTCAACGGCACGTACGCGCAGGACCTCCTCGACCGGCCCCGCCCGCAGGGCGACCCCGAGCGGATCGCCGTGCCGGTGGCCGGCGACGACACGGCCGCCAAGCAGCTGGTCCGCGAGCTCGTCGACGAGCTCGGCTTCGACACCGTGGACGCCGGCGGCATCGACGACTCCTGGCGCCAGCAGCCCGCGACCCCGGTCTACGGACTGAGGGGCAACGTCGCGGAGGTCACCGAGGCCCTGGCGGCGGCGCCCAAGGAGCGCCCGGCCGCCCACAGCTTCTAGGCGATCAGCATTCGATGATGTTGACGGCGAGGCCGCCGCGGGCCGTCTCCTTGTACTTGACGCTCATGTCGGCCCCCGTCTCCTTCATCGTCTTGATGACCTTGTCCAGGGACACCTTGTGGCTGCCGTCGCCGCGCATCGCCATCTTGGCGGCGGTGACGGCCTTCACGGCGGCCATGCCGTTGCGCTCGATGCAGGGGATCTGGACGAGGCCGCCGACCGGGTCGCAGGTCAGACCCAGGTTGTGCTCCATGCCGATCTCGGCGGCGTTCTCGACCTGCTCGGGGGTGCCGCCGAGGACCTCGGCGAGCGCGCCGGCCGCCATCGAGCAGGCGGAGCCGACCTCGCCCTGGCAGCCGACCTCGGCGCCGGAGATCGAGGCGTTCTCCTTGAACAGCATGCCGATCGCGCCGGCGGCCAGCAGGAAGCGGACGATGCCGTCCTCATCGGCGCCGGGCACGAAGTTCATGTAGTAGTGAAGGACCGCCGGGATGATGCCCGCGGCGCCGTTGGTGGGGGCGGTCACGACCCGGCCGCCCGCCGCGTTCTCCTCGTTCACGGCCATCGCGTACAGCGTCGCCCACTCCATGGCGTGCGCCTCGGGGTTGCCCTCGGCGCGCAGCTGGCGGGCGGTGGTGGCGGCGCGGCGGCGGACCTTGAGGCCGCCGGGCAGGATGCCCTCGCGGGCCATGCCGCGCGAGACGCAGGCCTGCATGACCCGCCAGATGTCGAGCAGGCCGGAACGGATCTCGTCCTCGGTGCGCCAGGCCTTCTCGTTCTCCAGCATCAGCGCGGAGATCGAAAGACCGGTGTCCTGGGCGAGCCGGAGCAGCTCGTCGCCGGTGCGGAAGGGGTGCTTGAGAACGGTGTCGTCCGGCACGATCGGGTTCTCGCCGGCCACCGCGTCCTCGTCGACGACGAAGCCGCCGCCGACCGAGTAGTACGTCTTCTCCAGGATCAGCGCGCCGTCGATGTCGTACGCGAAGACCGTCATGCCGTTGGCGTGGTACGGCAGCGCCTTGCGGCGGTGCAGGATCAGGTCGTCGTCGTAAGCGAAGTCGATCTCGTGCATGCCCAGCACGTTGAGCCGCCCCGACTCCTTGATCCGCTCCACCCGGTCGTCTGCGGTCTCGACGTCGACCGTGCGCGGGGAGGCGCCCTCCAGGCCGAGCAGCACCGCCTTCGGCGTGCCGTGGCCGTGTCCGGTGGCGCCGAGCGACCCGTACAGCTCGGCCCGTATCCGCACGGTGTGGGCGATGAGGCCCTCGTTCTTCAGGCGCGCGGCGAACATTCGGGCCGCCCGCATCGGGCCGACGGTGTGGGAGCTGGACGGGCCGATGCCGATCGAGAACAGGTCGAAGACCGAGATGGCCACGGGGGACTCCTTGAGGGGTTTGGTAGACGCCGTTGTCTGCCGGGGTGGTGCAGAGCAAAGCTGGCACAGCATGGGATGGGGCACCGCGCTCACTACCAGTGTGCGCGGTGCCCCGGGGCTTCGTCCCGAATGAACCGGGAACTAAAGCGTACGAAACTACTTCAGGCCGGGGTACAGCGGGTGCTTCGCGGCCAGAGCGGACACCCGGGCGGCCAGCGCGTCCTTGTCGAAGTCCGGCTTCAGGGCCTCGGCGATGATGTCGGCGACCTCGCGGAAGTCGTCGTCACCGAAGCCGCGGGTGGCGAGCGCCGGGGTGCCGATCCGCAGACCCGAGGTCACCATCGGCGGCCGCGGGTCGTTCGGGATGGCGTTCCGGTTGACCGTGATGCCGACCTCGTGGAGGCGGTCCTCGGCCTGCTGGCCGTCCAGCTCCGAGTTGCGCAGGTCCACCAGGACCAGGTGCACATCGGTGCCGCCGGTCAGGACGTCGACACCGACGGCCTTCACGTCGTCCTGGACCAGGCGCTCGGCCAGGATCCGAGCGCCGTCCAGGGTGCGCTGCTGGCGCTCCTTGAACTCCGCGGAGGCCGCGACCTTGAACGAGACCGCCTTGGCCGCGATCACGTGCTCCAGCGGGCCACCCTGCTGACCGGGGAAGACCGCCGAGTTGATCTTCTTGGCGAGCTCCTGCGTCGACAGGATGACACCGCCGCGCGGACCGCCGAGGGTCTTGTGCGTGGTGGTGGTCACGACGTGGGCGTGCGGCACCGGGTTGGGGTGCAGACCCGCGGCGACCAGGCCGGCGAAGTGCGCCATGTCGACCATCAGGTACGCGCCGACCTCGTCCGCGATGCGGCGGAACGCGGCGAAGTCTAGCTGGCGCGGGTAGGCGGACCAGCCGGCCACGATCAGCTGCGGCTTCGACTCCTTGGCGAGGCGCTCGACCTCGGCCATGTCGACCTCGCCGGTCTCGTCGACGTGGTACGGGACCACGTTGTAGAGCTTGCCGGAGAAGTTGATCTTCATGCCGTGGGTCAGGTGGCCGCCGTGGGCCAGGTTCAGACCCATGATCGTGTCGCCCGGCTTGAGCAGCGCGAACATCGCGGCCGCGTTGGCCTGGGCGCCCGAGTGGGGCTGCACGTTGGCGGCCTCGGCGCCGAAGAGCGCCTTGATGCGGTCGATCGCGATCTGCTCGACCACGTCGACGTGCTCGCAGCCGCCGTAGTAGCGGCGACCCGGGTAGCCCTCGGCGTACTTGTTGGTGAGGACCGAGCCCTGGGCCTCCATGACCGCGACCGGAGCGAAGTTCTCCGAGGCGATCATTTCGAGGGTGGACTGCTGACGGTGGAGCTCGGCGTCGACGGCGGCGGCGACGTCCGGGTCCAGCTCGTGGAGGGGCTGGTTCAGAAGCGACATCAGACGATCCCTGTATCCCTGTGGTCTCTAGGTCAGCTGGCGAAGTCGGTGTACTCGTCGGCGGAGAGCAGGTCGCCCGGCTCGTCCGTGACCTTCACCTTGAACAGCCAGCCGCCCTCGAACGGAGCGGAGTTCACCAGGGCCGGGTCGTCCACGACGTCCTGGTTGGCGGCGACGACCTCGCCGGTCACGGGGGAGTACAGGTCGCTGACCGACTTGGTGGACTCCAGCTCGCCGCAGGTCTCGCCCGCGGTCACCGTGTCACCCACCCCGGGAAGCTGTACGTACACGACGTCACCGAGCGCGTTGGCCGCGTGCTCCGTGATGCCGACCGTCGACACGCCGTCCTCGGCGTTCGACAGCCACTCGTGCTCCTTGCTGTAGCGCAGCTGCTGCGGGTTGCTCATGACCTGAATTCTCCTGTACGCGGGGGAGTGCTGATGACGGGGTCTCGAAGAGTGTCTCGGACAGTGAGACGAGAAGGGCGGTGCCGCAGGGACGCGCGGGTCACTTCTCGCGCTTGTAGAAGGGCAGCGCAACGACCTCGTACGCCTCGTGCGTCCCGCGGATGTCGATGCCGACGCCGGCGGTGCCGGGCGCGGCGTGCGCGGCGTCCACGTACGCGATGGCGATCGGCTTGCCCAGGGTCGGCGACGGGGCGCCGGAGGTGACCTCGCCGACGACCTCGCCGTCGGCCACGACCGAGAAGCCGGCGCGGGGCACCCGGCGGCCCTCGGCGATCAGGCCGACCAGCTTGCGCGGCGGGTTCGCGGCGGCCTTCTCGGCGGCGGCCTCCAGAGCCGTACGGCCCACGAAGTCGCCGTCCTTCTCGAACTTCACGACCCGGCCGAGCCCGGCGTCGAAGGGGGTGAGCTCCGTGGTCAGCTCGTGCCCGTACAGCGGCATGCCCGCCTCCAGGCGCAGCGTGTCGCGGCAGGACAGGCCGCACGGCACGAGACCCGCGTCCTGGCCGGCCTCGGTCAGCGCACGCCACAGCGGCTCGGCGTGCTCAGGGGCGACGAACAGCTCGAAGCCGTCCTCGCCGGTGTAGCCGGTGCGGGCGATCAGGGCGGGGACACCGGCGACGGTGCCGGGCAGGCCCGCGTAGTACTTCAGGCCGTCCAGGTCGGCGTCCGTGACGGACTTGAGGATGCCGGGGGACTCGGGGCCCTGCACGGCGATCAGCGCGTACGCGTCGCGGTCGTCGCGGACCTCGGCGTCGAAGCCGACCGCGCGCTCGGTGATCGCGTCGAGCACGATCTGCGCGTTGCCCGCGTTCGCGACGACCATGTACTCCGTCTCACCCAGGCGGTAGACGATCAGGTCGTCGACGATGCCGCCGTCCTCCTGGCAGATCATCGTGTACCGGGCGCGGCCGGGGCCGATGGTGGCGATGTTGCCGACCAGGGCGTAGTTCAGCGCCTTCATGGCCTCGGGGCCGGTGACGGTGATCTCGCCCATGTGGGACAGGTCGAAGAGCCCGGCGCGGGTCCGTACGGCGGTGTGCTCGTCGCGCTCGCTCCCGTACCGCAGCGGCATGTCCCAGCCCGCGAAGTCGGTCATCGTGGCGCCCAGCGAACGATGCAGTGCATCGAGGGCGGTGAGGCGGGGGGCGTTGCTCATGGATGTGGCTCCAAGGTCCCGGGGCATGACGGTCGAGGACATCCTCCCCATCTGTCATCGGAACCTGAGAGGTTCACCGGCACGCGTTGCGCGGCACGGCTTGCACCTTGGGTGGGGACGCCCGGCAGGGGACGGCCCGCTTTTCAGATCTGCCTCGTCCGCGCGGTACGGGGCCTGAGAGATTCAAGGGAGGAACTTGCTCCTTCGGCGCCCCAGCTCACAGCTGCTGAGGACTCTCCCGCGCGGATTCGAACGGCCGGTATGCAGTTGGCGCGCACATCATTGCACGCATCCCGGAAGCGTCACATCGCCGGTGACCCATTACCGTCTCTTTACACTTCGTGGGCAGGGGTCGCGGGACCCGAACAGGGGGGAGTGCCATGACGGTTGGACGGAACACGGGCCAGGTGCGGGAGGTCCCCGCGCCAAAAGGCCCTGGGCATCAGGCGGCGGGAGGACAGACACGGCCGGTGGTGCGGGATCTGCGCGGTCGGCCCGAGCGCACGCCGCCGGAGCTGGTCTTCGACGCGGGCGACGTCGTGGTGGTGTCGGGCTTGCCCGGCAGCGGCAAGACGACGCTGATGCGCCGCGCCGTCACCGACCGCCGCATCGACTCCCAGGACACTCGCCTCGCCTGGCAGCGCCGGCTCCCCGGCATTCCGTACGCCCTGTACCGCCCACTGACCCGGACCGCCCACTTCGCCAGGACCTGGTGGGCGCTGCGCTCCGGAGACAGCCTCGTCGTGCACGACTGCGGTACGCAGGCGTGGGTGCGGCACTGGCTGGGCCGGGGCGCCCGGCGCAGGGGACGCGCGCTGCGGCTCGTCGTGCTCGACGTGCCGGCCGGCACCGCTCTGGAGGGCCAGGCGATCCGGGGCCGCTGGGTGTCGAAGTACGCCTTCGCCCGGCACCGCGGCGCGGCCCGCCGCCTCATAGCCCAGGTGGAGGCCGGGCGGCTGCCGACCGGCTGTGCCAGCGCGGTCCTGCTCGACCGGGAGTCGGCCACCGTGCTGCGCCGGATCGGCTTCTCCGAGTAGCGCCCCCTGGCGCGCGCCGGGCCCTTTCCGGGCACCCTTTCCCCCTGTCGCACCCTCGGCGCTAGGGTCGTGGGGCACGGCAGCAGTCGGGGGAGAAGGACGGCACATGAACTTTCCGGAGCAGGCATTCGCGCATCCGCACGGCGGCGGAGGCTGGCCGGGCAACGAGCTCGAAGAGACACTGGCGGCGGCGCTCGGTCACGCCGACGCGGGCCCCCGCCTCATAGAGGTGCTCGGCCGCAGCGTCGTATGGGTGCCGCTGCCCAACGGCGGCAGCCAGGACAGCGCCGACCTCGACCTGCCCACCATGCAGCTCGACGGCGCCCCCTACGTCCCCGTCTACAGCTCCGAGCAGCAGTTCCGGCAGTGCGTCGGCTCCCACATGTCGTTCGCGGTGGCGCCCGCCGTCGAGTTCGCCCGCGGGCTCCCGCCGCAGCTCGGGGTCGTGGTCAACCCCGAGGGCGCGGTCGGGATGCCGCTGCCCCCGCCCGCCGTCGCCGAGCTGTGCCGCACCGGGCGTACCGCCCTCGACGGACCCGCGTCCGGCGCCCGGGTACGCCTCTTCGAGCCGGACTGGCAGGAGGACCCGGTGGACTTCCTGGGCGCGGCCTCCCAGGAGTTCGAGGCGACCGGCGTGGTGCTCAGCGCCCGCCGCGCGCTCGCCTCCATCGAGGGGGATTCGCCCACGCTCTTCATCGCAGTGGAGTTCTCCACCTGGGACGGGGCGGGCCGCAACGCCCCCATGGAGGCGCTCGGCCGCGCGCTCGGCCGGGTCCCGGTCGGCTGGCCGGTCAACCTGGTCCTGCTCGATGTGACCCAGGACCCGGTCGCCACGTGGATGCGCGAGCGGGTGCGACCGTTCTACACGCGGGCCCAGTAGCAACCGCCGGGTGCGTCGCGGCACGTCCCCGCCGGGTCATGGCGGTGTCTGTACGGCGGCTTAACCTGGTTTCATGACCCTTGCATCCCCGCAGCCGCACGCGTGTGCCCGGGGCTGCGGGGCGGCGCAGGCGTCGGCACGGTGGATCGAAGAGGGGCGGGACCCAGGGTGAGCGCGTCAGGCACCGCGGCGGCCGGGCAGGTCGAGCACATGCTGCGCCAGGTGACGCCCGGGCGCTACGACGTGTACGAGGCGCTGCTCCACGCCCTCGCCGACCCCGCGACCGGCCGGCTCTGGATGCTGCTGTGGAACGGCCGGCCGGGCTCCCCGGACGCGCAGTACGGAAACATGGAGGTCGACGGCGTCGCGTACGCGCCCTGTGTCACCTCCGCGCAGGAGCTCTCCGCGAGCGGCTGGAACCGGGCGCACGAAGTGACCGGCGCCCTGGAAGTCGCCCGCGCCCTCTACCCCGACCGGTACGGGATCTGGCTGAATCCGCACGCCCCCGGCGGCGGCGTCGGCATCCCCTGGACCGATCTGCGGCGGATCGCCACGGGCCTGGACCGGATGCCGGCCGGCCCGCTCCGCCTCTCCGAACCAGCCGTGGAGATCCCGCAGTTCTACGCCCTGCTCACGCAGCACGCGCACCGCACCCCGGCCGTGCGCTCGCTGCGCCGGGCCTGGGTGCAGCCCGCGCTCGGCACGCCGTACCTCGCCATCGGGCTCGACCTCTACGACACCGGCCCGCAGTCGGTCGACGCGGTGCGGGCGATGATGCAGCAGTCCGTCACCGCCGTGCCGGACGGGCTCGCGGTGTCCACGGTCGCGATGTCGGACGAGTACGACCCGGTCGGCATGTGGCTGAAAGCCAACGCCCGGCCGTTCTACGACCGCGAGGCGCACGCCGCCCCGGCCCCCGGGACCGCCGGGTACGGCTACCCGCCGGCCGCCCCGCGCACGTACTGAATCCGGCCCCGCGCGGCACACCAACCGGGACAGACCCCGGCAACTTCCCCTTCGCGTAAGGGGAATGTCCGTTCTGATGGGGCGAAGACCGCAATAGTCCCGGACGCCGCTTGCGCCCCAACTTCCCCATGTCCGCCCCTGGTTCACCCGCGTCCGGATAACGGAAACCCCCTCTCCGCATCACGTTTGCGCATACTTTCGCCGTCAGGTCTGGCGGGTGATCGCGAGGCCATTGAAGACTCCCGGCATGCAGGGCCGTTCGGGCCCTTGTGCGAGCAGCTCGACCCGCTGCTTGGTGTCGCCCTCCGCTCGCACTGCTGATGGGAACGCGCCGCTACAGCGGCAAGTGCGGGCCGGTCACCGCCGGTTGAGAGGGGTCCTTGCCACGATGACGGCACCATTGCACGACACACCCGCCGACGCGGACCCGACCGCGGACATCAGTGTCACGCCCAGCGGCGAGACCAGAGCGGTCGAGGGGCGGTCGCTGGGCCGTATCGCCTGGAACCGGCTGAAGAAGGACAAGCTCGCCCTCACCGGTGGCATCGTTGTCGTGTTCCTGGTCCTCGTCGCGATCTTCGCGCCGTTGATCGTCGACGCGTTCGGACATCCGCCGGACGACTTCCACGAGGACCAGATCGACCCGCTGCTCTCCACGCCGATCGGCAGCTGGGGCGGCATCAACTCGCACTTCCTGCTGGGAGTTGAGCCGGTCAACGGCCGCGACGTGTTCAGCCGGATCGTCTACGGAGCGCGGATCTCGCTGCTCGTGGGCTTCCTCGCGGCGGTCTTCGCGGTCCTCGTCGGCACCGTACTCGGCGTGATCGCCGGCTACTTCGGCGGCTGGCTCGACGCGATCATCAGCCGCGTGATGGACATGCTGCTCTCCTTCCCGCAGCTGCTCTTCATCATCGCGCTGATCTCCGTGGTCCCCACCCAGCTGTTCGGGCTCAGCGGCACCGGGGTCCGGCTGCTCGTGATGATCCTGGTCATCGGCTTCTTCGGATGGCCGTACGTCGGGCGCATCGTGCGCGGCCAGACGCTGTCCCTGCGCGAGCGCGAGTACGTGGAGGCGGCGCGCAGCCTCGGCGCCGGGCGCGGCTACATCCTGTTCAAGGAGCTGCTGCCCAACCTCATCGCGCCGATCACCGTCTACATGACGCTGATGATCCCGACGAACATCCTCACCGAGGCGGCGCTCAGCTTCCTGGGAGCGGGCGTCAAGCCGCCCACGGCCTCCTGGGGGCAGATGCTGTCGACGGCGATCGCGACCTACCAGTCCGATCCCATGTTCATGATCATCCCGGGTCTGGCGATCTTCATCACCGTGATGGCGTTCAACCTCTTCGGCGACGGCGTCCGCGACGCCTTCGACCCGAAGGGCACCCGCTGATGCGGGAATTCGAAGACTCCGGCCCGGCGCACCGCACGGGCCGCGACACCCAAGACGCCCACTACGGAGGAAGCGAGATCGTGACAACCCTAGGTTCATCAAGGCGAAAGACGGTCGCCGGCGCGGCCATCGTCGTTGCGGCTCTGCTGTCCACCGCGGCCTGCGGCGGGGGCGGCGGCAGCGCCAAGGGCAAGGGCCCCGGCTTCAACGCCGCCAACAGCAAGCTCGCGAACGCGTCGACGAAGAAGGGCGGGGAGCTCAAGTTCGTCGGCACCCAGGACGCCGACTCGTGGGACCCGCAGCGCGGTTACTACGGCTTCATGTGGGACTACGCGCGCTACTACACGCGCACGCTGATCACCTACAAGCCCGCCCCGGGCAAGGAGAGCGAGACGCTGGTCCCGGACATCGCGACCGGTCTCGCGGACGTCTCGGCGGACAAGAAGACGTACACGTACCACCTGAAGGACGGCGTCAAGTGGGAGGACGGCAAGCCCGTCACCTCCAAGGACGTCAAGTACGGCATCGAGCGCATCTGGGCGCAGGACGTCATCTCCGGCGGCCCCGTCTACCTGAAGGACGTCCTCGACCCCACCGGTGAGTACAAGGGTCCCTACAAGGACACCTCTCCCGACAAGCTGGGTCTGAAGGCGATCGAGACGCCGGACGACAAGACCATCGTCTTCAAGCTGCCGGCGCCCAACGTCGACTTCCAGCAGATGCTGGCCATGCCGTCGGGCTCCCCGGTCCGCCAGGACAAGGACACCCAGTCGAAGTACGGTCTGAAGCCGTTCTCGCTCGGCCCGTACAAGTGGGAGTCCTACGAGCCGAACAAGTCCATGGTCCTGGTCCGCAACCCCAACTGGGACCCGAAGACGGACGACGTCCGCAAGGCACTGCCGGACAAGATCAGCCTCACCCTGCTGACCAGCGCCGACGACATGGACAGCCGTCTCATCAACGGTGACTACGACGTCGACCTCAACGGCACCGGCCTCAGCCCGGCCGGCCGCACCAAGGCGCTCCAGCAGGACAAGGGCAACGTCGACAACCCGGACACCGGCTACATCCGTTACGCGGTCTTCCCGCAGACGGTGGCTCCGATGGACAACGAGCACTGCCGCAAGGCCGTCATCTACGGTTCCGACCACAAGTCGCTGCAGACCGCCCGCGGCGGCCCGCAGGCCGGCGGTGACATCGCCACCAACATGCTGCCGCCCATCATCAGCGGCTCGGACCCGAAGTACGACCCGTACGGCGTGACCCAGAACGACGGCGCGGCGAACATCGCCAAGGCCAAGGAAGAGCTCGCGGCCTGCGGCAAGGCGGGCGGCTTCTCGACCACCATCGCGGTCCGCAACAACAAGCCGGCCGAGGTCGCCACCGCCCAGTCGATGCAGGCCGCGCTGGCCAAGGTCAACATCAAGGCCGACATCGACCAGTACGACGGTTCGCAGACGACCGGCATCATCGGCAACCCCGAGGTCGTCAAGAAGAAGAACTACGGGATCATCATCATGGGCTGGGGCCCGGACTTCGCGTCCGGCCAGGGCTTCCTGCTCCCGCTGGTCGACTCCAAGTTCATCCTGTCGAACGGCAACAACAACTACTCGATGCTGAAGGACCCGGCGATCGACACGCTCTTCGACCAGGCCATCGCGGCCAGCACCCCCGAAGAAGCTGCCGGGCTCTACAAGCAGATCAACCAGAAGGTCTCCGAGCACGCCGTCTACCTTCCGTTCGTCTTCGAGAAGAACGTCAAGTGGCGCAGCTCCCGGCTCACGAACGTCTACACGACGACCAACAACAACGGTTTCTACGACTACGCCTCGCTCGGCGTCGAGAAGTGACCGTCGTCCAATCGCTCCGCCGGCGCACCCGCCGCTAGGCACGAAGGGCAGGTGAAGGCCGTCGTGTGACGGGTCGGGGGTACCGCAATCCGGTGCCCCCGGCCCGCCGCCGGGCCGAGAGCAGTGCTCGCATATCTCATCAGGCGGCTGTTCGCCGCCATCGTGATGCTGCTGATCGTCATGCTGGTGACGTTCGGCATCTTCTTCCTGATCCCCAAGTGGACGGGCGTCGACCCGGCCACGATGTACGTCGGCAAGCAGTCCGACTCCGCCGCGCTCGAAGCGGTCCGCGAGAAGCTGGGTCTCGGCGACCCGATCTTCGTGCAGCTCTTCGACTTCGTGAAGGGCATCCTGGCCGGCCGCGACTACACCGGCGGCGGCTCGACGATCCACTGCGACGCCCCGTGCTTCGGCTACTCGTTCCGCAACGAGCAGGCCATCTGGCCGGTGCTCAAGGAGCGCTTCCCGGTCACGCTGTCGCTGGTCATCGGCGCGGCCATCCTGTGGGTCATCTTCGGTGTGCTCACCGGCGTGGTGTCCGCACTCAAGCGCGGCTCGCTGTGGGACCGGTTCTCCATGACCGTCGCCCTGGCCGGCGTCTCGCTGCCGATCTACTTCACCGGTCTGCTCTCGCTGGCGATCTTCACGTACGGCCTGCACTGGATCGACGGTCAGTACGTCCCCTTCAGCGAATCACCGGGCGGGTGGTTCAGCGGCCTGATCCTGCCCTGGATCACGCTCGCCTTCCTCCAGGCGGCGATGTACGCCCGGCTCACCCGAGCGACCATGCTCGAAGTGATGGGCGAGGACTACGTCAGAACCGCCCGGGCCAAGGGCCTGAGCGAACCCGCCGTCATCGGCAAGCACGCCATGCGGTCCACCATGGCGCCGATCCTGACGGTGCTCGGCATGGACATCGGCGCCCTCATCGGCGGCGCGATCCTGACCGAGACCACGTACAGCATCCCGGGCCTGGGCCAGGCGGTGCTCCGCGCGATCGGCGAGCGCGACCTTCCGGTGATCCTCGGCGTCACGCTGATCACCTCGGCGGCGGTGATCTTCGCGAACCTCGTCGTGGACCTCCTGTACGCCGTGATCGACCCCCGAGTGAGGCTCGCATGACCGACCTGAACAAGACCGGCGCGGCGGTCGGCGAGCCGGTCGCGGCGGTGCAGCCCTCGGACGCCTTCCTCGACGTGCGCGACCTGAAGGTCCACTTCCCGACCGACGACGGCCTGGTCAAGTCCGTCGACGGGCTCAGCTTCTCCCTTGAGAAGGGCAAGACCCTCGGCATCGTGGGCGAGTCCGGCTCCGGCAAGTCCGTCACCTCGATGGGCATCATGGGCCTGCACACGGCCGGCCAGTACGGCAAGCGCAAGGCGCAGATCTCCGGCGAAATCTGGCTCAACGGCAAGGAGTTGCTCTCCGCCGACCCCGATGACGTACGCAAGCTGCGCGGCCGCGACATGGCGATGATCTTCCAGGACCCGCTGTCCGCGCTGCACCCGTACTTCACCATCGGCAAGCAGATCATCGAGGCGTACCGGGTCCACCACGACGTCGACAAGAAGGCGGCGCGCACCCGGGCGATCGAGATGCTCGACCGGGTCGGCATCCCGCAGCCCGACAAGCGCGTCGACTCCTACCCGCACGAGTTCTCGGGCGGCATGCGCCAGCGCGCGATGATCGCGATGTCCCTGGTGAACAACCCCGACCTCCTGATCGCGGACGAGCCGACGACCGCCCTGGACGTCACCGTCCAGGCGCAGATCCTCGACCTGATCCGGGACCTCCAGAAGGAGTTCGGCTCCGCGGTCATCATCATCACCCACGACCTGGGCGTGGTAGCCGAGCTCGCCGACGACATCCTCGTGATGTACGGCGGCCGGTGCGTGGAGCGCGGCCCGGCCGAGAAGGTGTTCTACGAGCCCCGCCACCCCTACACCTGGGGCCTGCTCGGCTCGATGCCGCGCATCGACCGGGAGGAGACCGAGCGTCTCATTCCGGTGAAGGGCTCCCCGCCGTCCCTGATCAACATCCCGTCGGGCTGCGCCTTCAACCCGCGCTGCCCGTACGCCGATGTGCCCAAGGACAACATCACCCGGACCGTACGCCCCGAGCTGGCCGACGGCGGAAGCGGCCACTGGACCGCCTGCCACATGACGCCGGACGAGCGGGAGCGCATCTGGACCGAAGAGATTGCGCCCAAGCTGTGAGCGAGGACAAAGGCGTGACGGACAACGACGCGGCGATTCCCGCGCAGAGCAAGAGCGCGGCCCCGACCAAGGCTGCGCTCAACAAAGACGCGGCTCCCGGCGAGGTCCTGCTCAAGGTCAGCGGCCTGCAGAAGCACTTCCCGATCCGCAGCGGTGTGCTGAAGCGACAGACCGGTTCGGTCAAGGCCGTCGACGGCATCGACTTCGACGTGCGTTCCGGCGAGACGCTGGGCGTGGTCGGCGAGTCCGGCTGCGGCAAGTCGACGATGGGCCGCCTCATCACCCGGCTGCTCGAACCGACCGGCGGCACGGTCGAGTTCGAGGGCCGGGACATCACCCACCTCGGGGTGCGCGGCATGCGGCCGATGCGCCGCGACGTCCAGATGATCTTCCAGGACCCGTACTCCTCGCTGAACCCGCGGCACACGGTCGGCGGCATCATCTCCGCCCCGTTCAAGCTGCAGGGCGTCAACCCGGAGGGCGGGATCAAGAAGGAGGTCCAGCGCCTTCTCTCGGTCGTGGGCCTCAACCCCGAGCACTACAACCGCTATCCGCACGAGTTCTCCGGCGGCCAGCGCCAGCGCATCGGCATCGCCCGCGCGCTCGCGCTCAACCCGAAGCTGGTCGTCGCCGACGAGCCGGTCTCGGCGCTCGACGTGTCCATCCAGGCGCAGGTGGTCAACCTCCTCGACGACCTCCAGCAGGAGCTCGGCCTCACGTACGTGATCATCGCGCACGACCTGTCGGTCATCCGGCACGTGTCGGACCGGATCGCGGTCATGTACCTCGGCAAGATCGTGGAGTTGGCCGACCGCAAGTCGCTGTACGCGGCGCCGATGCACCCGTACACCAAGGCGCTGATGTCCGCGGTGCCGGTGCCGGATCCCAAGCGGCGCGGCATGAAGAGCGAGCGGATCCTGCTGAAGGGCGACGTCCCCTCGCCGATCTCGCCGCCGAGCGGCTGCCGGTTCCACACCCGGTGCTGGAAGGCGACGGAGGTCTGCAAGACGCAGGAGCCGGTCCTCGTCGAGCTGAAGCCCGGCCAGCGGGTGGCCTGCCACCACCCGGAGAACGCGCCGGACCAGGCACCGGGCGAGGCGGTCCTTCCGGAGGCCAGGGAGTCGGTCGAGATCGTGACGATCGGCGAGACGGCGACGGCGCAGGAGCCTGCCGCATCCGACGCGGCCGAGGAGCCTGCCGCGGCAGAGGCGTCCGACGCGTCCGACGCCTCCTCCGAGGCGGCCGGCGCCGAGGGCGAAACCGGACCGGACGACACCGCTCAGGAGTCAACCGACAAGTAGGGCATGACAGTTCGGCAAAGTCATGTTCATGCCGAAGCGGGAGAGTGCAGAGTCTGCGTGTCCGTACCAACGGCATGCGTTCGAAGGGCAGACTCATGGCACTCTCCCGTTCGGCACGTCGTACCTCCTCCCGGCTGCTCGCGCTCGCCACCGCGGTGGCCGCCGGGCTCACCATCGCCGCCGCGCCCGCCGCCTCGCCCGGCGCCCCGGGCATCGGTGACCCGTACTTCCCCGACCTGGGCAACGGTGGCTTCGACGCCCTCCATTACGACCTCGGGGTGAGCTACAACCCCGATTCGGGGCGCCTGGACGGGCGCACCACACTGACCGCCCGGGCCACCCAGAACCTCTCCAGCTTCGACCTCGACCTCCAGAAGCTCACCGTCGACTCGATCCGGGTGAACGGCAAGCCCGCCGACTTCAGCAGAACCGGCGACGAGATCGTCATCACGCCCCGCCACCGGCTGCGCAAGGGCGAGGAGTTCGAGGTCACCGTCGCCTACGGCGGGGTGCCGCAGGCGCTGAACGGACCCATCGTCTTCGGCTCCGACTACGGCTGGATGAAGACCAAGGACGGCGTGTTCGTGGCGTGCGAGCCCAACGCCGCCTCCACCTGGTTCCCGTCCAGCGACCACCCCTCCGACAAGGCGACGTACGACATCCGCATCGACGCGCCCAAGGGTCTGACCGGGGTGTCCAACGGGCGCCTGGTGGACTCCCATGACAGCGGCGGCCGTTCGTACTTCCACTGGCGCGAGACCAAGCCGATGGCGACGTACCTCGCGACCGCGTCCATAGGCAAGTTCGACGTGAAGACGGGCAAGACGCCCGCGGGCACGCCGATCTACGTCGCCATCGACCCGGTCCTGGCCAACCAGAACACGGTCGACGTGTACGCGGTGACCGCCGAGGCCACCGACTACTGGTCCAAGCTGTTCGGCCCGTACCCGTTCGAGGAGACCGGCGCGGTCGTCGACGACATGCCCGAGGCCGGGTTCTCCCTGGAGACCCAGACCAAGCCGAGCTATTCGGCGGTGCGCAACGAGACGACGATCGTCCACGAGCTCGCCCACCAGTGGTTCGGAGACTCGGTGTCGGTGGCGCACTGGGACGACATCTGGCTCAACGAGGGCTTCGCGACGTACGCGCAGTGGCTGTGGGCCGAGCACCGCGGGACGGCGACGGCCCACCAGTCCTTCCTCAACGCCTACAACTCGCGCCCGGCGTCCTCCGACTTCTGGAAGATTGAGGTGGCCGACCCGCAGCGCGACACGATGTTCGCCTCCGCGGTCTACCAGCGCGGCGCGATGATGCTCCAGGAACTGCGCGAACACATCGGTGACCAGGCCTTCTTCAAGCTCCTCCCGGCCTGGACGAAGCTGCACCGCTACCAGAACGCCGACACCGAGGACTTCATCAACCTGGCCGAGCACATCTCGGGCAAGTCGCTCGACGGCCTGTTCCAGAAGTGGATCTACGACACGGGCAAGCCCGCGCTCTAGGCCTGGCGTGTGCCGAGGGGCACCCCGGGATGCGTAAAAATGCGGGGTGCTTCACGAACTGTTCAGCCCCTCCGTCCAGCACGCGCTGGACCTCGTCGGAATCTTCGTCTTCGCGATTTCCGGCGCCCTGCTCGCCGTGCGCAAGAACTTCGACGTGTTCGGCATCGCGGTGCTCGCCGAGGTCACCGCACTGGGCGGAGGGCTGTTCCGCGACCTCATCATCGGAGCGGTCCCGCCGGCCGCCTTCTCGGACCTCGGGTACTTCGTGACCCCGCTGCTCGCCGCGGTCCTTGTCTTCTTCCTCCACCCCGAGGTGGAGCGCACCCAGACCGCGGTCAACGTCTTCGACGCGGCGGGCCTCGGCCTGTTCTGCGTCACGGGCACGACCAAGGCGTACGACTACGGGCTCGGCCTCACCTCCTCGGCGGCCCTGGGCCTCGCGACGGCGGTGGGCGGCGGCGTACTGCGCGACGTCCTGGCCAACGAGGTCCCCTCGCTGCTGCGCTGGGACCGCGACCTGTACGCGGTCCCGGCGATCGTCGGCTCGACGATGATCGTGCTCTTCATCCGCTTCGACCTCCTGAACGCGACGACGAGCGGCCTGGCGGTGGTCACGGCGTTCCTGCTGCGCATCGCGGCCCTCAAGTACCACTGGCGGGCGCCGCGGGCGTGGAACCGGCGGAGCTCCGCGTTGGAGGAGGCGTGAGTGTTCCGAGAGCCGGGGACGGGACGGAGGCGGGGGACAGGGGACGGGGACGGGGACGGGGGACGCGGGACCGGAAAAGCTACCGCTCAGTAATTTATGGGTGTACGGTGCTGCGCATGGCACAGGCATCGTCACAGGTACTCCCCGCTGCGATCGGGGACAGCGAGTTCGACCGCGACACCGCCGTCACCCTGCGCGAAGCGGGGGTCTATGACGCGGAGCTCTCGGCGGGCTGGACCATCATCCACGCCGTCAACGGGGGCTATCTGCTCGCCCTGCTCGGCCGTGCGCTCGGCGACGCCCTGCCGCACCCGGACCCGTTCACCGTCTCCGCGCACTACCTCACGCCGTCCGTGCCGGGGCCCGCGGTCATCCGCACCCAGGTGGTGCGCACCGGCCGCACCCTCTCCACCGGCCAGGCCTCGCTCTTCCAGTACGACGAGAGCGGCGCGGAGGTCGAACGCATCCGGGTCCTCGCCTCGTACGGCGACCTCGACTCGCTCAGCGACGACGTCCGCACCACGGCCAAGCCGCCCGCGATTCCGCCGCTCTCGCACTGCATCGGCGCGACGGACGCCCCCGACGGCAGCCGCCCGCCCATCCCCGGCAGCTCCGCGATCACCGACCGGCTGATGCTCAAGCTCGACCCGACCACGCTCGGCTGGGCCGTGGGCGCGCCCTCCGGCAAGGGTGAGATGCGGGCGTGGTTCGGGCTCGCGGACGGGCGCGACGCCGACCCCATCTCGCTGCTGCTCACCGTCGACGCGCTCCCGCCCACCTCCTTCGAGCTGGGCCTGAAGGGCTGGACCCCCACGGTCGAACTCACCACGCACATCCGCTGCCGCCCGGCGCCGGGGCCGCTGCGGGTGTCGATCACGACCCGCAACCTGGCCGGGGGCTTCCTGGAGGAGGACGCGGAAGTCTGGGACTCGGCGGACCGGCTGGTCGCCCAGTCCCGCCAGCTGGCGCGGGCGCCGCGAGGTTGAGAGGGCGTTTGCCCACCCGCCCGTTTGTTGCCCGGGGTTGATCGACCCGGGCCGGCCCGGGGCTCCGCCCGGCCCCTATGGGCACTTCGTCCCCAGCGCCACCCGCCGGGGGCCGCGGGCCCCGACCCGCCAACGCACCCCGTACGCCTAGTCCAGCCAGTGCCGGCGCCCCAGCGTCACCAGGCGGAGTTGGGCGCGGGCGGTGGTGAGGACCGACTCCTCGCCGGGTTCGCCGGCCTCCAGGAGGGCGGACGCCGTCATCACCATGTGGTCGACGTACACCCCGGCCAGCATGCGCAGATCCGCCGAAGTCCAGCCCGCCGACTGCGGATCCGCGCCGAGCGCCTCGGCCACCTCGTCCGCGAAGCGCCGCAGCTGTACGCCGATGGCCTCGCGGACCGGGGCGACCCCGCCGTGCCGTTCGCGGGCGATGAAGCGGACGTGCGCCGGGTGCGTGCGTACATGTGCGGCGATCAGCGCCACCACCCGGTGGATGCGCTCCTCGCCCGCCCCGGTCGTGACGATCGCCGCGCGGATCGTGTCGTGGAGGCTGCCCAGCGCCTGCTCGACCAGGGCCACCCCGAGGTCGGCCGTGTCCTTGAAGTGCCGGTAGAACGCGGCCGGCGCGACCCCCACGGCCCGGGTGACCTCGCGGAGCCCGAGGCTGCTCAGGCTCTGGTGCTCCAGGAGCTGGAGCGCCGAGTCCATGAGGGCCTGCCGGGTCTTCTGCTTCTGGGCCTGCCGGATTCCGAGAGTGTGGCTCATACCACTCAGTAAACAGCTGTTTGCTGAACTTGGGAAGACTAGACTCATCAGTCAGTGAACAGTCGTACTCCCAAGGGTGGTTGGGCCCGCCCGGCCCCGCCGCCCCGCCGCGCACAGAAAGGGATCCCATGCTTTTCCTCGTCGCAGCCCTCCTCCTCCTGGGGGTCGTGCTGGGCTCAGCGGCGCACCTCCCGCTCCCGGTCACCCTCGCCGTCGCCGGTGTCATCGGCGTCTGGCTCATCGTCTTCGCCGCCCGCGAACGCCTCTCGCACCGGAAGGGCTGACCATGGAACTCGCAGCGATCCGACGCCGCACCCTCCCCCAAGCTCTCAAGGAGCAGGGGGGACCCCCACCAGCTCTCAAGGAGCAGGGGGGACCCGCACCCCGTGACGCCGATGGGATGGCCGTCGCGGCCTTCGTCCTCGGCCTGCTCGGGCTGCTCGTCATGAACCTCGTCCTCGGCCCCACCGCCATCGTCCTTTCCTCGCTCTCCCTCCTGTACGGGACCAAGCGGCGCGGCCGGGCCCTGCTCGGGCTCGCCCTGGGCGTGGCCGACCTCGCGGTGCTGCTCGCCCTGGTCCTCGCCGACCACACCGTGTCCTGGGGCCTCGGCGGCTGAACCCCGCCCCGGCCCTGGCCGGATCTGCGGCACGGTCCGCCCGGCGCGGCTCGTAGAATCGGGCCCACCATGGCTTACCTCGACCACGCCGCGACCACTCCGATGCTCCCGGAGGCGGTCCAGGCGCTGACCGCCCAGCTGACCGCCACCGGCAACGCGTCCTCGCTGCACGCCGCCGGACGGCGGGCCCGCCGCACCGCCGAGGAGGCCCGGGAGGAACTCGCCGAAGCGCTCGGCGCCCGCCCCAGCGAGGTCGTCTTCACGGCCGGCGGCACCGAGGCCGACAACCTCGCCGTCAAGGGCCTGTACTGGGCCCGCCGGGACGCCGACCCGCGCCGCGTGCGCGTGCTCGCCAGCCCCGTCGAGCACCACGCCGTGCTCGACGCGGTGCACTGGCTCGCCGAACACGAGGGCGCCACCGTCGAGTACCTGCCCGTCGATCCGTACGGCCGGGTGCACCCCGACGCCCTGCGCGAGGCCGTCGAGCGCAACCCCGACGACGTCGCCCTGGTCACCGTGATGTGGGCCAACAACGAGATCGGCACCGTGCTGCCGGTCGCCGAACTGGCCGCGGTGGCGCGGGAGTTCGGCATTCCGATGCACGCGGACGCCGTCCAGGCCTTCGGCCAGCTCGACGTGGACTTCGCCGCGTCCGGCCTCGCCGCCATGACCGTCTCCGGACACAAGATCGGCGGCCCGTACGGCATCGGCGCCCTGCTGCTCGGCCGCGAGTACACCCCCGTACCCGTGCTGCACGGCGGCGGCCAGGAGCGGCACGTGCGCTCCGGCACCCTCGACGTCCCCGCCATCGCCTCCTTCGCGGTCGCAGGTCGGCTCGCCGCCGAACGGCGCGGCGCGTTCGCCCAGGACATCGGGGGACTGCGCGACCGGCTCGTCGAGGCCGTGCGCAAGGCCGTGCCCGACGCGATCCTCGGCGGCGACCCGAGCCCGGCGGGGCGCCTGCCCGCCAACGCCCACTTCACCTTTCCCGGTTGCGAAGGCGACTCCCTCCTCCTGCTGCTCGACGCGCAGGGCATCGAATGCTCCACCGGCTCCGCCTGCACCGCGGGCGTCGCCCAGCCCAGCCACGTGCTGCTCGCCACCGGCACCGACCCCGACCTGGCCCGCGGCACCCTGCGCTTCTCGCTGGGCCACACCTCCACCGAGGCCGATGTCGAAGCGGTCGCCGACGCGATCGGCCCCGCGGTCGAACGGGCCCGCACGGCAGGGCTCGTCTGAGCCACCGTCCCCAGAACGCGGCCGCCCCCGCGGCTCAGGCCCGGCCGGCCGCTCCGACCAGCGAGATGTAGCGCGGCCAGTCCCAGTGCGGACCGGGGTCGGTGTGATCGGTGCCGGGCACCTCCAGGTGCCCGATGATGTGCGTCCGGTCGACGGCTATTCGATAGCGGGCGCAGATCGCGGCCGTGAGGCGGGCCGACGACGTGTACATGGCGTCCGTGAAGGACGACGCCTCCTCGACGAAGCCCTCGTGCTCTATGCCGACGCTGCGCTCGTTGTACTCGCGGTTGCCCGCGTGGAAGGCCACGTCCAGCTCCCGCACCGTCTGCGCGATGTGCCCGTCCTTGCCCACCACGTAGTGGGCGGCGGCCTTGTTGTCCGGGTCCTGGAACGTCTTCAGGGCGCTGTCGAAACTGCCCTGCACGACATGGATCACCACCCGGTCCACCCGGTAGTCGTCCGGCCGGTCGGCCATCCGCCAGTTCGCCGACGCCGCCGCCACCCACTGGGCGCCCGCGTAGTCCACCGCCCCGGCCTTGCGCGGCTTGTGCGGCCGCGCCTGCGGCTTGTTCAGATATCCGATGGTGCCGAGCGCCACCACCGCGCCCCCGATCAGCAGCCCCCTGCGGCTGGTCGCCATACGCCCCGCCCCCGTCCCTCCCCGTACCGCTCCCCGCGAGGTCCCCACCGCACCCCTCGGGCCCCTGGGGATCCCGGACCGGTGCCCTCTGAGATCCACAACGGATACTCCCGCGCCCCGGGTTCCCGATCCCACGTACCCTTACGAGTGCTATGACTCAGACTTCGACGCAGCCCTCGCCGATGACCTCCCCGCGCCCCCTGCGCGTACTCGCCGCCATGTCCGGCGGCGTGGACTCCGCCGTCGCCGCCGCCCGGGCCGCCGAAGCCGGCCACGACGTCACCGGCGTGCACCTCGCGCTCTCCGCGAACCCCCAGTCCTTCCGCACCGGGGCCCGCGGCTGCTGCACCATCGAGGACTCCCGGGACGCCCGCCGCGCCGCGGACGTCATCGGCATCCCCTTCTACGTCTGGGACCTGGCGGAGCGCTTCCGCGAGGACGTCGTCGAGGACTTCATCGCCGAGTACGAGGCCGGCCGCACCCCCAACCCGTGCCTGCGCTGCAACGAGAAGATCAAGTTCGCGGCGCTGCTCGACAAGGCCCTCGCGCTCGGCTTCGACGCGGTGTGCACCGGCCACTACGCGACCGTCGTCCTCAACGAGGACGGCACCCGCGAGCTGCACCGCGCCTCCGACATGGCCAAGGACCAGTCGTACGTCCTCGGCGTGCTCGACGAGCGCCAGCTCGCCCACGCGATGTTCCCGCTCGGCGACACCCTCACCACCAAGGACGAGATCCGCGCCGAGGCCGAGCGCCGTGGCCTGGCGGTCGCCAAGAAGCCCGACAGCCACGACATCTGCTTCATCGCCGACGGCGACACCCAGGGCTTCCTCGCCAACCGCCTCGGCAAGGCGGAGGGCGACATCGTCGACGAGTCGGGCGCGAAGATCGGCAGCCACGAGGGCGCCTTCGGCTTCACCATCGGCCAGCGCAAGGGCCTGCGCATCGGCCACCCGGCCGCCGACGGCAAGCCCCGCTACGTCCTCGACATCTCCCCGGTGAACAACACGGTCACCGTCGGCCCCGTCGAGGCCCTCGACGTCACCGCCCTCGGCGCGATCAAGCCCCGCTGGTGCGGCACGGCTCCGGTGGGCCCCGGCACGTACACCGCCCAGCTGCGCGCCCACGGAGGCGAGACCGAGGTCACCGCGGAGCTCGTCGACGGCGTCCTGAACGTGACGTTCGCCGAGCCGGTCCGCGGCGTCGCCCCCGGCCAGGCGATCGTCCTGTACGACGGCACGCGCGTGGTGGGCTCGGCGACGATCGCGACGACCGAGCGGGCCGCCGCGAAGGTCTAGAAACGCCCGCTTCGAAGCGGGCGCCCAAGGGGGTGCCCGCTTCAAAAAGGGAAAGCGACTCCTAGACGACCCGCAGCACGAGCTTGCCCTGGGTGCGGCCCCGCTCGCCGTACTCGTGCGCCTTGGCCGCGTCCGTGAGTTCAAACACCGAGTCGATCTCGGCGCGCAGCCGGCCCTCCTCGACCAGTGCGGCGATCGCCCGCATGCCCGCGTAGTCCGCCTCCACCAGCGTGAATCCCGCACGGATGCCCAGCTCGGCCGCCTCCGCGAGCAGCTCGTCCTCGTCCGGGGACGCGATCGAGACCAGGACGCCGCCACGGCGCAGCACCTTCAGGGAGCGGCTGCCGTACGCGTCGCCGATGGGGTCGAGGACGACGTCCACGTCCCGCACCGCCTCGGTGAAGTCGACCGCGGTGTAGTCGATCACTTCGTCCGCGCCGAGACCGCGCACGAAGTCGTGCTTGGCGGCGCTCGCCGTGCCGATGACGTACGCGCCGCGCGCCTTGGCGATCTGCACGGCGAGGTGGCCCACGCCGCCCGCCGCGGCGTGGATCAGCACCCGCTGTCCGGCGGCCAGCCGGGCCGTCTCGACGAGCGACTGGTACGCGGTGAGCGAGGCCAGCGGCAGCGCCGCGGCCTGGATGTGGTCGATTCCGGCGGGCTTGGGCACGAAGTGCCGGGCCGGGGCGGTGACGTACTCGGCGTACGCGCCCGCCTGGTGGGGGAAGCGCGGCATGCCGAACACCTCGTCGCCGGGCCGGTACAGAGTGACGCCGAAGCCGACCGCCTCGACCGTGCCGGACACGTCCCAGCCGAGGATCGGCGGCGTGCCCATCACCGCGAGACCGCCGCTCGCGCGGACCTTCCAGTCGGCGGGGTTGACGCCGGCCGCGTGCACCCGGACAAGGATCTCGGCCGGGCCCGGTTCGGGCCGCTCGGTCTCGATCTCGGCGAGCACCTCGGGGCCGCCCCATCGAAGGGGGCTGATGGCGCGCATGGTCTGGGACATGTCTGATCCTTTTCGGGGTGTTTCCGCTGGTGGGAGCACCAGCCTGCACCCCGGACGGCCATCGTGGTGCTGGCCGTTTGGCCATGATGTGACAGAATCTGGCCATGGCTGTACGACGGAAAGTCCACCGTGTGGCGGTGCTCGCCCTCGACGGAGTTGTCTCCTTCGAGCTGGGCATCCCCTCGCGGATCTTCGACACCGCCAGGGGACCCGGCGGCGAAGCCCTCTACGAGGTGACCGTCTGCACCGTCGACGGGCGGCCGGTGCGCACCGAGGCCGGATTCTCCGTGGCCGTCGAGCACGGGCCCGAGGCGCTCGCCGCGGCCGACACCGTGGTGATCCCGCCCACCCACGACCTCGGCGCGATGGCCGACGGCGGCCCGCTGCCCGAGCCCGTGGCCCACGCCTTCGAGCGGATCCGGCCCGGCACCCGCATGGTCTCGATCTGCACGGCCTCCTACGTCCTGGCCGCCGCCGGGCTGCTCGACGGGCGGCCCGCCACCACGCACTGGTGCGACGCCGCCGCCTTCGCGCGCACCTTCCCGCGCATCGAGGTCGACCCGGGCGTCCTGTTCGTCGACGACGGCGACGTGCTGACCTCGGCGGGCGCCGCCGCCGGCATCGACCTGTGCCTGCACCTCGTACGCCGCGACCACGGCAGCGCGGTCGCCAACCGTGCCGCCCGGCACTGCGTCGTCCCGCCGTATCGCGACGGCGGGCAGGCCCAGTACATCGAACGCCCGGTCCCGGAGCCCACGGTGGCCAGCACCGCCGCCACCCGCGAGTGGGCCCTGGAGCGCCTCCAGGACCCGCTCCCACTGGGCGAGATGGCCGCCCACGCGCGGATGAGCCTGCGCACCTTCACGCGCCGCTTCCGAGAGGAGGCGGGCATGACTCCCGGCAACTGGCTCACCGCCCAGCGCCTCGAACTGGCCCGCCAGCTCCTGGAGTCCAGTGATCTGCCGGTGGACCTCGTCGCCCACCGGGCCGGCTTCGGCACCGCCAACTCGCTGCGCCAGCACATGCGTTCCGTCCTGGGCGTGTCCCCGGTCGCCTACCGGCGCACGTTCCAGGTCGGCGCGCGGACCTGAGCCGGGGGCCGTACTACTCGGTGGCGGTCTCCACTTCGTAGAAGCACAGGTGGTCCTTGATCTCGGCCACGTCCGGCTTCGGGTCGGGGTAGTACCAGACGAGATCGGGCGCGTCCGGCAGCGACCAATAGGAGGCTGTTCCCTTGAACGGGCAGTAGGTGTGGGTGTCCGACGGTGTCAAGAGGTCGGTGCGGACGTCCTCGGGCGGAAGGTAGTAGCGGACGGGGAGGCCGGTCTCGCGCAGCAGCAGCGGACGGCTGCTCTCGGCGAGCACCTGCCCGTCGCGAACGACCCGCACGTGCTCGGTGCCCCGCTCGATGGTGATGCGATGTCCAGTCGTCATGAGAGGTGCAGCGTTAGCCGGGCCGCTCTTCTTCCCTGCCGCTCCCTCGTATCGTTTCCGTATGAATATTTGCGTCTTCCTCTCCGCGGCCGACCTCGACGAGCGCTACACACGCCCCGCCCAGGAGTTCGCCGAGCTCCTGGGCAAGGGCGGGCACACCCTGGTGTGGGGCGGCTCCGAGAGCGGGCTCATGAAGGTCGTCGCCGACGGGGTGCAGCACGCGGGCGGCAAGCTCGTCGGGGTCTCCGTCGACTTCCTCGCGGCCAAGGCCCGCAAGAACGCCGACGAGATGGTCATCGCCAAGGACCTCGCCGAGCGCAAGGCGCTGCTGCTCGCCAAGTCGGACGCCGTCGTGATCATGGTGGGCGGCACCGGAACCCTGGACGAGGCCACCGAGATCCTGGAGCTGAAGAAGCACGGGAAGACCACCAAGCCGGTCGTCCTGCTGAACACCGCGGGCTTCTACGACGGCCTCAAGGAGCAGTTCCGCCGCATGGAGGACGAGGGCTTCCTGCCCGTTCCCCTCACCGAGCTGGTCTTCTTCGCCGAGGACGGCGTCGCGGCGCTCGCCTACCTCGAAGAGTCCCTCGGCATCCAGTAGGACGGGGACCAGTGGGAGCATGGCGGGTATGGCTACTCATCTGATCACCGGGGCCGGTTCCGGCATCGGCGCGGCCGTCGCGCGCCGGCTGCACGAGCGCGGCGACGAGCTCATCCTGCTCGCGCGCGACGCCGGACGCGCCAAGGAGCTCGCCGCCCGCTACCCGGGCGCCCGCACCCTCGTCGGCGACCTCGCCGACCCCGACCGCCTCTCCTGGGCCTTCGACAAGCAGCCGATGCCGGACCACCTCGACTCGCTGCTGCACATCGCGGGCATCGTCGACCTCGGCCCGGTCGGCGAGCTGCGCCCCAAGACCTGGCACCAGCAGCTCAACGTCAACCTGATCGCCCCCGCCGAGATCACCCGCCACCTGCTGCCCCAACTCCGCGCCTCGCGCGGCCACGTGGTGTTCGTGAACTCCGGCGCCGGCCTCAACGCGCATGCCGAATGGGGCGCGTACGCCGCCTCCAAGCACGGCCTCAAGGCGCTCGCCGACTCGCTGCGCCACGAGGAGCACGCCAACGGCGTCCGCGTGACCTCGGTCTACCCGGGCCGCACCGCGAGCCCCATGCAGGCCAAGGTGCACTCGCAGGAGGGCAAGGAGTACGACCCGGCGAAGTTCATCGACCCCGAGTCGGTGGCCACCACCATCGTGATGGCCATCGACCTGCCGGCCGACGCCGAGGTCAACGACCTCACCGTGCGCCCCGGCAAGTAGCCGGGACCGGGCGCCGCGCCCCGTTGCGTACGCTTCCGGGGTGAGCGAACAGAGCAAATTCCCCTGGGGGCCCGCCACCGGCGTCGGCTCGATGCCGGGCGGCGACGCGCGGGAGACCGCCAAAACCGTCACCGGATCGCTGATCGGGGCCGAAGGGGCGAGCGGCGACTTCCCCCACCTCGCGGAGCTGCCCGCGCGCGGGCCCGGCGCCGACATGATCGGGCGGACCATCGGGCTCCTCGTCGAGATGTACGGACACGTGGAACCCAGCGGCTGGCGCGTCAGCGACCGGCCCGGCCGGGACACCCGGCGGGCCAGGTCCTGGCTGGGCGAGGACCTCGACGCCCTGGAGGAGTTCACCCAGGACTACACCGGGCCTCTGAAGGTGCAGGCCGTCGGGCCGTGGACGCTGGCCGCCGCCCTGGAGCTCAGGAACGGCGAGCTCTCCCTCGGCGACCCCGGTGCCTGCCGCGACCTCGCGGGATCGCTCGCCGAGGGCCTGCGCGACCACCTCGCCGACGTACGCCGCCGGGTGCCCGGCGCCCAGCTCGTGCTCCAGCTCGACGAGCCCTCCCTCACCTCCGTGCTGCGCGGGCAGGTCCGTACCGCCAGCGGCTACCGCACCCACCGGGCCGTCGACCGGCAGGTCGTGGAGGCCACGCTGCGGGACGTCGTCGCCGTGCACGACGGCCCCGTCGTCGTCCACTCCTGCGCCCCCGACGTCCCGTTCGCCCTGCTGCGGCGGGCCGGGGCCGCCGGGGTGTCGTTCGATTTCTCGCTGCTCACCGAGCGTGATGACGAGCAGATCGGCGAGGCCGCCGAGAGCGGCATCAAGCTCTTCGCCGGAGTGGTGCCGGGCACCGACGGCCCATTGTCAGACCCTGCCGGTAGCGTCATGGGTGTCAGGACGCTGTGGCGCAGGCTGGGGCTGAATCCGGGGACTCTGGGCGAGTCCGTGGTGATCACCCCGGCATGCGGTATGGCGGGTGCGTCCCCGGCCTATGCCCGGGCCGCGCTCGCCCACTGCGTCCGGGCGGCGAGATCGCTCGCGGACAACCCTGAGTGACGGGGAAGACGGGAAACGGGAGGACATGACGGTGGCTGGCGAACAGAACGCAGCGGTGCCCGCGGAGGCACGGGAGAAGCACGCGCTCCTCGCCGAGCAGATCGAGGCGCACCGCTTCCGGTACTACGTGAAGGACCAACCGGTCATCAGCGACGGGGACTTCGACAAGCTGCTCCGCTCGCTTGAAGCGCTGGAGGACGAGCACCCCGAGCTGCGCACGCCCGACTCGCCGACCCAGAAGGTGGCGGGTGCCTATGAGACGGACTTCGCCTCGGTCGAGCACCGCGAGCGGATGCTGTCCCTGGACAACGCCTTCGACGACGAGGAACTGGCCGCCTGGGCCGAGCGCATCGCCAAGGACGTGGGCACCGCCGACTACCACTACCTGTGCGAGCTGAAGGTCGACGGCCTCGCCGTGAACCTGACGTACGAGCACGGCAGGCTGACCCGCGCCGCCACCCGCGGCGACGGCCGCACCGGCGAGGACATCACGCCCAACGTGCGCACCATCGCCGACATCCCGGACCGCCTCAAGGGCGACCGCATCCCCGAGCTCGTCGAGATCCGGGGCGAGGTCTACTTCCCGATGGAGGCCTTCGAGGGTCTGAACGCCCGCCTGGTCGAGGCGGGCGACAAGCCGTTCGCCAACCCGCGCAACGCGGCGGCCGGTTCGCTGCGCCAGAAGGACCCCAAGGTCACCGCGACCAGACCGCTGCACATGGTGGTGCACGGCATCGGCGCCCGCGAGGGCTTCGACATCGACCGCCTCTCGCAGGCGTACGGCCTGCTGCGCGAATGGGGCCTGCCGACCGCCCAGCGCAACAAGGTGGTCAAGTCCCTCGAAGAAGTGCGGCAGTTCATCGCCTACATGGGCGAGAACCGGCACTCGGTGGTGGAGCACGAGATCGACGGCGTCGTCGTCAAGCTCGACGAGATCCCCCTTCAGGGCCGCCTCGGCTCCACCGCGCGCGCCCCGCGCTGGGCCATCGCCTGGAAGTACGCGCCCGAAGAGGTCAACACCAAGCTCGTCAACATCCGCGTGGGCGTGGGCCGTACCGGCCGCGTCACGCCCTACGCCCAGGTCGAGCCGGTCACCGTGGCCGGCTCCGAGGTCGAGTTCGCCACCCTCCACAACCAGGACGTCGTCAAGGCCAAGGGCGTCCTCATCGGCGACACGGTGGTGCTGCGCAAGGCCGGTGACGTCATCCCGGAGATCCTCGGCCCCGTCGCCGACCTGCGGGACGGCAGCGAGTACCCCTTCGAGATGCCCGCCGAGTGCCCGGAATGCGGGACCGCGCTGCGTCCGATGAAGGAGGGCGACATCGACCTTCGCTGCCCCAACGCCCAGTCCTGTCCCGCCCAATTGAGGGAGCGGCTGTTCTACCTGGGTGGCCGCAAGAGCCTCGACATCGAGAACTTCGGGTACGTCGCGGCCGCCGCCCTCACCAAGCCGCTTGAGCCCGCCACCCCGCCGCTGCTCGACGAGGGCGACCTCTTCGACCTCACGATGGATCAGCTCCTGCCCATCAAGGCGTACGTCCTCGATCAGGACAGCGGACTGCCCAAGCGCGACCCCAAGACCGGCGAGGAGAAGGTCGCCCTCGTCTTCGCCAACATGAACGGGGAGCCGCGCAAGAACGCCGTCTCGATGCTGGAGAACATCGCGGCCGCCAAGGAGCGCCCGCTCGCCCGCATCCTCACCGGGCTCTCCATCCGCCACGTCGGCCCGGTCGCCGCCGAGGCGCTGGCCCGCGAATTCCGCTCCATCGACCGCATCGAGCAGGCCACCGAGGAGGAACTCGCCGCGGTCGAAGGCGTCGGCGGCATCATCGCGGCCTCCCTCAAGCAGTGGTTCGCCGAGGAGTGGCACCAGGAGATCCTGCGCAAGTGGAAGGCCGCCGGCGTCCGCATGGAGGACGAGAGCACCGGCGAGGACGAGGGGCCGCGCCCGCTGGAGGGCCTCACCGTCGTCGTGACCGGAACTCTTGAGCGGCACACCAGAGATGGCGCGAAAGAGGCGCTGCAGAGCCGCGGAGCCAAGGTCACCGGTTCCGTTTCCAAGAAGACCTCGTTCGTCGTCGTCGGCGACAGCCCGGGTTCCAAATACGACAAGGCGATGCAGCTGAAGGTTCCGGTTCTGGACGAGGACGGCTTCGCCGTTCTGCTGGAACAAGGGCCGGACGCGGCAAGAGAAGCCGCGATGCCCAACGCTCCAGAGGGGGAATGAGACGCAAAGGAGGGTAGTAACAGGGGGCCTGGAGGCTGCGCGGAGTCACCCGTTCGGCGCATAGCAGACCGATGCGGGTGGCTGGGTCGCATTCGGGCAAGAGCTGTAGACCGCTGCCCGACAGAGCCTTCTGCGGCCTACTGTTGAGATGTGCGCCTGTCGTGCACGGCTGATGGCCCCTGCTCGTGGAGCGGTTGGGGTTCAACACCAGTCGTGGTGGCATGACATCGGGGCCATCGCGTGCACGGGCACTGCCGGCTGTGAGAGGGACGGGAATGAAACCGACCGAGAGCACCGCCCCGGCCGTGAGGCTGCGCGGGTTCACGGGATTTTCGTCCAGACTGACGGCCGTTGTCACAGGCCTCGCGGGCGTGGTCCTCGCCACCGGCTTCTACCGGGCCGTCCAGCAGGGCGACGCCCTGTTCCCGAGCGGGACGACGGGCTGGTCGCTCGCCGTCCTCACCGGCATCATCGTGGGCCATCTCGTCGCGCTCGGCCGCGAGCGCTGGTGGGGCGGCACCGGCTCGGGAGCCGCCCTCACCATCGCCGTGCTGCTCCTGTACGGGTGGCTGCCGGCCGCGCTGGTCAGCCTGGCCGTGGTGGTCCTGGTCGGCGCCGCGCGGCGCAACCGCTGGCGCCAGGGCGTGCTGCACGGCGCCGTGGACATCCTCGGCATAGGAGCCGCGGGCCTGGTCCTGTCCGCCTTCGGCGTCGTCCCGGGCGTGGCCCACCCGTGGTGGCCCACCCAGTGGAGCATCGCCACCGCCCCCGAAATCGTGCTCGCGGCCGGTGCGTATCTGCTGATCACCAGGATGCTGCTCTGGTACGCGCTCGCGCCCCGCGGCGGCGGGCTGCCAACCGTCGCCCGCACGGCCCTGCTCAGGCAGGGTCTGGTGGCGGTCGCGCTGCTCGGGATCGCCCCGCTGATCTGCGTCGTCGCCATGTCGGTGCCCGTGCTGCTCCCGCTGTTCGCGGTGCCGCTCGTCGCCCTCGACTCGACGCTCTGGATCGCCCGGGCCCGCGCCGAGGAGCAACTGCGCGACCCGCTCACCGGCCTCCCCAACCGCCAGTGGCTCCTGGAACGCACCTGGTCGGCCCTGGAAGAGGCGGAGAACGCCGGCACCCGCTCCGCGCTCGTATTGATCGACCTCGACCGCTTCCGGTCGGTGAACGACACCCTCGGACACCTCGCCGGAGACCGTCTCCTCCTCCAGATAGCCGAACGGCTCAAGACCGCTCTGCCGCGCGGCGCCGAGGCGGCCAGGCTGGGCGGCGACGAGTTCGCCGTGCTACTGCCCGTCTGCGACTCCGCGACCAGCGCCATGCGGACAGCCCGCGGTCTGGTCGCCGAGCTGTCCTCGCCGCTCGACCTGGACGGGCTGACCCTCGTCCTGGAGGCCAGCGCGGGCGTCGCACTCTTCCCCGACCACGCGCTGGACGCCGAGGGGCTGCTGCGCCGGGCCGACGTCGCCATGTACCAGGCCAAGCGGGACCGCACGGGCGTGGAGGTCTACGAGTCCAAGCGGGACTCCAACACCCCGGACCGGCTCGGCCTGTTGGGCGATCTGCGACGCGCGCTCGACGCCGGGGACGTGGAGCTGCACTACCAGCCGAAGGTCCAGTTCGACGGCCAGGTGGCGGGGCTTGAGGCGCTGGTGCGCTGGGTGCACCCGGAGCGCGGGCGGGTCCCTCCGGACGAGTTCATCGCGATCGCCGAGTCCAGCGGGCTGATGCCGCACCTCACCGAGTACGTCCTGGAGACCGCGCTCGCCCAGGTGGCGCGGTGGCGGGCCCAGGGCCTCAAGGTCCCGGTCGCCGTCAACGTGTCCCCGCGCGACGTGCACACGCCCGGCTTCGCGGGGGCCGTCGCCGCCCGCCTCGCCCGGCACGGCGTCCCGGCCGGCGCGCTCCAGCTGGAAATAACGGAACACGTCCTCCTGGAGGACCCGCAGCGGGCCGCCGACACCCTGGCCGGGCTGACCGGCCACGGAGTGAAGATGTCCCTCGACGACTTCGGTACGGGGTACTCCTCGCTGGTGCACCTGCGGCGGCTGCCGGTCAGCGAGTTGAAGATCGACCGGTCGTTCGTGGCCCGGCTCGCCATCGACAACGAGGACGCGGAGATCGTCCGCTGCACCGTCGATCTCGCCCACTCGCTGGGCCTGTTGGTGGTCGCGGAGGGCGTCGAGGACGACGAGACGTGGGAGCGGCTGCGGGACCTGGGGTGCGACGCGGTGCAGGGGTGGCTGGTGGCCGCCGCGATGCCGCCCGCCGAGGCGACGGCCTGGCTGCTGGCCCGGGGCGACTCCGGGTGGCATCGGCCCGCCGAGATCGCGGCGGCTGCCGCGGCGCGGGCGGAGGCGGAGGCCCAGGGTTCCGGGCAGCCCGTCCAGTGACCCGGGCCCCCGTCCTGGGGCTCCGCCCCAGACCCCGTTCGCGCCTGAAGGGCGCTCGTCCTCAAACTCCCCCAAGGCCTCAAGGGCCAAGGGGGACCCCATGACGGGCTGAAGTGCCCCGCTGCGGGCCAGCACCAGCCCTGCCAGGGGCGCGGGGAACTGCGCGACCAGCCACGCACGGTCTGCGGGTGAAGGCGGGTCTTAAGGGGCGCGAGGAACTGCGCAATCAGTGGGTCCCCGCGCCCCCGGGCTGCGCCTACGCCCCGTGGGCCGTTCCCGCGTACCGCTGTACAAACCGCGTCCCGCTCGCCGCCGTCACCGTGACGTCGTAACTGCCGTCCCGCAACGGCCAGTTGACCGAGGAGTGGCCCCTCGCGGGGACCCACACCGTGCGGCTGGCGCGGTCGTCGGTGATGGTGAACGACACCTCGCTCGTGCCCTCGTTGCGGAGGCGGAGGGCCAGGGTCCGGTCGCTCAGCACGGCGGTCGCCGAGGGGAGCGGGGCCGGGGCGTCGTGGTGGGTGAGCGTGCCCGAGAAGCGGCGGACGAAGCCGTCGGCGCCGTGGACCGTGAAGTCGTAGCGTCCGTCGGTCTCCGAGGTCTCCCAGACGTATGTTTTCGACGCGGCCGGGGCGACCGTGAACGGCGTGCCCGTGAAGGGCTTCACCGCGTTCGGCAGCACCGTGAAGTGGAAGGCGGCCTTCCCGTGGTTGGCCAGGGTGCAGGTGACCCGGCCGGTCGTGCGGTTCACCGCGACATCGGCCCAGGGGCGGTACGGCAGGGGGCGGTGCGGACGGGTGCCCGGCTCCTGGGTGGGCATCGACTGGGCCCCGTTCGGGGGCAGTTTGACGGCGGGCAGTGCGTTGGCCGCGTCCGCCTTGGCCATCAGGGCGACCGTGTCGGGGAGCTTGGGGATCGAGTAGTCGGGCCGCGTGAAGTCGAAGCAGGTCGTCAGGTCGCCGCACACCGCGCGGCGCCAGTCCGAGATGTTCGGCTCGCGCACCCCGGTCACCAGCTCCAGGAAGCGGAGCACCGAAGTGTGGTCGAATACTTGGGAGTTGACGTATCCGCCGCGTGACCACGGGGAGATCGCCCACAGGGGGACGCGATTGCCCAGGCCGATCGGGCGGCCCGCCGCGAACTCGTCCGGAGTGCCCGGCTCGGGGAACGGCGGCAGCACATGGTCGAAGTAGCCGTCGTTCTCGTCGTACATGACCAGGAAGACGGTGTGCTTCCACACCTCCGGGTTCGAGAAGAGCGACTGGAGGGCCTGGTCGACCCAGTGCGCGCCGTAGTCGGGGCCCGCCGAGGGGTGCTCGCTGAACAGGTACGGCGCCACCAGCCAGGACACCGTGGGCAGCGTCCCGTCCTTGCAGTCCTTGTCGAAGGCCGCCGGGTCGAACTTGGTCATCGCGTTGACGTAACGCGGGTCGCTGGTGGGGAAGTTGTGGAACTGCTTGAAGTACGACAGCGCGTTGTCGTCGTAGTCGCCGTACCGGTCGTCCTTCGACGGGTTGTGGTAGACCCGCCAGCTGATCTTGGCCGCCTCCAGGCGCTCGGCGTACGTCGTCCAGTCCGCGACCGGGTTGTCGGTGACCGGGGTGTTGTCCGTCCAGGGCCCGGTCGTGCCGTCCTTGCCCGGGCCGCAGGTGCCCGACCACAGGTAGAGCCGGTTGGGGTCGGTGGGGCCCGCCTGGGAGCAGAAGTAGCCGTCGCAGAGGGTGAACGCGTCGGCGAGGGCGTACTGGTAGGGGATGTCCTCGCGGGTGAAGTAGCCCATGGTGCGCTCGCCCTTGGCGGCCACCCACTTGTTCATCGCGCCGCCGTTGATCGCGGTGTGGCCGGTGCCCCAGTCGTGCGGGAGGCCGCCCGCGTTCTGGGCGTTGTACTTCGTCGTGTCCATCCGGAACGGCAGCGTGAAACCGTCCGAACGGCCCGCGTCGGGCTGGCGGAATACGGAGTCGCCGCTCGGGAAGGTCAGCGCCTGGCGGTCGTCGAAGCCCCGGACGCCGCTGAGGGCGCCGAAGTAGTGGTCGAAGCTGCGGTTCTCCTGCATCAGGACGACGACGTGCTTGACGTCCTCGATGCTGCCCTTGGGGCGCGGGGAGGCGGTCGCGGGTTCGGGCAGGCCGACGGCGGCAGCGGCGGCGGTCGCGGCGGACGCGCCCACGAAGGCGCGGCGGCTGAGCGGAGTCATGACGGAGGAATCCTTCGGGTCAGGATCGGCTGCGGGACGAGGCGCGGGCCGGGCGGGCGGCGAAGGGACGTGCCGCGGGCCCGGCGAAAGGGTGGCTCGGCGGAAGTCGGCTCGGCGGAAGGCCGCTCAGCGGACGGTGAACGTGACGGCCGGCGCCGCGTGGTCCGACGGCCAGCCGTTCCCTGCGGTGTCCGGGACCGGCTTCGGCCACCCCGTGACCAGCGCGTACGCGGCCTCGACGTGCAGCGGCCCGGCGTACTGGAGCTGGTCGATGCGGTCCTGCGGCTCTCCGGGGCGCACCGGCGACCAGGTCGTGCCGGGCTCGCGCGACGGGTTCGGGTGCGCCTCGCGGAAGGCGTCGCGCAGCCCGGCCGCGCCGAGGGCGACCGTCACCGGCCAGCGCACCTTGGTGGCCCGGTCCAGGTGCGAGGGCGAGGCGAGCCCTGCCGCAAGGACGACCGGCGTGTTCCGCGCGGCCAGGTCGCCCTTCATCGCGGTGAGCAGCGCGGTCGTCTGCCGGTACCGGACGCCGGCGAGCTCGGCCGCCTCGACCTCGGCGGGGGTGCGCCCGTCCCGTACCGCATAGGGCCCGTACGCGGCCTCGTCCAGCTGGGCCGTCCACAGCCGCAGCCGCCGCCCGCCCGGGAGTTGGAGGGTCGCCGCTGCCGCTCCGGCCAGGGGCGAGGCCACCTCCGTGAGCGGGAAGCGGCTGACGATGCCGAGCCCGGCCGGGGTGTCATAGGCATGCCATCCCAGTGCGTCGGCCAGAGGCTTGGCCGAGGCGCCGCCCGTCTCCTGGAGCGCGAGCACGTCGAGGCCCTGGCCGAGGACGAGCCGCAGCAGCTTCTGAGGTACGTCGTCGACGTGCGCGCCGGCGTCCCAGAGGTTCAGCGAGGCGATGGTCAGACGCGGCCGGGCCCCGGCGGCGCGCACCGGCACCTGGACGGTGACGACGTCGTTCCCGCCCGCACTGTCCTTGACCGCGACCGTGATCCGCCCCGGGTGCGCGCCCGGCCGTGCGGGCGCCGTCCCGGTCACCGCGCCGTCGGCGCCGACGCCCAGCCAGGAGTCGCCGGACAGCCGCCGGAACGACGGGGCCCCGGCGGGGTTGCCCGGCGGTCGCACCCACAGCGGGCCGAGCGGGATCGACACGGGTGAACCGGCCGCGTACTCCCCGGTCGTGAAGGAGTCGACGACGGCGTGCGGCGGCACCACCGGCGGCCGCGCGGTGATCGTGATCGGCGGGGTCTGCGCGAGGATCCCGTAGCCGTCCTTGGCCAGGAGGTAGGCGGTGTACACGCCTTCGCCGAGGCCCGAGGCGTCGAGCGTGAGGTCGCCGGAGGCGGCCGCGACGTACGACCAGACCAGCGAGGAACCGGTGCCGGGCTTGCGGTCGCCGTCGTAGATGCCGATCCAGTTCTTGGGATCGGGGGCGTCGGTGGTCCAGTGGAAGGAGAGCCGGTCGCCCTCGCGGGGGCTTGCCGGCGCGACGAGCCGGACGGTACTGACGGGGGACACGGAGGCCTGGTCCTCTCGATGGACGACGTGGTGAGGCGAGTTGGCTGGACAACTTCGCCAAGTCAGCCAGTCGTCCGCACACGCGATGTGAACGGAGCATGACCAAATGTGGGAGATCCTCGGACGGGCCGGGAAGAGCCCGGCGACGCGGGCCGGGGGCGGTGACCGAGGGTGAGCGGGTAATCCGTTTCGTGGTGAGGGTGGTGCGCCCCATAGGATTGGGCCCAAACCACACTCACTCACCCCTGAGGATCGCTGCATGCCTGGCATTACGCGCGAGGAGGTCGCCCACCTCGCCCGGCTGGCGCGTCTGGAGCTGAAGGGCGAAGAGCTCGACCACTTCGCCGGACAGCTCGACGACATCATCGGCGCGGTCGCCCGCGTCTCCGAGGTCGCCGACCAAGACGTACCCCCGACCTCCCACCCGCTGCCGCTGACCAACGTCATGCGCGCGGACGAGGTCCGTCCGTCGCTCACCCCCGCGCAGGCGCTCTCCGGCGCCCCGGCCCAGGAGCAGCAGCGTTTCAAGGTGCCGCAGATCCTGGGGGAGGACTAATCACATGACGGACATCATCAAGCTCACAGCGGCTCAGATCGCGTCGAAGATCGCGGCCGGCGAGCTCACCGCCGTCGAGGTCACCGAGGCCCACCTGGCCCGCATCGAGGCCGTGGACGAGAAGGTCCACGCCTTCCTGCACGTCGACCGCGAGGGCGCGCTCGCGCAGGCCCGCGCCGTCGACGCCAAGCGCGCGGCCGGCGAGAAGCTCGGCCCGCTGGCCGGTGTGCCCCTGGCGCTGAAGGACATCTTCACCACCGAGGGCATCCCGACCACCGTCGGCTCGAAGATCCTCGAAGGCTGGATCCCGCCGTACGACGCGACGCTCACCAAGCGCCTCAAGGACGCGGACGTCGTCATCCTCGGCAAGACCAACATGGACGAGTTCGCCATGGGGTCCTCCACCGAGAACAGCGCCTACGGCCCGACCGGCAACCCGTGGGACCTGACCCGGATTCCGGGCGGTTCGGGCGGTGGCTCCTCCGCGGCCCTCGCGTCCTACGAGGCCCCGCTCGCCATCGGCACGGACACCGGCGGCTCCATCCGCCAGCCCGCCGCCGTCACCGGCACCGTCGGCGTCAAGCCGACCTACGGCGCGGTCTCCCGCTACGGCATGGTCGCCTTCTCGTCCTCCCTCGACCAGGGCGGGCCCTGCGCCCGTACGGTCCTGGACGCGGCGCTCCTGCACGAGGTCATCGCCGGGCACGACCCGCTCGACTCGACGTCCATCGACGCGCTGGTCCCGCCGGTCGTCGAGGCCGCGAAGAACGGTTCCGTCGCCGGGATGCGCGTCGGCGTCGTCAAGCAGTTCTCCGGCGAGGGCTACCAGGCCGGTGTCGTCCAGCGCTTCAACGAGTCCGTCGAGCTGCTCAAGTCGCTCGGCGCCGAGATCGTCGAGCTGGACTGCCCGTCCTTCGACCTGGCGCTCTCCGCGTACTACCTGATCGCGCCGTCCGAGTGCTCCTCGAACCTGGCCCGCTTCGACGCCATGCGCTACGGCCTGCGGGTCGGCGACGACGGCACCAGGTCCGCCGAGGACGTCACCGCGCTGACCCGCGAGGCCGGCTTCGGCGACGAGGTCAAGCGCCGCATCATCCTCGGTACGTACGCGCTGAGCTCCGGCTACTACGACGCGTACTACGGCTCGGCCCAGAAGGTCCGCACCCTCATCACGCGCGACTTCGAGAAGGCCTTCGAGCAGGTCGACGTGATCGTCTCGCCGACCACGCCCACCACCGCCTTCCCGATCGGCGAGCGCGCCGACGACCCGATGGCGATGTACCTCGCCGACCTGTGCACCATCCCGACCAACATGGCGGGCAACGCCGCCATGTCGCTGCCCTGCGGCCTCGCGCCGGAGGACGGGCTGCCGGTCGGGCTGCAGATCATCGCCCCCGCCATGAAGGACGACCGCCTGTACAAGGTGGGCGCCGCTGTCGAGGCCGCCTTCGTGGAAAAGTGGGGTCACCCGCTGCTTGAGGAGGCTCCGTCGCTGTGAGTGCACTGACCAAGGCCAAGGGTTTCAAGAAGTCCAAGGCCGGTACGTACCTGTCCATCGGCACCACCGCGTTCGGCGCCATCAGCGTGGTCAAGCAGGCCAAGAAGGCCCGCACCGACCACGACACGCTGAAGCTGCTCGACGCCGTCGTCTCCGCCGCCGCCATCGCCACCGGCGTCGCCCTCCTGCTGCGCGAGCTCAAGCGCATCGGTGACGACGACGTCCTGTTGGGCTGAGAGGGAAGTTTTTCACCGTGACCGTTACTGATCTGGTCTCGTACGAGGACGCCCTCGCGTCGTACGACCCCGTCATGGGCCTTGAGGTCCACGTCGAACTCGGCACCAAGACCAAGATGTTCTGCGGCTGTTCTACCGAGCTGGGCGCCGAGCCCAACTCGCAGACCTGCCCCACCTGCCTCGGCCTGCCCGGCTCGCTGCCGGTCGTCAACGCGATCGGCGTCGAGTCGGCCGTCAAGATCGGTCTCGCGCTGAACTGCGAGATCGCCGAGTGGTGCCGTTTCGCCCGGAAGAACTACTTCTATCCGGACATGCCGAAGAACTTCCAGACCTCGCAGTACGACGAGCCGATCGCCTTCAACGGCTACCTGGACGTCCAGCTGGAGGACGGCGAGATCTTCCGCGTGGAGATCGAGCGCGCCCACATGGAGGAGGACACCGGCAAATCGACGCACGTCGGTGGCGCGACGGGCCGCATCCACGGCGCCTCGCACTCGCTCCTGGACTACAACCGCGCGGGCATCCCGCTCATCGAGATCGTCACCAAGCCGATCGAGGGCGCGGGCGAGCGGGCCCCCGAGGTCGCCAAGGCGTACGTGGCCGAGCTGCGCGAGGTCATCAAGGCGCTCGACGTCTCCGAGGCCCGGATGGACAAGGGCCAGATGCGCTGCGACGTGAACCTGTCGCTGCGCCCGCACGGTGTCGAGAAGTTCGGCACGCGTTCGGAGACCAAGAACGTCAACTCGCTCCGCTCGGTGGAGCGGGCGGCCCGCTTCGAGATCCAGCGGCACGCGGCCGTGCTGTCCTCCGGCGGCACCATCGTGCAGGAGACCCGTCACTTCCACGAGGAGGACGGCTCCACCACGTCGGGGCGCATCAAGGACAACGCCGAGGACTACCGCTACTTCCCCGAGCCGGACCTGGTGCCGGTGGCTCCCGCGCGCGCGTGGGTCGAGGAACTGCGTGCGGGACTCCCCGAGATGCCCCGCGTGCGGCGCAACCGGCTCCGCGAGGAGTGGGGCGTCAGCGAGCACGACATGCAGTCGATGCTGAACGCGGGCGCGGTCGACCCGATCGTCGCGACGATCGAGGCCGGGGCGGACGCGGCCGGTGCCCGTAAGTGGTGGATGGGCGAGCTCGCCCGCAACGCCAACGAGCAGGGCGTCGCCCTGGACGAGTTGCCCGTCACCCCGGCGCAGGTCGCCCGGGTCGTCGCGCTCGTCGCCGCCGGCGACCTCAACGACAAGCTGGCTCGCCAGGTCATCGAGGGGGTCCTCGCGGGCGAGGGCGACCCGGACGCGGTCGTCGAGAAGCGCGGTCTGAAGGTCGTCTCGGACGAGGGTGCGCTGGGCTCCGCCGTGGACGAGGCGATCGCTTCCAACGCGGCCATCGCGGACAAGATCCGGGGTGGCAAGGTGGCGGCGGTCGGCGCGCTGGTCGGTGCGGTCATGAAGACCACGCGTGGTCAGGCCGACGCGGCGCGCGTCAAGGAGCTCATCCTGGAGCGGCTGGGGGTCGAGGGCTAGCCCTCACGTCTCCGTCCCTCAAGGGGCGGTCTGTTCCGGCGAGTTGCCCGGGGCGGGCCGCCCCTTCGGTTTCCCCACCCCGCCCCTTCCCCTAGACCCTCCGGGGGTGAAAGGTGTTCCCGGGGCTCCGCCCCAGACCCCGTTCGCGTCTTAAGGGCGCTCGTCCTCAAACTCCCCCAAGGCCTCAAGGGTCAGGGGGGACCCCCATGACAGGCTGAAGATGCCGACCCGGGCCGGCACCATCCTGCTAGGGGCGCGGGGAACTGCGCGAGCAGGTCTCGCGGTCCGCGGGGGGTCGAACCCACCCCCACCCTCACCGGGCCCGCAGGGCCCCACCCCCGAAGGGGAAACCGGGTTGGACTTCCGGAGGGAGGGCTTGGACGTTCATCCGGGGGCCGGGGCGGGGCCTTCTGGGGGACACCCCGGGTCACTACCGTTCCCCCCGTACCCACCACACCGCTCGGGAGGACCACTTGACCACGGACAACGCAGCCGCAGCCGCCGCCCCCGGCATCTCACGGCGCCGACTGCTCGCGCTGAGCGGCGGCGCCCTCGGCGCGGCCGCCGCCGGCTCGCTGCTGCCGCCCTCGCTGCAGACGGCGATGGCCGCCGGGCCGCCCGCAGGTGGGCTGAGCGCGGTCAAGCACGTCGTGATCCTCATGCAGGAGAACCGGTCCTTCGACCACTACTTCGGCACCTTGCGGGGTGTGCGCGGTTTCGGTGATCGCAATGCCCTTCAACTCCCCAGCGGCAGGCCCGTGTTCGAGCAGCCCGGGGCGCTCGGCAGCACCGTCCTTCCCTTCCCCGTGCGTGGCGCCGCCGCCACCCAGCACCAGGACCTCCAGTACATAGGCGCCCTCGACCACTCCTGGAGCGGCGGCGCCAAGGCCTGGAACGGCGGCTGGATGGACAACTGGGTCTCCGCCAAGACCTCGGCGACCATGGCCTACTACGACCGCCAGGACATCCCGCTGCACTACGAGCTCGCCGACACCTTCACCGTCTGCGACGCCTACCACTCGTCCATCCACAGTTCCACCAGCCCCAACCGCAACCATCTGTGGAGCGGCAAGACCGGGTACGAGGCCAACGGCCAGCGGGCCGTCGGCAACGACGCGTACGACGAGGGCACCCATCCCGGGTACGGCTGGGGCACCTACGCCGAGCGGCTCGAAAAGGCCGGGCGCAGCTGGAAGACGTACACCGAATGGGAGAACTTCACCGACAACCAGATCGAGTTCTTCACCACCTTCAAGGCGATCGCGCGGAAGGTGCTCGCCAAGACCGGTGGGCACACCTTCATGGAGTCCTTCTACTCCGTTGTACGCGACACCACTGACAACGCCGAGCGGCAGAGGCTTCTGGGGCTGCTCGACGAAGGGGTCGCCACCCTCACCAAGGCCGAACGCAGCCTCTTCGAGCGGGGGTTGAGGCGGGTGCCCACCGGCACGCTCGCCGACGCCTTCGGCAAGGACGTGGCCGCCGGCACCCTGCCCGAGGTCTCCTACCTGGTGCCCTCCGCGCTCGACTCCGAGCATCCGAGCGTCTCCTCGCCCGTGCACAGCGCCACCATCGTCTACAAGGTGCTCGACGCGCTCGGCAAGCACCCCGACGTCTGGCGGCACACCGTCGTCCTCGTCAACTACGACGAGAACGACGGCTTCTTCGACCACGTCCCGCCGCCCGTCGCCCCGCCCGAGGTGGCCGACGAGCAGTGGGAGGGCAAGCCCACCGGGCTCGGCGCGCGGGTGCCGCTGCTCGTCGTCTCGCCGTGGAGCGTCGGCGGCTACGTCTGCTCCGAGGTCTTCGACCACACCTCCGTGATCCGCTTCCTGGAACAGTGGACCGGGGTGCGCGAGCCCAACATCAGCGCGTGGCGGCGCACCGTCACCGGCGACCTCACCTCCGCCTTCGACTTCAAGCGGGGCAGGCCGCAGCCCGCCGTGACCCGCCCCGGCCCCATCCCGCCGCTGAGCGGACGCTGGCGTCCCGAGCCGCCCGCCCAGCAGCACATGCCCGTACAGGAAGAGGGCACCCGGCCCGCCCGGCCGCTGCCGTACCAGCCGGATGCCTACGCACGGGTCGCCGACGGCGCCCTCCAGGTGCAGCTCAGCAACAACGGCCGGGCCAGCGCCCACTTCGCGCTCTACCCGTACGCCAAGGAATTCGCCGCACCCCAGCACAAGGACGTAAGGGGCAAGGCGCAATGGAGCGTGCCCCTTACCGGCGGCGCGAACGGCGCCTACAGGTTCACGGTCACCGGGCCGAACGGGTTCCGGCGGGAATTCGAGGGAGCCGCGGCCGCGGACGCCGCCGAGGTGACCACGTACCTCGACCACAACGACCGCGACGTCCACCTGACGCTCCGCAACCGCGGCGACAGGCCCGTCACCTTCGTCGTGAGGCCGCTCGGTTACGCCGACGAGGCCGATCTGCGGGACTGGAAGCGGACCGTCACGGTCAAGCCCGGGCGCAGCCGCACCGTGGTGCACTCCGCCGCCGACGCGCACGGCTGGTACGACCTCGAAGTGACCGCGGACGGCGGCGGCCCGTTCCGCAGGCGCCTGATGGGCCACATCGAGAACGGCCGCCCGAGCATCTCCGGCTGACCCCGACCGACGGCAGCGGTCACCCGGGGGATGCCCCCTGGGTGGTCGTGGCGGGCTGCGGCGACGAGCCGTCGTTGCAGCCCGCCAGACCGCCCATCGAGAGGAGAACCGCGAGCGCCGCCACAACCACCAGGTGCCGTCGCTCATTTGACTTCACGTCAGCTACCCGTCGCGAGGATCGTCGCCGAATTGCGCAGCGTGGCGTCCACCTGCTGCTTCACCTTGGCCAGGTCCTCGGCGTGCTCCTCGATGTACCGGTTCTCGTAGGCCGTGAGCACTGCCCACCAGATGCCGACGACATTGGTCTGCTGCTTGCAGGCGACATCCGCGCGGGCCGTCGCGATCTCCGTAGGGCTCGGCTGGGGGGAGCGCCACGCCGGGTCGTTCACGGCGTCGTCGGGGCTCTTGTACGTATACCCCTTGCCTTTCATGCACGTACTCCAGGCGCCGAACGCGTCCTGGACCCGGCTGTCCGACTTCGATTGCTGATACGGCCCGAGCATGACGTTCGCGGCGTCCAAGATCCCCACTCCCGGCGCGCCGCCCTTGGTCAACTCGGCTTCCACCACGGCATTGCAGCCGCCTTTGGGGACGGAATGGCCATTGATGTTCGGACCTTTGTACGTGCCGGTGAAGACCGACTTCTCGACCGGGGTCGGATCGCCACCCGTGTCGGATTTCTTTCCGCCCGTGGAGCCGTTCTTGGAATGATCGTCGGGCGAGTGGTATCCGTACTGCGAGGCACGGTTCGCGTCGACGATCAGGAACAGTGTGTCGAGTTTCTGACCGACGGGCGCCGGGTCGATCACATCGCTGCCGTGCCAGTCGATTCCGTATTGCGTCATGCAGCGCCGGGCCAATACGCGCTGGGCATTGAGGGTGTCCAGATACTGCTGCTGATTGAGGGTGTACGCGTCCAGTGGCAGCGGTTTGATCTCCGATGCGTCGGTGATCTTCGGAATGGCGCCGGTCTTCGGCTGTTCCGCTTTCTGGGCCGGGCCCGAACAGCCCGCGGCGAGCAGCAGCGCCACGGCCGCCGCCACCGCGAGGGGCGGGCCCGATACCCTGGGGAGCCTGGCCGGCGGCGCCGCGCCCGGGCGCCCTCCCTGTGGAACTCGCGCGTCCATGGCCACCTTTCAGACTTCGTGCCCGCAGGGACTTGGGGTGCGGAGCAGCCGGTTCGCCGGCCGGCCGCCGCCGCGGACCGTGCCCTGGTCCGCGGCGGCAGCAGAGTGGGGTCCGGTCAGCTCCACTCGATGGAGCTGGCGCGATCGTTCATCGCGTTGCCGACATAGCTGGAGTCACCGACGAACCCGTACGTCGCGCCCGTGCGGTTGTTGTCCTCGTACAGCTTGGTGTAGCAGTTCGCGTAGCTGCGGAACGAGGAGATGACATCGTTCCAGCCGCCCGGCATGGAGTTGATGTAGAAGTCGACGTCCGAGGTGGTCGCGGTGCAGGTGCCGCCGGTCACGGTGTACGTCGCGCCCTGGAAGTTGGCGTCGACGAACTCGATGCCGATGACGGTGGCGGCCGGGCCGAGCGTGGTGGTGGCGGGGGTGGTCGCGGCCGAGGCGGGGGTGGCGAGGCCGGTCAGTGCGGCGACTGCGACGCCGGCTACGGCTAACACGTATCTGGATCTCACAGCGAATCTCCTTCAGTGACTTGAGAAATGACGTGAGGCCGAGCTTTCGTGCTCTTTTGTTGCACGGTTCCGGCCGGAGACCGCTGTGTCCCGGGATGTCTCCCAGGGCAGGAGAACCGTAAGTGGTGTGGTTCGGCCGGTCAATGGAGACTTTGCGGAGTCTGTGCCTCCATGGGAGCAAAGGAACGGCAGGGGCGGCGGATATCGGGAAATCTTGGCCGGATCCCGCGAAGGAGTGGATGGATAAATCTGTCCGGAGCGGTCAATTCCCTTGAGTAGAACCCCAGTTGAAAAGGGTAGGTAAAGATCGTGTGCTTACGGGTGTCCCCTGTACCGCGCGTTCACGACAGCCGTGATTCGGCCACACTGCTCTTCGATCGCCCCGGGAATTCCCTCTTGACGCGGCCGGTCCCGCACATCAAGCTGGCGCCCGATCCCGCAAGCGGACCGGGCGGCTACCTGGCAGGCGGACCGAATGGCAGACAGTTCCACGCCCGAATCGGGTATTCCGACCGCCCTGGACCCCGATATGCCGGACAAGCGAGCCGGTCCGCCGGACGTGCCCGCACCGCCTTCCGCCGAACCTCGACTTCCGCCTTCGGCGTCGGCTCTGATCAGGCGTCAGCGCATTCTTCTGATCGTCACCGCGGGCGCGGCACTGCTGTCCGTCGGCGGGCTCGTCGCCTCGGTCTTCGTCCGTTCCCCGGACCAGGACGCCGCCGGGCGCCGGGCCCCCGACCCCACCGTGCTCACCGCCCCGGTGCAGCAGCGTGTCCTCACCAAGTCGGTGATCCTGCGCGGCACCGTCGCCGCGGGCGGCAGCGTCAACTTCACGCCCGTACAGGGACAGTCCCAAGGGGCCGGGGCCAGTGCGCTGCTCCTGACCGGGATCCGCAAGAAGGCCGGCAGCGCGGTGGCGCCGGGCGACGTCCTCGTCGAGGTCTCCGGGCGGCCCGTCATCGCGCTGTCCGGGCCGGTCCCCGCCTACCGGGACCTGAAGCCGGGCGACACCGGCAAGGACGTCGGCGAACTCCAGGACGCGCTGCGCCGCCTCGGGTACGCCGACAGCGACCCGGCGGGCACCTTCGGGCCGCGCACCAAGACCGCCGTCGCCGCGCTCTACGCCGACCGCGGCTACGACCCGCCCGACACCGGCGGCCCGCACGGCGCCGCGGACCAGCAGCCACTCGCCGCGGCCCGCCAGGCCGTCACCACCGCGCAGCGCGCCGTCACCGCCGCCCGCGCGACCCGCGACGGCGCGAAAGGGGCCGCCGCGATCTCGGCCGCCACCACCCAGCTCGGTTACGCCCAACAGGACCTGTCCACCGCGCAAAAGGCGCTCGACGACCTCGTCGCGCACACCGGGGTGATGCTCCCGCTCGCCGAGTTCACCTTCGTGCCCGCCTTCCCCGCCCGGCTCTCGGCCGTCAACGCAGCCGTCGGCTCGGCCGTCGCCGCGCCGCTGCTCACCATCGACTCGGGGCGGCCCGTGGTGACGACCGTCCTCACCCAGGACCAGAAGTCGTCGCTGCGCGAGGGCATGAAGGTCCAGCTCTCCGCTGAAGTGCTCGGCCAGGAGGCCAAGGGCGCCATCACCGCACTCGGCGCGTACACCACCGGATCATCCAACTCCGGCCAGCGCAACGGTAGTTCGGGCAGTGGCGGGCAGAGCGGCTCGTCCGGCGGCGGCCAGGACGGCGGCGGCGACACCCCGCAGACGCGGGCCGGCTACCCGCTGACCGTCACCCCGGACACCGAACTCCCCGCGCCCTGGCTCGGCCTCGACGTGCGGGTCACCGTGACCGCCGCGTCCAGCGACGGGCCGGTCCTCGTCGTGCCCGCCACCGCCGTGAGCGCGGGCGCCGACGGCCGCACCTCCGTGACCGTACGCGCCGCCTCCGGCGCCCAGAACCGCATCCCGGTCACCGCGGGCATGGACGCCGGCGGGTACGTGGCCGTGACGGCCGCCCAGGGCTTCCGGCTCGCGGCCGGGGACGCCGTGGTGGTCGGCCAGTGAGGGGCCGGCGGTGGCGAGGCGGGCCGGCGGGAGAAAACCCGCAGGGCCTGGGGGCGCGGGCGGACGAGCCGGCGCGCACCGGCGCCCCCGCCGTCATCGGCCTGGCCGCCGCCGCCCGGACCTACCCCGGGCCGCCCCCGGTGCACGCGCTGCGGCCCACCGATCTCACCGTCCACCGCGGCGAGTACATCGCCGTGGTCGGGCCCTCGGGGTCCGGGAAGTCGACGCTGCTCAATGTGATCGGCCTCGTCGACCGCCCCACCGGCGGGCGCTACCGGCTCGACGGCATCGACACCGGCGGCCTGCCCGAGGCCGACCGCACGGCCCTGCGCGGCCACCGCATCGGCCTCGTCTTCCAGGCCTTCCACCTGCTGCCGTACCGCACCGCCACGGAGAACGTCATGCTCGCCCAGGTCTACCTCGGCACCCCGCGCGCCCGACGGCGTACCGAGGCGGTGGACGCACTGCTCGCCGTCGGCCTCGGGCACCGGCTCGACGCGCTGCCCTCCGCCATGTCCGGCGGCGAGCGCCAGCGCGTGGCCATCGCCCGCGCGCTGGTCAACCGGCCAAGCCTGCTGCTCTGCGACGAGCCCACCGGCAACCTGGACTCGGCGTCGGCAGGGCGGGTCATGAACACGCTCGACGCCCTCAACGGCAGCGGCATCACCCTCGTCGTCATCACCCACGACCCGGCCGTCGCCGCCCGCGCGCGGCGCACCATCACCATCCGCGATGGTCAACTCGCCGAAGACAGCGGCGAGTTGAGCGTAGGGAGTCCGGTATGAGGAGGCCCGCCCGGCGCCCGAGGCACCCCGGCAGCCCCCGTACCCGGATGGTCTTCAGGGACCTCGCGGCCGAATCGGTGGCGGGCATCCTGCAACGCCCGGCCCGTACCGCGCTGACCGTGCTCGGCACGCTGCTAGGCGTCGGCGCGTTCGTGGCCATCCTCGGGCTCACGGCCACCGCGCGCGGCCAGATCAGCTCCGACTTCACGGTGCTCGCCGCCACCCAGGTCACCGTGAAGGACGTCGGCGCGCCCGACCCGGGGCAACAGACCGGCGCGGCCACCCGCTACGACTTCCCCGACGACGCCGACCAGCGTGCCGGGCGACTCAACGGCGCCGTCCACGCGGGCACCTACTGGCAGGTGTTCAAGACTCCGCCCGCCGTCTCCACCCGCTCGGGACCCGCCGGCGCGGCGGCCGCGGGCGCCGAAGGCCTCACGGTGTACGCGGCGAGCCCGGGGCTGCTCCAGGCCGTCGGCCCCACGCTCGCCGGCGGCACCCTCTACAACACCTTCCACGACAGCCGACGCATGCACGTCGCGGTGATCGGTTCGGCCGTCGCCCGCCGCCTCGGCATCAGCAGTCTCGCGGCCCAGCCCGCCGTCTTCGTCAACGGCACCCCGTACACCGTCGTCGGCATCCTGCGGAACGTCGAGCGGCTGCCCAACCTGCTGCTCTCGGTGATGATCCCCGACCGCACGGCCCGCGCCGACTACGGCGACCCGGCGCCCGACTACGCCGCCACCATGCTCATCCAGACCCGCGTCGGCGCCGCCCGGCTCATCGCGAAGCAGGCCCCGCTCGCGCTCCGGCCGGACCGCCCCGACCACCTCCAGGCCGTGCCGCCGCCCGCACCCCACACGCTCCAGGACAGCGTCACCGGGAGCCTCGACTCGCTGTTCCTGCTGCTCGCGGGCATCACTCTGGTGATCGGCACCGTCGGCATCGCCAACACCACCCTGGTCTCCGTCCTGGAACGCACCGGCGAGATCGGCCTGCGCCGCTCACTGGGCGCGCGGCCCCGCCACATCGCCGCCCAGTTCCTCACCGAATCCGCGGCGCTCGGCACCCTCGGCGGCCTGCTCGGCACCGCCGTCAGCATCGTGGTCACGCTCTCGGTGGCGCTCGCCCACCACTGGACGGCCATCCTCGACCCGTGGACGACCCTGCCCGCCCCGCTGATCGGCACCCTCACCGGTCTGCTGGCCGGCGCCTACCCCGCGCTGCGCGCCGCCCGAATCGAACCCGCGGAGGCCCTTCGGCGCTGAGTCCGGGCCCTTCGCCCCCATAGGGGGAGGGGTCCTGTGAGGAACGCCACGAAAGCGGCAAACGATCTCTATTGACTGCCAGAGTGGCTGACGCGCATCCTGCGCACCGCCGTTCTTTGCGGGCTGTTCCCGGTCAAAGAGCCACAAAAACATCCGGGAGCACTCTGTTGGCCGCCCTCGCGCGCTGGTGCGTCAGGCACCGCCTCGTCGCCGTACTGCTCTGGCTCCTCGCGCTCGGCGCCACCACCACCGCGGCGGCCGTCGCCGGCTCCGCCTACTCGAACGACTACGAGGTCCCCGGCACCGAGTCCGGCCGCGCGAGCACCCTGCTCGACGCCGCCTTCCACGGCCGGGGCGGCGACACCGACTCCGTCGTCTGGCACACCCACTCCGGCTCGGTCCGCGACAGCGCCGTACGGCAGCAGTTGGAGCGGACGCTCGCGCAGGTCGCGAAGCTCCCCGGCGTCGCCTCCGTGGCGGGCCCGTACGGGGCGGAGGGCGCGGCGCAGATCAGCGCCGACGGACGCACCGCGTACGCGACGGTCACCTTCGACGAGCAAGCCGACGACATCCCCAAGGCGCAGGCCAAGGCCGTCGTCGACACGGCCGGGGCCGCCGCGTCCGACTCGCTCGACGTCGAGCTCGGCGGCAGCGCGGTCGGGCTCACCGAAGCGCCGTCCGCGCACCTCAGCGAGGCCGTCGGCGTGGTCGTCGCGGCCGTCGTGCTGTTCCTCGCGTTCGGTTCGTTCGCCGCCAGCCTGCTCCCGATCGCCACCGCCCTTGTCGGCGTCGGCACCGCGTACGCGGGCATCGGACTGCTCGGCCACGTCATGACCGTCGCCGACTTCGCGCCCATGCTGGGCATGCTCGTCGGGCTCGGCGTCGGCATCGACTACGCCCTGTTCATCGTGACCAGACACCGGCGCGCGCTGCGCCAGGGCATGGGTGTCGAGGAAGCGGCCCGCACGGCCGTCGCGACCACCGGCCGGGCCGTCGTCTTCGCGGGGGCGACCGTCTGCATCGCCCTGCTCGGCATGCTCGTCCTGCGCCTGGGCTTCCTCAACGGCGTGGCCGTCGCCGCCTCCCTCACCGTCGTCCTGACCGTGGCCGCCTCCGTCACGCTGCTGCCCGCACTGCTCTCGTTCATCGGGATGCGGGCGCTCAGCCGCCGTGAGCGGCAGGGGCTCGCCGAACACGGCCCGCAGCCCGAGCCGCCCACCGGGTTCGCCGCCCGCTGGGCCGCCTTCGTGGAGCGCCACCCCAAGCTGCTCGGCGTGATCGCCACCGCGGTCATGCTGGTGCTCGCGCTGCCCGCGCTCTCCCTCCACCTCGGCACCTCCGACCAGGGCAACAACCCCGCCAAGAGCACCACGCGCAAGGCCTACGACCTCCTCGCGGACGGCTTCGGGCCCGGCGTGAACGGGCCGCTCGCCGTGGTCGCCGAGCTCGAAGGCCCCGGCGACCGGCTCGCGATGGAACGGCTGCCCGACGTGCTGCGCGCCACCGGCGGCGTCGCCTCGGTGAGCCCGGTGACGTACAACGGCAGCGGCAGCACCGCCGTCCTGACCGTCGTACCGGACTCGGCACCGCAGTCGCAGCGCACCAGCGACCTCGTCGACCGGCTGCGCCACGAGGTGCTCCCCGCCGCCGAGCGGGGCAGCTCGCTCAAGGCGCAGGTGGGCGGTGTGACCGCCGGCTACGACGACTTCGCGGCGATCATCGTCGGCAAACTCCCGCTGTTCGTCGGCGTGGTGATCGCGCTCGGCTGCGTCCTGCTGCTGCTCGCCTTCCGCTCGATCGGGATCCCGCTCAAGGCGGCCGCGATGAACGTGGCGGCGGTGGCCTCCGCGTTCGGCATCGTCGTCGCGGTCTTCCAATGGGGCTGGGGCAGCGAACTCATGGGCCTCGGCCGGTCCGGACCGATCGAACCGTTCCTGCCGGTGATCATGGTCTCCGTCCTCTTCGGCCTGTCCATGGACTACCAGGTGTTCCTGGTCAGCCGGATGTACGAGGAGTGGCTGGAGACCCGCGACAACCGGCGGGCGGTCCGGGTCGGCCTCGCCGAGACGAGTCGCGTGATCAACTCTGCTGCCGTCATCATGATTTCGGTCTTCCTCGCGTTCGTGCTCAGCGGCGACCGCGTCATCGCCATGTTCGGCATCGCGCTCGCGGCGGCCGTCGCGCTCGACGCGTTCGTCCTGCGCACCCTGCTCGTGCCCGCCCTCATGCACCTGCTCGGCGGCGCCAACTGGTGGCTGCCCGCCTGGCTCGACCGGCGACTCCCCAGGATCAGCATCGAGGCCCCCGAATGCCGCCGTGCGAAGATCCCGGAGCAGCCGGCGGCCGACCGGGCCGACCAACTCGTGCCCTAGCAATCGCTCAGACGGATCAGATGGAGGAGTGGGATGTTCGCAGTATCTCTGGGGGACGACGGGGCCGAACTCCGCCCGCTGGAGCCGTGGCAGGCCGAGGAGTTCCTCGCCCACATGGACCGGGGCCGCGAGTTCATCGGCACTCACATCGCCCTGCCCGACTTCGCGACCGACCTGCCCTCCGCGCGCGCCTTCCTCCAGGGGTACGCGGACAAGACGGCCGCCGACGCCGGGCGCATCTACGGCATCTGGCTCGACAGCACGCTGGTCGGCGCCGTCATCTTCCGGACCTTCGAACCGGCCCAGGGCAACTGCGAGGTCGGCTGCTGGCTGGAGGAGGCCGCGGTCGGGCGCGGCCTGATCACCCGGGCCATCACGACGCTGATCGACTGGGCCGTGGACGTACGCGGGATGCACCGCGTCGAGTGGGTGGCGTCCGCCGAGAACACCGCGAGCACCAACGTCGCCCGGCGGCTCGGCATGACCAAGGACGGGGTGCTCCGCGAGAGCTACCTCTACCGAGGGGTGCGGCACGACAGCGAGATCTGGGCGGTGCTCGCCGACGAGTGGCGGGCCGCGCGGGGGGGGCGGGCGGGGGGCTGAGCCCGGGGCCGGGTTAGGGTTTGGGGAGGGGGGGGGG
>NZ_LGDD01000167.1 GCF_001279695.1 Streptomyces sp. WM6378
GTTCGCGTGAACTCCGGGGCGAGCGATGTCCACGTCGTCCTCGGCACCGAGGACGGCTGACCCGGCGGCCGGAATCCGTGACGAGTGAGGCCGTTCCGTTGATATCGGCGAGTGTGGTGCACCAGAAATAGCGACTCTGGAAGGCATCCGCTTTCCGTACGTGATCGGTTGACACTCAGCAGGCGGCACCGGGCCCTGGACCTCCTGAGAGCCTGCATCCGCAAGGGCGGGCCCGTCATAGGGCGAGGCCGACTGCTGCCGCTTGGCCGAGGGACCGACCGCAGGCCAAGACGAGCACCCGTGGCCCGCGCGGTCGACGCCCACCGAGCAAGACCACGCCCGTGAGGACTTCCGACCGCCTGGAGAACGCGGTGGCCAGCTGAACCGCCAACGCCAACCGAGCAGGCCCTTCCCGACCGTGCCCATGAGTCCGACCGCTACGCCCCGGCCTGTTGGCGCCGTGGGGAAGCCCGCGACTCTGTTCCCCTGCACAGCGATCACCCGATCGGACAAGGCCTGCCTGCACGCTCCCCTTCGCCCGTTCTGCACCGCAGGCCCAAGCCGCGCCGCTACGATGAACGGCACGGGCCC
>NZ_LGDD01000168.1 GCF_001279695.1 Streptomyces sp. WM6378
AGTCGTGCCATGAGGGCGTGTTCGACGAGGGTGATGAGGGCGCTTTTGGCGTCTGCTCGGTGGCGGGCGTCGGTGACGATGATGGGGGTGTCGGGGCCGATCTGGAGGGCTTCGCGTACTTCGTCGGGGGTGTAGGGCTGGTGTCCGTCGAAGCCGTTGAGGGCGATGACGAAGGGGAGGCCGGAGTTTTCGAAGTAGTCGACGGCGGGGAAGCAGTCGGCGAGGCGGCGGGTGTCGACGAGGACGACGGCGCCGATGGCGCCGCGTACGAGGTCGTCCCACATGAACCAGAAGCGGTCCTGTCCGGGGGTGCCGAAGAGGTACAGGATGAGGTCCTGGTCCAGGGTGATGCGGCCGAAGTCCATGGCGACCGTGGTGGTGGTCTTGTCTCCGGTGTGGGTGAGGTCGTCGATGCCCGCCGACGCCGAGGTCATGACGGCTTCGGTGCGCAGCGGGTTGATCTCCGAGACCGCGCCGACGAACGTGGTCTTGCCCACGCCGAAACCGCCCGCCACCACGATCTTCGCGGAAGTAGTGGAGCGGGCAGCACCGCCGCTAGAGCTTGCGAAGTCCACTGAGCACCCT
>NZ_LGDD01000169.1 GCF_001279695.1 Streptomyces sp. WM6378
TGGGAACGACGCGATGACATCCACGAAGCCTTCCTCGGCCTCGCCACTTGCCTCATCACACACCGACACGTCCAACGCCTTTGTTAGGGCCTCTTAGCCTGCCGAAAGAGTCGCTCATGCCCGCCCGAGACACCGCGAAAGCAGCAAGTGATGACGCTCGATAAAAACGGCCACCCGGTGATCTCTGGTGACCTCAGACCTGCTCGATCTAGTTCCCCACCTACGAGCCGTTGACCTGCGGATAGCCGCCACAGCTCCGGGGCCGCCCGATAGCCAGACAGGTCCAGGTCCGGGGTGAACCGTCCAGGGTGAGCGAAGCTCATCGCATGGCGACGCCGTAGGCGCCCTTGACGGGGCGTCACGGGCCGCACACTTCGCGAGCGGGCGGCCCCGCCACAGTTGCCCCAGGCACCTCGCTGAGGAACGAAGAGCGACACTGGTCGTTTCCAGGGGTCTGGTCGAAATCTCGGGACGGTCACGATCGCAACAGGACGCGGGTGCGGAGGAGTTGGAACGACCCGCGGCCGTACATCTGCCGCTTGATGG
>NZ_LGDD01000170.1 GCF_001279695.1 Streptomyces sp. WM6378
GCCGTCGAGCGGCTCGCATGGCTGGCCGTACCCCACCGGGACCGAGAGGTCACAACCCTATCCACCAGGGCTGCAGAAGGGATGGTCCTCTAGTGAGCACGGTCGGGAAGGGCCTGCTCGGTTTGGCGTTGGCGGTTCAGCTGGCCACCGCGTTCTCCAGGCGGTCGGAAGTCCTCACGGGCGTGGTCTTACTCGGTGGGCGTCGACCGCGCGGGCCACGGGTGCTCGTCTTGGCTTACGGTCGGTCCCTCGGCCAAGCGGCAGCAGTCGGCCTCGCCCTATGACGGGCCCGCCCTTGCGGATGCAAGCTCTCAGGAGGTCGAGGGCCCGGTGCCGCCTGCTGAGTGTCAACCGATCACGTACGGAAAGCGGATGCCTTCCAGAGTCGCTATTTCTGGTGCATCACACTCGCCGATATCGACGGAACGGCCTCACTCGTCACGGATTCCGGCCGCCGGGTCAGCCGTCCTCGGTGCCGAGGACGACGTGGACATCGCTCGCCCCGGAGTTCACGCGAAC
>NZ_LGDD01000171.1 GCF_001279695.1 Streptomyces sp. WM6378
TATTCACGTACAAGCCCCGGCCGTGCCGGAGTACTGCCGCTGCACCCCGGCGGAGACGACGCCTTTCTTGAGGAATCCGGTGTCGTCCACGATCAGGACGCCGTCCGGGGCGCCGAGCCGCTGGGCCACATACTCCTGCACGTCGTCCCGGAGTTCGTCGGGGTCCCATCGGCTTCGCGACAGCAGGTGCTGCAGTCCGTACGGGCCGTTGTGACCGGCGTACTCGGCCAGCTGCCAGCTGTTCTTGCGGCCGACCGGGCCCAACAGGCCCCGGACGTAATCCCGCATCCGGCGCCGCACCTCGACTCGGCCGAACCGTCCGCTTACCCGCAGGAACAGGTCCTCGAGCTCGGCACTCCAGCGTCCCGTGACAAAGTCCGCCATCATGCCCCGAGCCTGCACGTCCCGGCCCGCCATCCATGACGGCTTCCCGGAACCGGCCCCTGAGGAACCGTCAGCCCGCTAGGCTCGAAAGACCGCCCCTGACCAGCGAGAATGATGAAGTACCACTGGAGTA
>NZ_LGDD01000172.1 GCF_001279695.1 Streptomyces sp. WM6378
TGCGGCGACTGCCTTGCGGTCGGCCAGGGCCAGTACGGACAGGACGTCGATGCCGCCGAAGGCCGGCGGCGGAGCCGTGCACACCCGGTACCCAAAAGCCGGTCCGCACAAGGGAGTACGCTCGCGGGCCCGTTAGCCGGCGATGTCCCGCACGGTCATGAGCGAGGGGATCACCGCAGTTCCCCGGCTGTCCGGTGCTTTCCCGAGTAGTACGGGGTATCGGCGGCGATGCGGTCGAGGGGAAGCAAGGTGCCGTCGAGGATGACGAAGGCCTTGGTCCGGATGGTCTTCATCGCCTCGCCCAGGGGCGGCGCGAGGGCGGCCAGAACGTTCGACGGCCTCGCGTATGTAGCGGAACACCGTCGCGGTGCCGATCCCGAACCCGGCCGCGAGCTGTGCGTAGGTGTCACCGCATTGCAGGTGCGCCAGGGCAAGCAGGGCCTGGCGGCCCGTGGTCAGGCGGCGCCATCGCGTACCGATTTCCCGCCTTCGGAAGGCGAGTTGTCCGGTCAGGT
>NZ_LGDD01000173.1 GCF_001279695.1 Streptomyces sp. WM6378
GCAAGGGGCAGATCTTCGTGAAGGGCGAGGTCATCAAGACGGTCCCGGAGTCGAAGATCGTGGAGACGCTGATCGACGAGGCGATGAAGATCGCCGAGCAGATGGAGAAGGACGGCATCGCCTCGGGCGAGCCGCAGGTGTCGGTGGCGGGCTGAGCCTTTCCCCACCCCGCCCCTTCCCGAGACCCTCCGGGGGATACGGGGAGGGGCGGTTTGCTGTTCAGCGCGGGCCGTGGTCGCTTTTCGCGCAGTTCCTCGCGGCCCCAGCCCCGTTTTCGTCCTCGGGCCGTGCGGGGTTGCTTGCGCAGTTCCTCGCGCGCCTTTCAATCCGGTTTCGTCTGCGGGGCGCGGTCGCTCCTCGCGCAGTTCCCCGCGCCCCCGACGGCACGGGGGCTCGGCGGCGCACCCATGGTTCTGGCCCATGCGGGCATCCTCGGCCTGCCGGGGGTGCAGGGGGCGGAGCCCCCGCTGGGGGGCCGAGGGGTGGAGCTCCTCGGGGGGGGCCGGG
>NZ_LGDD01000174.1 GCF_001279695.1 Streptomyces sp. WM6378
GATCGTCGGCTACTCGATCGACACGCGGATGAAGTCCCGCCTGGCCGTCACAGCCATGAACAACGCGGTTGCCCGGCGTGGACACGTCGCCGGGTGCATGCTGCACAGTGATCGCGGATCGCAGTTCCGGTCACGGAAGTTCATCCGGGTGCTCGATCGGCACCGGATCGTCGGCTCGACAGGGCGGGTCGGGGCGGCAGGCGACAACGCGGCCATGGAGTCCTTCTTCAGCCTGCTGCAGAAGAACGTCCTCGACCGCCGGGCATGGGCCACCCGTGAGGAACTGCGGATCGCGATCGTGACCCGGATCGAGAGGACCTACCACCGGCGCCGCAGACAAGCCTCGCTCGGCCGGCTGACCCCCATCGAATTCGAGACCGTCATGACCACACCGGCTCTCCAGGTCGCGTGACCGAACCTGACCTGACCCACCTCTGAGGTTCCAGTTCTGGTGGCTAACTGACAGCCCTTCACGGAAGGCTGGCAGTCATGCCTCGTCCCT
>NZ_LGDD01000175.1 GCF_001279695.1 Streptomyces sp. WM6378
CACGAACCCCAGCGAGCCGGGCAGCGAACCCTGCAGGCGCTGCATCAGGTACAGGAAGAGGACGCTCACCGCGGAGAAGGCGAGGACACCGCGCAGATAGGCGGGCCAGCGCATCTCGGTGGACGGATTGGCACCGATGGCCTTGTAGACCCACTTCTCGACACGCAGGTGCCTGTCCGAGGAGTAGACCCGGGCCATGTAATCGCCCAGCGGACGGTAGGCCAGCACCAGCGCCACCGCGAGCGCGAGGAACTGGAGCACACCAGCAAGAACAGGAGACATGACGGGACTCAGAACCTCTCCGGGTACACAAGGGCGAGGACGAGGTAACCCAGGAGGGCGACGGCCACGATCAGACCGACGATGTTTTCGGCAGTCACAGCTTTGCCACCCCCTTGGCAATGAGCGCCACCAACGCGAAAACCGCGATCGTGGTGACGACGAAGGCCACGTCGGCCATCGTGAACTCCTGGAGAGAGGTTCG
>NZ_LGDD01000176.1 GCF_001279695.1 Streptomyces sp. WM6378
GAGCTGCTGGCGGAGTCCCGGGAGTGGCCCAGGGCCGACCGGCCGTGGCGGGCGGGGGTGTCGTCGTTCGGCATCAGCGGCACCAATGCCCACGTCATCATCGAACAGGCGGAGCAGGCCAAAGAGCCCGCGACGGAACCGCAGTGGGCGCCGACCGTCGTGCCGTGGTTGCTGTCCGCCAAGTCCGAACAGGCCCTGGCGGCCCAGATCGAGCGGATCTCGGCGCACGGCGGCGCGCTGTCACCGGTGGACGTCGGCCGTTCGCTCGCCGCGGGCCGGTCGCTCTTCGAGCACCGCGCGGTGCTCCTGGCGCAGGGCCCCGACAGCGAACTGTCCGAGGCGGCCCGGGGCCGTGCGGAGGCGGACCGCTCCCTCGCGGTGTTGTTCTCGGGGCAGGGGGCGCAGCGGGTGGGGATGGGTCGGGAGTTGTACGGCCGGTTCCCGGTGTTTGCGGGGGCGTTGGATGCGGTGTT